>NZ_JBYTTI010000003.1:0-781271 GCF_058134365.1 Nocardioides sp. Z22_16
AGTGTCACCACCAAGCACCCCGGTTGTGTCACCGATGTCCTGATACAGAACCGTCACCTACGTCCTGCGACATCACAGTCTCGGCGTCCCAGCACCGCACCATGGTCTCGATCATGTGTTCGATAATAGTCGTCACCGCCGACACTGCTGCTCGTCCTCCACAGGCAGCCCGGTCTCACGGAGTGTGTCTCGCGTCAAACGGCGGGCTCACCTTCCACGACCGAGGTGGTCCCTACGGGCGCACCAACGCCACTACGCTGCGCCATCTGTCCCGTGGGCCTTGCCGCCGAGGCCCGGTCGCGCTCGCAGCTTGACCGATGGAACCGTTCAATCGGACGTAGCGTCCTACTGACGACCGGGAACCGCGCAGATGGGATGGCTAGATGAGCCGCGTCGCCTTGACTGGAGCCTGCCTTGCGCTCCTAGCCGCCGTAAGCGCTTGTGCCGGCGAGGGGACCGCCAGCGACACTGGGGCAGCCAGTCAGGAGGGTGACGCTCGAGTCCTCGACGACTCTGGCCGTGACGGATCGCAGAATCCCACAGTGGATCGTCGCGGACCGCTCCCTGAGGGAGGGGCTGCCTCGTGTGTGGAGTCATACGATCCGAAAACCGTCACGGGGCGCGCGTTCGCGTTCGATGGAGTGGTGGTGGCAGTAGGTGATTCGGTTTCCGACCGCGGTGACGAGGCGGACCTGGAACTACCTGGCGTCACCTTTGAGGTTCGAGAGTGGTTCTCCGGTGGCCGCGGCGACACGGTCACGGTTGACGTGCAACCCCCGACCATCGGTTCCACGGACCCGTCTGACCCGGCGTACGCCTACGGCGTCGGGTCACGGCTACTCGTGAGCGGTGAGGCCCGGTGGGGCGGTTCCCCGCTCGAATCTCCCATCGCCTGGGGCTGCGGGTTCAGTCGGTACTACGACCCTGAAACCGCCACGGCTTGGCGTGACGCCCTCCCGCGCTGAACCGCGACCTGGGAACGTCGTCACGATGGCATCCACGTCAGCGCCGCGGCGTACCTCCCCCGGGCGGTCGAGGGGTTGAGGCCCAGCAGCGCACCCACGCCGGCGCTCATGTCCACACGCTCCCTAGTGCGGCACCACCATCGGCGTCCCGGCGACCGGGTCGGGCACCACGGTGCAGGCGAGCCCGAAGACCTCCTGGATCAGCGCGGCGTCCACCACCTCGGCCGGGGCCCCCTGGGCCACGATCCGCCCCGCCTTCATCGCCACCACGTGGTCGGCGAAGCGGCACGCCTGGTTGATGTCGTGGAGGACGGTGACCACGGTCCGCCCCTCGTCGCGGAGCCGGGCGAGCAGGCCGAGCAGCTCGTACTGGTGGGCGATGTCGAGGAACGTGGTCGGCTCGTCGAGCAGCAGGTACGGCGTCTCCTGGGCCAGCACCATGGCGATCCAGACCCGCTGGGCCTGGCCGCCCGAGAGCTCCTCCACCTGCCGGTCCGCCAGGTCGTCGACCCCCGCGGCCGCCATCGCGGCGACGACGGCCACCTGGTCCTCGGCGGACCAGGCGGAGAGCAGCGACTGGTGCGGGTAGCGGCCGCGGCGCACCAGCGCCTCCACCCGGATCCCCTCCGGCGGGACGAGTCCCTGGGGCAGGAACCCCAGCTCGCGGGCGACGGCGCGCGGCCGCAGCCGGCGCACGTCGGTGCCGTCGAGCTCGACCCGCCCGGCGCGCGGCTGGAGCAGCCGGACGAGCGAGCGGAGCAGCGTCGACTTGCCGCAGGCGTTGGCGCCGACGATGGCGGTGAACGCCCGGTCCGGTACGGCGAGGGAGAGGCCGCTGGAGACGGTCCGCTCCCCGTAGCCGAGGGTCAGGTCGTGGGCCTGCAGACGGGTCATCGTCTCACTTCCTTGACGAGCAGCCAGATGAGGTAGAGCCCGCCCAGGGCGGTGGTGACGACGCCGACCGGCAGCGGCACCGGCCGGGTGAGCACCTGGGCCAGGAGGTCCGCGGAGACCAGGAGCAGGGCGCCGGTGAGCGCGGCGGGCACGAGCGGGACGCCGGCGCTGCCGGTGAGCCGCCGGCCGATCTGCGGTGCCGCCAGCGCGACGAAGACGATCGGCCCGGCGGCCGCGGTGACCGTCGCCGTGCAGGCCACCCCGATCGCCACCATCGCCAGCCGGTGCCGGCCGAGCCGGACCCCGGTGGTGACCGCGACCTCGTCGCCGAGCGCGGCCTGGTGCATGGCCCGGCCCTGGGTGAGGAGCAGCAGCGCCAGCACCCCGACCGCCGCGAACGGCAGACGTGCCTCGTCCCAGTCCATGCCGTTGAGCGACCCGGCGCTCCAGGCGGTGGCCGCGATCGCGACCTCGAGCTCGGCGCGCAGCACGATCCAGGAGTTGACCGCGGTCAGCATCGCGTTGACCGCGATCCCGATCACGATCAGCCGCAGCCCGCTGAAGCCCTGCTTGAGGGAGAGCAGGTAGATGACCAGCGCCGTGGCCGTCGCGGAGATGACCGCGCCGGTCGCCAGCTGGCCCGAGGTGCCGCCGAGCAGGGCGACCACGACGAGCGCCCCGGTCCAGGCACCGGCGTCGAGCCCGATCACGTCCGGGCTGCCCAGCGGGTTGCGGGTCAGGTTCTGGAAGATCGCACCGGCCAGGCCGAGGGCCACGCCGAAGACGACGCCCGCGGCGACCTGCGGCAGCCGCCACTGGGTGATCACGAACGACTTGTCCCCGCGCCCGAGGAGGCCGGCGAGCGTCTCCGACGGGGTGGTCCAGGTCGATCCCTGGCAGAGCGCGGTGAAGGCGACGGCCACGATGGCCGCCGCGATCAGCGCGCAGGCCACCGCCTCGCGTCGCGTCATGCCGGTCGCGATCACAGCGCCACCGCGCCGTACCGGCGGACCACCCAGATGAGCACCGGGCCGCCGAGGAACGCCGTCACCAGGGCGACCGGGACCTCCCCGGTGGGCAGCAGCACCCGCGCCACCACGTCGGAGAGCAGCACGAGCGCCGGGCCGAGCACGAGCGTCAGCACCATCAGCCAGGCGATCGAGCCCCGGGCCGCGCGCCGCGCGAGGTGGGGGACGATCAGCCCGACGAAGCCGATCGGGCCCGCCACCGCGGTGGCCGCCCCGGCCAGCAGGGTGACCAGCGCGATGGTGAGCACCCGGGTCCGCACCACGTGCGCCCCCAGGGTGTGGGCGAGGTGCTCGCCCAGCGCCACGGCGCCCAGGGCGCGGACCAGCAGCAGCGCCCCGACCAGCCCGGCGCCGATCGCCAGCAGCGGCAGGCCGAGCGCGACCTGCTCACGACCGGCGAGCGAGCCCACCGACCAGAAGCGGTAGCTGTCGAAGACGTCCGGCATCGCCAGCCGCACCCCCAGCGTCACCCCGGCCAGCACCGCGGAGAGGGCGACGCCGGCGAGCACCAGGCGCAGCGGCGAGGAGCCACCGACCGCGTAGACCACCACGGTGGCCACTGCCGCGCCGACGAAGGCGGCGAGCAGCATCGCGGCCTGGGAGTCGACGCCCCAGAGCGCCACCGCCATCACGATCGCGAACGACGCCCCCGCGGTGACTCCCAGGATCCCCGGCTCGGCCAGCGGGTTGCGGGTCAGCGTCTGGACCAGCGCCCCGGAGACGGCCAGCGCCGCCCCGACGGCCAGGGCGAGCAGGGTGCGGGGCAGGCGGACGTCCCGGACGACGACGTGGTCGTCGGTGCCGGCGTAGTCGGTGAAGGCGGTCACCACCTCCGAGAGGGGCACCGCACGCGACCCGACGCACAGGCTGAGCACGGCCAGCGCCGCGAGCAGCAGGACCGCTCCCAGGAGCGCCGGGACCCTCAGGCGCGGGGTCTCACTCATCCAGCCCGGCGACCCCGCGCTTCCAGTAGCCGGTGACCAGCGCGTCCGTGGCGTGCTCCTTGCCCCAGGCGCGCAGGGGCTTGACGTCGCCGGCCTCGCCGGCCGCAAAGAGGAAGGTCCGCCCCCGGTCGGAGAGGTCCAGCGCGCCGACCTCCTCGGCCAGCCGCGACCCGGTGCTGCGGTCGAGCCAGCGCACCTGTACGCCGTCCCGCGCGGCCAGCGGGTAGTCCCGCTCATGGGCGTGGTCGACGTCGACGAAGGCGTCGGCCGACACCTCGGCCGGCGACTCCTCGAGCCAGCGGGCCAGCGCCGGGAGCGCGGTGGTGTCGACGGCGAAGACGTAGTGGTCGTAGGTCTGCGCGAAGGCCTTCGCCCCGGGCGGGCCGGCCACCACGACGTCGTCGCCCGGCCGCACCGCCCGCACCCAGTCCGAGGCCAGGCCGCCGTCGTGGACCACGAAGTCCAGGTCGAGCTCGAGGGACTGCGCGTCCCAGCGCCGCACCGTGTACTTCCTCGTCGGCGGCAGCGGCCGCGGCCAGTCCAGCTCGGCGTCGGCGTTGGCGACCGGGTCGTGGCGGGTGCCGTCGGGCATCGCGAAGACCACCTTCACGTGGTCGTCGGCCTGGTAGGTGTGGAACCCGGCCAGTCCGGCGCCGCCGAGGGTGAGCCGCAGCATCGACGGCGTCACCTCCTCGACGCGCACGACCTGGGCGGTCCGCACCCCGATCGGGTAGCCGATCCGGGTGACGCCGTCACCGGGCGCGGGGCGCGCCCCGTGGTGGGCGGCGACCCGCTCGGCGGCGCGGTCGCGTTCCATCGCCCGGCTCACGAGAGCAGCGGCTCGAGCGCGGCGTCGAGGGAGTCGAGCGCCTTGAGCGCGGAGCCGAAGGTGACCGCCTCGGTGTAGCGGATGCCGAAGACGTTGCCCTCCTTGACGGCCGGCAGGTTCTTCCACAGCGTGTGCTCGAGCACGTAGGCCACCGCCTCGGCCGGCTTGCCGTCGGGCCCGACGGTGTAGGTGATCGCGTCGGCCTCGCCGAGCTTCTCGGGGAGCTCCTCGATCGAGGGATACTCGGTGACCGCGTCGGCGCCCTCGCCCGGCTCGCTGGGCTCGCCGTAGTAGTCGACGCCCATGTCGACCGCGATGTTGGTGCCCCACGAGCCGGCGTACTCCCGGTGGAAGCTGCCCGCCGAGACGTCGCCGTAGGCGCCCACGTGGCCGAACTGCAGGTCGGCCAGCACGTCGCCGTACTTCTCGGAGAGCTCCTGGGCCCGCTCCTCGTAGGTGGCACGGGTGGCCTCGAAGCCCTCGCTGGCGCCGGCCGCGTCGGCCTGGCGCTCGGAGAGGTCGCGCCAGGAGTCGGGGGCGGTCGGGCCCAGCACGACCACGGGGGCGATGTCCTCGAGCCGGTCCATGTCGAGGTCGACCAGCGCGGGCGCGGGGACGCCGATCACGATCAGGTCGGGGGACACCTCGGCGATCGCCTCGTAGTTGGTCTCCGCGGCGCTCTCGCCGGCGACCTTCTCCAGCTCCTCGTAGGTGGCCAGCTGCTCGTCGGTCATCATCGCGGTGCCGCGCGACCACTCCGAGATGCCGACGAGGTCGGCGTCGGACTCGATCAGCACGGGCACGGCGTAGCCGGTGGCCACCACGCGCTGCGGGTCGGCGGGGATCTCGATCTCGCCGTTGTCGGCGCTGAAGGTGCGCGTCCCGGACTCCGCCTCGGGGCTCTCCTCGGCACCGTCGTCGCCGCACGCGACGAGGCCCAGGGCGAGGAGTCCGGTGAGAGCGGCGGCGGTGGAGGTCCGCGCCAGGGCGCGACGGAGGGGACGGGCAGTCATGAGGTCTAAGGTAAGCCTTACCTACCGTGGAACCGTGTCGAGGAGAGGACACCTGATGTCGCTCACAGGACACCTTGACAGCTGGGTCGAGGAGTTCGGCCACGGGCTGGGCCCGCCCACCGGTGTCCTGGTGCTCCGCTACCCGTCGACCTGGGGGGTCCCCCACTTCCCGGAGTCGCGCGACGACCTCCGGCACCAGCTCTTCTGGTCCCCCGACGGGGTGCTCGCGGTGCGCCGGGGGGGCCGACTGACCCACATCGCGCCCGGTCAGGCGTTCTGGGCCCGGCGAGGCTCGACCCTGGAGGTGAGCGGCTGCGAGCGGCAGACCGTCCACGTGGTCTGCCTGCGGCAGGCCCCTGCACACCTCATGGAGGTGGCGGCCGCGACCGTCCCGTTCGGCGAGGAGGCCGCCCGGGCCGTCCACACCCTGTGCCGCCCCGGCCTCGACCAGGGACTGGCCATGGAGCTCAAGGAGCAGCTCCTCGCCGGCCTCGGCACCCCGGTGCCGCTGGAGCACTCGGCGCGCGGCACCGGGCTGGCCCGCCAGGTGGCCGCGGCTCTGCTCAGCGACCCCGGCGACCCCACGGAGCTGGCCGCCTGGGCCGAGCGCCTGCACGTGGCGACCAAGACCCTGCAGCGCGACTTCGTCCGCGAGTACGGCGTCCCGTGGTCGACGTGGCGCACCCGGATGCGCCTGGAGGCCTCCCGGGCCCTGCTCGGGCTCCGACCGGTGGGCGAGGTGGCGCGCCGCGTCGGCTACGCGAGCGCGTCGGCCTTCGTCAGCGCGTTCCGCCGCGAGTACGGCGAGACCCCGGCACGCTGGGCGGCCCGGTCAGGCCACCGGGCTCAGCTGCCGTAGCTGAACTCGCAGACCCGGCCGTCGCCGTCCGGGTCCCAGAACCACGACCGGCTGATCTTCACCCAGTAAGCGTGGACGACCTCGTAGCTGTAGCCGGCACGCTTGAGGCTCAGGCAGGTCTGGCCCGACAGTCCGGCCGCGATCTCGGCCGCCGTCTTCGGCGTCGGGGTGGGGGTCGCCGGCGGCGTCGGCTCGGCCGGCGAGGTCGGGGCGGTGGTCGGGGTCGGCGCCTCGGTGGGGGGCGCCGGCGTGGGTGACGGGGTGGTCGGCGGCTCACCGGGCGTCTGGGTGGGCGGCCCCTGGGACGGCGTCGGGGTCTTGGGCGCCTTCGGCTTCGGCTTGCGCGTCTTGGGGGCCTGGGGCGTCGGCTGCGCCGACGGCGTGGGCTGGGCCGACGGGACCGGCGCGGCGCTCTCGCTGGGCTCCTCGGTGGGCTCTTCGGTGGGCTCCTCGGTGGGCTCCTCGCTGGGCTGCGCAGTGGGCGCAGTGGGGGAAGGTGCGAGGGCGGCCTTCCGCGTCTCCCGGCGGTCCTGTCGTCGCGCCTTCCGGTCCTCGGGGCTCTCAGCCGGCGAGCCGGCTGACTCGTCCGGGGAGGGCACCAGGCCGAAGGGCTGCGGCGGAGCGCCGTCGGCCGCGACCTCGTCGTCGCTGGGAGAGATGCCGATCAGCACCATCCCCGCGACGAGCACCAGCACGGCCATCAGCGAGAGGACCCCGGTCCGGGAGGCTCCCGCCGCGGGCCGCGGCACGGGGGTGCCGGCGGTCGCCAGGAGCGAGACGCGCCCGGCCAGCGGCGGGTGGAGCTCCGGCACGAGCTGCTGGAACCCGCAGTCGGCGCACCACTGCGTGCCGCCTCGCACCTGCATGCCACACCTGGGACACCCCATGACGAACCCCCTCCGAAGACCGTGAGCCCGGTCACCCTAGCGCCCCTTGCTACTGGACGGTAACGATTCGGCTCAGTCTCAGGAGAGGCACTCCTGGGTGGCGGCGCCCAGGGACGCCTTGATCTCGGGGTCGACGCGCTCGAGGTCACGCTCCCGGTAGACCATCTCGCCGTCGAGGAAGCCGGCGGCGATGAGCCTGCCCACGCCGACCTCCTCCACCCAGCGCCCCGCGATGCACCGGGCGTTCCCGGGGTCGACCAGGAGCTCGTCGACGAAGGACGCGGCGACGCTGTTGACGGCCCGGGCCTCGGGATTGAGCGCCGTGCCGTCCGAGGCACGCACCCCCACCGAGGCGACCGGCGCGGCGGAGGACTCGCGGTCGATCAGGAGCAGGGTGCCGACGACCCCGACGGCCACGGCCGCGGCCAGCCCCGCTGCGGCCGCGAGGCGCGAGCGCCACGAGCGCCCTCCGGCCTCCGGCGGTACGGCGGCACCGCCGGCGGCGGGGACCGCCACCACCCGGCGCTCGGGCCCTCCCGCCAGCGAGCGAGCCCGGCGCAGGACGTCGACGACCTGGCGGGCGGAGGCCGGACGGCGTCCCGGCTCCTTCGCCAGGGTCCGCTGCAGCAGCGCGTTGAGCTCCAGGACCAGCGGCGAGCCACCGGCGAGCTGGCGCGGCGGCTCGTGCAGGTGGGCGGTGGCCTGCTGGAAGTCGGTGGTGCCCGCGTACGGCGGTCCCCCGGTCAGCGTCGCCCACAGCAGGCACCCGAGGGAGTAGAGGTCCGAGGCCTTGGAGGGGGACGCGCCGTGGTGCAGCTCCGGAGCGGACCAGCGGGCACTGCCCGGGGCGATGGGCAGGTCGCCGTGGGCGGTGCCGAAGTCGGTCAGGCAGGCGCGGAAGGCCTCACCCTCGCGGCGCAGCATCACGTTGGCGGGCTTGAGCGAGCCGTGCACCAGCCCCGCGGCGTGGGCGTCGACCAGCCCTTGGGCCACCTCCAGCACCAGCTGGAGGGCGAGGTCGAGCGGCGGCGGCCCGTGGACGCGGAGCATCCGCTCCAGGTCGCCGTCGGGCACCAGGTCGCTGACGACGTAGAGCTGCCCGGCCTCCTCCCCGAAGCCGCGGACCGGCAGCACGTGCGGCGACTCCAGACCCGCGAGCGTCCGCGCCTCCCGGGCGAACCGGGCCCGGAACTCGCGGTCCCGGGTGAGCTCGCCGGGGAGCAGCTTGAGCGCCACCTCCGGGCCGCGGCCGGAGCGCTCGGGCACCGCCGCGTGGACGATCCCGACGCCCCCGCGACCAAGCTGGCGCCCGACCACGTAGGGGCCGATGCGCGGAGATGACAGGGTCACGCGCGCCTCCTACCCGGGTGGGTGAAGCCGAAACCATTCCGCGGTGAAATTTTCTGCGGGCTCCCGGAGCGCTCAGAAGACCAGGGCGCTGCCGGGGTCGGCGAGGATCCCGGCCACGTCGGCGAGGAACCGCGAGCCCTTCTCGCCGTCGATGTGGCGGTGGTCGAAGGAGAGCGCCAGCGTGGTCACGTCGCGGGCCACGATCTCCCCCGTCCCCTCGTCGACCCAGGGACGGCGGTTGACCGCCCCGAAGCAGAGGATCGCCGACTCGCCGGGGTTGATGATCGGCGTGCCGGCGTCGACCCCGAAGACCCCGACGTTGGTGATCGTGAAGGTGCCGCCCGTCATCTCGGCGGGCTGGGTGCGGCCCTCGCGCGCCGTCGCGACCAGGTCGGCCAGCGCCCGTCCCAGCTCGGCCAGCGACATCGCGTCGGCGTCCTTCACGTGGGGCACGACGAGACCGCGCGGGGTCGCCGCGGCGATCCCGAGGTTGACGTAGCCCTTGTAGACGACCTCCTGCGCGTCCTCGTCCCACCAGGAGTTGATCTCGGGGGTGCGCCGCATCGCGAGCAGGCACGCGCGGGCCAGCACCAGCATCGGCCCGACCCGGACGTCGCTCAGCTCGGGGCGCGCCTTGAGCCGCTCCACCAGCCGCATCGTCTCGGTCACGTCGACGGTGATCCACTCCGTGACGTGCGGGGCGGTGAAGGCGGAGTGCGTCATCGCCTGCGCCATCACCTTGCGCACGCCCTTGACCGGTTCGCGGGTCTCGCGCGCGCCGGCCATCGGGGCGACGCCCGGCCGCGCCGGGTCGGCGGTGGCCGCGGCCAGCACGTCGTCGCGCGTGACCGTGCCGCGCGCGCCGGTGGGAGTCACCTGGGTGAGGTCGACGCCGCGCTCCTTGGCGAGCTTGCGCACCGGGGGCTTCGCCAGGGCGCGCACCCGGGCGGGAGCGGTCTCGGGGACCGGCGGCTCCGGGGCGGCGGTGGTCGCCGGCACCGCGGGCTCGTCGGCGGGCGCCACGTCCTGGGACTGGGCGCCACCGGGGGCGAAGGCACCCTGCAGCTGGAGCTGGGCCTGCGCGCCGGCCTCGGAGGAGGGGGAGGCGGAGCCCTTCCGGGCCCGCCGCTGCGGGCCCCGCTCGGCCTTGTTGCGCCCCACCAACGACTCGCCCTCGCCGCCGCCGCTGGCGGCGGGGTTGGAGAGGTCGATCTCCATCTCGGGCGCCGGCGCGGCGCCGGCCTCGCGGATCGAGATGATCGGGGTGCCGACGTCGACCGTCTCCCCCGCGGCGACCATCAGCGCCAGCACCGTCCCGGCGAAGGGGGACGGCAGCTCCACGATCGACTTGGCGGTCTCGATCTCGCAGATCACCTCGTTGATCTCGACGGTGTCGCCCTCCTTGACCCGCCAGGAGACGATCTCGGCCTCGGTGAGGCCCTCCCCGACGTCGGGCAGCTTGAACTCGGGCATCGGGTCGGCTCCTCAGAAGTCCAGTGAACGGTCGACGGCGTCGAGCACCCGGTCGAGGTCGGGGAGGAACTCCTCCTCGATCCGCGACGCCGGGTAGGGGGTGTCGAACCCCCCGACCCGCAGGACCGGCGCCTCGAGGGAGTAGAAGCACTCCTCGGTGATCCGGGCCGCCAGCTCCGACCCCATGCCGAGGTTGACGTGGGCCTCGTGGGTGACCACGGCCCGGCCGGTGCGGCGCACCGACTCCAGCACCGGGCCCATGTCGAGCGGCGAGAGGGTGCGCAGGTCGATCACCTCCAGCGACCTGCCCTCCCCGGCGGCCGCCTCGGCCGCGGCCAGCGCCGTCTTGACGGTGGGCCCGTAGGCCAGCAGCGTGAGGTCCTCGCCGCGCCGCACCACCCGGGAGGTGAAGAGCGGGTCGGGGGTGAGCGACTCGTCGAGCCGAGCCTTGTCGGCGTGGTACTGCCGCTTGGGCTCGAGGAAGATGACCGGGTCGTCGCAGGCGACCGCCTGCTGGATCATCCAGTAGCCGTCGACCGGGTTGGAGCAGGCCACCACCTTGAGGCCGGGGGTGTGCGCGAACTGTGCCTCCGGCGACTCGCTGTGGTGCTCGACCGCGCCGATGCCGCCGCCGAAGGGGATCCGGATCACCATCGGCATCTTCGACCGCCCCCGGGAGCGGTAGTGCATCTTGGCGACCTGGCAGACGATCTGGTCGTAGGCGGGGTAGACGAACCCGTCGAACTGGATCTCGACGACCGGGCGGTAGCCACGCAGCGCCATCCCGACCGCCGTCCCGACGATCCCCGACTCGGCGAGCGGGGAGTCGATCACCCGGTCCTCGCCGAAGTCCTTCTGCAGGCCGTCGGTGATCCGGAAGACGCCGCCGAGCTTGCCGACGTCCTCGCCCATCACCAGCACCTTGGGGTCGTCCTCCATCGCCTTGCGCAGGCCCATGTTGAGCCCCTTGGCCAGGGTGATCATCGGCGCGCCCCCTCCTCGAAGGTCTCCAGGTAGGCCGCGTAGCCCTCGCGCTGGGCGCGCAGCTCCTCGGTCTCCTCGGCGTAGACGTGGTCGAACATGTCCAGCGGCTGCGGGTCCGGCATCGCCTTGCACCCCTCGCGCAGCCGGTGACCGAGCTCGTCGGCCTCGGCCATGAGCGCGTCGACGAAGTCGTCGTCGACCAGACCGTTGCGGCGCAGGTAGACCTCGACCCGGGAGATGGGGTCGCGCAGCTTCCACCGCTCGACGTCGTCGGAGAGCCGGTAGCGGGTCGGGTCGTCGGTGGTGGTGTGGGCGCCCATCCGGTAGGTGTAGGCCTCCACGAAGGTGGGCCCCTGGCCGTCGCGGGCGCGCTGCAGCGCGGCCTGGGTGACGGCGTACGTCGCGAGCACGTCGTTGCCGTCCACCCGGACGCCGGGGAAGCCGAAGCCGAGGGCCCGCTGGTAGAGCGGGATCCGGGACTGGCGCTCGATCGGCTCGGAGATGGCCCACTGGTTGTTCTGGCAGAAGAAGACGACCGGCGCGTTGTAGGAGGCCGCGAAGATGAACGCCTCGTTGACGTCCCCCTGGCTCGACGCGCCGTCGCCGAAGTGCGCGATCACCGCCGCGTCGCGCGCGGGGTCGCCGGTGCCGACCACGCCGTCGCGCTGCATGCCCATCGCGTAGCCGGTCGCGTGCAGCGCCTGGGCGCCGATGACGATCGTGTAGAGGCCGAAGTTGTGCTCGGCCGGGTCCCAGGAGCCGTGGTCGACCCCGCGGAAGAGCCCCAGCAGCTTGAGCGGGTCGATCCCGCGGCACCAGGCGACCCCGTGCTCGCGGTAGGTCGGGAAGACGTGGTCCTGGGGGCGCAGCGCGCGGCCGGCGCCGATCTGCGCCGCCTCCTGGCCCAGCAGCTGGGCCCAGATGCCGAGCTCACCGTGGCGCTGGAGCGCGGTGGCCTCGGTGTCGATCCGCCGGGTCAGCACCATGTCGCGGTAGAAGCCGCGGAGCTCGTCGGCGCTGAAGTCGCGGTCGAACTGGGGGTGGTGGGTGCGCTCGCCCTCCGGGGTGAGCAGCTGGACCAGCTCGGGCCCTCCGTCGGACTGGGAGGGTCCGAACACTTCGACCAGGTCCGGTCCGAAACCATGGTGGCTCACGTGCACTCCTTCGTGTCGCGCGACCCTCCGGGGTCTCCGCCGGGTCACTCGCCAAGGGTGCCGGTCGGGGTGTGACCCGCACCACAGTGCTCGTAACCTACCGGGGCGGTCCAGCCGAGGACCAGCCGGGTCGGGTGCGCAGCGTCTCGCTCGGCAGCACGCCGAACGCCTCCCGGTAGTGCGCCGCGAACCGGCCCGCCTGGCTGAACCCCCAGCGGGCCGCGACGTCGGCGACGGTCACCGGGCCGTCGGGCTCGGCCGCCGACAGCTCGCGGTGCGCCCCCTCGAGGCGGACCCGACGCAGGTACGCCGTGGGGCTGGTGTCGTGGTGGCGGGCGAACGCCTGCTGCAGCGCCCGGACGCTCGTGTCGGCGGCCCGGGCGATCTCGCCGACCCGCAGCGGGTCGCCCGCGTGGGCCTCGATGAAGGCCACCGCCCGGGCGACGGGGTGCTCGGCGTCCATGCCGCCCGGCGCGTCGAGCTCGGGAGCCGGCTGCACGCGGAAGGTGGTCAGCGCCGCCAGGGCCAGGCGGAGCGCCACGTCGTCGAGGGAGTGGGTGCCGTCCCGGAGGTGCTCGGTGATCTCCCGGTTGGCGCGGCGCACGGCCTGGCGCCACTTCTCGGTGGCCGGCCCGGAGACGACCGGACGACGGGGCAGGGCCAGCTCGTCCACCGGGACGCCGGCCGCCTGCGCCAACAGCTCGCGGCTCAGCGTGACCACCCCGACGTTGACCGACCTGCTCACCGAGAGTGGGCTGCTGGCCTCGTCCAGCACGACCACGTCGCCGGGGATGAGCCGGGTCAGGTCGTCGCCGTCTTCCAGGGTGATGGTGCCGCCGAGCACCTCGACCACCTGGACCGGGCCGGGCACCGGGGTGGTGGTGAAGCGCAGGCTCGAGGTGTGGGCGAGCCGCTCCACCCGGAAGTCCTCGGACCGCACGCCGTTGACCTCGAGGGAGAAGCGCGGGCCGAACTCGACTCGGCCCAGGCTGCCCCAGCGGTCCCGCAGGAACTCCTCCGCGCTCGCCGGGTCGCTGGTCGCGAAGCGGTGTGGTCGGACCTCCATGTCCCGCGCGTACCCGAGGGCGCGAGCCGGCATGCCCTCTACCCTGCTGTCATGGGCTGGGGACACGGGCACGACGGGGGACACGGGGGCGCTCCGGGTCACGCCGGCGCCCGGCACCGCTGGCGCCTGGCCGCCGCGTTCGGCCTCATCGCCACCTTCTTCGTGGTCGAGCTGGTGGCGGGACTGGCCGCCGACTCCCTGGCCCTGCTCTCCGACGCCGGCCACATGGCCGCGGACGTGGTCGCCCTGGGCGCCGCGCTCGCCGCGACGCGGATCGCGGTCCGCCGCGACCGCAGCGGGCTGCGCACCTACGGCTCCTACCGGGCGGAGGTCTTCGCCTCCGGCCTGACCGTGCTGCTGATGCTGGGGGCCGCCGCCTACGTGGCGGTCGAGGCGCTGCGGCGGGTGGGGCGTGACGTCGAGGTCGCCGGCGGCCCGATGCTGGTGGTGGGCGCGCTCGGCCTGGCGGCCAACCTCGTCGCCCTGGCGCTGCTCCGCGGGGGCGCCGGGGAGTCCCTCAACGTGCGCGGCGCCTACCTCGAGGTGGTCGCCGACACGGTGGGCTCCGTCGGCGTCCTGGTCGCCGGCGCGCTGGTCGCCACCACCGGCCGGGCCGGCTGGGACACCGCGGTCGCGGTGGGGATCGCAGCCTTCGTCACGGTCCGCGCCGTGCTGCTGGGCCGGGAGGTCCTGGCGGTGCTGGGCCAGCACGCACCGGCCGGCATGGTGCCCGCCGAGGTCGAGTCCGCCCTCGCCGGGGTGCCGGGCGTGGAGGAGGTGCACGACCTCCACCTGTGGACCCTGACCTCGGGGATGAACGTGGCCACCGCCCACCTCGTCGCCGCCCACTCCCCCGCCGACACCGTGATCGGCGCGGCACGCTCGGTGCTGCTCGAGCGCTTCGGGGTCGAGCACGCCACCCTCCAGGTCGAGACCGACGCCTCCGGCTGCCGCGAGGTCAGCTGGTGAGAGCGCTCCTCCTGGCCGTCCTGGTGACGGCGTCCTTCCTGGTGCCCGCGGCTCCGGCCGCCGCCGGGACGCCGCGCCCGGTCCTGCCGGGCAACTTCGCCGACCCGGCCGTGGAGCGGTTCGGGGGCGGCTACGTCGGGTTCGCCACCGGGGAGCGCGCCCCCCGCGCCTGGACCAGGAGCCGCAACGGGACCTGGCGTCCGCACGGCCCGGCGCTGACCCGGCTGCCGTCGTGGTCGCGACGCGGCGACATCTGGGCCGCCGACGTCAAGAAGGTGCGCGGCTGGTGGGTCCTCTACTTCTCCGCGCCGGTGCGCGGCCTCGGCGAGTACGGCCGCTGCATCGGGGTGGCCCGTTCCCGTCACCCGCTGCGCGGCTTCAAGCCGGTGGGGGAACGCCCCCTGGTCTGCCCGGCGTACGTCCGCCAGGTGCCGACCGCGGGCGACCCGCTGCTGCCCCGGGACCCCACCCTGCCCCGCGCCGGGGTGATCGACCCGTCGCTGCACCTGGGCGAGGACGGACCGGTGCTGCTCTACAAGACCGACCGGATCCCGTCGTCGATCCGGGCGGTGCCGCTGAACCGCCGCGGCACCGCGGTGAAGCGCGCGGCGGTGAGCGTCGAGCTCTACCGCTACCCGGGGGTGGTGGAGAACCCGGTGCTGGTCCAGCGACCGGAGGGATGGGTGCTCCTCCTCTCCGAGGGCGACTTCACCCGGTGCAGCTACCGCACCGTCTGGCTGCGCTCCGCCACGCCCACCGACTGGAGCGCCGCGGAGTCCGGGGTGCTCCTCGACCGGGAGACCACCGGCCTCTGCGGGCCCGGCGGCGCCGACATCGCCGGCAAGCGCCTCTTCCTGCACGGGTGGGTCTGCCACGGGAAGCCGAAGCCGTGCGCCTCGGGCTTCGACTGGTCCAAGAAGGAGCGGCAGCGCGGCGTGCGCGCCATGTACGCCGCCCGCCTGCGCTGGGTCGGCGGCCTGCCCACCGTCACCGGCTGGCTGCGTCGCTGAACGGGTACCCACCCGGCATGGACCTCGTCGCGCCGCTGGCCGCCGCCGCCCGCACCGCCTTCCGGCTCGGCTCCAGGGCCCGCTCGGCCCGCTTCTTCCACCCGCGCGGCGTGACCCTCGGGGCCCGGCTCCGGGTCCGCGGCGAGGGTCCGCTCCCCGTCGGCGAGACCGACTGCCTGGTGCGGATCTCCAAGGCACTCGGCACCCCGGGCGACGCCCCCGACATCCTCGGCCTCAGCCTCCGCTACCAGGGCCGCGAGGGGCCGGTGGACGTCCTGGTCGCCAGCAGCGCCGGCACCCGGGGCTGGCGGCGCTCCACCCTGTGGCCGGCCGCCACGTGGGGCGCGGTGAGCCTGACCTCGCTGCTGGCCTGGGAGTCCGGCGACGGGGTCCGCGCCCGGGTCCTGATGGAGTCGGACGACCCGCGGCTCACCACCCCCGACGTCCGCGACGTCGTCGCGCTCCTCCCCGCCCTGCTGCAGGTGCGGGTCGACGGCGGGGACGGCGTCCTGCAGCGCGGGGAGCTGGAGCTCACCGGTCCGGAGCGCGCGGCCGTCGACTTCGACCCGGTGCTCCACGAGCCGCCAGGGTGGCACTTCGTGCCGCGCTGGGTGGCGCGGGTGCGGGTCGCCTCCTACGCCGGGAGCCGGGAGGGACGCGCGAGCCGCGCCAGCAGCGCCGTCGCGTCGTGCGGGGCGAACCCCTTCGCGTCGTTGTCGAAGTAGACGAAGACGTCCTGCCCCGCCTCGGACCAGTCGCGGCACCGGCGCGCCCAGGCGTCGAGCGCCTCGGCCGAGTAGCCGCTGGTGTAGAGCTCGGCGTCGCCGTGCAGCCGGACGTAGCGGAAGTCGGCGGTGTCCTGCTCGACCTTCGGCCACCGGCCGGCCGTGTCGGCGAGCACGCAGGCCACGCCGTGCTCGCGCAGCACGCCGTAGGCCCGCTCGTCGACGAAGGTCCGGGAGCGGAACTCCAGCGCGTGCCGCACCGGGAGCTCGGCCTCGGCCACGGTCAGCGCCCGGTCGTCGGCGAGCTTGTCGTCGTGCCGGGCGGCGAGCCGCGCCACCTCGGCCGTGGTCCGCGGCAGCCGGGAGAGGAAGTCGTCGAGCAGCTCGGCGTCGAAGGCCAGGTTCTCCGGGAGCTGCCAGAGCACCGGACCCAGCTTGGGCCCCAGCGCCAGCAGCCCGGAGGCGAAGAAGTTGGCCAGGGCGGAGTCGACGTCGCGCAGCCGCTTCAGGTGGGTGATGAACCGCCCGCCCTTGACGGCGAAGACGAAGGCGTCAGGGGTGGCCTCGCGCCATGCGGCGTAGGAGGTCGGGCGCTGGAGGGAGTAGAACGAGCCGTTGATCTCGATCGAGGTCAGCCGGGAGGCGGCGTGCTCGAGCTCGCGCCGCTGCGGCAGCCCGGCCGGGTAGAAGTCGCCGCGCCAGCCGGCGTACCGCCAGCCGCTGATGCCGATCCTGAGCTCGCCGTGTCGCATGACGTGCCTGTACCCCCGTTACCCTCGCCGCCATGACCCCGGCACCTCCGCGCAGGATCGCCCTGGCCGCCATCGCCAAGGATGAGGGCCCCTACCTGGCGGACTGGATCTTCCACCACCTGCGCGTCGGTTTCGACGAGATCGACCTCTTCCTCAACCAGACCAGCGACACCTCGGTGGAGATCCTGGAGGCGATCCGCGCCGTCGAGCCCCGGGTGCACTACCGGCACGCCGACCAGATGCTGGAGAAGTGCCTGCGGACGGGGCGGAACTTCCAGCACCGTGCCTACGCCCAGCTCGCCCGGCGGGCCGAGGAGCGGGGCGCCACCCACCTGGGGTTCCTCGACCTCGACGAGTACTGGGTGCCACGCGACCTGACCGCGCGCATCGGGGAGTTCGTCGGCGACGACGAGGAGGTCAACGTCGTCTCCTTCCCGTGGTGCCTCGACGTGCCCGACCCCGACGCCGTCCCCTTCCGGCATCCCTTCGAGAGCCGGCCCGACCTCCAGCTCGACCCGCACGTCAAGTCCGTGGTGCGGCTCGACGACCGGATCCGTCAGCTCCGCACCCACACCGCGCGCACCCACACCGGCCGCCGGCTGCTGGTCCGCGACCCCTTCCCGCTGCGCGACGAGCAGGCCCAGCAGTGGGGCAGCCTGCTCCCCGCGGAGTGGCTCGCGGAGCACTCCGGGGCCCTGCCCGAGGCCTTCGTGCTGCACGCCGTGCACCGCTCCCCCGTGGAGTACCTCGGCTCGCTCGCCCGCGGGCTCCGGCAGACGGGCAGCGAGATCGCGGTGAAGGCGAACCGCCCCGGGTTCGTCGCCAGCGGGGCGCCCCGACTCCGGTTCCCGGACCTCCCCGGCCCGCGGGCCGACCACGCGGCCGCGCGCGCCGCCTTCCGGGCGCGGGTGGGCGCCGAGGCCGCGATCGCGCAGGCGCAGCGGCAGGCGGTGGCGCGGGCCGACGTGCTGGTCCGGGCCGCCGTCGCCGACACCGAGGTGCTGCAGCAGCTGCGGGGTCCGGCCCGCGGGCTCTCCCTGCCGCTCCTCGACGAGCACCGTCCGGGGTGGGACCGCCGCCTGCCCTGGTGCGTGGACGCCGTGGCGGGGACCGTGGTCACCGGGTGGGCCTACGACGAGCAGGGCCGACCGGTCGAGCTCGCCGTCCGCTCCGCCGGCTCCACGCGCCGGCACCCGGTGACGGCGGCGTCGCTGCCGCGACCGGACGTGGCCGCGGCCCACCCGGGTGCGCCGGCCGACTCCGGGTTCGCGGTGCAGCTGCCCGACGTCGCCGACCCGGTGCTGCTGGCGCGACCGGTCGGCGGCGTCCTCTGGGAGGAGTGGCCGCTCTAGAGCCGCTCGCGCCCGTGGGCGCTGTGCCAGGAGTCCAGCTCGGGTCCCTGGGGGATGATCCCGGAGGGGTTGATGTCGGTGTGCACGACGTAGTAGTGCGCCTTGATCTGCTCGAAGTCGACCGTCTCGCCGAAGCCGGGGGTCTGGAAGAGGTCGCGGGCGTAGCCCCACAGGTTCGGCATCTCGGTGAGCTTGTTGCGGTTGCACTTGAAGTGGCCGTGGTAGACGGGGTCGAACCTGACCAGGGTGGTGAAGAGCCGCACGTCGGCCTCGGTGATCGCCTCACCCATCAGGTAGCGGCGGTCGGCCAGCCGCTCCTCCAGCCAGTCCATCGCGGTCCAGAGCCGGTCGTAGGCGTCGTCGTACGCCGCCTGGGAGCCGGCGAAGCCGCAGCGGTAGACGCCGTTGTTGACCTCGGTGAAGACCCGCCGCATCACCTGCTCCATCTCCTCGCGGAGCTCCTCGGGCCAGAGGTCGGGGGCGCCCGGGCGGTGGTGCTCGCGCCACTCGAAGAAGAGGTCGTGGGTGATCGAGGGGAAGTCGTTGGTCACGACCTGCCTGGTCTCCACCTCGACCATCGCCGGGACGGTGATCCCCTTGGGATAGTCGGGGAACCGGGTGAGGTAGGCCTCCTGGAGCCGCTCGATCCCGAGCACCGGGTCGCGCCCGCCGGGGTCGCGGTCGAAGGTCCACGAGCGCGCGTCGTGGGTGGGGCCGGGCTTCCCGACGCTGATCACGTCGGTGAGGCCGAGCAGCTCGCGGACGATCAGCGACCGGTTGGCCCAGGGGCAGGCGGGCGCGGCGACCAGCCGGTAGCGCCCCGGCTCGACCGGCCAGACCCGGACGCCCTCGGCGAGCTCGTCGTGCGGGTCCCGCGGACGCTCCCCGGCCAGGATCCGGTCGGGGATGTAGTCCATGTCCCGCTCGAACGCCTTCCCCTTCTCGGTGTACGTCGGGGTCAGGTCGTCACTCATGGGTCTCAGCCCGCGGCGCGGGAGCGGGCTCCGCTCTCGGCCCAGCCGCTGGGGAGGGTGGTCGCCGCCCAGCCGGCGGGAGGCGTCCAGGAGGTCCAGGAGCGGTCCCACCACTGGTTGCGCCACGACAGCATCGACTTCACGCCGGCCGCGGTGGCGCGGATCCGCTCCGCCTGGGCCTCGTCGTAGCGACCTTGGGCGACGCGCTGCTCGAAGGTGGTGTCCGGCAGCTGCTTCCAGGTGCCGTCGGGGGCCATCTCGAAGTCGAGTCCGTGGCCGAGGGTGTCGAAGCCGCGCGGGTGGCGGCGGATCGGGTCCTGGAGGAGGATCCGCCAGCCCTCGAACGCGCGCTCCGGGCCCTTCCAGGAGAGCTCCACGGCGTAGGCGTCGTCGGGGCGCTGCAGCACCAGCTTGCCGTGCCCGCTCCACGCCCGGCGGCCGGCGGCCTTCCACGGGTGCTCCCAGCCGAGGGTCTCGGCGCCGCCGAAGCCCAGCTCGGAGCCCGACGGCAGGAAGACGGCGAGCAGGTCGAAGGTGTCCTCGACGACTCGCACCGACCAGCCGACCCACGGCTGGCCGCGCAGCACCTCACGGCGTACCACGACGTCACCGGGCTTCCACGAGGCGTTCATGGCATGACCGTAACCCGCAGGGTGGGCGCGAGGCGAGGCCGGACCCGTACTGACGGGTCACATGCCGGTCCGGGGAGCGACCCGCCGGGCCAGCTCGACGACCCGGTCGCACGCCTCCGCCTCGCCGATGCTCACCCGGACCCCGTCGCCCGCGAAGGGCCGCACCGTGATCCCGATCTCCTCGGCCGCGGCGGCCAGCTCGAGCGCCCGGTCACCCGCGGGGAACCAGACGAAGTTGCCCTGCGTGTCGGGCACCTGCCAGCCGGCCGCCCGGACCCCCTCGACGACCCGCTCGCGCCGGGCGACCAGCTCGTCGACCCGCGCCATCAGCTCCGGCTCGGCGGCCAGCGACGCGATCGCCGCCGCCTGGGCGACGTGGCTCACCCCGAAGGGCAGCGAGACCGCCCGCAGCGCGGCGGCCAGCGGCGGCTGCGCCACGGCGTACCCGACCCGGAAGCCGGCCAGGCCGTAGGCCTTGGAGAAGGTGCGGGTGGTCACCACGTGGGGGTGGCGGCGGACGCACGCGACGCCGTCGACCGGGTCGTCCATCCGGACGAACTCGACGTAGGCCTCGTCGACCACCACCAGCACGTGCGGGGGCACGGCGGCCAGGAAGGCGTCGAGCTCGGTGCGGCTGACCGCGGGGCCCGTGGGGTTGTTGGGGGTGCAGACCAGCACCACCTTGGTCCGGTCGGTCACCGCCGCCGCCATCGCCTCGAGGTCGTGGTGGCCGTCGGCGGTCAGCGGCACCGGCACCGCGGTGGCCCCGGCGACGGCGATCGCGATCGGGTAGGCCTCGAAGGAGCGCCAGGCGTGCACCACCTCGTCGCCGGGGTCGCAGAAGGCGCTGAGCAGCTGGTAGATCAGCCCGACGCTCCCGGTGGCGCAGGCCAGGTGGTCGGCCGGGACGTCGAGCTTCCGCGAGAGCGCCTCGTAGAGGGCCGCGCTGCCCATGTCGGGGTAGCGGTTCATCTGCGCCGCCGCCTCCGTGGCGGCCTCCAGCACGCCGGGCAGCGGCGGGAAGGGGTTCTCGTTGGAGGAGAGCTTGTAGGTCGTCAGGCCGGGCCGGGCGGCGGGCGGCCGGCCGGCGACGTACGCCGGGACGGCGGCGACGGCGGCCCGCGGCAGAGGGGTCCTCGTCATGCCCCTCACCCTAGTCAGCGCCGACGGCGACGCCGCCAGGGCTGCAGGATGAGCGCCAGGGCGAGCCCGACCGCGGCGCCCAGCACCGCCCCGGTCGAGTTGTCGACCACGTCGGTGACGTCGCAGGAGCGGTCGATGCGGGCGAGCTCGAGCTGGGTCAGCTCGATGAGCACCGAGTAGCCGGCCAGGCCCGCCAGGCCCATCGGGACCAGCACCCAGGCGGCGCGCCACCGCGCCAGGCCGAGCACCAGCAGCGCCCCGGCGGGCACGAAGAGCGCGGTGTTGAGCATCCGCTGGGTGCCGCTGAAGATCCAGAACCCGTCGGGCGCCGGCCCGCCGTAGTCGGTGGAGCAGGTGTCGCTGCGGGCCTCGGCGGGCACCAGCGTCGTGGCGCCCGACGGCGGCACCAGGGTGACCAGGGCGATCACCACCAGCGCCCAGACGAAGCCGGTCAGGGCGAAGGCCGTCACCGGCCCCAGCCACCGGGAGAGGAGGAGGCCGACCAGGCCCAGGAAGAGCCCCGAGACCGCGGCCCCCCCGACCATCAGTCCCGCGGCGCCCACCTCGATCATCTTGCCGAGGCTACCTGCGCGACAATGCGCCCATGGCAGCCCCGCGCCGGGTCGGCGTCTCCCTCGTCGTCCTGGGCGCGGCCCTCTTCATCGTCAACTCCGGCGTCTCCCGGATCGCCCTGCGCAACGGCATCGAGTCGCTCGAGCTGACCTCGCTGCGGGTCACCGGCACCTTCCTCACCCTGCTGGTGGTCGCGGCACTGTGGCAGCGCTCCGCGCTCCGGGTGCCGCGGGGCCGCCAGGTGCCGCTGGTGCTCGGGCTGGGCCTGGTCGGGGTGGCCCTGCTCCAGCTCTGCTACTTCGTGGCACTCGACCGGCTGACCATCAGCCTGGCGCTGCTGCTGGAGTACCAGGCGCCGATCCTGGTGGCGCTGTGGGCCAAGTTCGTCCAGCGCGCGCCGGTCACCGCCCGGCTCTGGTGGGGTCTGGGCCTGGCGGTGGCCGGGCTGGCGGCGGCCACCGAGATCTGGGAGGGCGCCTCCTTCGACTCCCTGGGCGTGCTCGCGGGGCTCGGCGGCGCCGTCTGCTTCGCGGCGTACTTCCTGCTCGGCGAGGCCTGCCACGAGGCCGGCATGTCGTCGGTGCAGGTGATGCTCTGGGGCTTCGGCGTCGCCACCGTCGCGATGAACGTCGCCTCGCCGGTCTGGCGCGTGGAGGCCGACTACGCCGCGTCGGTCTCGCTCCAGGGCAACCTCGACCACCTCTCGCTCCCCCTGTGGGTGGTGCTCGCCTGGGTGGTGCTGCTCGGCACCCTCGCCCCGTTCGGGGTCGAGCTGGTGGCGCTCCGCTTCATCCCCGCCACCCTGGTCACCGCGATCGCGATGCTGGAGCCGGTGGGGGCGGCCGCCCTCGGCTGGGCCTGGTACGCCGAGTCGCTGAGCGCCGTGGCCGTCGCCGGCTGCGTGGCCGTGGTCGCCGGCATCCTGCTGGCGCAGACGGCGCGGGCCACCCACCCCGAGGACCCGGTGGCGCTCACCTGAGCCACCCTAGGGTGTGGGCATGCGCTTCCTGACCTGGCTCCTGGCCACGGCCGTCGCGGTGGCGACCGCTGCGTGGCTCTTCGACGGCATCTCCTTCGAGGGCGCCTCCGCCCCCTTCAGCACCGAGCTGAAGGAGAAGATCGGCCCGCTCCTGGCCGTCTCGGTGCTCCTGGGCGCGGTCAACATCGTGGTGGGCAAGCTGCTCAAGCTGCTCTCGCTCCCTTTCATCATCCTGACCCTCGGGCTGCTGCTGATCGTGATCAACGCCTGGCTGCTGATGCTCACGGCGTGGCTGGCCGACGGGCTGGGCCTGGGCTTCGAGGTGAACGGCTTCTGGACCGCGGTGGGCGGGTCGGTGGTCATCTCCCTGGTGGGCTGGTTCTTCGAGACGGCGCTGAGCGACGACTGAGATGCCCCGTCCTCCCCGCCCCCGCACGCCCGGCCGCTACCGCATCGCGGTGGTCTGCCTGGGCAACATCTGCCGCTCCCCGATGGCCCACGTGGTCCTGGAGCAGCAGGTCGCCGAGGCCGGGCTCTCCGGGCGCGTCGAGGTCGTCAGCGCCGGCACCGCCGGCTGGCACGTCGGCAAGTCGATGGACCCCCGGGCCGCCGCCACCCTGACCGCCGCCGGCTACGACGCCACCCGGCACCGGGCCCGGCAGTTCGAGGCCGGCTGGTTCGACGACCTCGACCTGGTCCTGGTGATGGACCGCAGCAACGAGACCGACGTGCGTGCCCTGGCCGACGAGGAGACCACCGCCCAGGTGCGGATGTTCCGCGACTTCGACCCCGTCGATCCCGGCGGCGAGGTTCCGGACCCGTACTACGGTGGTGACGAAGGCTTCACGGAGGTGTTGCGGATGGTCGAACGCACGAGTGCCGCCCTGGTCGAGGCCGTCGGCGACGAGCTGGCGTCCGGACCATGACCCGGCTGCCGGCAGTCGCCCGGCGCGCCGAGGCCCTGCTCGGCGCCGCCGTGGTGAGCACGGCACCCGTGGCCGGGGGCGACATCGCCACCGCGACCCGGCTGCGGCTCAACGACGGCTCGACCGCGCTGATGAAGAGCCTGCCGCACCCGCCGCCCGACTTCTTCGTGGTCGAGGCCCAGGGGCTGCGCTGGCTCGGTGAGGTGGCGGACGGCGCACCGGCCGCCGAGGTGCTGGCCGTCGACCAGGACTGCCTGATCCTCCGGTGGATCGAGCCGGGGCGGCCCAGTGCCGACGGCGCCG
Organism: Nocardioides sp. Z22_16; assembly: GCF_058134365.1. Taxonomy (NCBI): domain Bacteria; kingdom Bacillati; phylum Actinomycetota; class Actinomycetes; order Propionibacteriales; family Nocardioidaceae; genus Nocardioides; species Nocardioides sp. Z22_16. The sequence continues at coordinate 23,785 of NZ_JBYTTI010000003.1, forward strand.
CCGACTTCGGCCGGCGGCTGGCGACCACCCACGCCGCGGGGGCCGACGGCTTCGGCGCCAGCGGTGCCGGCCAGCGCGACGGGTTCATCGGCCGGCTGCCGCTGCCCAACCGGACGACGCCCACCTGGGCGGAGTTCTTCGCCACCCGCCGGGTGCTCCCCTACCTCAAGCTCGCCCAGGACCGCGGCGCGATCGAGCCCGACGACGTGCGCAGCGTGGAGGCCCTGGTCGGCCGGCTGCCGGCGCTCGTCCCCGAGGAGCCGCCCGCCCGGCTGCACGGCGACCTGTGGAACGGCAACTGCCTGTGGGGCAGCGACGGGCGGGTCCACCTGATCGACCCGGCCGCCCACGGCGGCCACCGCGAGAGCGACCTGGCGATGCTCGCCCTCTTCGGCCTCCCCCACCTGGCGCGGGTGACCGCCGCCTACCAGGAGGTCGCCCCGCTGGCCGACGGGTGGGAGGACCGCCAGGGGCTGCACCAGCTCTTCCCGCTGCTGGTCCACGCCTGCATGTTCGGCGGCGGCTACGGCTCCCGCGCCGGCGAGGTCGCGCGGCGCTACTAGTGCAGGGCTAGAGCAGCGGGCCGGGCCAGGGGGTGGAGCGGCCCATCTCCACGGCCCGGGAGAGCACGAACGGGTCCGCCTGGTAGTGCAGCCAGGGCCGGCCGAACCAGACGAAGCCGTCGACGTGGCGCCGGGCCAGCCGGCGGATGTCGGCCGGCAGCCCCCACCGGTCGTCCGCGGTCCGGACGGTGGGCGGGATGCCGAGCGTCACGCAGCGGTTCATCCGGTGGCTCCGGCAGGTGCGGGCGTTGTCGTTCTCCTCGCCCTCCGCCGCCGGGACGACCTGCGGCCACATCGTCGGCCGGCCGGACTTGGCGGTGTCGATGATGAAGTGCTTGTGCCCGAAGCCGCGCTTGCGCAGGATCCGCGCGATCTCGCTGCCGTGGAGGATGTTCTCCACCGGGCCGGTGTAGTGGGTGGAGTCCAGCGCGAAGCCGCGGGCGTGCTGGATACCGACCCGGGTCAGCAGGTCGGCGCAGTGCTCGGGCTGCTGCCCGGTGCCCTTCTTGCACCAGTCGGCCGCGCCGGCGTCGAGGTAGACCTCGGTGCGGGGCAGCTCGCTCAGGATCCGGGTCGCGTAGGCGAGGAGCCGGGCCTTCGCGCCCCGGTCGGGAGTGCACCAGAAGAACGGCATGTCCGGCTGCATCACCACGAGCGCCGGCGCGGAGCCGATCCCGGCCGCCACGTTGCGCATCCAGCTCTTGTAGCTGCTCCGCTCCTCGGGGGTGGAGCGCCGCTCGCACGCCTCGTTCTCCCAGGGTGACATCCGGAAGAGCGCCATCTGCACCAGCGCCTCCGGGTCGCCCGCCTGGGAGGTCTCGACGTAGCTCGCGACCTTGGTGGTGATCTCCTCGTCCGGGATCCAGCCCCCGAACCACTTCGTCCGGGGCCGCTGCGCGATCTTGGCCAGCTGCGCCTGCTCCTCGCCGGTGGCCGCGAGGTAGGGGTAGTAGACCTGGTCCTGCGGACCGAGGTAGACGCCCCAGCGGCGGCCGGCCAGCGGGTTGGACGGGTTCTGGGGGTACGCCGCCTCCGGCGTCTGCCACACCTCGGTGGCGGGCAGCAGCCCCGCGCCGGCCTCACGCTGGTCGTAGCCGGCCGCCTGCCGGGTGTAGTCGCGCGTGGTGCTGGAGGAGTCGGGCCCCGCGGCGAGAGTGGCCGGCGCCAGGCCGGTCAGCCCTGCCAGGACGGCCAGGACGGCGACGGGGTGCAGGAGGCGGATCACCCGTCGAGGGTATGGAGGGGGCGCCCCGGTTGTCCCGGATTTCCTCCGAAGCGCCCCGTCGTCGTTCAGCCGGCGCTCAGGAGCGGCTGGCACAGTGGTGCCGTGCAGAACGCCTCCACCCGCCCCCGGGTCCTGGTCGTCGACGACGACCGGGCCGTCCGTGAGTCGCTGCGCCGCTCCCTGGAGTTCAACGGGTACGACGTGTCGCTCGCCTCCGACGGCGCCGAGGCGCTGGCCAGCATCGCCGCCGCCGCACCCGACGTGGTGGTGATGGACGTGATGATGCCCCGCCTCGACGGCCTGGAGGCGACCCGCGCCCTGCGGACCGCGGGCAACGACCTGCCCATCCTGGTGCTGACCGCCCGGGACGCGGTCGGCGACCGGGTGGAGGGCCTCGACGCCGGCGCCGACGACTACCTCACCAAGCCGTTCGCGCTGGAGGAGCTGCTCGCCCGGCTGCGGGCGCTGCTGCGCCGGGTCGGCTCGGGGGACGAGGGCGCCGACGAGGTGCTGACCTTCGCCGACCTGTCGATGGACGTCGCCACCCGGGAGGTGCGGCGCGGCGCGCGGCAGATCGAGCTGACCCGCACCGAGTTCGCCCTGCTGGAGATGTTCCTGCGCCGGCCCCGGCGGGTGCTGGAGCGCTCGTTCATCCTGGAGGAGGTGTGGGGCTACGACTTCCCCACCAGCGCCAACTCGCTGGAGGTCTACGTGGGCTACCTGCGGCGCAAGACCGAGGCGGGCGACGAGCCGCGGCTGATCCACACCGTCCGCGGCGTCGGCTACGTGCTCAGGGAGGCGTGAGCCGGGGTATGGGCGGGTTCCACTACCGGCGCTCGCTGGCCAGCCGGGTGGCTCTGCTGACCACCATGGCGGTCGGCGTCGCGATCGCCTTCATGGCGGCGGGTGCCTTCCTCACCGTGCGGATGCAGCTGCAGTCGAGCCTGGACGACTCCCTCCTCGACCGGGCCACCCGGGCCGCCTCCTACAGCACGCTGGCGGAGATGACCTTCCGTGAGGTGCCCCCGTGGATGCTGGGCGCCGCCGACGTCCGCATCGTCTTCATCACCTCCGACCGGCAGTGGTACACCGCCGACAACGACGGCCCGGCGTTCACCCTGGGCGCCTCGGAGCTGGAGGTGGCCAGCGGCGAGCGGCCCACGTCGGTCCGGACGCTCCGGGCCGAGGGCGGAGTCCGCTACCGGGTGGCGACCGTGCCCGCGGGGCCGGGCCAGGCGCTGGTGCTGCTCCAGCCGATGGCCGACACCGACCGGACCCTGCGCGGGGTCGGCACCGTGATGTCGATCTTCGGCGGCACCGGTGTCCTGGTGGCCGCCCTGGCCGGCTGGCTGGTGGCGCGCAACGGACTGCGCCCGGTGCGCCGGCTCACCGGCGCGGTGGAGCGGATCGCGCGCACCCAGGACCTGCGGCCGATCCGGGTCGAGGGCGACGACGAGGTGGCCCGGCTGGCCCGCGCCTTCAACGAGATGGTGCAGGCGGTCTCGGCCTCCCGGGACCGCGAGCGCCGGCTGGTCGCCGATGCCGGCCACGAGCTGCGCACCCCCCTGACCAGCCTGCGCACCAACCTCGACCTGCTCAGCCAGGCCGGCGACGGGCTGCCCCCGGAGGCCCGGGCCGAGCTGCTCGACGACGTGCGCGCACAGATCGAGGAGCTCTCGACCCTGGTCGGCGACCTGGTCGAGCTGGCCCGCGACGAGCCGCTCTCCCCCGTGGTCGCCGAGTTCGACCTGGCGGAGGTGGTGCTGCGGGCGGTCGCCCGGGTGCGCCGCCGCTCGGCCGCCGAGTTCGCCGTCGAGGTCGAGTCGTGGCCGGTGCGCGGCGAGGCCGCCGCGCTGGAGCGTGCGGTCACCAACCTGCTCGACAACGCCGCCAAGTGGAGCCCGCCCCACGGCACCGTCACCGTCCGGCTGGCCGAGGGCGTGCTCACGGTGGACGACGAGGGGCCGGGGATCGCGGAGGAGGACCTGCCCCACGTCTTCGACCGCTTCTACCGCTCCGACGACGCCCGGGCCCTGCCCGGCTCCGGTCTCGGCCTCTCGATCGTGCGCCAGGCGGCCGAGCGGCACTCCGGAGCGGTCCGGGCCGACACCTCGCCGGCCGGCGGGGCCCGGCTGGTCATGTGGGTCCCCGGGGTCGCCGCGACCCCACCGGACTGACGCTTCGCGACGTCTCCTGGTGGGTACCGGGTGCCATGGCCACCACCTCCTCGAACCCGTTCGTCCGAGCGACCCAGGCGCTGGAGCGCAGCCCGCGCCTCGACCCCCTCGTGGGGCTCTACCAGCCGCTGGTCGACGCCCTGGTCGCCAGCGAGGGGCGACGCCGCCTCCTGCAGGGCGAGTGGCTCGGGCACGCCGTCCATCCCCTGATGACCGACGCGCCGATCGGCATGTGGATGTCGGCGACCGTGCTCGACCTCGTCGGCGGGGAGAGCGCCCGCCCCGCGAGCCGGCTGCTGCTCGGCGGCGGCCTCGCGGCCTCCCTGCCCACCGCGCTCGCCGGCTGGGCGGAGTGGCACCGCACCGGGACGGCGGAGAAGCGGGTGGGCGTGGTGCACGCGATCTCCAACGTCGTCGCGATGGGGCTCTACGGTGCCTCGCTGGTGGCGCGGCGCCGGGGCCACCACGCGCGGGGCGTCGCGCTCGGGCTGGCGGGCGGCACCGCCCTCGGCGTCAGCGGCTATCTCGGCGGCCACCTGGTGGCCGCGCGCAAGGTCTCGAGCCGGCACCCCGACCTCGAGGCCGACGAGCTCACCTGAGCGCCGCCAGCAGCCGCTCGGCCTTCCAGACGGTCTCCGCATGCTCCTCGGCGACCTCCGAGCGCACGGTGATGCCGCCGCCGGTGCCGACCCTCCAGCGTCCGTCGCCCGGGGTGGTCAGCGAGCGGATGACGACCCCGAGGTCCGCGCGGCCGTCGGCGGCCAGCCAGCCGAAGGCGCCCGCGTAGGCGCCCCGCGGAGTCGTCTCGACCGCCTCGATGATCTCCATGGTCCGCAGCTTCGGCGCCCCGGTCATCGAGCCGGCCGGGAAGAGCGCGCGGAGCGCTGCCACGGTCGAGACGTCGTCGCGCAGCCGACCGCGCACCGTGGAGACCAGCTGGTGGACGGACTCGTAGGACTCCACCTCCATCAGCGTCGGGACCTCGACGGTCCCCACCACGCAGACCTGCGCCAGGTCGTGGCGGAGCAGGTCGACGATCATCAGGTTCTCGGCGCGGAACTTCGGCTCCGCCGCCAGCCGCTGGCGCGACTCCTCGTCCTCGGCCGCGGTCGCGCCCCGCGCGGTGGTGCCCTTGATGGGCCTGGTCTCCAGCACCCGGTCCGCGGTGACCAGGGCGTAGCGCTCGGGTGAGGAGCTGAGCAGCCAGGCGCGGTGACCCGCCACGTCGTGCTGCAGGAAGCCGGCGTACGGCGCCGGGTTGAGCTCCCGCAGCCGCAGGTAGACCGCGGCCGGGTCGAGGCCGGAGGCGACCTCGAGGCGGTGGGTCAGGTTGACCTCGTAGGAGTTCCCGGCGTGCAGCTCCTCCTGGACCCGCGCGAAGGCGGCGGCGTACTCCTGCGGGACCGGGCCCGCGCTCCCGGGTCGCGGAGCCCGGGCCCGCCGCGACGGGGGGTCGTGGCGGAAGGCCCGGACGTGGCGCGGGCGCATCCAGACCGCGTCGGGCTGGTGCGGGTCGGGCCGGGCGGGCAGGTCGGGCCGGCTGGCGGCACCCAGGTAGCCGAACCACTGGGCGTCGGCGGGACCGGTGGCCAGCTCGTGGGCCAGCACCGCGAAGACGTCGTCGCCCACCGCCTCCGACCGGGCCGAGGCCCCGGCGCCGGTGTGCCGGTGCACCACCCCGGCGGTCGCGTCGTAGGTCAGGGAGACGTCGTCGGGGTCGAGCCAGCCGATGACCGACCGGCGACCCGACCAGGCCCGCGCCCCGCCGCCGTCGAGCCAGAAGGAGCGCGGCTGGGCCGCCGCGACCTCCGCGAAGGTCTCCTCCGGGGTCACCGGGGCGTCCTGCCGCCGGCGCCCAGGAAGTTGGCGACGAGCTCCTGCCCGTGCTCGGAGAGGATGGACTCCGGGTGGAACTGGACCCCCTCCAGCGGCAGGTCGCGGTGGCGGACCCCCATCACGGTGCCGTCCTCGGCCCAGGCGGTGGCGACCAGCTCACGCGGGACCTCGAGGGCGGCGAGCGAGTGGTAGCGGACGGCGGCGAACCCCTGGGGCAGCCCGGTGAAGACCCCGGCGCCGTCGTGCTCGACCCGGGCGACCTCGCCGTGCGCCGGCCGCACCCGGCCCACCCGCCCGCCGAAGGCGGTGACCAGTCCCTGCATCCCGAGGCAGACGCCGAGCACCGGCCGGGTCCCGGCGCGGAGCACCTGGGCGCCGACGGCGAAGTCGCGGACGCTGTCGGGCCGGCCCGGTCCGGGCGAGAGGACCACGTGCCCGTGGGCCAGCACCTCCTCGGCCGCGACCTCGTCGTGCTGCACGACGCGGGGCAGCACCCCGGTGACCGCGGCGACCAGGTGCACCAGGCTCCAGGTGTAGGAGTCGTGGTGGTCGACCACGACCACGTCGGTCATCGGGCCGGGACGCCCTTGACGACGACCCCGGGAGGCACGTCGCGGACCACGCAGGCCGAGCCGCCGACGGTCGAGCCCCGCCCCAGGGTGAGGCCGTTGAGGATGACGCCCGCGACCCCCACCAGCACCTCGTCCTCCAGGACGCAGTCACCGGAGATCGAGGCGAGCGGGTTGGCGCTCACGTAGTCGCCCAGGGTCGTGTCGTGCCCCACCGTGACGTTGAGGTTGAGGTGCACGTGACGGCCCAGCCGGATGTGGGTGGTCAGCCGGACGCCGGCGCAGAGCACCGATCCGGCCCCCACGCTCACGTCGAACCCGGTGGTGACGCTGGGGTGCACCAGGGTGGCGGGCGTGAGCCCGGCGGCGTCGAGCCGCTCCGCGATCAGCCGCCGCGTCGCCGGGCTGCCGATCCCGACCGCGTAGTGGGGGGCGTCGAGCCCGCCGAGCTCGGCGGTGGTGCCGAGGTAGGCGACCCCGCGCCGGGCCAGCAGGGCGAGGTTCTGCTCGGTGGGCGAGTCGTCGGCCACCCCGGCCACCGTCCACACCGGGGTGCCGGCCGCCGCGTTGACCGCGTCCACCACGTCGAGCACCTCGCGGCCGAAGCCCCCGGCCCCGACCACCACCAGGGGCTCAGGCACGACCGGTCTCCGCCCCGACGCCCTGGAACTCGGCCATCGTCGCCTCCCCGTCGGCGGAGATCCCGTCCCGGCGGACGACCTGGGCCAGGGTCCGCCACAGGATCCAGGCGTCCAGCCGCAGGCTGCGGCGCTCGACGTACTCCACGTCCTTGGCGAACTTGGCGTCCCAGGTGATCGCGTTGCGCCCGCTGACCTGCGCCAGGCCGGTGACGCCGGGGCGCACCTCGTGCCGTCGTCGCTGCTGCGGGGTGTAGCGGTCCAGGTAGCGCACCAGCAGCGGACGCGGACCGACCAGGCTCATGTCGCCGCGGACCACGTTGACCAGGCTGGGGAGCTCGTCCAGGCTGGTCGAGCGCAGGAACGCCCCGAAGGGGGTGAGCCGCTGCGCGTCGGTGACCAGGCCGCGCTCCTCGTCGACCTCGAGCATGGTGCGGAACTTCACCAGCTCGAAGACCTTCTCGTCCTTGCCGGGACGCGGCTGACGGAAGAGCACGGGCGAGCCGAGCCTGGCCCGCACCACGGCGGCGAGGCCCAGCTGCAACGGCAGCGAGAGGACCAGGGCGACGCCGCCGACCACCAGGTCCAGGGCGCGCTTGAGCGGGTCGTAGGGCTTCACGGTCGAGCAGTCTAGGGCTCGTCCCGCCCCTCCCCGGTCAGCCGGCGGCACCGCGCGGGGACCGGGGCGTCGCCCCGGAGCTGGGCGCACCGGTCGAACCGCCGCAGCCGGCGCATCAGCGCGGCCTGCTGCTCGGCGTACCTGCGGACCCCGAACGTGTTCTTCTTCTCCCACGGGTGCTTGTCGTAGGAGTAGAACTCGTAGCCGTGCCGGGTCCGGCCCTCGGCCGGGTCGAGGTCGTGGCGCACCAGCAGGGCGTCGCGGGTGCGGACGGCGACGTAGCTGGGGATCCGCATCAGCTCGCCGCCGGTGAAGGCCCGGTCGGGGTCGCCGCCGGCGGTGCCCGTGGTGTGCTCGAAGAAGACGTGGGTCCGGGTGCGCAGCTGCGGGTCGGTGAGGCTGGGCACCAGCGAGGTGCCCGAGCGGTACGGCGCCGGAGGGAGCCCGGCGAGCTCCTCGAAGGTGGGCGCCAGGTCGATGTTGCTGGTCATCTCGCGTCGCGGGCCGGGGACCACCCCCGGGCCGGTCACCAGGAGAGGGACCCGCACGTCGGTGTCGTAGGCGGTGCCCTTGCCCATCCCCAGGCCGAGCTGCCCGAGGTGGAAGCCGTTGTCGGAGGTGAGCACCACCATCGTGTCGTCGTCGACGGCGCGCAGGATGCGGCGCACCGTGCGGTCGACCGACTGCACCATGCGGGCCCGGTCGCGCAGGTGGGTGACGGCCTCCCGGGCGGGGGTGGTGCGGATGGTGTTCCACGGCCGCGTCCGCCTGCCGCCGCGGGTGCGCGGCACGTTGTCGCGCCGGTCGTCGCCGAAGCCGGGGAGGTCGCGGGTGGTGAGGGAGCCGCAGGCGACCGGCCCGCAGTCGCCGGCCGCCTTCGTGCCGCCGGGGCGGTCGGCGAAGGCCGGCGGGAAGAGGGGGTCCCCGGGGTAGGCGCCGTCGGGGTTGGTCCGGTTGTGCGGGGCGTACGGCGCGACCTGGAGGAAGTAGGGCTGGTCGGAGTCGCGCTGCTCGGCGATGAAGTCGAGCGCGTAGTCCTCGATGACCTGCCCGGCGTAGGCCCGGTCGAGGACCTCGGCCGAGGAGCCCGCGGCGGGTGCCGGGTGGTGGCGCACCTCGGCCCGCCCGTCGACGATCTCGGTGCTGTCGAAGCCCCAGCCGTCGTAGGCGGAGCCGAAGAGCACGTGGAACTGCGACCAGCCGGGCGGCACCGGGGGCATCTCCCGCACCCCGGCGACGTACTCGAACTCGTTGAGGTACTTGCCGACGAAGCCGGTGGCGTAGCCGACCTCCTGCAGCCGCACGTTGAAGCTGCGCGGGCCGTTGCCGTAGCGGTCGAAGGCCGGGTAGCCGCCGTAGGGCAGGGCCCCCTCGGAGGTGTTGGTGCGCACCCCCGTCTGGTGCGGGTACTGCCCGGTCATCAGGCTCGCCCGGGAGACGCAGCACAGCGAGTCGACCGCGAAGTGGTCGTAGCCGGCGCCGGTGCGGGCGAGCCGCGCGGCGCTGCGCATCGTCTGGAGCAGGTCCATGGAGAAGTCGTCCATCAGGACCATGACGATGTCGGGGCGCGAGCCGGCGAGGCCCGGCGCCGCGATCTCGCGGGGCGCCTCGGGCGCGTCGCTCTCCTCGCCGACGGCGGCGCCGCAGGCCGTCAGGGCCACGAGTGCGAGGGCGCTGCCCAGCAGCGTCCTCCAGCGGGATGTGCGCACTCGCACTCGTGACCTCCCCCGGGCTGGTCCACCACCACGGTGGGGACAGCCTAGGAGACGTCCCGGAGGCCCCCGGGGTTGCCGCACCGCGGGAAGTCGGGACGAAGGTCCCTCAGCCGCGGTCGTCCCCCAGCAGCAGGTCGGAGACCAGCTCGTTGATCAGGTCGAAGCCGCGCTCGGTCAGGATCGACTCGGCGTGGAACTGGATGCCCCGGTAGTGCGGCCCCCGGAGCAGGTGCACGTCGCCGCTCTCCTCGTCGGCCTCGACCGTGACCCCGGCCGGCAGTCCGGCGTCGCCGACCCGGCCCACGAAGGTGTTGTAGAAGCCGACCCGCTCGGCCCGGTCGCGGATCCTGACCTCGGCCTGGGTGCCCTGGAAGACGATGTCCTTGAAGGCCAGCGGGACGCCGACCGCGTGGCAGAGCGTCTGGTGGCCGAGGCAGACCGCGAGGAACCGCTGCTCGCGGGCGAGCAGCCGGTCGACGACCGCGCGGACGACGGCGATCTTGGGGTCGTCGCCGTCCCGGGGGTCGCCGGGTCCGGGGCCCACGATCACCAGGTCGTAGTCGTCGAGGTCGCCCTCGCGGTAGGCGTCGTGCCGGACCACCTCGCTGGTCATCCCCATCACCGCGAGGAGGTGGCGCAGCATGTTGACGAAGTCGTCCTCGGCGTCGAGGATCCCGACCCGCAGGCCGGCCAGCGCCGGGTCGGGGGTGGAGCCGGCCTGGTCGGTCAGCCAGAAGGTGGAGAGTCGGCGGTTGCGCGACTGCAGGGCGATCAGGACGTCCTCGTCGCGGGCCAGCTCGGCGAGCCCCTCGGAGGGAGAGCCGGCGGCCGGCACCAGGCCGAACGCCGAGAGGATGCCGCCCGCCTTGGCGTGGGTCTCGGCGACCTCGTAGGCCGGGTCGGAGTCGCGGACCAGGGTGGCCCCGGCCGTCACCTTCATCCGCCCCTGCGGGTCGACGTCGGCGCTGCGGATCACGATGGGGCTGTCGGCCGTCGGCCGGCCCTCGTCGTCGCGGCCCAGCAGCGCGAGCGCCGCGCCGTAGTAGCCGCGGCCGCCCTCCTCGTAGCGGTTGATCAGCCGGACGGCGTTCTCCACCGGGCTGCCGGTCACGGTGGCGGCGAACATGGTGTCGCGCAGGATCTCGCGGACGTCGCGGCGCGACCGGCCGGCGAGGAGGTACTCGGTGTGCACCAGGTGGGTCATCGGCTTCAGGAACGGGCCGAGCACCATGCCCCCCTCGTGGCACAGGTCGCACATCATCTTGAGCTCCTCGTCGACGACCATGAAGAGCTCGTAGATCTCCTTCTCGTCGCGCAGGAAGTCGAGGAGCGCCGGCTTCATCTCGGCCGCGGTGCGCCCGCCCACCCGGAAGGTGCCGGAGATCGGGTTCATCCGCACGTCGCCGCCGTGCACGCTGACGTGACGCTCGGGGCTGGCGCCGACCAGGAAGCGGTCGCCGGTGAAGAAGGCGTAGGTCCAGTAGGCGCCGCGCTCGCGCTCCAGCAGCCGGCGGAAGACGGTGAGCGCCTTGTCGACGCCCCAGTCGGCGACCACCGCCCGGTAGTGGCGGCCGATGACCAGGTTGGCCCCCTCGCCCTGCCCGATCTCGTCGCGGATGATCGCCTCGACGATCTTGGCGTAGTCCTCGTCGGAGGTCTCGAAGCCGCCCCGGTCGGTGAACTCGATCCCGGTGTCGTCGAGGGCGGCGAGCACGTCGGCGACCGGGTGGCGGCGCTCGAGCTCGATGTCGACCACCACCAGGGGCGCGCCGTCGTCGTGGGCCTCGAAGCCGCGCTCGCGGACCTGCCGGAAGGGCACGGCCAGCAGCCGGTCGAACCGGCGCCCCGGCGCCGGCACGCCGTCCTCCAGCGGCACGTCGAGGAGCGACTCGACCTCGCTGCGCGCGCCGCCGACGAAGGTGACCACGTCGGCGTCGCCGGGCTCCTTGCGCGCGAGTCGGATCACGGCCCACGCCTCGTGCCCCTGGAGCTCGGCGAGCGTGGCTCGCACCTCCTGGAGTCGCGCCCCGTCCGGGGCCGGCGTGGGCTGGCTCATGGGGGAACCCTAGTTCGGGGCCCGACCCGTCCGGTACGGCGTCCCAGCCGGCGACCCGGCGCCTAGACTTCGATCCGGCGTTCGCGCCCCACCCGACCCGATCGCCCCCCGAGGAGTCCCATGGCACCGGCCGCCATCACCGTGCAGCTGACCGGGGATCCCTCGTTCTTCACTCAGTCCCACCTCGAGCCGTGGGAGGAGTCCGCCGCCGCGGCGCGGGCCCGGGGGCACGAGGTCTCCGTGCGGCACCTCCCGATGGGCCCCGGCGCCCTCTGGTCCCCCTGGGCCGACGACCACCGCAGCCACCGCGCCCAGGGTGGCGACGACGACGTGCTGGTCCTCGCGCGCCCCCAGGACCGGCCCAGCCGCCACCTGCTCGCCCACCTGACCGAGGCCGTGGTCGCCGGCGCCGCGGCCGCAGCCCCTCGCCCGCTGCCGCTGGCGGCCGGGGAGACCGGCGCGCTCGCGCTGCGGGCGTCCACCCTGCGCTCCCTCGGCGACCTCGGCGACGTCCGCGACCACGACGCCGCGCTGGCGGCCGTCCGGGCGCACGCGGCCGACCGGCCGGGCGGCACCCGGGTCGTCGGGGAGGCGACGCTCTTCCGGGACCGGCGCCTGGGGCCCGACGCGCAGCTGCGCGAGCCCCGCGCCGCGGAGCTGCGGCTCCTCGAGCCGGCGCCCGGCCCGCTGCCCACCGGCCACCCCGGCACCATGCCGGCCACCGCCCTCGCCGGGCTGCTGCGCCAGGTGGGCCTCGACCAGGCCGCCCGGGAGACCCTGCACGAGCCCGTGGTCCGGCCGGGGACGCCGTTCCTCAGCGTGGTCACCCGGACCAGGGCGTCCCGCCCGTTGATGCTGGCCGACACCCTCGCCTCGCTGGCCGCGCAGACCGACCGCGACTTCGAGGTGCTGCTGGTCTGCCACCGGGTGGACGCCGCGGGCCGGCAGGCCGTGCGCGACGTGGTGGCCGACCAGCCGGGCTGGCTGCGCGACCGGGTGCGGCTGCTGGAGTCCGAGCGCCCCGGCCGCAGCGCGCCGCTCAACGACGGGCTCGAGGCGGCCACCGGCCGCTACCTGGCCGTCCTCGACGACGACGACACCGTGCTGGGCCACTGGGTGGCGACCTTCCGCGACCTGGAGCGGCGGGCTCCCGGCCGGGTGCTGCGCGCTGCCACCGCCCGCCAGCACCACACCCAGGTGGGCCCCGACGGCGACCCCGCGGGCACCGGCCTGCCGGTGGCGACCGGGCCGGTGGAGCTGGCCTGGCCGCTGGAGTTCGACCTCGTCTCCCACCTGCACATCAACTCCACCCCCAACATGTCGGCGGCGTTCCCGCGCGGGGTGGTCCACCAGCTCGGGCTCAGGTTCGACGAGTCGCTGCCGACCACCGAGGACTGGGACTACCTGGTCCGGGCCGCGGCCCTCACCGGTGCCGTCGACAGCCCCGAGGTGACGGCCGTCTACCGCTGGTTCACCGCCGGCTCGTCGCGCGAGGAGCACGAGACGGCCGTCTGGGAGGCCGGCCACCGGCGGGTCCGCGAGGGCTTCGACCGGATGACCGTGCTGCTGCCCCCCGGCGGCGTCCGGCACGTGTCGGCCACCCAGGAGGAGCTGCACAAGCTCAAGGTGGAGCTCGGAGAGGCGAACGACCGGCTCTGGCTCATCGAGGGGGCGCCCGACGAGGACCTCGACCAGCACGACGAGGCCTCGCTGGCGGCCACCGCCTCCCGGCTGGCGGCGACCGTGAAGCGGCTCGAGGCCCGGCTGGGGGAGGTCCAGGAGCGCCTCACCGGCCGGCGGGGCGGGGCATGAGCCAGCACGCGCCGACCCTCCCCGGCCGCCGGCGGAAGGAGCCGGAGAACACCTGGCGGAGCCGGGTGCGCGCGGCCCGGCTCGCGCTCGGCCCCGAGCTGCACCGCTGGCGGGCGGTGCCGCCGCCCGGCCGCTCCGGCACCTGGTCGGGCCCGATCTGGGTGGTGGCCCTCGGGGTCGCGTTCTTCTACTTCTCCAACCCCCTGGTCTTCGAGCCGTCCTTCCCCTACGCCTTCGACCGGGCGATCCAGGCGATCCTGGTGGCGGTGCTGCTCACCCTCCCGCGGCTGCGGTTCCCGTCGCTGCCGTGGAGCATCGTCCTCTTCCTGGCGCTGTGCGCCCTCTCGATGACCTGGTCGGTCACCCCGTGGGCCACCGAGGACGCCTTCCTGCTCTACCTGCAGATCGCCTTCCTCGGCGTGGTCGCCGGCTCCAACGTCGACGTCCAGGTGGCCTCCTGGGGGCTCGCCCTCGGCGGTGTGATCACCCTGGCCGCCTCCGAGTACGCCTTCGCCGCCGAGCTCCCCGGCGCGGTCTTCTACGGCTTCGACGGGCCGGTGCTGACCGGGGTCGGGACCAACCAGAACATCCTCGCCTACACCCTCGCCCTCGCCCTGGCGGGCGCCTGCGGGGTGGTCCCGCGGCGGCGCTGGTCCCAGGTGCTGCAGCTCGGCACGATCGCCGTCCTGGTCTACGGGCTCTTCCGCGCCGGCTCGGCCACCGGGCTGCTGACCGGCGGGTGCGTGCTGGCGGTCGCCGGCCTCGCCGTGCTGGCCTCCCGCTTCTCGCTCTCGCGCCGCGCACGGCGGGGCATCGGGGTGCTCTTCGTGGTCGGCCTGGTCGCGGCGCTCTTCCTGGTCGACGTGGTGCTCGGCAAGGACTCCGCGAGCTTCTCCGGGCGGGTCCCCCTCTGGGAGGCCGTCCTCTCCGTGGCCCGCGAGCGCCCCCTGCTGGGCAACGGGTGGGGAGCCGTCTGGGGCCACCCGTGGCAGCCGGCGCCGGTCAACGACGTGGCGAACGAGATCTACGGCGAGGCCGGCCTGGTGCTGACCCACGGGCACAACAGCCTCATCGACGTGCTCCCCGAGCTGGGCGCGGTCGGCGTGCTCCTGGCCGTCGGGATCCTGCTGCAGGTGCTGCGCCGCGCCAGCCGCTCCACCACCCAGGACGGTCGCCTGCTGCTGCCGCTCCTGGTGGCGGTGGTGGTCTTCGGCATCACCGAGCCGCTGCTCACCATCCCGCTCGGCTGGTGGCTGCTGACCGTCGCCCTCACCGCCAGGCCCCGGCAGGCCGGAGCGGCGGACGCCCTAGACTTCGACGCGCCCTCCACCCCACCCCCGCCCCCACGAGGAGACCAGTGACTCTCAGGCAAAGCTGGCAGGCTGTCGCCCGCGGCTGGAAGATCGTTGCCGCCCTGACCGTGGCCGGACTCCTGGTGGGACTCGTGATGGGCCTGGTCGCCGAGCGCACCTACGTCTCCCACGCCCGTCTCTTCGTCGCCGCGGCGGCCGAGGCGGAGGACGCGGAGGAGCTCTTCTACCGCAACCAGGTCGCGGGTCAGCGGATCTCCAGCTATGTCGAGCTCGCCACCGGCGACGCGGTCGCCGCGGAGGCGCTGGCGCTGCTCCCCGACCACACCTTCGACGAGAGCAACGAGCCCAAGATCTCGGCGACCACCATCCCGGGGACGGTCCTCATCGACCTGCAGGCGACCGACACCAGCCCCGAGGACGCCCAGGCGCTGGCCGCGGCCTACGCCGAGGCGCTGCCCAAGGTGATCTCCCAGGTGGAGCGCCTGGAGTACGGCGACCTCGCGGTGCCGGTCGCCCTCACCGTCGTGGACGAGGCGTCGCCCGGCGTGCCGGCGAACCCCGGCCCGGTGCGCAACGTGCTGCTCGGCGGCCTGCTCGGGCTGGTGCTGGGCGCGGTGATCTGCGTGCTCCGCGCCGCGATCCGCGGCTCAGACCCCGCCTGACTCCGGCCGCGGCTCGTCGGCGCTGCGGACCACCAGCAGCCAGATCAGCAGCGACGCCGCCGACATCACGGCGAACGCGACCATCACCCCGGAGAGCCCCGCGACGGCGTACCCCACCAGGATGGCGACCAGCTGGAAGGCGCTGTCCACGACGCGGCCGACCATCAGGTCCCGCGGGCGCGCGTGGCTGCGGGCGACCACGTAGACGAAGCTGCTGAGGAACTGCAGGAGACCCATCACGGCGAGCACCACCGCGTAGGGGCGCAGCGCGGGGAGCACCCCGCCCTCGGCCACGGCCAGCGACGCCAGCACGTGCACCATCACCACGATCGAGGCGCCCAGGACGAGGCCGAAGGCCACGAGCCGCACGGCGAAGGCGGGGACGAAGAGCGTCTGCGGGCTGCGGTGGCTGATCCACCCGCGCAGCGGGCCCAGCACCAGGCGGACCGGGATCAGGGCGCTGGAGGCCGCCCGGACCACGGCGAACTCGGGGGCGACCATCAGCCGGGCCAGGATCAGCGGCGGCACCGCGACGGCCACGTCGAGCACCGCCGACTCCGCCCACAGCGTGGAGATGACCCGGCGGCGCTCGCGGATCCACTCCCAGCCACCGCCGCCGCGGACGACGGCCGTCAGCACCGGCAGGGAGGCCGCCAGGGAGCCCAGCGCCAGCGGCCACCAGACGCTGGTCCACTCCGAGACGCCCGGGTCGAGCAGGAAGACCGCGCCGAACCCGGCGAGGAAGAGCACGTCGGAGAGGAGGGCGGTGCCGGCGGAGTCGCGGGCGACGAGGAAGAGCCTGACCGTGTGCCGCAGCTGGCACAGCAGCAGACCCAGCGCCACCACCAGGACCTCGCCGCCGCCGACGAAGCCGAGGGCCCACGGGACCAGTGCCCCGACCACCGAGAACGTGGGCGCGGAGAGCCGCAGCGCCGCGTAGGGGGCCGGGTGGACCCGAGCGCCGTCGCGCAGCCAGGGGTCGACCACCACGGAGTTCTGGGCCGAGTAGGCCAGGCCCAGGGCGATGAAGAGCAGGCTGAAGATCGCGTACTCGGCGACGGGCAGCAGCAGCAGCGCCACCGCCTGGGGCAGCAGCGTGGCGACGGCGTTGGTGCCGACGCCGGCCACCAGCAGGGCGCCGCCCCGCCGGTCAGCCAACGACCTCCTCCAGGTGACCGACGAGCGAGGCCGCGACCCGGGAGCTGCGCAGCCCGGCGAGTCCCGCGGGGTCCAGGCTGGTCAGCCGCGGGGCCTCCTCGGCCACCAGGCGGGCCAGCGCCTCGGCGTCACCGTCGGGGGCCAGCAGCGCGTGCGGGACGTCGCGCACGCCCTTGACGTCGAAGGCGAACGCCCGGCGGCCGGTGACCACGCCCTCGAGCAGGATCCGCGGCAGGCCCTCCCAGGAGGCGGTGTGGAGCAGGGCGTGGGCGCTGCGCAGGTGCGGCTCGACCGGGCCGCGCCCGGGCAGCTCGACGTGCCCGTCCAGCCCCAGGCTGCGGGCGGCCTCGCGGGTCACCTCGTGGAGCGCGCCGTCGCCGAGCATGGTGAGCGACACCTCGACGCCGCGGTCGAGGAGCAGCCGGACCACCTCCAGGGCGAGGTGGGGACGCTTGCGCTCGGTGAAGTCGCCGGCCCACACGAGCCGCAGCCCGCCGGCGCCGGGCTCACCCGGCAGGGGCGGCAGCTCGCTCCACGGGAAGCGGTCCTCGGGGACGCCGACCCCCTCCCGGAGCAGGCGGACCCGCGAGTGGCGGGCGGACATCCAGGCGTGGTCGTCGGAGTTGATCGTGATCACCGACTCCGTGCGCCGCAGCAGCAGGCGCTCCACCACCTGCGCCGGGTGCCAGGCGTCGTTCCAGTGGAGCCCGTGGCAGAAGTAGACGACGGGGCACGGCATCGGCGCCAGCCTCACCAGCGTGGAGGCGGTGGCGGTGTTGGTGAGCACCACGTCGAGCTCACGGTCGCGCGCCCAGTGCGCCAGTCGGCCCGGGACGGCGGCGTTGCCCGGCGACGGGCGCTGGGTGAGGCCGGGCACGACGTCGGTCGCCATGGTGGCGGCCGGGGTGCCGGAGGCCGGGAAGACCTCGTGACCGGCCGCCTGCCAGTCCGCGACGATCTCGGTGAAGAAGGCGTCGAGGGTGCGTCCGACGCTGGTGAGCAGGCCGATCCTCATGCTGGGGTGGACTCCTTCTCCGTCGAGGGTGCCGGCTTGCGGACGGCCGGCAGCACGCCCCAGACCAGGGGCAGCACCGCGACCACCAGCGTGGCCCGGATCCGCACGACGATGCCGTAGTTGGTGAGAGCGAGGGCGAGGCCGGTCACCAGGACCAGCGAGAAGACCATCACCGCGACGGTGGCGGCGTTGCTCCCCGCGCGGCGGACGGCCAGCCAGGAGAGCGCCAGGACGACCAGCCAGTAGAGCGAGTTGGCCAGGATCCAGCCCCAGACCAGGGCCGGGCGGTACTCCCAGGGCAGCGGGCCCAGGCCGACCCGCACCAGCGAGACCACCAGGCCCACCGGGTGGAAGGGGTCCGAGGGCGCGAAGCCGGTGGTGGAGCTGTCGGCCAGGTAGTCACGGGTGACCGTGAGCACCTCCGGGCCGTAGCCGAAGTAGTCCAGGACCAGCCGGACGAGTCCCTGGGCGGCGAAGGCCCCGCCGACCACGGAGACGAGGGCGGCGGTGCTGCCGAAGCGCCGCCAGACCCAGCTGATCACCACGGCCGCCAACGTCGCCCCCAGCAGGATGCCCGCCAGGGGCGCCCGCATCCAGAAGGCGAGCGCCATCCCCAGCAGGGCGACCGCGGCGCCGCGCCACCACCGCCGCTCGACCAGGGAGAGGAGCCCGTGCAGGGTGATCACCACTGTGAGCCAGGCCCAGGCCTCGCGCAGCAGCGACGGCCCCAGGATCAGCAGGGCCGGGGAGGCCACCAGGAAGGCGCCCAGCCACGGGTTCCAGGACCGTGGACCCCAGATCCGCTGGCCGGCCGCGGCGATCAGGAGCAGCGTGAGGAAGGTGACGACCGCGTTGATGACGAGGCCCAGGTAGGGGTTGTCGTCGCCGGTCAGGAAGTAGGAGGTGCCCAGGATGGTCGGCCACCCCGACTTGCCGCCGGTCAGGTCGAGGTAGTCGGGGTCGTAGCCGCCGGTGAGGATCAGCGAGAGCCGCACGGTCCGGGCCTGGTCGTGGTAGATCACCTCGTCGGTGCCCGAGCCCAGCGGGCGGTCCAGGAAGGCCACCGCGGTGACCACGACCAGGAGCACGCCGGCCGCCCACGGCACCACGCCCGCGATGCCGGGGAAGAGCCCGCACAGCCACCGGGCGAGGCCGGCGCCGACGGCCAGCACCGCCACCACGAGCGCCACCTCGGTCATGCCCGGTCGCCGTCCTCGACGCCGGTCACCCGGGCGTAGACCTCGGCCAGCCGGGCGGCGTTGACCGCCCAGGAGTGGTCGGCGGCGTAGCGGGCGGGGCCCTCCTCGGCGCAGCGGGCGAGCAGCTCGGGGTCGCCGAGCACCTTGGCCAGGGCGGCCATGAACTCGTCGGCGTCGTAGTCGATGACGACACCGAGACCGGTCTCCTCGACGAGCTCGTCGATCGCGGTGCCGCGGCAGACGAGGAGCGGCTTGCCGAGGCCCAGCGCCTCGGCGAACTTGTTGGGGGCGCTGAACCGGTGGTTGGCGACCCCCGGGTCGTAGGTCGCGAACATCACCCGGGAGGCCCGCAGGATGGCGAGGGCCTCGGGGCCGGCGACCTTGCCGACGTAGTCGATGTGCGGAGCCGACCGCGCGATCCGGGCGATCGGCTCCTCCAGCGTCCCGAAGCCGGCGATCCGCATGCTCACCGCCGGGTTCGCGGCCACCTTCTCCACGATCTCCAGGAGCAGCCGGTTGCCGGCGAGGATGCCCACGTAGGCCAGGTCGACCACCGGGAGGTCGGCCCGGTCGGCCCGGTCGAGGCCGCTCAGGTCGGGCGAGTTCTCCACGATCGTGAGCCGCCGGGGGTGGGCCGGCTCGATCTGCGTGCGCCGGGTGCCGGCCGGCAGGATCACCTCGTCCGCGGCCTCCAGCACCCGCGTCTCCAGCCGGCGGACCAGGGGCCGCAGCCGGCCCGGCACCGGGAAGGAGTCGGCGTAGTAGTCGAAGACGTCGTAGACCAGCGGCACCCGCAGCAGGCGGGCCAGGAGCAGACCGGTGAGGCCGGTGGAGAGGTCGCAGGCGTGGATCGCGGCCAGCTCACGGCGCCGGCGGAGCACCCGCACCACCAGGAAGAGCTGGAAGGCCACCAGCCCCGCCAGGTTGGCCAGCCCCCGGCCGTGCGCCGCGCGCAGCCCGAAGCGGACCACCGGGTAGTCGGCGCCGTCGGCCGCCCCGGGCTCGGAGACGTGGCCGTCGCGGTCCCAGCCGAGCACCTCGACCCGCAGGCCGTGGTCGAGGGCGACGTGGGCGGCGCGGTCGACCCGGGGGTCGGGCGCCACGTGGCTGGCGCGCAGGACGACGAGCAGCCGCCGTCCCCGCCGGCTCACGACCCGACCTCGAGCCGGTCCTGCAGGTCGGGGTCGAAGTCGGCGATCCGGGCACCCACGCCGAGCAGCTCGGCGATCGCGGCCACCGACCGCGGTGCCGCGAAGCCGTCGCCGTAGGGGTTCACGGCGCGGGCCATCTCGTCGTAGGTGGCCCGGTCGGTCAGCAGCTCGCGCAGGGCCGCCTCGACCACCTCGGTGCGGGTCCCCACCAGCCGGACGGTGCCGGCGTCGACCGCCTCGGGGCGCTCGGTGTTGTCGCGCATCACCAGCACCGGCTTGGCCAGGCTCGGCGCCTCCTCCTGCACCCCTCCGGAGTCGGTCAGCAGCAGGTGCGCGCGCTCCATCACGTGGCAGAACTCGTGGTAGTCCAGCGGCTCGGTGAGCCGGACCGTCGGCACGTCGCCGAGGCAGTCGGTGATCACCTCGCGCACCACGGGATTGCGGTGCATCGGCACCACCCAGGAGAGGTCGGGGAAGTCGGCGGCCACCCGGCGGACGGCGGTCATCGCCGCGCGCATCGGCTCGCCCCACGACTCGCGGCGGTGGGCGGTGACCAGCACGGTGCGCCCCTGGCCCCGGGCCTCCTGCGCGGCGATCGCCGACAGCACCTCGCTCTCGTGGCCCAGCGGACGGCGCAGCGCGCCGTGCAGGGCGTCGATCACGGTGTTGCCGACGACGGGGACGGTCGCGGGGTCGATCCCCTCGCTCAGCAGGTTGTCGCGGGCCACGCTGGTCGGGGCCAGGTGCAGCCTCGCCAGCCGGGTCAGCATCTGCCGGTTGGCCTCCTCGGGGAAGGGGCTGAGGATGTCGTGCGACCTCAGGCCGGCCTCGAGGTGGACCACCGGCACGCCGCAGTAGAAGGCCGCCAGCGCGCTGACGAACGCGGTCGAGGTGTCGCCCTGGACGACGACGGCGTCGGGACGCTGCTCGCGGATGCACTCGGTCGCGGCGGTCAGCGCCCGGGCGGAGAGCTGGTCGAGGGTGGCGCCCGGGATCATCAGGTCGAAGTCGTGGTCGGGGACGATGCCGAAGAGCCGGTTGACCTGGTCGAGCATCTCCCGGTGCTGTCCGGTCACCACCGGCAGCACGTCGAAGAGCGGCGACTCGCGCAGCGCCATGACCAGGGGCGCGACCTTGATCGCCTCGGGCCGGGTGCCGTAGATGACCATGACCCGCTTGCGCACGCTCATCCCCGCCTCCGCAGGAAGTCCTCGATCGCGCCGGTGACGGCGCCGAACTGCTCCTCGCTCAGCGCCGAGCCGCTCGGCAGCGAGAGCCCGGTCCGGAAGAAGCGCTCGGAGACGCCGTTGACGTAGGCCTGTGCGTCGGCGAAGGCCGGCTGCAGGTGCATCGGCTTCCACAGCGGGCGCGCCTCGATGTCGAGCGCGGCGAGGTGCTGGCGCAGCTCCTCCGAGCTCCACCCGGCCACGTCGGGGTCGACCAGCACCGAGGTGAGCCAGAAGTTGTCGTGCTCCGACGCGTCGTCCACCCCGTCGTCGCCGCCGAAGGGCACGACTCCCGGCACGTCGGCGAAGAGCTCCCGGTAGCGGCGGCGCCAGCCACGGCGACGCTCCAGCATCTCGGGGAGCCGGGCGAGCTGGGCGCGGCCCAGCGCGGCGAGCAGGTTGGACATCCGGTAGTTGTAGCCGATCTCCTCGTGCTCGTAGTGCACGACCGGCTGCCGGGCCTGGGTGGCCAGGTGCCTGATGCGGGCCGCCATCGCGGGGTCGTCGGTCAGCAGCGCCCCGCCCCCGGAGGTGGTCATGATCTTGTTGCCGTTGAAGGAGACGACCGAGGCGGTGCCGTCGGCGCCGGCGGGCCGGCCGGAGCGCACGGCGCCGAGCGACTCGGCGGCGTCCACCAGGTGCGGCAGGCCGTGCCGGGCGGCGAGCCGCCCGATCTCGTCGTGGTCGGCGATCTTGCCGATCAGGTCGACCGGCACGATCGCGGAGACCTGCTCGCCGCGGGCGACCAGGTCGTCGAGCGCCTCGGCCAGCAGCGCCGGGTCCATGTTGCCGGAGTCGTCGGAGTCGACGAAGACCGGGCGCGCCCCGGTGTAGGTGATGGCGTTGGCGGTGGCCGCGAAGGTCATCGTGGAGGTGAGGACCACCGAGCCGGGGGTGACGCCGAGGCAGAGCATCCCCAGGTGCAGGCCGGCGGTGCCGGAGGAGAGCACCACGGCCTCCCGGCGACCGGTGAACTGCGCCAGCTCCGCCTCGAAGGCGTCCACCTCGGGACCGAGGGGGGCGACCCACCCGGACCTGATGGCGCGGACCAGCGCGGCCTCCTCGTCATCTCCCACATCCGGGGACGAGAGGTAGATCCGTGGGCTCACCTATTCTCCTCCGTGACTCTGCTCGGCGGCCTGGGCCGCCTGGGTGCGCATCTGCTCGGGTCCCTCGAGGGCGTGCGGCGCCACCGGCGGGACGGGCACGCTGCGGATCATCTCGTGCTCGGTCGGGGAGGCGACCTCCCCGTCGCTGAAGAGCACCTCGTGCAGCTTCTCGCCGGGACGCAGGCCGGTGAAGACGATCTCGACGCCGTGGGCGCCGGAGTGCCGGATCATCCGCTTGGCCACGTCGAGGATCAGCACCGGGGCGCCCATCTCGAGCACCATCACCTCGCCCGCGCTGCCCATCGAGCCGGCCTGGATCA
This sequence comes from Nocardioides sp. Z22_16, assembly GCF_058134365.1. Taxonomy (NCBI): domain Bacteria; kingdom Bacillati; phylum Actinomycetota; class Actinomycetes; order Propionibacteriales; family Nocardioidaceae; genus Nocardioides; species Nocardioides sp. Z22_16. The sequence continues at coordinate 46,148 of NZ_JBYTTI010000003.1, forward strand.
CCAGCTCGCAGGCCTCCGGGATGGTCATGAAGTAGCGGGTGACCTCCGGGTGGGTGACGGTCACCGGGCCGCCGGCCGCGATCTGGGCGTTGAAGGTGTGCAGCATCGAGCCGCGGGAGCCCAGCACGTTGCCGAACCGGACGCTCATGTAGGGCCGGCCCGTCTTCTCGGCGTGCCAGGCGGTCAGCTGCTCGGCGAGCCGCTTGGTCGCCCCGAGCACGCTCGTCGCGTCGGCCGCCTTGTCGGTGGAGACGTTGACGAACCGCTCGACGTCGTGCTCCGCGGCGAGGGTGAGCAGGTTGAGGGTGCCCAGCACGTTGGTCTTCCAGCCCTCGGCCGGGAAGCGCTCGAGCATCGGCAGGTGCTTGAGGGCGGCGGCGTGGAAGACGACCTCGGGCCGGTACTCCTCGAAGATCTTGCGCAGGCTCTGCTCGTCGCGGATGTCGACCAGGACCGTCTCGGGCCCGTCGAGCAGGCCGTGGCCGTGGACGGCGAGCTGCACCGCGTGCAGCGCCGACTCGTCCCGGTCGAGCATCGTCATGGTGGCCGGGCCGAAGGCGTGCACCTGGCGGGCCAGCTCGGAGCCGATCGAGCCGCCGGCACCGGTGATCAGCACCCGCTTGCCGGTCAGGTAGCCGGCGATCGAGGCGAGGTCGGTGGAGACCTGGTGGCGGCCGAGCACGTCGCCGATCTCCACCGGGCGGATCGAGGTGACGTCGACGCTGCCGCCGAGCAGCTCCGCCACACGGGGCAGCACGAAGAACTCCAGGCCGGCGGCGGCGGCGTCGTCCTGGACCCGGCCGATCAGCTCGCCGGGGGCGTTGGGGATCGCCAGGATCACCGCCCGGGCGCCCACCGCCTCCGCGGCCTCGGCGAGGTGCGCCCCGTCGCCCACCACCGGCACGCCCTGGATCCGCAGGTTGCGCTTGCCGGAGTTGTCGTCGAGGAACCCGACGGGGCGCAGGTTCATCTGGCTGCCGCGCTCGGCCCGCAGCAGGTGCAGCACCTGGCGGCCGGCGTCGCCGGCCCCGTAGACCAGCACCGGGGTGGCCCCGCGCTCGTCGAGCGGGTCACCCGCGCGGCTGCGCAGCGACCGGTAGAACCAGCGGCCGGCGGCGGCGAAGAGCAGGGCGATCGGCGGCACCAGCACCGGGACGCTGCGCGGCAGGCTGTCGTTGACCAGCGGCCCGGTCACCAGGGTGACGAACCCGACGACCGCCATGTGGACGGCGAGCCCGAAGGCCTCGTCGAAGGAGCCGACCAGGAACCGGCCGCGGTAGAACTTGGTCGCGTAGCCGACGGCCACCAGCAGGATCGCGCTCAGCACCCAGTAGAGGAGGACCGACTCCCACTGGACCTCGCTGATCGTGAAGTCGTGCCGGACTCCCAGCACCACGGCCGTGGCCAGTGACCAGCTGAGGATGTCGAAGGCGGCCAGCGCTCCGCGCCTCATCCATGGAGACATGCAGCTACTCCCCCTCGGCGGCGTTTCCGACGCACCCGCTTGACGTGACCCGCGATGGTAACGCGCCCGCGCCACCACCCGGAAAGCGCGGGGCGGAGCCGCCACGGCAGACTGTGCGCATGTCCTCGAGCCCCGCCACCGACGCCCCGTTCGTCACCGCCGCGACTGCCGACGGCGTGGCCACGATCACCCTCGACTCCCCGCACAACCGCAACGCGCTCTCCCGCAGGCTGGTGACCGAGCTCCACGACCACCTGGAGGCCGCGGCGGCCGACGACGCCGTCCGGGTCGTCCTCATCCAGTCCTCCGGCAAGGTCTTCTGCTCCGGTGCCGACCTCTCCGAGGCGGCCACCACCAGCATGGAGGAGGGGACCCGCCGGATCATCGCCCTGCAGCGGCTCGTCGCGACCATGCCCAAGGTGGTCGTCACCAAGAACCTGGGCGCCGTCCGCGCCGGCGGCATCGGCCTCGTGGCCGCCGCCGACATCGCGGTCTCCGCCGAGGAGGCGACCTTCGCCCTCACCGAGGTGAAGCTGGGCCTGGCGCCGGCCATCATCAGCCTGACCGTCTTCCACCGGATGAGCCCGCGGGCCGCCGCACTGACCGCGCTGGGCGGCGAGGTCTTCACCGGCGCCCAGGCGGCGGAGTTCGGTCTGGTGACCCAGGCGGTGCCGGCCGCGGAGCTCGACGCGGTCGTGGCGCGCCTCTGCGCCGACGTCGCCACCGGCGCCAACCAGGGCATCCGGGAGACCAAGGGGATCCTCAACGCCGACCTGGTCGCCCGGATCGATGCCCAGGCGGACGACATGTCCGCCCTGAGCACCCGCCTCTTCGGCTCCGACGAGGCGCGCGAGGCGATGACCGCCTTCCTGAGCCGCAAGAAGTAGCAGGCAACCCTTCCCCCCTCCCACCCGGTAGTAGGGGGCATGACTGTCCTGTCTGCCCACGCGACCCGGGAGGGGCCGGTGCCCGAGCCCGTCGACTTCGACGACTTCGTCGCGGCCCGGTCCCCCCACCTGCTGCGGACCGCCTACCTGCTGACCCGCGACCACGCCCTGGCCGAGGACCTGCTCCAGACGGCTCTTACCAAGGCGTGGTTCGCGTGGCGGCGGATCGACGGGCACCCCGAGCCCTACGTCCGGCGCATCCTGGTCACCACCTACTCCTCCTGGTGGCGCCGGCGGTGGAACGACGAGCGACCCACCGGCGAGCTGCCCGAGAGCGGCACCCCGGACACCACCGGAGCCTCCGACGACACCCACGACCTGTGGAGCGCGATGGGCCGGCTCCCCCGCCGGATGCGGGCCGTCGTGGTGCTGCGCTACTTCGAGGACCTCTCCGTCGAGGAGACGGCGGCGCTGCTCCAGTGCTCGGCCGGGACGGTCAAGAGTCAGACCAGCAAGGCGCTCGCCAAGCTGCGGATCGACCCTGCCCTGGACCTGAACGGAGACCCGGCATGAACACTCTCGACGAGCTGCGCACCTCGCTGCGCACCCACGCCCACGACCTCGACCACAGCTCCCCGCTCGACGCGGGCACCCGGACGGCACAGCTGCGCGGCCGGGTCCGGACCGTCCGCCGTCGGCGCGCCGCGGGCGCTGCGGCGGCCGTGTTCGCGGCGGTCGCCCTCGCCGCCGGAGTGCCGGCCCTGGTGACCGACGACCCGCGCCCCGGCCCGGCCGCCGTCCCCGACGAGGAGCTCGCCGGGCACCCGGTGCCGGAGACCATCGAGGCCGCGGGCTGGACCTACCAGTACGCCGGCTCCGTCACGGGCACCGACCAGGTGGAGCTCGACCTGGAAGGCTTGGGCCACCCGATCGTGATCGCCTGGGCCAACGAGGCGGCCCCACCGCCGGGTGAGCTGGAGGCCTGGAAGGTCGCGGAGCCCGACGGGGACGTCTACCAGCCGACGGCGGCGGACTTCTCGCAGTACTGGCGGGCGGACGCGGGCGAGGAAGGGACCTTCGAGTTCCACGGACCGGGCGTGAACGCGCTGGCCTTCTACGAGCTCTCCGACGAGCGTCCGCCCGGCGTGACCGTGGAGGGTCTCACCTTCCGCGACCGGGTCGCCGGTGACCGGTTGATCGTCGCCGACGCGGTGCGGGGGCAGGAGTCGCTGCGGCTCCCCGTGGAGGTGCCCGACGGCGCTCTGCGGTTCGGTGCGGTCTGCTCAGGCACCGAGGAGTCCGTCCAGTACGAGCTCCTGCTCGAGGGTGAGCCCATGGTCTCCGGCGGCAGCTGCACCGACGAGGTCACCTTCGACCCCGGCACCGTCACGTTGGCCACCCTGACCGACGGGGTGGAGACCGAGGCCGGCCGGCTCGCGCCCGGCGAGATCGTGCAGGCGGAGGTGCGGCTCGTCGATGCCGACGGTCGCCCGGTGGAGGGATCCGACGCCCTGCTCGCCGCGGGGTTCTACGAGGTGGCCGAGCCGGCCAGCCTGCTGGAGCCTGCCGGGGTGCCGTTGCCCGAGCTGGTGGAGGTGGACGGGGTGACCTGGACGCTGGCACAGGCCAGCAGTGGCGACCTCGGAAGGCTCCGGACCCGGACCGGGACCGTCGACGAGCCGTCCATGGGATACGCGTTCGCCTCCGGGATTCCGAGGAGGTCCAAGGCCGTCGTCACCGTCGACGGTGAGATCCGAAGCACCATGCAAGGAGGCGGCGGCATGGGTCCCTTCTTCCTCCCCGCGGGCAGCCGGATCGACGTCCGGGTCGATGACCTCCCGGCGGGCGAGAACTCCACCCTGGGTACGGCGGTCTACACCCGGACGCCCTGACGCCCCGCGGGCGCGGGGTCGGTAGTCTTGACGACTTGCCGAAACCGCGTCCGCGGTCGCACAGGAGTGAGGAAGCCGAGTTGTCCGAAGAGCTGGTCGAGCGGGAGATCGCCACCGAGCAGGCGTTCGTCGACCGGGTGTACGTGCAGCTGGAGAAGTCCACCTCCGCCGCCCAGCAGCTGGCCAAGGAGGGCCACAGCCGGGCCCACCTCGGCCACGAGGGCGGACTCGTCGAGCGCGACGCCATGGTCTTCCAGGCCGCCCGGCGGATGGCTCAGCTCGACGCCGCCCACGAGGGGCTGGTCTTCGGCCGCCTCGACCTGCGCGACGAGCTCGACCCGGAGCCGCGCTACGTGGGCCGGATCGGCCTGCGCGACGAGCACCGCGACTCGCTCCTCATCGACTGGCGCGCCCCGGCCGCCGCCGTCTTCTACCAGGCCACGGCCGCCACCCCGCAGGGCGTCATCCGCCGCCGGGTGCTCCGCTCCGACCACCACACCGTCGTCGGCGTGGAGGACGAGCTGCTGGACGCCGAGGCGCTGGCGGAGTCCGGGCGCGACCTGCCCATCGTGGGCGAGGGGGCCCTGATGGCCCAGCTCTCCCGCGCCCGCGACCGCTCGATGCACTCGATCGTGGCCACCATCCAGGCCGAGCAGGACCGCGCGATCCGGGCCCCCGGCAAGGGCGTGGTGGCGATCTCCGGCGGCCCCGGCACCGGCAAGACCGTGGTCGCCCTGCACCGGGCCGCCTACCTGCTCTACTCCGACCGCCGCCGCTACGAGACCGGCGGGGTGCTGGTGGTGGGCCCCAGCGGCGTCTTCATGCGCTACATCGAGCGGGTGCTGCCCTCGCTCGGCGAGACCGCTGTGGCGCTGCGCTCGCTCGGCGAGGTGGTCGACGGGGTGCGCGCGACCCGGCACGACGTGCCGGAGGTCGCCGCGGTCAAGGGAGCGGCCCGGATGGCCGAGGTGCTGCGCCGCGCGGCGCGGCAGCAGGCCCCGGGCAGCCCTCGGGAGTTCCGGATCTTTTGGCGTGACGACACCCTCCACCTCGACGCCGCCGTCCTGCGGCGGGTGCGCGGCCAGCTGATGGGCCAGGGGCGCCGCAACCGGCAGCTCCCCCGGGTCGCCAGCGCCCTGCTCGACGCGATGTGGCGTCAGGTCCGCGGCGAGCGCGGCCGCGAGCGGGGACGCGAGCACTTCGACGACGACCTGCTCTCCACCCCCTCGTTCGTCGACTTCGCCGCCGCCTGGTGGCCGCCGCTGGAGGCCCGCGACGTGCTGGGCTGGCTGCGCGACCCGGCGTTCCTGGCGCGGGTCGCCGAGGGCGTGCTCAGCGCGGAGGACCAGAAGCTGCTGCTGAGGTCCTGGCAGGAGGCGGACCCCGAGGGCCGCGGGCTGCTGCCGACGCGCCCCGGCGCGTCCGAGCCGCTCAGCGTCGAGGACGTCGCGCTCCTCGACGAGCTCCGCTACCTGCTCGGCGACGTGCCCCAGCGCAGCGACGCCGACCACGACCTCGACGACACCCTCGCCTACCGCGACGGCGGCGTCGACCTGCAGGAGCTGACCACCGCCTCCGACCGCGAGTACGCGCCCCGCGGCCGCGCCTGGACGCCGCCGCTGCACCGGCTCGACGACGACCCCTTCGCCCACGTGCTGATCGACGAGGCCCAGGACCTGACCCCGATGCAGTGGCGGATGGTCGGCCGCCGGGGCCGGGCGGCGTCGTGGACGATCGTCGGCGACCCGGCGCAGTCCTCGTGGCCGGTGCGCGAGGAGGCGGACGCCGCCCGCACCGCCGCCCTGGAGGGCAAGCAGGTGCACGCCTTCCACCTGTCGAAGAACTACCGCAACTCCGCCGAGATCTACGACTACGCCGCGGCGTACGCCCGGCGGGCCGGTCTCGGCGCCGACCTGCCGGAGGCGGTCCGCGCCACCGGGGAGGCACCGGTGGAGCGCGAGGCCGGGCCCGACCTGCGCGAGGCCGTGCGGACGGCGGTCGGCGAGATCGCCGCGCGGGTCAGCGGCACGGTCGGCATCGTGGTGCCGGCCGCACGACGCTCGCTGGTCAACGAGTGGCTGGCCTCGTGGCCGGAGTTCGAAGCCGACGCCAAGGGGGCGCGCGCGGCCGTCGCCCCGTCGGTGCCGCCCTCGGGGGACGACCGGGTGGTGGTGCTGACCGGGCTGGACACCAAGGGCTTGGAGTTCGACGGGATCGTCGTGGTGCGCCCGCAGGAGATCGAGACCGAGTCGGCCACCGGGCGCGCGACGCTCTACGTGGTGCTGACCCGAGCCACCCAGCTGCTCACCGTCCTGCGTTGAGCAGCCAGACGGCCCGCCGCTCCTCCAGCGTCAGGTCGGACTCCTCGAGGACCTTCTGCAGCACCGTCGACTTGCCGGCCACGTAGGTCTCGACGTCCATCTCCGGCTGGGCGGCGAGCATCCGCTTGGTCGCGGCGTACTCGTCGCGCAGGTCGTCGCGGGCCCGGAGCACCTCGCGCACGGCGAGGTGGTTGCGCAGGGCGAGGGTGCCGGTCAGGCAGACGTAGACGTTGCGCCGGGGGTCCTGGTCGGGCGCGCTGAACGCCTCCCGCCCGGTGACCCCGAGGTCGCCGCGGTGGAGGTAGCCGATCGACTCCAGGGCGTCGATCGCCGCCTCCGCGTCCGGCCCGTCGACCACCACGTCGACGTCGAGGACCGGTTTGGCGGCCAGGCCCGGCACCGCGGTGGAGCCGACGTGCTCGACCCGGGCGGAGGGCACCTCGCGCAGCGCCTCGCGCAGCACGGCCGCGACCTCCTCGAACTGCACGGCCCAGGCGGGCGACCACGGCACGACCTCGATCATGGCGCCATCCTCCCCTCTCCCCCACCAATCCAGCGAGGCCTCGGCGCCGAACACCTGCCATGTCCCCGTCCAGCCGCGCCCGCTGCGCCCTCGCGGGGGTCCTCGCCGCGCTCACCGGCGCCGCCGCCGGTCACCTCGCCGCCGCCCTCACCGATCCCGCCACCTCGCCGGTGCTGGCGATCGGCTCCCAGGTCATCGACCTCACCCCGACCCCGGTCAAGGAGTGGGCGGTGGCCCGGTTCGGCACCGCTGACAAGCCGATCCTGATCGGCAGCGTCCTGGCCGGCACGCTGCTCCTGGCCGCGCTCGCCGGGGTGCTGGCCGGGCGCCGGCTCCGGTGGGGCGTCGCCGCCCTCGGCGTCCTCGCCGCGATGGCGGGCTGGGTCGCCGTGGCCCGCCCGGGGCAGGGGCCGCTCGCGGTCTTCCCCGCCGTGGTCACGGCCGCGGTGGGGATCCTGGTCCTGGTGCGGCTCACGCCCGCCCCGGCCGGAGCCACCTCGCCGGGCGGGGCGGGACGCCGGGCCTTCCTGGTCGCCGCCGGCGTCGCGGTGGCGCTGGCGGCCGGCGGGGAGTGGCTGGCCCGGGCGCGCACCCGGATCGCCGACGTGGTGCTGCCCGCCGCCGGCCGCCGCGCTCCCCCGCTGCCGGCCGGGCTGGAGGGAGAGATCCCCGGCCTCTCGCCGTTCCGCACCCCCACCCGCGACTTCTACCGGATCGACACCCGGCTCACCCTGCCGGTCGTCGACCTCGACGCCTGGCGGCTCACGATCGACGGCGACGTCGGGCAGCAGGTCGAGCTCTCCTTCGACGACCTGCTGGCGATGGAGCTGGTCGAGCGGGACATCACCATGACCTGCGTCAGCAACGAGGTGGGCGGCCGCTACGTCGGCGCCGCCAGGTGGCTGGGCGTACCGCTGCCGCGACTGCTGGCGAGGGCGGGGGTGCGCCGGCTCTCCGACACCGGGGCCGACCAGCTCCTCTCCACCGACGTGGACGGGTTCACCATCAGCACCCCGCTGGAGGTGGTGCTGGACGGCCGCGACCCGCTGGTCGCGGTGGGCATGAACGGCGAGCCCCTCCCCCGTGAGCACGGCTTCCCCGCTCGGCTGGTCACCCCCGGCCTCTACGGCTACGTCGGGTCCACCAAGTGGCTGACGCGGCTGACCCTCACCTCCTACGCCGACGACGAGGCCTACTGGACCGAGCGCGGCTGGGCCACCGACGGCCCGGTCAAGGTGTCCAGCCGGATCGACACCCCCCGGCCGCTGGCCGAGGTGCCCGCGGGGCAGACGGTCGTCGGCGGGGTCGCCTGGGCGCAGCGGCGCGGCATCGCCCGGGTCGAGCTCCGCGTCGACGGAGGCGCCTGGCAGGAGTGCGAGCTGGGACCCGACGCCGGGGTCGACTACTGGCGCCAGTGGTTCTTCCGGTGGGACGCCGCCCCCGGCTCCCACATGCTGGCGGTCCGCGCGACGACCGTCGACGGGGAGGTGCAGACCGCCGTGCGGGCCGCGCCCTTCCCGCAGGGGTCGAGCGGCGTCCAGGAGATCGCGGTGCGGGTCGGCTGAGCCGGCCGCGAACTTTCCCCGGATCCGACCAATCCGCCCCGCCGTCCGCCCCGAATCCCTCCCGACACCGACCGAGAAGGTCATCCCCCGACCAAAGGACGAGCATCATGCGCACCACCACCCGCTCCATGACCCGCACCGGCGGGCTGGCCGCACTGGCCCTCACCCTCTCCCTGGGCCTGGCGGCCTGCGGCGACTCCGACGACGACAGCGACAGCAACGCCAGCGACACCACCACCTCCGAGACCCCGATGGAGTCGGAGTCGGCGATGGAGTCCCCCAGCGAGTCGATGTCCGGCTCCGCCATGGACGAGGACGTCGCGTTCGGCGAGGCCTGCGCCTCGCTGCCGACCGAGGGCCCCGGCTCGGTCGTCGTGATGGCGGAGGAGCCCGTCGCCACGGCGGCCTCCGGCAACCCGCTGCTCAAGACGCTGGTCACCGCCGTCACCGAGGCCGGCCTGGTCGACACCCTCAACAACGCCGAGGAGCTGACGGTCTTCGCCCCGACCGACGACGCCTTCGCCGCGATCCCGAAGAAGCAGCTCAACGCCCTGCTCAAGGACAAGCAGGCGCTGACCCAGGTGCTCACCCACCACGTGGTCGAGGGCGAGCTCGACCCCGACGAGGTGGCCGGCGAGCACACCACCCTCAACGGCGACACCATCGAGGTCACCGGCGAGGGCGAGATGTGGCAGGTCGGCGACGAGATGGCCCAGGTGCTCTGCGGCAACGTCGAGACCGCCAACGCCAAGGTCTACGTCATCGACACCGTGCTGATGCCCTGAGCGGTCACCGGACCTGCGGTTACATGGATCCCATGAGTCACCTCTCGCCCGTCCCCTCCGGTCCGCCGGGGGGGACGGGTGTCGACCTCGCCGCCTGGCTGCACCGGGCCGCCCGCGGCGACGAGCAGGCCTTCGCCTCGGTCTACGACGCCACCGCGCCGCGCGTGCACGGACTGGTGCTCCGGGTGCTCCGCGACCCGGCGCAGTCGGAGGAGGTCACCCAGGAGATCTACCTCGAGGTGTGGCGCACCGCGTCCCGCTTCGACGCCTCCCGCGGCTCGGCCCTGGCCTGGCTGATGACGATGGCCCACCGCCGGGCGGTGGACCGGGTCCGGGCCGCCGAGGCCAGCACCCGGCGCGAGACCTCGTACCACGAGCAGAACCAGGAGGTGGCCCACGACGCCACCTCCGACGCGGCGACCGCCGCCCTGGACGCCCGCCGGGTCCGGCAGGCGATGGAGTCGCTCACCGACGTGCAGCGCGAGGCCGTCGGCCTGGCGTTCTTCGGTGGCTACACGCACACAGAAGTGGCCAAGCTGCTCGACCTGCCGGTCGGCACGGCCAAGACCCGCATCCGGGACGGACTGATCCGGCTGCGCGACCAGATGGGAGTGGCCTCATGAGCGACATCCACGCCCTCTCTGGTGCCTACGCGATCCACGCCGTCGACGAGCTCGAGCGGGCGCAGTTTGAGCGGCACCTCGAGGGGTGCCCCGAGTGCCGGGCGGAGGTGGACTCGTTCCGCGAGGCCGCCGCCCTGCTCGCCGGGCCGACCGCCGTCGCGCCGGCCACCGAGCTGCGGGACCGCGTGCTCACCGCGACCCGCACCGTGCGGCCCCTCCCCCCGGTCACCGGGCGCCCGGCCGCCGCCGCCCGCTCGCGCTGGATCCCCGCCCTGGTCGCCGCGGCCGCCGTGCTCGCCGTGGGCGTGGGGGTCACCGTCTGGCCCCAGGACGACGCCCCCGGCACGTCGGTGGCGCTGACCGCCAGCGAGCGGGTGCTCGCCGACAGCGAGGCCGACCGGGTCGAGGTGGAGGTCGGCGAGGCCCGCGCCACCCTGGTCCGCTCCCGCGAGCAGGGCCGGGCGGTGCTGGTCACCGAGGCCATGCCGCCGGCTCCCGAGGGCAAGGACTACGAGCTGTGGTTCCAGTCGCCCGAGGGTGAGATGGTCCCCGCCGGGCTGATGCCGCGGCGCAGCGACCAGACGGTGCTGCTGGAGGGCGACGCCACCGAGGCCACCGCGGTCGGGATCACCGTGGAGCCGGAGGGCGGGTCGAAGCAGCCGACCAGCGAGCCGATCGTCCTCTTCGAGCTGGGCTGAGCCGCATGGACGCGGTCGAGCAGGCCTTCGCGGCGTGGCCCCGGGAAGGGTTCCTGCCGCCCGAGGTGCGCGACCGGGCCGGGTACGACGGACCGCTGGTGATCGGCGCCGGGCAGACCAGCTCGCAGCCGCGGACGGTGGCCGACATGCTCCGCCTCCTCGGCGTCTCCCCCGGGCAGCACGTCCTCGACGTCGGCGCGGGCTCCGGCTGGACGACCGCGTTGCTGGCGCACCTGACCGGACCTGGCGGGCGGGTCCGCGGGCTCGAGGTGGTGGACGACCTGGTGGCCTTCGGCCGGGCCAACCTGGACCGCACCCAGCAGCCGTGGGCCACCATCGAGCCGGCTCGCCCCGGGGTGCTCGGCCTCCCCCACCACGCGCCGTACGACCGGGTGCTGGTCTCGGCGATGGCCGAGGAGCTGCCCGCCGCGTTGCGGGCGCAGCTGGCCGAGGACGGGGTGATGGTGGTGCCCGTGGCGGGCCGGATGCTGCGGGTCACGCCGGACGAGGTCACCGAGCACGGCCGCTACCGGTTCGTCCCGCTCGTGTAGGCCGCGCCGGTCTGGACCACCTCGCCGGCGTGCTCCCTGAAATCGGTGATCTGGGGGCCGCGAACCCCCACTCGCCCTTCCGCTTCTCCATGATGGGCGATCATGACGAGGACCCATCCCACCACCCCGTCGGTGGCCGACCTCTTCGGTCGGGTCGAGTACCTGCTGGCGCGCTGCGCCCAGCGCGACCCCAAGTCCCTGGTCCACCTCTACGACCTCACCGCCGCCCGGGTGCTCGGACTCGCCGCCCGCGTCGCAGGTCCCGGACCGGAGGCCGAGGGGGTCACCGTCGAGGTCTACCGCACCCTGTGGCAGGGGGAGCAGGAGATCCCGGAGCGGGCGAGCCTGCCGTGGCTGCTCCAGCTGGCGCACCGGCACGCGGTGGCGCGCTCCCGGACCCGCATCCCGCAGCAGCGCGGCGCCGGCGCCGTCCGTGCCTTCCCCCCGGACCGCGGCTGGCTGCCGGGGCTCGAGGAGGACGAGCGCGAGGCCCTCTCGGAGGTCTACCTGCGCGGTCACAGCGTCGAGGTCGCCGACCAGCGGCTCGGCTGGCCCCGCGGCACCACGGTGGCCACCCTGCACCGGGCCATGCTCCACCTGGCCGAGCTCCACAGCGGTGCGCTCCTCACCGGCGCCGACCGCGAGGTGCCGGCATGAGCATGGTCCACGACATGTCCGTCGCCTACGCCCTGGAGGGCCTTGAGGGGATCGAGCGGCTCCGCTTCGAGGGTCACCTGGCCCAGTGCGGCGAGTGCCAGGAGGACGTGGCCGACCTGCACGACGCCGCCGAGCTCCTCTCCGAGGGCATCGAGCTCACCCCACCGGCGGCCCTGCGCGAGCAGGTGGCCGCCCTCACCCAGCTCCCGGTCACGCCTGCCGCGGTGACCGAGGACGCCCCCGACGAGTCGCCGGCGCCTTCTCGGCGCCGCCGCTGGTTCGGCGGGGGTTAGGCGGGAGCGCCCGCCGGGGATCCACTGGTCCGGCCCCGGCCACGCCTCCTGCCCACGCAGACGGGCCCGCAGCCACCGGCTGCGGGCCCGTCGTCGTCGCGTTCAGTAGGACTTCGGCAAGCCCAGGGAGTGCATGGCCACGAAGTTGAGGATCATCTCCCGGCTCACCGGGGCGATCCGGCCCAGCCGCGCGGCGACCAGCATGTTGGCCAGCCCCAGCTCGGTGGTCAGGCCGGAGCCGCCGTGGGTGTGGACCGCGACGTCGGTGGAGTTGCACGCCACCTCGCCGGCGGCGTACTTGGCCATGTTGGCGTACTCGCCGGCCCCCATGTCGTCGCCCGCGTCGTAGAGCGCCGCCGCCTTCTGCTGGAGCAGCCTGGACTGCTCGAGCTCGATCTTGATCTTGGCCAGCGGGTGGGCGATGCCCTGGTGGCTGCCGATCGGCCGGTCGCGCCAGACCGCGCGGGTCTTCGCGTACTCGACCGCCTTGGCGAGGGCGAAGCGCGACATGCCGTTGGAGTAGGCCGCCCCCATGATCCGCTCGGGGTTGAGCCCGGCGAAGAGCTGGAGGAGGCCGGCGTCCTCGTCGCCCACCAGCGCGTCGGCGGGCAGCCGGACGTCGTCGAAGAAGAGGGTGAACTGCTTCTCCGGGGCGTCGAAGGTCATGTCGATGACCTGCTTCTCCAGGCCCGGGGCGTCGGTGGGCACCACGAAGAGGCACGGCTTGAGGTTGCCGGTCTTCGCGTCGGCCAGGCGACCCACCACCAGGATCCCCTGGGCCTCGTCGACACCGGAGATGTAGGTCTTCGACCCCTTCAGCACCCACTCGTCACCGTCGCGGGTCGCGGTGGTGGTGATGTTGTGGGAGTTGGAGCCGGCGTCGGCCTCGGTGATCGCGAAGGCCATCGTGTAGGAGCCGTCGGCGATGCCGGGCAGCCACCGCTGCTTCTGGTCCTCGGTGCCGAAGCGGCCGATCACCGAGCCGCAGATGGCCTGGGAGACGACCATCATCAGCATCGGGGCGCCCGCCGCGGCCGCCTCCTCGAGGACCGCCGCGAGGTCGCCGATCCCGCCGCCGCCACCGCCGTGCTCCTCGGAGATGTTGACGCCGAGGAAGCCGTGCTTGCCCATGTCCTGCCACAGCTCGGTGACCTTGCCACCGGTCTTCGCCTTCTCGGCGACGTAGCTGTGGCCGTACTTGCTGGCGAGCGAGAAGACCGCCTTGCGCAGCTCGCGGCGCTCCTCGGACTCGGTGAACGGGTTCTCACTCATGACTCTTCCCCCTCCGCGCCGTCGACGACGGCAAGCACGTCCCCGGCCCCGACCTGGGACCCGGTCTTCACGTTGATCTCCGAGACCACGCCGTCGGTCGGCGCGCTCACGGTGTGCTGCATCTTCATGGCCTCCATCACCAGGATGGTCTGGCCGGCGGTGACCTGCTGCCCGAGCTCGACGGAGACGCTCAGGACGCTGCCCGGCATCGGTGCCAGCAGCGAGCCGGTGGCGACCTGCTCCGAGGGGTCCACGAAACGCGGTACCCGGGTGAACCTCACGTAGCCCAGCGGCGAGTCGACGTGCACGACCGGGGCGGTGAGCGAGCTGCTGGTGTCGACGACCACGGCGTACGTCGTGGCGACGCCGTCGTGCTCCAGGGTCACGCTCGTCGAGGAGGCGGCCAGCACGGCGACGTCCCCGTGGGCGTCGCGGTAGCCGTCCCGACCGCCGAACCACTCGACCCGGACCGGGTCCTCGGCGCCGTCGAGGAGCAGCTCGGTGACCTGGGGCGCGGAGACCACGTTGCGCCAGGCGACCGGGATCCCCCGCTGGACCGTCCGCGCCTCGCGGGCCACCTCGGCCAGCGCCACCGTGGCGGCGAACGCCGACCGGGCCACGGCGGTCTCGTCGACCCCGGCGCCGCGGGTGGCGAGCTCCTGGGTCTCGAAGAAGTCGGTCGACACGTCGCCGGCCACGAAGACCGGGTGGCGCAGCACCTCGACCAGCAGGTCGCGGTTGGTGGTGAGGCCGTGCACCTTCGACTTCGCCAGCGCGCCGGAGAGCCGGCGCAGGGCCTGCTCGCGGGTGGGGGCGAAGGCGATCACCTTGGCGAGCATCGCGTCGTAGTGGGTGCCGACCTCGGACCCGGCAACGAAGCCGGTGTCGAGGCGGATCCCGCCGCGAGCGGAGTCGAGGTTCTCGAACTCGGCCTTGACGCCGGGCACCTCGAAGGAGGTCAGCGTGCCGGACTGGGGCTGCCAGTCGTTGGCCGGGTCCTCGGCGTAGAGGCGCACCTCGACGGCGTGGCCCTGGGGCTCGCCGGGCAGGTAGGGCGTGACCGGACGGCCCTCGGCCACCGCGATCTGGGCCTCGACCAGGTCGACCCCGAAGATCGCCTCGGTGACCGGGTGCTCCACCTGGAGGCGGGTGTTCATCTCCAGGAACCAGAAGCGGCTCGGGTCGTGGGCGTCGACCAGGAACTCGACCGTGCCGGCCCCGACGTAGTCGATGGCCGCGGCGGCGTTGCGGGCCGCCTCGTGGAGTGCGGCCCGGGTCTCGTCGGAGAGTCCGGGGGCCGGGGCCTCCTCGACGACCTTCTGGTGGCGGCGCTGGATCGAGCAGTCGCGCTCGCCGTAGACGGCCACGGTGCCGTGGGTGTCGCCGACGACCTGGACCTCGACGTGGCGGCCGTGCTCGACGTACGGCTCGACGAAGACGGTGCCGTCCCCGAACGCCGACGCCGCCTCGGCCGACGCCTTCTCGACCTCCGACGGGAGGTCGGCCAGCGACCGGACGATCCGCATGCCGCGGCCGCCGCCACCGGCTGACGCCTTCACCAGCAGCGGCAGGTGGTCTTGCGTGGCGCTCTCGCCGAGGTCGGCCAGCACCGGGACGCCGGCGGCCTCCATCAGCTTCTTCGACTCGATCTTGGAGCCCATCGAGACGATCGAGGACGGGTCCGGACCGATCCAGGCGAGCCCGGCGGCCGTCACCGCGGCGGCGAAGTCGGCGTTCTCGGAGAGGAAGCCGTAGCCGGGGTGGACCGCGTCGGCACCCGCCTTGCGGGCGGCCTCGATGACCAGGTCGGCGCGCAGGTAGGTCTCGGCGGGGGTGTTGCCGGGCAGCCGCACGGCGGCGTCGGCCTCGGCCACGAAGGGCAGCAGGGCGTCGGCATCGGAGTGGACGGCCACGGTCTCGATGCCCAGCCGGCGGGCGGTGGCGAAGACGCGACGGGCGATCTCGCCGCGGTTCGCGACGAGGATCCTGTTGATGGTGGTGTTGGTCATGGAGTCACTCACATCCTGAAGACGCCGAAGCGGTCGGTGCCCTCGACGGGCACCGTGTCGATGGCTGAGAAGGCGATCCCGAGGATCGTCCGGGTGTCGCGCGGGTCGATGACGCCGTCGTCGTAGAGCATCCCGCTCAGGACGTAGGGCAGGGACTGCTCCTCGACCATCTGCTCGACGAAGGCGCGCATCCCGGCGTCGCCCTCCTCGTCGTACTCCTTGCCCTTGGCCTCGGCGGCGGCGCGCGAGACGATCGACAGGACACCGGCGAGCTGGGCCGGGCCCATCACCGCGGACTTGGCGTTGGGCCAGGTGAAGAGGAAGCGCGGGTCGTAGGCGCGCCCGTTCATGCCGTAGTTGCCGGCGCCGTAGGAGGCGCCGATCAGCACCGAGATGTGCGGGACGGTCGAGTTGGAGACCGCGTTGATCATCGCCGCGCCGTGCTTGATGATGCCGCCCTGCTCGTACTCCTTGCCGACCATGTAGCCGGTGGTGTTGTGCAGGAAGAGCAGCGGGGTGTCCTTGGCGTTGGCCAGCTGGATGAACTGGGTGGCCTTCTGGGCCTCCTCGCTGAAGAGCACGCCCTGGGCGTTGGCGAGGATGCCGATCGGGCGGCCGTGCAGCTGGGCCCAGCCGGTGACGAGCGAGGAGCCGTAGAGCGGCTTGAACTCGTCGAAGGGCACCTCGTTGCCGCTGCTGACGCCGTCGACGATCCGGACGATGACCTCGCGCGGGTCGAAGGGCTCCTTGAGGTCGGTCGGGATCAGGTCGAGCAGCGTCTCGGGGTCGTGCTCCGGCTCCGCGTAGGTGCGCTCCCCCTCGGGACGGGCCTTGCGCCAGTTGAGGCGGGCCACGATGCGGCGCCCGATCCGGATGGCGTCGCGCTCGTCCTCGGCGAGGTAGTCGGCGAGCCCGGAGGTGCGGGCGTGCATCTCGGCGCCGCCCAGCTCCTCGTCGTCGGTCTCCTCACCGGTGGCCATCTTGACCAGCGGCGGGCCGGCGAGGAAGACCTTCGCCTGCTCCTTGACCATCACGGTGTAGTCGGAGAGGCCGGGGACGTAGGCGCCGCCGGCGGTCGAGTTGCCGAAGACCAGGGCGATGGTCGGCTGGCGGCGGCCCGAGGCGCGCGCCAGGTCGCGGAAGATCTTGCCGCCCGGGATGAAGATCTCCTTCTGGGTCGGCAGGTCGGCACCGGCCGACTCGACCAGGGAGACCATCGGGAGGTTGTTCTCACTCGCGATCTGCGCCGCCCGGAAGGTCTTCTTCAACGTCCACGGGTTCGAGGCGCCCCCCTTCACGGTGGGGTCGTTGGCGCTGATCATGCACTCGACGCCCTCGATGACCCCGATGCCGCAGACGGTGGAGGCGCCAACGGTGAAGTCGGAGCCCCAGCCCGCCAGCGGGCTCAGCTCGAGGAAGGCCGAGCCCTCGTCGATCAGCAGCTCGATGCGCTCGCGGGGCAGCAGCTTGCCGCGCGTGTGGTGGCGCTCGATGTACTTCTCGCCACCCCCCGCCACGGCCTTGGCGTGCTCGGCGTCGAGGTCGGTCAGCTTGGCGAGCAGGCTGGTGCGGCGCTGCTCCTCCACGGTCGTCTCTTCCACGGTCGTCTCAGTCACTTCGTGTATCCCAACAGCTTGGCGGCAAGGTCAGTGAGTACTTCGGTGGCTCCGCCCCCGATGGGCAGCAGCCGGGCGTCGCGGTAGTGCCGCTCCACCTCGGTCCCGTGCATGTAGCCCGTCCCGCCGTGCAGCTGGACGGCCTGGTCGCAGACGTAGGTCGCGGCGTTGCAGGCGGTCTCCTTGGCCATGCAGGCGGCGGCGATGACGGCCTCGTTCGGTCCCCCGGCCGCGACGTACTGCGCGGCGACGGCGTGGGTGTAGGCCTTCGCGGCCTCCACCTGCCTCCGCATCTCCACCAGCTTGTGGCGCACCACCTGGCGCTTGATCAGCGGCTCCCCGAAGGTGCTGCGCTGGCGGCAGTAGTCGACGCTGAGCTCCAGGGAGCGCTCGGCGATCGCGTAGCCGTGGATGGCCAGCGCCATCCGCTCGACGACGAACTGCTCGGCGATGTACCAGAAGCCGGCGTTCTCGTCGCCGACCAGGTTGGTCACCGGCACCCGGACGTCGACGTAGCCCAGCTCGGCGGTGTCGGAGCTGTGCCAGCCCATCTTGGCCAGCTTGCGGTCGACGGTGAAGCCGGGGGTGTCGGTCGGCACCACGATCAGCGAGATGCCGCCCGCGCCGGGGCCTCCGGTGCGGACCGCGGTGGTGACGAAGTCGGCGCGGGTGCCGGAGGTGATGAAGGTCTTGGACCCGTTGATCACCCACTCCTCCCCGTCACGCCCTGTCACTCTCTGGGCGGTGGTGGCGATGTTGCCGACGTCGGAGCCGCCGCCGGGCTCGGTGATGCCCAGCGAGCCGATCAGCTCGCCGGCCAGCGTCGGGCGCACCCAGCGGTCGACCAGCTCGGGGCTGCCGTGCGCGGCGATGTGCGGACAGGCGATGCCGTGGGTGAAGAGCGCCGACATCAGGCCGCTCGAGGCGCCTTCGGAGAACATCCCCTCCTGCAGCGCCACGGTGTCGAGCAGGTCGCCGCCGCTGCCGCCGACGGACTCGGGGAAGCTGACGCCGAGCAGGCCGGCGGCCCCCGCCTTGCAGTGGAGCTCGCGCGGCAGCGCGCCGGCGTCCTCCCACTCCTGCAGGTGCGGGGCGATCTCGCGGCGGGTGAAGTCGGCGGCCATCTTCCGCAGCGCGTCGCGCTCCTCGGCGCTCGATCCGGTCACAGCAGGTCTCCTTGGATGTGGACGTGACGGGCGCGGACCCACTCGCCCAGGGCCTTGGCCTGGGGGTCGATCCGGGTGGAGGCGGCGACCCCGGCGCCCAGCAGCCCGTGGATCAGCACGTTGACCGCGCCGAGCTTGGGCAGCGCGAAGACCTCGACCTCGAGGTCGGCGGCCTCCGGCAGCAGCTCCTTGATCCGGGCGGGGGTGACGAACGCGGTGAGCCACTCGACCCGGGCGCGGTGCTTCTCCTCGTCGGTGGAGGCGTCGTCCCGGGCGACCCAGAGACCGAGGTTGGCGTTGCCGCCCTTGTCCCCGGAGCGCGCGTGCACGAAGGTGCCGAGCGGCACCTTGCGGGTGACGGTCTCGGGGGGCGCCTCGGGCGACCCGGTGCTGAGACCGGCCCGCGGCACCGCGGCGAGCTCGTCGGCGGCGAGGTACGTCGCCGGGTCGGCGATCACCTCGCGGGTGCCGTCGGCGTGCACGACCGTGTGCTCGACGGCCGCGCGGTCGACGTACTCCGGGCGGTAGATGCCGTACGGCGTCGCCGGTCCGGGCGGGGCCATCAGGGTCAGGCCGGGGAACGAGCCGAGCGCCACCTCGACCGCGGGGGCGGTGAAGCCCTTGCCCGCGACCTTGGGGTCGGCGTCCAACGCCATCACCCGGAGCACGCAGGAGGCCAGCTCCTGGGAGTCCGGGTCCTCGACGGGCGGTGCGGAGCGGGACCAGGCCACCGTGGCCGGGGCGTTGTCGCCCCAGGCCGCGACCATCTGCTCCTTGACCCACGCCTCCTTGGCGTCGATCTCCAGCCCGGTGAGCAGGATCTCCATGCTGTTGCGCCAGCCGCCGAGCTCGTTGACGCAGACCTTGAGGGTGGCCGGCGGGGCCTCGCCGCGCACGCCGGAGACCGCGACCCGGTCCGGGCCCTGCTGGGTGAGCTCCACGGTGTCGAGCCGGGTGGAGACGTCGGGGTTGAGGTACGTCGTGGACTGGATCTCGTAGACCAGCTGCGCGGTGACGGTGTCGACGGTGACCGCACCGCCGGTGCCCTCGTGCTTGGTGACCACGAACGAGCCGTCGGCGGCGATCTCGGCGAGCGGGAAGCCCAGGGGCTTGGCCCGCAGCGCCGGGTCGATCCCGGTGAACCCGGAGAAGTTGCCGCCGGTGGCGTGCGTGCCGCACTCGATCACGTGGCCGGCGACCACGGCGCCGGCGAGCTCGTCGTGCTGCTCGGGGGTCCAGCCGTGGTGGAAGGCCGCCGGGCCCACGATCACCGAGGCGTCGGTGACCCGGCCGGTGACGACCACGTCGGCGCCGCCGCGCAGCGCGGCGACGATGCCGAAGCCGCCCAGGTAGGCGTTGGCGGTCAGCGCGTTCGGGAAGCCGAGCTCGGCCGCCCTCGGGCGCAGGTCGTCGCCCTCGACGTGGGCGATCCGGGCGTCGAGACCCAGGCCCGTGGCGACCTCGCGGAGCTTCTCGGCCAGCCCGGCGGGGTTGAGCCCGCCGGCGTTGGCGACGACCTTGACGCCCTTCTCCAGGGCCAGCCCCAGGCACTCCTCGGCCTGGCGGACGAAGGTCCGCGCGTAGCCGAGGCTCGGGTCCCTCATGGTGTCCTTGCCGAGGATCAGCATGGTCAGCTCGGCCAGGTAGTCACCGGTCAGGTAGTCCAGCTCCCCTCCCTCGAGCATCTCGCGCATCGCGGAGAGGCGGTCGCCGTAGAAGCCGGAGCAGTTGCCGATCCGCACGGGCTGCTGTGTGGGGGAGGCCGTCATCGGGCGGCCCTGCCTTCCCCGGCCGGGCCGGCGAAGCACTGGGCGAGGTCGAGCCACCGGTCGGCGTCGGCACCGGTGGCGACCAGCGCGGTGTCGGCGCGGTGGATCCGCTGGGTGGCCAGCAGGCAGAGGTCGTACGCCGGACCGGTGACGGTCTGCGCGGCGTCCTCGGGGCCGTAGCTCCAGGTCTCCCCCGACGGCGAGACGAGCTCGACGCGGAACTCCTCGGCCGGCTTCTCCAGCCCGTGCTGGGCGAAGGAGTAGTTGCGGGTGCGGACGGCGAGGTGCGCGACGTGCTTGATCCGGTCGGTCGGCTCGGGCTCGGCGCCCAGCGCCTGGTGCACGTCGAGGGAGTGCGCCCAGGTCTCCATCAGCCGGGCGGTGGCCATCGAGGTCGGCGACATCGGCGGCCCGAACCAGGGCAGCTTCTGCCCCTCGGGGACGTCGCGCAGGGTCTGCGCCAGCGCGGCCCGGGCGGTGCGCCAGCGGGCGAGCAGCTCGGCGGGGTCGACGGCGCCACCGGTGAGCGCCCTCTCGTCGACGTACCCCTCGGGGTTGCCGATCGCGCCCATCACCTCGGCGTCCCAGGCCTCCTTGTCGGTCGCCGCCTTGACGGCGACCTCGTCGGTCCAGGCGAGGTGGGCGACCTGGGTGGCCACGTCCCAGCCGGTGGCGGGCGTGGGGGTGCGCCACTGCTCGGGGGCGAGCGGGGCGACCAGCGCTTCGAGCCGGTCACCCTCCGCGGTGAGGTCGGCCAGAACGTCGTCCAGCAAGGGTCAGGCTCCTTCGGTGGTGGGGTCGGTGGTGGGGGCGGCCAGCGCGGCGTCGAGGGTGACCGCCCACTGGTCGAGGATCCGCTCGCGACGACGGGTGTCGTCGGAGAAGGTGCTGGCCAGGCCCAGGCCGCGCAGCAGGTCGAGGGTCGCCTGGACCAGCTCGCGGGTGCCGGGCGCGCTGCCGTCGACGCCGAGCGCCGCGGCGGTCAGCCGGTGGGTCTCGCGACCGACCCGCTGCTCCAGCGGCTGGACGGCGGCGAGCAGCTGCTCGTCGGTGCGCGCGGCGACCCACAGCTCGAGGGCCGCGGCGAAGACCGGTGAGGTGAAGTGGTCGGCGAGGATGCCCAGGACCGCGCGGGTCCCGTGCTCGCGGCGCGCGTCCTCCCCCAGGACGGCGGCCAGCTCGGAGGCGCGCTTGGCGGTCAGGTGCTCGACGGCGGCGACGACCAGGTCGTTCTTGGTCGGGAAGTGGTGCAGCTGGGCGCCGCGGGAGACCCCGGCGCGCTGGGAGACCAGCGTGGTCGAGGTGCCGGAGAAGCCGCGTTCGACCAGGCACTCGACCGTCGCCTCCAGCAGGCGCGCCCGCATGGCGCGGGTCCGCTCCTCCTGCGGGACGCGGGTCGGCTGGTCGGTCATGTGCTCAGCCTGCGGCACGAACTAACAAACAGTCAAGCCTGACTTTTTGTTGCTTCCTGGATGACGAAGCGATAACCCATCCCCGGCTCGGTGAGGAAGAGCTGCGGATGCGCGGGGTCACGCTCCAGCTTGCGGCGGATGCTGGACATGTGGACCCGCAGGTAGTTGGTCTGCCGGTCGTAGCGCGGGCCCCAGACGGCGTGCAGCAGGTCGCTCTGGCGCACCAGCCGCCCGCGGCGACGGACGAGGTGCTCGACGATCCGCCACTCGGTCGGGGTCAGCCGGACCTCCTGGCCGTCGCGGCGCGCCACGCAGTCGCTGACGTCCAGCGCCAGTCCGTCGACCTCCACCCGGAGCGCCGGGGACTCGGCTCCGGCCCGGCGGGTGGCCGCACGCACCCGGGCCAACAGCTCCTCGATCGAGAAGGGCTTGGTGATGTAGTCGTCCGCCCCGAGGTCGAGCGCTTCCACCTTGTCGTCGGACTCGGTGCGCGCCGAGACCACGATCACCGGCACCTCCGCCATCGCGCGCAGCCGGCCGAGCACGGTCACCCCGTCGAGATCGGGCAGGCCGAGGTCGAGCAGCACCACGTCGGGCACCTGCTCGTCCACCGCCTGCAGGGCCGAGCGGCCGTCTCCGGCGGTCTCCACCTCGTAGCCTCGGGCCCGCAGGTTGACCCCGAGGGTACGGCGGATGGCAGGGTCGTCGTCGACCACCAGGACACGGGTCACGAGAGCTCCTCCTCGAGGTCGGGTGACAGGGCGGGCAGCTCCAGCACGAAGGTCAGGCCGCCGCCGGGGGTCTCCTCGGCGCTCAGCGTCCCACCCATCGCCTCGGTCAGGCCGCGGGCCACGGCCAGCCCCAGCCCCACCCCGTCCTCCCGGGGCACGTCGCCGAACCGCTGGAAGGGGTCGAAGAGCCGGTCCCGGTCGCCGGAACCGACGCCCGGCCCGGTGTCGGCGATCCGGAGCACCACCCGGTCGCCGGCGAGGGCCGTCGCGTCGACCCGGATCCCCGCCGTCGCGGCCGTGTGCTTGAGCGCGTTCTCGCAGAGGTTGGCCAGCACCCGGTCCAGCAGCCCGGGATCGGCCAGCGCCACCAGCTGCTCGTCGACCGCGACCTCGACCCGCGCCGACCCCGGCAGCGGGGCGAGCGCGTCGTGCACGGCGTCCGCGAGGACCACCTCGGCGCTCCGTGGCCGGATCGACCCGGTGTGCACCCGGCTCATGTCCAACAGGTTGGTGACCAGGCCGATCAGCCGGTCGGTCGCCTCCTGGATCGTCGTCAGGAGCTCGCGCTCGTCCTCGGGCGACCACTCCACGTCGGGGCTGCACAGGCTGTCCACCGCCACCTTGACCGCGGCCAACGGAGAGCGCAGGTCGTGCGAGACCGCGGAGAGCAGGGCGGTCCGGGTCCGGTCGGCCTCGGCCAGTCGCAGCCGCTCCCCCTCCCCCTCGGTGGCGCGGCGGCGGTCGGCCATCACGCCGGCGTAGGCGGCGTAGGCGTTGAGCAGGCTGCGCTGGGAGGCGGGCAGGTTGGAACCGGCCAGCGCCAGCGTGCTTCGCTCGTCGATGGCCGCGGTCACGTCGGCGGCCTCGCGGTCCCGCGGCGCCCTCCCCCAGGTGGCCACCGCCACCTCCGCCGTGCCCGTGCCGTCCTCACGCCGGAAGATCGCCGCACCGTCGGCGTTCAGGAGCTCGCACGCCGAGGCGAGCAGCCCGTCGGTGTCGTCGGTGGCGTTGAGCAGGCTGTGGGCGAGCACCGTGAGCGCGTCGGCCTCGGCCCGGGCCCGGGTCGCCTGGGCCGAACGGCGGGCTGCGTCGCCCACCACCGTGGCCACCGCGATGCCCACCATCAGGAAGAGCGCGATCGTGACCGCGTTCTCCGGCTCCGCGATGGTCAGGGTGTCCACCGGCGGGGTCAGCAGCAGGTTGAGCAGCAGGCCGCTGGCGAGGGCGGAGACCAGGGCCGGCGCCAGCCCGCCGATCAGGGCGGTCGCCACCACCACGACCATCAGCACCATCGCCTCGGTGGGCAGCGCGTGCAGGTCCTGGGTCCAGCGCAGCAGCAGGCTCACCAGCAGCGGGACGAGGATCCCGAAGACCAGGCCCACGGCTCTGCGTCGACGTCCCAGGCCCTCGGGCGGGTGCGACCTCGCCACTCCCTGGCGGGCGTGCTCGTGGGCGACGATGTGGACGTCGATGTCGCCGGAGCCGGCGACCACGCGCTCGCCGACCCCGGGGCGCAGCAGCGTGGAGACCCGGCCGCGCCGGCTGGCGCCGATGGTGATCTGGGTGGCGTTCTCGGCGCGGGCGAAGTCCAGGATGGCCTCGGCCGGATCGTCCCCGACCACGGTGTGGAAGGTGCCGCCGAGCTCCTCGGCCTTGCGTCGCAGGCTGATCAGCGTGTCGGGGGAGACGCCGGTGAGACCGTCGTTGCGGGTGACGTAGAGGGCACGCCAGCCCGCCCCCGAGGAGCGCGAGGTGATCCGGGCGGCCCGGCGCATCAGGGTGGTGGACTCCGGTCCGCCGGAGACCGGGACGACGATCCGCTCGCGGGTGGCCCACGTGGAGTCGATCTGGTGCGCGTCGCGGTAGCGCTCCATTCCCTCGTCGACCCGGTCGGCGAGCCAGAGCAGGGCCAGCTCGCGCAGCGCGGTCAGGTTGCCCTCCCGGAAGTACTGCGAGAGCGCCGCGTCGACCCGGTCGGCGCTGTAGATGTTGCCGTGCGCCATCCTGCGCCGCAGCGACTGGGGGCTCATGTCGACCAGCTCGATCTGGTCCGCGGAGCGCACCACGTGGTCGGGCACCGTCTCCCGCTGGCGGACGCCGGTGATCGACTCGGTCACGTCGTTGAGCGACTCCAGGTGCTGGATGTTGACGGTGGTGACCACCTCGATCCCGGCATCCCGCAGGGCCTGCACGTCCTGCCACCGCTTCTCGTGCCTGCTGCCCGGCACGTTGGTGTGCGCCAGCTCGTCGACCAGGGCCACCGCCGGGCGTCTGGCCAGGACGGCGTCCAGGTCCATCTCCTCCACCACGGTGCCCCGGTAGCCGATCGCGCACCGCGGCACCACCTCGAGTCCCGCCGCGGCCTCCGCGGTGCGGGGCCGCCCGTGGGTCTCCACGTAGGCCACCACCACGTCGGTGCCGCGCTCGACCCGGCGGTGACCCTCGTCGAGCATCGCGAACGTCTTGCCCACCCCGGGCGCGGCTCCCAGGTAGACCCGGAGCCTCCCGCGTTCGCCAGGCCTCATGGCGTCAGTCTCCACCCTCGTCCGCCCGCAGCACCGCCAGGTTGAGCTCCAGCACGTTGACGCCCGGCTCGCCCAGGAATCCCAGGCTGCGCCCGTCGGTGCTGGCCTCCACCAGGTCACGCACCTGCTGCACGTCCAGGCCTCGAGCCGCCGCCACCCGGGGCGCCTGGATCGCGGCGTACTCCGGCGAGATGTGCGGGTCCAGGCCGGAGCCGGAGGCGGTCAGCGCGTCTGGCGGTACGTCGTCGGCCTGCACCGACTCCCGCGCCGCGACCTCGGCGCGACGCTCCTCGATCAGGTCGAGCAGGTCGGTGTTGCTGGGTCCGAGGTTGCTGGGAGCGGAGGCCAGGGTGTCGTAGTCGTTGGCCGAGGGACGGGAGTGGAACCACTCCTCTCCCTCGAACTGCTGACCCAGCAGGCGGGAGCCGACGACCTGCCCGTCGTGGCGCAGCGGCTGCCCCTCGGCCCGGTCGCCGAGCGCCTGGCCGGCCGCCCAGACCGTCACGGGGTAGGCGACCCCGAGGATCACGGTGAAGACGAGCAGGGCCCGCAGGGCGGTGAGTGACTGGCGTACGAAGTCGGTGTTCATGTGATCAGCCAATTCCTGGGATGTGGGAGACGACGAGGTCGATGAGCTTGATGCCGACGAAGGGGACGAGGACGCCGCCCAGCCCGAAGACGAGCATGTTGCGACGCAGCACCTGGGTGGCCGAGGCCGCCCGGAACCGGACGCCGCGCAGGGCCAGCGGGATCAGGAAGACGATCACCAGGGCGTTGAAGATCACCGCCGACAGGATCGCCGACTGCGGTGTCGCCAGGCCCATCACGTTGAGGGCGTCCAGGGAGGGGTAGGCGGCCACGAACATGGCCGGGATGATCGCGAAGTACTTCGCGACGTCGTTGGCGATGGAGAACGTGGTCAGGGCGCCGCGGGTGATGAGCAGCTGCTTGCCGATCTCCACGATGTCGATGAGCTTGGTGGGGTCGGAGTCCAGGTCGACCATGTTGCCGGCCTCCTTGGCCGCCGCGGTGCCGCTGTTCATCGCGACCCCCACGTCGGCGGCGGCCAGCGCCGGCGCGTCGTTGGTGCCGTCGCCGGTCATCGCCACCAGCCGTCCCCCGGACTGCTCACGGCGGATGTAGGCCAGCTTGTCCTCCGGAGTCGCCTCGGCGAGGAAGTCGTCGACCCCGGCCTCGTCGGCGATCGCCCGCGCGGTGAGGGCGTTGTCGCCGGTGATCATCACCGTGCGGATGCCCATCGAGCGGAGCTCGGCGAACCGTTCGGCCATCCCCTCCTTCACCACGTCCTTGAGGTGGATGACACCCAGCACCCCCGAGTCGGTGCCCGCACCGCAGCGAGCCACCACCAGCGGGGTGCCCCCGGCGCGGGCGATCTCGTCGACCACGTCGGCCATCTCGGCCGCGGGCCCGGCGCCCAGCCACGCCGCCACCGCGGAGCCCGCCCCCTTGCGGATCTGGGTGCCGTCGGCCAGGTCGACCCCCGACATCCGGGTCTGCGCGGTGAACTCGACGAACGTCGCACCAGCCGGCAGGTCCCGGTCGTCGGCGCCCAGGCTCAGCGCCAGCTCGACCACGGACCGACCCTCCGGGGTCTGGTCGGCGAGGCTGGAGAGCCGCGCCGCGGCCAGCAGCTCCGCCTCGCTCACCCCCGGAGCGGGGATGAACCGGGCGGCCTGCCGGTTGCCATAGGTGATGGTGCCGGTCTTGTCCAGCAGCAGCGTGGAGACGTCGCCCGCTGCCTCGACCGCGCGGCCCGACATGGCCAGCACGTTGACCCGCACCAGCCGGTCCATGCCGGCGATGCCGATCGCGGAGAGCAGGGCGCCGATGGTGGTGGGGATCAGGCAGACCAGCAGGGCCACCAGGACGACCAGGTCCTGGGGCGCCCCGGCGTACTCGGCCATCGGTGCCAGCGTGGCGACGGCGGCCAGGAAGACCAGGGTCAGGCTGGTGAGCAGGATCGAGAGGGCCACCTCGTTGGGCGTCTTGCGCCGCGAGGTGCCCTCCACCAGGGCGATCATCTTGTCCAGGAAGGTCTCCCCCGCGGCCGCGGTGATCCGCACGACGATCCGGTCGGAGAGGACCCGGGTGCCGCCGGTCACCGCGCTGCGGTCCCCTCCGGCCTCGCGGATCACCGGCGCGGACTCCCCGGTGATCGCCGACTCGTCGACGCTGGCGATGCCCTCGACCACGTCGCCGTCGCCGGGGATCACCTCACCGGCCTCCACCACCACGCGATCCCCGACGAGCAGCTGGGTGCCGGGCACCGCGGTCTCGTGGCCGGCCGCGTCGAGTCGCCGGGCGACCGTGTCGGTCCGGGCCGCCCGCAGCGAGGCGGCCTGGGCCTTGCCGCGGCCCTCGGCCACGGCCTCGGCCAGGTTGCCGAAGACGACGGTCAGCCACAGCCACACCGCGAGCGCCGCGGTGAAGACACTGGGCTCCACCACCGCGGCCACCGTGGTCACGATCGATCCCAGCCAGACCAGGAACATCACCGGGGAGCGCCAGAGGTGGCGCGGGTCGAGCTTGCGCAGCGCCTCGGGGAGCTGCGCCAGGCCTTGGGCGACCAGCTGGCGGCCGGAGACGGACTGGGCGGTGGACTGGGCGGTGCTCATGCGAGTGCCTCTGCGATCGGTCCGAGGGAAAGGGCTGGGAAGTAGGTGAGCGCGGTCATGATCACGATCACGCCGACCACGAGGCCCACGAAGAGCGGCTTGTGGGTCGGCAGCGTGCCGGCGGTGGCCGGGACCTTGCCCTGCTCCGCCAGCGATCCGGCGAGCAGCAGGACCATCACGATCGGCACCAGGCGGCCGAGCAGCATGGCGAGCCCGAGGGTGATCTGGAAGAAGTCCGAGGTCACCGTGATGCCGCCGAACGCGCTGCCGTTGTTGTTGGCGGCGGAGGTGTAGGCGTAGAGCACCTCGCTGAACCCGTGCCCGCCCGGGTTGCCCATCGCGTCCGGCGTGGAGTCCAGCGAGATCGCGAGGCCGGTGCCGACCAGCACCAGGGCGGGGGTGGTGAGCGTGTAGAGGGCGACGTAGGTCATCTGCCGCGAGCCGATCTTCTTGCCGAACAGCTCAGGGGTGCGGCCGACCATCAGCCCGGCGACGAAGACCGCGAGGATCGCCATCATCAGGATCCCGTAGAGCCCCGTCCCGACGCCGCCCGGGGTCACCTCGCCGAACATCATGTTCATCAGCACCATCCCGCCCCCGAGCGGGGTCAGCGAGTCGTGGCTGGCGTTGACCGCGCCGGTGGAGGTGCCGGTGGTGGCGACCGCGAAGAGCGCGGAGGCCCATTCGCCCAGGCGGGTCTCCTTGCCCTCCATCGCGGCGCCCGCCGCCTGTGCGGCGTCCGACCGGGCGCCGACCTCGGCGGCGGTCACGACCACGAGCGAGAGGGTGACCAGCACGCCCATCGCGCCGAGCACCGCCAGACCCTGGCGACGGTCGCCCAGCAGGGTGCCCATGGTGCGGGTCAGGCAGACCGGGATGAGCAGGATCAGGAAGATCTCCAGCAGGTTGGTGAACCCGCTGGGGTTCTCGAACGGGTGGGCGGAGTTGGCGTTGTAGAAGCCACCGCCGTTGGTGCCGAGCTCCTTGATCGACTCCTGGCTGGCCACCGGTCCGCCGGTCAGCACCTGGCTGTGGCCGGCGAGGGTCTCCATGCCGGTGTCGGAGAAGCTCTGCACCACTCCGCCGAGGATCAGCAGCAGCGCGCCGACGAAGGCGATCGGCAGCAGGATCCGCAGCGTGCCCCGGGTCAGGTCGACCCAGAAGTTGCCCAGCGACCCGCTGCGCACCCGGACGAAGCCGCGGATCAGGGCGACCGCGACCGCCATGCCGACAGCCGCGGAGAGGAAGTTCTGCACCGCCAACCCGGCCATCTGCACGGTGAAGCCGAGGGTCGACTCGCCGGCGTAGGACTGCCAGTTGGTGTTGGCGACGAAGGAGGCCGCGGTGTTGAAGGACATCCAGAGGGGGACTCCTGGCAGGTCCCTGCTCATCGGCAGGTGCGCCTGGGCCATCTGGATGACCATCAGCAGCGCGACCCCGACCAGCGAGAAGCCGAGCACGCTGACGGCGTAGGAGCGCGGGCTCTGCTCGACGTCGGGGTTCACCCCGGTGAGCCGGTAGACGCCGCGTTCGGCCCGCAGGTGCCGGGCCCCGTCGTAGACGCGGGCCATGTAGTCGCCGAGGGGGACGTAGAGGAGGGCGAGCAGCCCGAGGAGGGTGGCGATCGAGAGGAGGCCGGAGACGGTGTCGGACACTAGAAACGCTCCGGGAGGATCAACGCCGTGAGCAGGTACGCCGCGATCGCGAGGACCGCCGCGATCAGGAGGCCGGTTGCAAGACTCATGCGACCAGCCAAGCCGCGAGCAGAGCTCCGGGCGCCGATGTTGACGCGATCTTGACGCCTCTTGACGCAGTCTTGTCGAGTCACTCCGGCGACCCTGTCGCCGGGCCGCGGACAGGGCTACCGTCGAATCCTCGGGCGTCGTCCACCGGCGTCGGGCAGGAGGCTGGAGATGTCCGTCCGTCACAGGCGCACGATCGTGGGAGCCGTGGTGGCCGCCCTGCTGGTCACGCTGCTGGCCACCCGCAGCGCAGCCGAGTCCCCCGGCGGCCCCGGCGCGGGCGACCCGTACTTCCCGCTGGCAGGCAACGGCGGCTACGACGTGAAGCACTACGACCTGACCCTCGACTACACCCCGCCTCGCGCCGCCCCCGGGCGGCTCAGGGGCCGGCTGGACGCCGTGGCCAGGATCCGGATGGTGCCGACCGAGCGGCTCACCCGGTTCAACCTCGACCTGCGGGGCCTGCAGGCGCGGTCGGTCGAGGTCGACGGCCGCCCGGCGCGGTTCCGCCAGGTCCGCGACCACGAGCTGGTGGTCACCCCGCGCTCCTCGCTGCGCCCGAGGCAGCGGCACACGGTGGTCGTGCGGTACGGCGGCACGACCGGCCGTCCGAGGGACATCGAGGGTGCCCTCTACGGCTGGGTCACCACCCGCGACGGCGCCATCGTGGTCAACGAGCCGGACGGCGCTCCCACCTGGTTCCCGGCCAACGACACGCCTCAGGACAAGGCCACCTACCGCTTCGAGGTCACCGTGCCGAAGGGATTGGCCGTCGCGGCCAACGGGCTGCTGGAGAGCCGCCGCACCCACCACCGCCGGACCACCTGGGTCTGGGACGCCCCGGACCCGATGGCCTCCTACCTGGCCACCGCCACGATCGGTGACTTCCGGATGAGTCGCTCCACCGTCTCCGGCGGCCTGCCGGTGATCGACTTCCTCGACCGGGACCTCCCCGCCGACGACCGGCGGGTGAGCCGGGCGACCCTGGCCCTGACGGGTCCGATGGTGAGGTTCTTCGAGGCCCGGTTCGGCCGCTACCCGTTCGTCGCCTACGGCGCCACCGTCGACGACGACTCGGTCGGCTACGCGCTGGAGACCCAGACCCGGTCGGTCTTCAGCGAGGTGGCACGCGAGTCGACCGCCGCGCACGAGCTGGCCCACCAGTGGATGGGGAACCAGGTCGGCCCGCGCCGCTGGTCCGACATCTGGCTCAACGAGGGCTGGGCGGAGTACGCGTCGTGGCTGTGGACCGAGGCCCGCGGCACCACCACCACGCAGGAGGCGTTCGACGAGGTGCTGGCCAGGCCGGCCGACGACGACTTCTGGACGACCGTGGTCTCCGACCCGGGGCGCGACGACCTCTTCGCCGACGCGGTCTACGAGCGCGGCGCCGCCACCCTGCACGCGTTGCGCCAACGGCTCGGCGACGAGACGTTCTTCCGCCTCGCGAAGACCTGGCTCCGGACCCACGGGGGCGACGTCGCCACGACGGAGCAGTTCCGCCGGCTGGCGGCCCGGGTCAGCGACCAGGACCTGGAGGCGTTCTTCGACACCTGGCTGGACACGCCCGCCAAGCCGACGACCTGGTGAGGCGTCAGCCGACCAGAAGCCGCAGCGTCTCCTCGCGGGCCGGGGTCGCGTCGGCAGGCGTGCCGGCGTAGGAGCCGGCGACCGGGTGGACCATCACCTCGTCGACGCCGAACTGCGCGGCGAGGTCGGCGATCCGGGTGCGCGCGGTGGCG
This sequence comes from Nocardioides sp. Z22_16, assembly GCF_058134365.1. Lineage (NCBI taxonomy): Bacteria > Bacillati > Actinomycetota > Actinomycetes > Propionibacteriales > Nocardioidaceae > Nocardioides > Nocardioides sp. Z22_16. The sequence continues at coordinate 77,028 of NZ_JBYTTI010000003.1, forward strand.
GCGTCGCCGATCACCCACCGGTTCATCATGCCGCGGGCGATCCCCTGCTGGCCCTCGGCGAGCTCGACCTTCTCGGCCTCCTCGACCAGCGCCTGCGGGGTGAGTGTCCCGCCGGTGACGATGGCGAGCATCTGCAGCACCTGCGGGCGCACCAGCCGCCGAGCCTCCTCCTCGGTCTCGGCGACACAGGCGTTGACGGTGAGGAAGGTGCGCGGCTCGGGGAACCGCTCGGAGGGCTGGTAGGAGGTCCGGTAGAGCTCGAGCGCCTCGGCCGTGCCCTGCCCGGAGAAGTGGTGGGCGAAGACGTAGGGCAGCCCGCGGGAGGCGGCCAGCCGGGCGGAGTAGTCGGAGGAGCCGAGCAGCCAGATCGGCGCGACCGACGCGGCCTTCGGCGTCGCCTTGAGCGGGTGCTCGCGGCCCTTGAACGCCATCGCCGCGCCCTGCTCGGACATCAGCACGCCGATGTCGTCGACGTACCGCGGGAACTCCGCCACCGGGTCCTCGCCGCCGGCGCCCTGGCGCAGCGCGTAGCGGGTCAGCTGGTCGGTGCCCGGCGCCCGGCCGATGCCGAGGTCGATCCGGCCGGGGTACGCCGCCTCGAGCAGCGCGAACTGCTCGGCGACCACCAGCGGGGAGTGGTTGGGCAGCATCACGCCGCCACTGCCGACCCGGATCCGCGTGGTCGCGCCGGCGACCATCGCGATCAGCAGCGGCGGGTTGGTCGCGGCGACCGCCGGCATGTTGTGGTGCTCGGCCAGCCAGTAGCGGGTGTAGCCGAGCTCGTCGGCCACCTTCGCCAGGGAGAGCGTGGCGTTGATCGCATCGCCGGTGGTCTGGTCGCTGCGCACCGGGACCAGGTCGAGCACGGACAGGGCAGGCATGGCGGGGTCGGTCACCCCGGGTCAACCCCGTGGACCCGGGGTGACATTCCCCCTCACTCCAGCCGCGCCACCATCGGCAGGCGTGAGCGGGCGCAGAGCCCGACCACCGCCGCGGTCAGGAGCGGCAGCGCCACCACGACGGCGGCGATCATCAGCCACGGGACCTCCACGAACGGACCCACGGAGACCTCCCCGGTGGCGCCGTAGGAGCGGGTCAGCGGGAAGGCGACCGCGATCCCCGGCACCAGCCCGACCAGCGCCCCCAGCACGGCGCCGACGAGCCCGACCACCAGGGCGTACGACGCCGCCACCGCCCGCCGGGTCCGGGGTGCGGCGCCCACCGCCGCGAGCGTCGCGAGGTCGGGGCGCGCGTCGCTGAGGGCCAGGAAGGTGACGGTGAGCGTGCCGCCCACCATCAGCACCCCGCCCAGCGCCGCGAGCACCCAGACGACCCAGCGCTCGGCAGGATGTGGCGCGTAGCCGCGCTCCACGTAGAACCCGGCGTACTCGCCCGTGGCCGCGACCGCCTCGTCGAGGTCGGCGGCGGTCTGCTCCGGGATCGGCGCCCCGGTGACGTGCAGGGCGACGGTCGACACCTCCATGCCCAGCTGCTCGGCCACCTCGGTGGGGACCACGGCCGGGACCGGGTATCCGCGGGTCTCCACCTGGACGAAGGTCGCCGGCAACGTCTCGGGGCCGAAGATCGTCGTCTGCTCCATGGCCTGGTCGTCCCACACGCTGCCCTTGACCCGCACCTGGTCGGCGTCGACCGGGTCGGCCGTGAAGACGACGACGCGCCCCGCGGCCAGCGCCCGGTCGCCGCGCTCACGCTCGGCCCCGCTCAGGTCGCGCAGCACCGCGGGCAGCTCGTCGGCGACCAGGCCCGACGTGCCCAGGTTCCCGCCCGTCCACTCCAGGAACCAGTCCGATCCGCGCTCCCCGGGCAGCCGGTACCCGACCTCGACGTAGCCCTCCATCAGCTCGGGCACCCCGACCACCGGGGTCACCGTCGCCGCCGGCAGCTCCCGGCGCACCACCTGCTCGAGCTGCTGCCACACTGCGGGCGTCGACTCGACGGCGGTGACGATCCCGTCGCCGTGCGGCAGCTGCGGGGCGTAGGTCGCCTCGTTCTCGCGGGCGTCGCTGCTGGTGCTGATGCCCAGGGCCACCACGCCGCAGACGGTGGCGGCGACCGCGGCCACTGCGGGCACGGTCCTGGTGCGGTGACGCACCGCGTCGCGCACGGCGTACCGCAGGGGCAGGGGCAGCCGCCCGCCCACCCGGGAGAGCAGGCCGAGGACCACCGGCACGATCAGCACCATGCCCAGGACCGAGACGATCGCCGACCCCGCGATGAAGGCCTCGCCGCCGGAGTCCTTCCCGGCACCGACGACGGCGCCGGCCACGCCCGCGCCCAGCAGCACCACCCCGAGCAGGGGCGAGCGCGTCGAGGGCGCGGCGTCGCCACGCCGGCCGGCGAGCACCGCCACCACGTCGGTCCGGGAGGCCAGCCAGGCGGGCGTCGCGGCGGCGAGCAGAGCCGCCAGCAGGCCGCAGCCCGCGACGACCGCCACCAGCAGCCACGGCACGTCGAAGGGTCCGAGCCAGGAGCCGCTGTAGTGCTGCACCACGGGGAGGATGCCGCGCGCCAGCGCGATCCCACCCAGCGCCCCGACGGCGGCGGCGAGGCTCCCCAGGACCACCGCGACCGCCAGGATCGCGCCGCGCGCCTGGGCGGGGGTGCCGCCGACGGCGGCCATCAGCGCCAGCGTCCGCGACTGGCGACGGGCGGTCACCGCGAAGGCCGGGCCGGCGAGCAGCACCACCTCCAGCAGCACCATCACCACGACCAGCACCAGCACCGTCATCGCCTCGTCGCCGCTGCCTCCGCGCACCTCGGAGGCGACCGCGGAGTCCGGCGGCGGGTCGTGCAGGACCGCGCGGGAGAGGACCCTGGCGCCGCGCTCGTTGACGGCCCGCACCTCCTCCCACGTCACCTCACCGGCGTCGACCAGCCAGCTGACGGGAGTTCCGGTCGCGGACGGCGGCGCCTCGGGCGTGAAGAACGTCGGGAACTGCTTCGTCACCGCGTCCTCGCCGACGCCGACCACCTCGTAGGTGGTGCCGTCGGCCAGGGTGAGCGTCTCGCCGAGCCCGGGGCCCCGGTCGGCGAGGGCCCGGTTGACCAGCGCCTCCCCAGCCGTGGCGGGCAACCGGCCCTCCTCGAGGGTGGCCAGCCCCTCGGTGAGCGGATCGGCCAGGTCGAGGTAGGAGGCACCTGCCCGGACGACACCGCGGTCGGTCTCCACCCGGAGCTGGGTGCGGCGCCACTCCACGGCCCGGACGTCGCGGTCGAGCACCTGCTCCAGGGTGCCGAGGGTGAACCCGACCCCCTCGCCGTGGCCCTCGCCTGTCCCCATGCCGGTGTCGGGATCGGGGGTCTGGCTGACCCGGGAGGAGTAGCCGTCGAACTCGACCAGCGCGTCGGCCGCGCCGAGCCGGCGCTCCAGCGCCTCGGTCCCGGTCACCTGTGCGGTGGCGGTCAGCACCAGCGCCGTGGTCACCGCGAGCACGGGCAGGGCGATCAGCACCAGCACCAGGGCGCTGCGCGCCCGGGCTCGTCGTACGTCGCGCCAGGCCAGCCGCAGCAGGGGTCGCCAGCTCCGCAGCCACGAGCCCGGCATCAGCGGACCTCGACCAGGTCGGCGGCCGACTCGTCGACGACCATCCCGTCGCGGAGGAAGACCACCCGGTCGGCCCAGGCCGCGTGCCGGGGCTCGTGGGTGACCAGCACCCCCGCGGCGCCGGCGTCGCAGCGCTCCCGCAGCAGGCGCAGGATCTCCTCCCCCGTCTCGGTGTCCAGCGCCCCGGTCGGCTCGTCGGCGAGGATCAGCCGTCGCTCGCCGACGATGGCGCGGGCGATCGCGATGCGCTGCTGCTGGCCGCCGGACATGTCGTCGGGGAAGCGGTCGGCGACCTCGAGGACGCCCACCTCCTCCAGCGCGGCCCGGGCCTGCCGGCGGGCCTGCGCGGAGCGGACCCCGCCGAGCTCGAGGGGCAGGGCCACGTTCTCGGCCGCGCTCAGTGCCGGGATCAGGTTGAAGTCCTGGAAGACGTAGCCCACCGACGTGCGCCGGAGCCTGGCCCGGCCGGCGAGGTCGAGGTCGGCCAGGTCGACGCCGTCCACGGTCACCGTGCCGCCGGTGGGCTGGTCCAGCCCACCCGCGACGGTGAGCAGGGTGGACTTGCCGGAGCCGGAGGGTCCCATCAGCGCCACCAGCTCGCCCGCCTCGGCGTGGAAGCTGACGCCGCGCAGCGCCTGCACCTCGGCGGCGCCGGTGCCGTGGACGCGGGTGACCGCGTCGAGTCGCAGGAACGGTGCGTTGCTCATCTGGTCCCCCGGGTGGTCGGTGCGGCACTGGTCGTGGTGCTGGTGGCGATCCGCCGGAGGCGGGCCTCGCAGTGGTCGAGCCAGCGGATCTCCGCCTCGGCGGCGAAGACCAGCGAGTCCAGGACCAGGCTCCAGGCGAGGTCCTCGGGCGCTGTCGGCTGCGCGGCCCGCCCGCCGCGCTTGAGCCGGGTGCGCTCCTGGAGGGCGGCCATGGTGGCGCTCCGCTGCTGCTGGATCAGGGCCGTGACGTCGACGCCGGGCAGGGTGACGGCGATCGCCAGCTTGATCGCCAGCTCGTCGCGGGGCGGCGGCTGCTCGCGCGGGACCGGCGTGGTGAACCAGTCGCGCGCGGTCTCCCGCCCCTCCTCGGTGATCGTGTAGACCACGTGCCCCTCGTCGTCGGCGGCGCCGTCGCTCTCGACGAGGCGGTCGCGCTCGAGGCGGGCGAGGGTGGTGTAGACCTGCCCGATGTTGAGCGGCCAGGTCGCGCCGGTGCGCTGCTCGAACTCCGTGCGGAGCTGGTAGCCGTACATCGGCCCCTCCTCCAGCAGCGCGAGCAACGCCTGTCGGACCGACATCGCCGTCCTCCCCTCCGTGTGCCTACTGAGTATGCATACCACGTATGCAGAGGCGCGCGGTGAGCCATGAGCGGCGCGTTTCAGCCCGGATGTGCCGGGGCAGGAGGCCCCGCGACCACTACGCTGCGCGCAGCCACATCAGCAGTCCCGGCACCCCGGGGGAAGAGGGAGCATCGATGTCCACCTACGGAAACCCGCCCGAGAACCCGTACGGCCAGGGCGACCCGCAGGGCGGCCAGCCCTACGGCGACCAGCCCACCGCGCCGTACGGCGCCCAGCCCGCCGACCCCTATGCCGGCTACGGCGGCTACGGCGGCGACCCCAACCTGCCGCAGGGCCAGTCGGACAAGGGGTTCTTCGGCAGTCTCTTCGACTTCTCCTTCACCAGCTTCATCACCCCCAAGGTGGTCAAGGTCGTCTACGCCCTGGCGGTGGGCCTGATGGTCCTCTTCTGGCTCTTCTTCGTGCTCGCGAGCTTCGTCCAGAGCGCCGGTGCCGGCCTGGCCGTGCTGGTCCTGGGACCGGTCGTCCTCATCTTCTACCTGTGCCTGATCCGGATGACGTTGGAGTTCTACGTCGCCATCGTCCGCATGAGCGAGGACATCCACGAGCGCCTGCGCTGAGCCGCGGGACGTCCCGGCCCGCGAGTCCCGAGGGGGCCGGGACGTCCCGGTTTGTCACACTGGCGCCCATGACCCAGGCGCGCAGCACCCCGAGGCCCACCCTGATCACCGGCGCCAGCAGCGGTCTGGGCGCCGAGATGGCCCGCCAGCTCGCCGACCGGGGCCACCCGCTCGCCCTCTGCGCCCGCCGCACCGACCGGCTCGAGGAGCTGCGCGACGAGATCCGGGCCGCCCACCCGGGCCACCCCGTCCACCTCCGCGCCCTCGACGTCAACGACCACGACCAGGTCTTCGACGTGGTCCGCGGGTTCCGCGACGACTTCGCCGCCGAGGGCCTGACGCTGGACCGGGTGGTGGTCAACGCCGGCATCGGCAAGGGCGCCCCGCTCGGCACCGGCCGCTTCGACGCCAACCGCGAGACCGCGATGACCAACTTCGTCGGCGCCCTGGCCCAGACCGAGGCCGCGATGGAGCTCTTCCGCGCGCAGGGCAGCGGCCACCTGGTGGTCGTCTCCAGCGTCTCCGCGGTCCGCGGGATGCCGAAGTCGATGACCACCTACGGCGCCACCAAGGCGGCGGTGGCGCACCTCGCCGAGGGGCTGCGCGCCGAGCTCCACGGCACGCCGATCAAGGTCACCGTGCTCTACCCCGGCTACATCGCCTCGGAGATGAACCCGACCGGCCCCGGCTCCACCCCGCCGCCCCTGCTCGCCTCGACCGAGCGCGGGGTCCGCTCCATGGTCTCGGCGATGGAGGCCGAGCGGGCCTCCGCCTACGTGCCCGGGCTGCCGTGGGAGCCGCTGGCGCGGGTGCTGCGGCACGCACCGCTGCCGCTCTTCCGCCGGCTGGTCTGAGCCGGACGCCTCAGGCGGCCACGGTGGTGACCACCAGGGCCCGCGTCGGGGCATCCGCCCACCGGGCCGCCGCGCGGCGCCACCTGACCCCCGACCAGGCCAGGAGCGGGACCGCCACGGCGACGCTCACCCAGCCGGGCGCCGTCCACGACAGCGCGGAGAAGACCATCGCGGTGACCGTGGTGCTGGTCGCCAGCCGGGCGGAGTAGCCGACCATCACCACCGGAGGGGCGGGCGTCGCGCGCGCCGAGCGCAGGTCGACGGAGAACGGCCGCCGGATCGACCAGGTCATCGCCACCGCCACCACCTGCGCGGTCACCACCAGCAGGGCGCAGAGCAGCGCCGTCACCTCGGCGCCGGTGGGAGGGCCCGCGCGCAGGGACGCGAGCAGGACGGTGACCAGCGCCGCGCACAGGAGCCACTCGACCATCACCTGGCTGCGGGCCCGGAAGACCAGGGCCGGCTCCACCGGGAGGCTCTCGCGCCACAGCCCGCCTCGCCCGTCGAGCGACCAGGCGTTGACCCCGAAGAGCAGGACGCCGCCGCTGACCACCAGCCCCGGCAGGATCACCACCATGTCCCAGGAGAGCGCGCCGGCGAGCGCGACCAGGCCGGGGCCGACAGCCAGCACCCCGAGGCCGCGGCGCATCGGGACCGCCCGCCAGACCGAGGCACGGTCGATCCGCACCAGCATCCCCAGCTCGGAGCGCGGGGTGCGGCGGGCGGGAAAGCTCGCGCTCTCGACGCGCTGCTCGTCCCGGGCCTGCCGCCGGGCCGTGGCGTGCGCCGGAACCGCGCCGAGCACCACGGCCAGCACGACGACCGTCGCCTCGAAGGCGACGGCGGCGAGCCACTCCAGGGACCAGCCGCCCACCCCCGCCACCACCAGGGTCAGCGTCGGCAGGGCGTCGAGCACCGGTCCCCACAGGTCCGCGAGCTGGAGCCAGAAGGCGACGCCGGCCACCCCGGCGCCGAGGGCCCGGACCACGCCGACGCCGTGGGGGCGGCGCCGCAGCGCCTCCGTCGTCCAGGCCAGCACCTGGGCGACCGCGGTGGCCAGGGCGAGCCAGAGCAGCAGCACCAGCTGGAGCGGGAGCAGCCCGTCGGGCCCCTTGCCCCAGGCTGCGGCCCCGAGCAGGAACCAGGCCTGGATCAGCCAGGCGATGTTGAGCGGCGCCTGCAGCAGCGCGCCGAGGTGGTCGGTGGTGGGGCTGACCGGGAAGGCGACGGCCTGCGCGTGCGGCAGCAGCTCGCGGCCGCCCCCGGAGGCGACGGCGGAGACCACGGCCAGGGCCAGGAAGCCGGCCATGAAGGTGGGCAGCAGGAGCAGCACGTCGAGGCTGCGTCCCGCCTCCCGGCCCGCGCCGGGGGCGAAGGCGGGGACGACGAGGACCAGCGCGGTGATCCCGAGGAGCACCGTCCAGCCCAACCGCATCGCGCGGGGACGGCGTACCCCGGCGGCCCGGAAGCGGACGAGGTGGCGGGCGTCGGCCACCGGACGGACCACGAGCTCGTCCCAGGCGGCCGCGACCGGGCGGGCCTCAGTCGAGGAGCGCACGGTAGGCATCGGCGCCGACCTCCCCGAGGAGCTCCCCGGCGTCCAGGGTGGCGACCCGCTCGCCGCCGCGCAGCACCAGCGCCGAGCTGCAGACCTCGACGGCGAGCTCACGCAGGTGGGTGGAGAGGAGGACGCTCGCGCCCCGCGCCCGGGCGTCGGCGACCACCTCGAAGGTGGCCTCCACCCCGATGGGGTCGACCCCGTCGAAGGGCTCGTCGAGCAGCAGCACCTCGGGGCGGTGGAAGGCGGCCAGGATCACCGAGAGCCGGCGCCCCATGCCGTGGGAGAAGCCGGCGGTCACCCGGTGGGCCACGTCGCCGAGCTCGAAGCGCTCCAGCAGCTCGCGGGCCCGGGGCTCCCAGTCGGTCATCCGCCGCAGCCGGGCGGCGAGCTGGAGGTGCTCCCAGGGTGTGGCCCGGGGCACCAGGCCACCGACGTCGGGGCAGTAGCCGACCGCCCGCTTCACCGCGAGCGCCTCGCGCGCCACGTCGTGCCCGGCGACGACGACCCGGCCCTGGGTCGGGGGGACGACCCCGGCCAGCACCCGCATGGTGGTCGACTTCCCGGCGCCGTTGCGGCCGAGCAGGGCGGTGGACTGCCCGGCGTACGCCGCGAGCGAGACGCCGGCGACCGCCTCGACCTCGCCGAAGCGGACGTGCAGGTCCTCCACGAGGACGGCGGGCTGGGGGACGGCGTCGGTCACCCGCCGATTCTCACCGACCGCCGCCTCCGGCGTGGCAAAACATGGGACATGCGCGAGGGGAAGCGGGAGCACCGCTCCCGCTTCCCCTCGGCGCGGGTCAGGCGGGGGTCAGGCGGGGAAGGAGTCGCCCTGCTCCGCCATCTCCCGCAGCCGGGCGGTCGGCGCGAAGCGCTCGCCGTACGCCGCCGCGAGCTCGTCGGCGCGAGCCACGAACGCCGCCAGCCCGACGCTGCCGTCGGCGCCCTCGTACCCGGTCATGAACTGCGCCGCCCCACCGGTGCGGGCCGGGAAGCCGATGCCCATGATCGAGCCGATGTTGGCCGCGGCGGCGGAGGTGATGACGTCCTCCTCGAAGCACCGCGCGGTCTCCAGCGCCTCGATGAAGAGCATCCGGTCCTGCACGTCGCGGAACGGGATCTGCTCCGGGGCCGGCGGGAAGGTCTCGGCGAGGCCGGACCAGAGCCCGGCCCGCCTGCCGTCGGCGTACTCGTAGAAGCCGGCGCCCTTGAGCTTGGAGGAGCGGCCGAGCTCCAGCATCTTCTCCACCACCTGGGTCGAGGGGTCGGCGGAGACGTCCTTGCCCGCCGCCTTCCAAGCCGCCTCGTTGGCGATCCGGATCTTCTTCATCAGCTCGAGGTTGAGCTCGTCGCTGATCTGCAGCGGGCCGACCGGGAAGCCGGCCTGGGTGGCGGCCCGCTCCAGGGTCATCGGGCGGACGCCCTCGCCGAGCATCCGCAGCCCCTCGTTGATCTGGGTGCCGATCACCCGCGAGGTGTAGAAGCCGCGGCTGTCGTTGACCACGATCGGGGTCTTGCGGATCTGCTGGACCACGTCGTAGGCCTTGGCCAGCGTCGCGTCCGAGGTCTCGCGACCCCGGATGATCTCCACCAGCGGCATCTTGTCGACCGGGGAGAAGAAGTGCAGGCCGATGAAGTCGGCCGGGCGGTCGACCCCCTGGGCCAGCTCGGTGATCGGCAGGGTGGAGGTGTTGGAGCAGAGCAGCGCGTCGCCGTTGACGTACGGCGCCACCTCGGCGAAGACCTTCGCCTTGAGCGAGGCGTCCTCGAAGACCGCCTCGATCACCAGGTCGCAGCCGGCCAGGTCGGCGGGGTCGGCGGTCGGGGTGATCCGGCCGAGCAGCTCGTCCGACTTCTCCTGCGTCAGCCTGCCCCGGGAGACGGCCTTGGCGTTGAGCTTCTCGCTGTAGGCCTTGCCCTTCTCGGCGTTCGCCTGCTCCACGTCCTTGAGCACGACCTGCATGCCGGCGCGGGCGCAGACGTAGGCGATGCCGGCGCCCATCATCCCGGCGCCCAGGACGCCGACCTTGGTCGCCTTGAACTTCTCGATCCCCTGCGGCCGCAGCGAGCCGGAGTTGATGGCCTGGAGGTCGAAGAAGAACGCCTGGATCATGTTCTTGGAGTTCTGACCGGTGATCAGGCTGGTGATGTAGCGCGACTCGATCCGCGAGGCGGTCTCGAAGTCGGTCATCGCACCCTCGACCGCCGCGGCCAGGATCGCCTTCTGGGCCGGGTAGTCGGCGCCCTTGAGCTGCTTGCGCAGCAGCGCCGGGAAGGCGGGCAGGAACGCCGCCATCGCGGGCGACTTCGGGTTGCCACCGGGCATCTTGTAGCCGGGGCGGTCCCAGGGCTGCTTCGCCGCGGCGTCGTCGTCCTTGACGCCGGCCAGCCAGGCGCGCGCCGCCGGGAGCAGCTCGTCCTGGGTGGCGACCAGCTCGTCGACCAGGCCCTTGGCCTTGGCGTCGGCCGGCTTGAACTGGGTGCCCTGGAGCAGCACGTCCATCAGCGCGGTCTGCAGGCCGAGCATCCGCACGGTGCGGGTGACCCCGCCGCCGCCCGGCAGCAGGCCCAGGGTCGCCTCGGGCAGGCCGATCTTGATCCTGCTGTCGTCGACGGCGATCCGGTGGTGGGTGGCCAGCGCGATCTCCAGGCCACCGCCCAGCGCGGCGCCGTTGATCGCGGCGACCACCGGGCGGGGGAAGGTCTCCAGGCGGCGCAGGGTCGCCTTCATCGCCTCGACCTCGGCGAAGATGGCGGCGGCGTCGTCCTTGGTCGCCTGGCTCATCATCTTGAGGTTGCCGCCGGCGAAGAAGGTCTTCTTGGCGCTGGCGATGATCACGCCGGTGACGGAGTCCACCTCGTCGTGCAGGCGGCTCACGGCCGCCTCCATCGAGCGCTGGTAGAGCTCGTTCATGGTGTTGGCGCTCGACGTGGGGTCGTCGAGGGTGAGGGTGACGACGCCGTCGGCGTCGCGGTCGTAGCGCACGGCGCTCTGGTCTGTCTGGGTGCTGCTCATGTCAGTCGTGGTTCCTTCGCGGAGAGAGTGGGGGAGGTCAGACCAGCTCGACGATGGTGGCGATGCCCATGCCGCCACCGACGCAGAGCGTGGCCAGGCCGCGACGCTGACCACGGCGCTCCAGCTCGTCGATCAGGGTGCCGAGGATCATCGTGCCGGTGGCGCCGAGCGGGTGGCCCATGGCGATGGCGCCGCCGTTGACGTTGGTGATCTCGTCGTTGATCCCCATGTCGCGCATGAAGCGCAGGGCGACCGCGGCGAACGCCTCGTTGATCTCGAAGAGGTCGATGTCGCCCACCTCGAGGCCGGCCTTGGCCAGCGCCTTGCGCGCGGCCGGCGCGGGACCGGTCAGCATGATCACCGGGTCGGCCCCGGAGACGGCCGCGGCGATGATCCGCGCGCGGGGGGTGAGCCCGAGCTCCTGGCCCACCTGCTCGGTGCCGATCGCCATCAGCGCGGCGCCGTCGACGATCCCCGAGGAGTTGCCCGCGTGGTGCACGTGGTCGATCCGCTCCAGCCAGTGGTACTTCTCCAGCGCCACGTCGTCGAAGCCGGCGTCGGCGCCGATCTGGGCGAACGACGGCTTGAGGCCCGCCAGGCTCTCCGGCGTGGTGCCGGGACGGATGGTCTCGTCGCGGTCGAGCACCACCAGGCCGTTGAGGTCGCGCACCGGCACCACGGCACCGTCGAAGTAGCCGTTGGCCCACGCCTTGGCGGCCCGCGCGTGCGACTGCGCGGCGAAGGCGTCGACGTCGGCGCGGGTGAAGCCCTCGACGGTGGCGATCAGGTCGGCGCCGATGCCCTGGGGCACGAAGCCGGACTTCATCGCGGTGGCCGGGTCCTGGGCCCAGGGGCCGCCGTCGGAGCCCATCGGGACGCGGCTCATCGACTCGACGCCACCGGCGAGGATCAGGTCCTCGAAGCCGCCGCGGACCCGGGAGGCCGCCTGGTTGACGGCCTCGAGGCCCGAGGCGCAGAAGCGGTTGAGCTGGACGCCGGCGACGTGGTCGGGGTAGCCGGCCGCGAGCGCGGCGGTCTTGGCGAGATCGGCACCCTGCTCGCCGATCGGGGAGACGACGCCCAGGACGACGTCGTCGACGCGGCCCGGGTCGAGGCCCGGGTTGCGCTCACGCACCGCGTCGAGCAGCCCGACCGCGAGATCGATCGGCTTGACCTCGTGGAGGGTGCCGTTGGCCTTGCCCTTGCCGCGGGGGGTGCGGATGTGGTCGTACACGAATGCTTCTGCCATGACCGTCCTTGCTGGTGCCGTGGTGCCGCTCGGCTCGCCGTACGGCGTCCGTCGTGGCTGGGTGTGCTGCGATTGTGACACTCTTGCTGTCACAATCGTCAAGAGGCGGGGCCTTCCCTGTCCACTGTGATCCACACCACGCGAGGAGCGACCGCATGGAGAGCACCGTGCCGGACCTGCTCACCCTCGAGGAGCTGACCGCCCGGGTGGGCATGAGCGTGCGCAACGTGCGCTTCTACACCACCCGTGGGCTGGTGCCGCCGCCGATCAGGCGGGGTCGGTCCGGCTACTACACCGCCGACCACGTGGCCCGGCTCGAGCTGGTCCAGGAGCTGCAGAGCCACGGGCTCACCCTCTCCGCGATCGAGCGGTACGTCGCCTCGATCCCCGCGACCGCCTCGGCCGCGGACGTCGCCCTGCACCGGACCATGCTCGCCCCCTGGATGGCCGAGCACCCGGTGTCGATGACCCGCGAGGAGCTGGAGGGGCGGGCCGGACGCCCGCTCGGCGACGACGACCTGGCCACCCTGGAGGAGCTCGACATCGTCCGGCCCGGCCCCGACGGCGGCTACACCGTCGCGGTCTCCCAGCTCTCGGTGGGCCTGGGCCTGCTCGAGCTCGGCTACCCGGTCGAGGCCGCCAAGGCTGCCTCCGAGCTCTTCGCCCGGCACGGCCGGGAGATCGCCGAGGAGCTCTACGAGCTCTTCCGGACCATGGTCTGGCCCACGTACAAGGAGTCCGGGATGACCCCCGCGCGGCTCCAGGAGGTGGTGGAGCGGCTCAAGCCGCTCTCGATCACCTCCCTGGTCTCCGCCTACGAGGCGGCGATGGACGAGACCAAGCGCGAGGGCATCCGGCGGCGCAGCGGCTGAGGCGCCCCGCTCAGCCCTCGTCGCCGGCGGTGATCCGGGCCAGCTGGGAGACGACCGCGGCGGGCGCGCGCTCGGCCAGCAGGGCGCGCTGCCGCGCCGAGCCGGTGCCGTCGCGGAAGACCCGCTCGACGCCCACGTGCACCGCGTCCCGGTCGCCGTAGCTCCCGAGCGCGTCGTCCACGTGCGACAGCAGGGCGTCGACCACCTCGCGGGCGGGCTGCGGCCGGCACGAGGTCGGGTCAATCAGGTGACCGGTCAACCCGTAGCGGCCCGCCTGCCAGGTGGCCAGGCGCAGCACCGGCACCTCGGCGCCGGGGGCCGGCCGGCCGTCGGCCCACTCCCGGGCGGCGGTCTCCACCAGCGCCCGGCTCAGCGCGGCGTACAGCACGGCGTCGCGGACGTCGAGGCAGACGTCGGCGACCCGCACCTCCACCGTCGGGTGCCGGGCGGAGATCCGGGCGTCGGAGTAGACCATCCCCTCGTCGAGCAGGACGTCGGTGGCCAGCATCGCGTCGACGTGCGCGCGGTAGGCCTCCACCGAGCCGAAGACCGGGGTCGGCCCGCTGCTCGGCCAGCGGATCATCATCTGCGAGCGGTAGCTCTCGTAGGCGGTGTCCACGCCGCTGCTCCACGGGGAGTTGGCGCTGAGCGCCAGCAGCACCGGCAGCCAGACCCGGATCCGGTCCAGGACGGCGACCCCCTCCTCGTCGTCCTTCACGTCCACGTGGACGTGGCACCCGCAGGTGAGCTGCTCGGCCATGGTCAGGCCGTAGCGCGAAGCCATCGCGTCGAACCGCGGGGTGCGCAGGTGGCTGGTGCCGCCCTCGAGCGGCGAGGTCCCGGTGGCCAGCACCCGGGCACCGACCTCCAGCGCGCTGGCCCGGGTCCGCTCGCGCCAGGCCCGCAGCGCCTTCTCGAGCGCGTCGAGCCCCACCTCGGGGGGCGTGTCGGTCTCCACCTGGCTCTTCTGCACCTCGTGGCCGAGCGAGCCGCCCTTCTCCGTCGCCGGCGCCGGGTCCCGCGCCTCGCGCACCTCGGCCGCTCTCAGCACCTGCGCCGCCCTGGAGGCCGGGGCACCCGTCGTCGGCTCCACCAGCAGCAGCTCTTCCTCGACACCCATGGCTCGCATGCGCCCTTTCCTACCGCGACGCGCCCGATTCCGTACATCCCTGCGACCGGGCATCCGGGCCCATGAGGCACAGTGGAGACGGATCGGAGACGGATCCCACACCCCCGGACGCCAGGAGGAGACGAACCAGATGTGCCGTTTGCTGGGCTACGTGCGCGAGGAGCCGACGTCGGTGGCGGAGCTGCTCGGACCCGAGGGGCTGGAGGGCTTCACCGCCCTCACAGCCGTGCACGGCGACGGCTGGGGGATGGCCTGGCACGACGAGGACGGCAGCACCCGGTCGGTGGCCTCGCCGAGGTCGGCGGGCGAGGACCAGCAGTACGCCGAGCTGGTCGAGCAGCGCTTGGGGCGCGCCGGCTTCGTCCACCTGCGGTGGGCCACCGGAGGCCTCCCGGTCCGGGAGGAGAACACCCACCCGTTCGTGGACGGCGACTACGCCTTCGCCCACAACGGCCACGTCTCCCCCATCGCCGACCTGGAGACGCTGCTGACCCCGGCGACCCGCGAGAAGCTGGTCGGCGACACCGACAGCGAGCGCTACTTCCGGTTCGTCAAGCAGTGCGTCGACGAGCACGGCGACCTCGAGGCGGGGGTGAGGCACGCGCTGGGCATCCTGCTCCGCGACTTCGCCGACTGCAGCCTCAACGCGCTGATGCTCACCCCGACCCACATGGTCGCGATCCACGTCAACAGCCGGGCGACCTCGCCGCGGGAGGGCCTGCGCAACCTCTTCGACGACGAGGACGACGTGCCCCCGCGCCACCTGAGCGAGTACTTCGCGATGGACTACCGCACCGAGGAGGAGGGCCTGACCGTCATCTCCAGCGGGCTCGACGAGCCGGGCTGGACGCCGCTGCCCGACGACATGGCCGTGATGGTCGACCTCGAGACCCGCACCGTCACCCGGCTCGACCCGGTGCTGGCGCTCCAGGAGCAGGCGCTCGACACCAGGTGAGCAGGCGGCTCAGCCGAGGTCGGTGCGCAGGTGGAGCCACGGCCGGCTGAGGAGGAAGCGGCGGCCGCTGAGCTCGGTCGGGGTGATCTCGACGACGTTGTACTTGAGGTCGTCGACCCACGGCCGCAGCGGGACGTTCTCGGCCCGGTGCTCCTCGTCCTCCTCGAGCTTGCGGGCGGTCCCGCGCAGGACCACGCTGGTCGCCTCGCGGTCGTCGTACTCGTCGACCTCGAACGCCACGTCGGGGTTCATCACGATCCCCAGCAGCTTGCTGCCCTCCGCGGTGCGGAAGAGCAGGGTGCCGTGGTCCACCGCGTAGTTGACCGGGGCGATGTGGACCTCGTCGGCCAGGTGGAAGGCGAGGCGGCCGAACTCACGGCGGGTCAGGAACTCCCAGACCTGGGCCTCGTCGAGGGTGCGGGGGGCGGTCTCACTGCTCATGGCGCGAATCTACTCCCCCGTCGGCCCACGTGCGCCTGCCTAGGCTGCACCTATGACCGCCACCACCGTGCTCGTCACCGGGGCCACCGGCTTCGTCGGCAGCCGTCTCGTCCCCGCGCTCCTGGCGGAGGGGTACGACGTGCGCGCGATGACACGCCGCCCCGCCGCGTACGACGGGCCCGGCAGCGCGGTCGGGGCCGACGTCACCGACCCCGAGAGCCTGGCCGCCGCGATGGCGGGGGTCGACGTGGCGTTCTACCTGGTGCACTCCCTCGACAGCGACGACTTCGAGGCCGAGGACGCCCGGGCCGCCCGGACCTTCGGCGAGCAGGCGGCGGCAGCCGGCGTCCGGCAGATCGTCTACCTGGGCGGCCTCGGCTCCGACGGCGCCGACCTCTCCCCGCACCTGCGGAGCCGGCGCGAGGTCGAGGGGCTGCTCGGCGAGGCGGGCTGCCCCGTCACCGTGCTGCGCGCCGCGATCGTGGTGGGCCGCGGCGGCGTCTCGTGGGAGATCACCCGCCAGCTGGTCAAGAACCTGCCGATGATGGTGGTGCCGCGCTGGTCGGCCACCCGCACCCAGCCGATCGCCCTGGACGACGTGGTCCGCTACCTGGTCGGCGTGGTCGACCACGACCTCGCGCTCGGCCGGGTCTTCGAGGTCGGCGGGTCGGAGGTGCTGACCTACCGGCGGATGCTCGAGATCGCCTCGGAGGTGATGCACGGGGACGCCGTCCCGATCGTCCCGGTCCCCGTCTTCACCCCGCGCCTCTCCTCCTACTGGCTCTCCTTCGTCACCGACATCGACGCCACCACCGGCCGCAACCTGATCGACTCGATGAACACCGAGGTCGTGGTCTCCGACCACTCGATCCGCGAGCTGCTCCCGTTCGAGCCGGTCGGCTACGAGGAGGCGGTGCGCCGGGCCCTGGAGGAGGACGGCCGCTAGGCGATGAGCAGCGGCAGCACCAGCAGCATGGTCAGCGACCAGCTCACGTGGGTCAGCGCCGGCGCCAGGATCCCGCCGGAGGCCCGCCGCTGCAGGCCGCAGAGCACCCCGAGGAGACCGGCGGCGAAGGTGAGCATCACGTTGCCGGTCGCCGCCGTGGCGACGACGTAGGCAAGGCTGGTCCACAGCACCGGGTGCCGCGGGATCGCGGCATAGGCGGCACCGCGGAAGAAGAGCTCCTCGGCGACGCCGCTGACGGCGGTGATCAGCACCAGCAGCGGCACCGAGCCCTCGTCGGCGAAGTCGAGGACCGAGCCCACCTGGTCCTCCAGGAACGGGACCCGCCGCACCACCAGGGCCCCCAGGATGAAGATCCCGGCCAGCCCGAGGCCGAGCGCCAGCGGGGTGAGGACCGGCCGGGTCAGCCGGTCCCGGAAGGCGATCCGGCCCAGGTGGAGCCGGCCCGAGACGAAGGAGCCGGCCGTCCAGAGCGCCGCCAGCGCGGCCGTGCCGAGGTAGAAGAGGTCGTCGCCCGGCTCCAGGCGCACCGACCAGCCGAGCAGGGCGGCGCCGAGCAGCACCACGAGGACGACGACCACCTGGCGCCGGCGCAGCGCGGCTGCGGTGTCACGCTGGTCGCGGGGCACCACGTCCCACAACGCACGACGCACCCAGGCGCGCACCGCCCACCAGCCTTCCCTCGGCAGCGTTCCTGCCCTCTCGGACGACTCTACGAGGGCCACGCACGGCCGGCCGCCGAGGCGACGCCCAGCCAGGGGTGCGGGTTGCCGTCCCAGCACCAGCCGAGCTTGGGCGCCCGGTCGCTGATCCACAGCGCCGGCACCCGCCGGTCGCCGGGGAGCCCGGTGCGCCGGGAGCCGGAGAGCATGAAGCACCTGTTCTTCTCCAGCAGGTGCGGCGCCTGGGTCACCAGTGCGATCCCCTCCTCGATGGTCAGCGGGGTGCGCCCCCGCGAGGTGATCACCGGCAGCGCCTCCTCGGGCGCCACCCCGCAGAACTCCTCCCCTCGCTCGACGCCGAGCAGCAGGTAGGGGGTGGTCGGCGTCCGGAGCCCGGCGACGGGGCGGAAGGGGTCGAGACCCTCCTCCCCGTGGTTGCGGTCGACGACGCCCGGCCGGTTGCCGGAGACCAGGCGGAGCAGCGGCACGGTCAGCGCCGGGTCGACGACCTCGCGGGGCAGGACCAGGACGACGGAGACCGCGCCCGGGCCGTCGGCGTACCCGGTCAGGTCGGGGGCGAGCTCGACCAGGGGCGCCACCAGCGCCCGCAGCTCCGCCTCGGAGAGCCCGGCGAGCGGCGGGTAGCCCAGCTCGACGAGGCGGTCGGTCTGGTGCTGGACGGAGCGGGAGGGGTCGGTCGGTGCGGTCACAGGGCTCCTCGGGTCGGGAAGCGGCTCAACGACCGGGGTGCGCGCGGAGTTCCCTCTCCCACGGTCTCACCACGCACGACGACCCCGCACGGCGCCGGGGCGCCGTACGGGGTCGTGGGTGGTGCTGAGGTCAGCGGCGTCCGCTGAACGACGACGCGCTGTGCGAGGAGCCGCCCGTGGAGGTGCTGTAGACCGAGGCGCTGCCACCGCCGGAGCGACGGCGGTTGCCGCCGCCACTCGGCGCGCCGGCCTTGGCACCCGTGCGGGCACCTGCCTTGGCGCCGGTGCGGCTGCCACCCTGGGCGGTGCCGCCCTGGCCACCGGCCTTGACGCCCGAGCGACGCGAGCGGTTGCGAGCGCCGCCGCCGCTGCGGGCCTGGCCCTGCTCGCCGGCGGGGCGCGTACCCGCCGGTGCCGGGGGTGCGTAACCACCCGGCACCAGCGTGCGCTCGCCCGGCGCGAGCTGGACGAGGATCGGGTGACCCAACGAGGTGACCTTGGTGGTGGTCGGCTTGATGCCGGCCAGACGGGTGAGGTCGCGCACGTCGCGCACCTGGTCGTCGGTCATCAGGGTGATCACGGTGCCCTCGGCGCCGGCGCGAGCGGTGCGGCCCGAGCGGTGCAGGTAGGCCTTGTGCTCCGACGGCGGGTCGGCGTGCACCACGAGGGCCACGTCGTCGACGTGGATGCCACGGGCCGCCACGTCGGTGGCCACCAGGGTGGAGGCCTTGCCGGAGTGGAACGCCTCCATGTTGCGGGTGCGGGCGTTCTGCGACAGGTTGCCGTGCAGCTCGACCGCGGTCACGCCCTTGCTGTTGAGCTGGCGGGCGAGCGCCTTGGCGCCGTGCTTGGTGCGGGTGAAGATCACGGTGCGGCCGGGGGCGCTGGTCAGGTCGACCAGGACCGGGACGCGCTGCTCGCGGCCCACGTGGAGCACGTGGTGCGACATCTTCGAGACCGGGGACTGCGCCGAGTCGGCCTGGTGGGTGACCGGGTTGGTCAGGTAGCGCTTGACCAGGACGTCGATTGCCTTGTCGAGGGTGGCGGAGAAGAGCAGCCGCTGGCCCTGCTTGGGGGTCTTGTCCATGATCCGCTTCACGCCGGGCAGGAAGCCCAGGTCGGCCATGTGGTCGGCCTCGTCGAGGATGGTGACCTCGATGGCCGAGAGGTCGCAGTGACCCTGGCCCATCAGGTCCTCGAGGCGGCCGGGGCAGGCGATGACGATGTCGACGCCCTTCTTGAGGCCGGCGACCTGCGGGCCCTGGCCGACGCCGCCGAAGACGGTCAGCGTGGAGAGGCCGGCCTCCTTGGCGAGGGGGGTGAGCGCGTCACGGAGCTGGGTGACCAGCTCGCGGGTCGGCGCCATGATGAGGGCGCGCGGCTTGCGCGACATCGCCGGCATCTTGCTCGCGTCGAGGCGGGCGACCAGCGGCAGCAGGAAGGCGTAGGACTTGCCGGAGCCGGTCCGGCCGCGGCCGAGGACGTCGCGTCCGGCCAGCGAGTCGGGCAGCGTGGCCGCCTGGATGGGGGTGGGGATGGTGATGCCTTGCGCCTCGAGCACTGCGGACAGGTTCGAGGGCACGCCGAGTTCGGCGAAGTTCATGTGTTGATCTTTCGGTTGGTGTCTCACCAACGCGCTTCCGCCGGTGGCGGGGCTGACGGTCTCGGACCGCTGCGTGTGCCTCACGAGTGTGAGGGCGGATCCCGAGCGTGTCGGGCTCCGCAGGACGCTCGAGGCAAGACTTGACGAGGCGTCTGAGGGGGAGACTACTCCTCCGTCCCGATATCCGGAGAATCCCCGGCCTTTCTCACCGCTCGGGCGGCGGCTGGCTCAACGGAAGGCGAGGACGCCGTCGTCGATCGCCCCGCGGCGGATGGTGCGCACGTCGTGGACGTAGTTCTGCCGCAGCTTCCACGGCTCGACCGACCCCTGCTTGGGCAGCCGGTCGAGCGCGCGGAGCACGTAGCCTGCGCCGAAGTCCATGAACGGCTCCTCGCCCACCTCGGGGTCATGGACCGGGACGGCCGCGCCGTACCCGTGCGCGTCGAGGTGCGCCAGCAACCGGCAGACGTACTCGGCGACCAGGTCTGCCTTGAGCGTCCACGAGGCGTTGGTGTAGCCGATCGTGAAGGCGAAGTTGGGGACGCCGGAGAGCATCATCGCCTTGTAGGCCATCGTCTGCGTGAGGTCGACGGGCTTCCCGTCGACGCACAGCTCCATGCCGCCGAAGGCGAGCAGGTTGAGGCCGGTCGCGGTGACCACCACGTCGGCGTCCAGGTGCGTCCCGTCGGTGAGCCGGACGCCGGTCTCGTCGAAGGTCTCGATGGTGCCGGTGGCGACGTCGGCGTCGCCCTGCTTGATCGCGCGGAAGAGGTCGCCGTCGGGGACCAGGCACATCCGCTGGTCCCACGGGCCGTAGGTCGGCTTGAAGTGGACGTCGACCGGGTAGCCCTCGGGCAGCATCTTGGCGTTGAGCTTGCGGATCAGCCGGCGCATCGGGCCCGGCCACTTCTGGGAGGCCTGGAAGAGGATCGTCGCCTGGGCGACGTTCTTCCACCGGGTCACGGCGTACGACGCCTTCTCCGGCAGGAACCGCTTGAAGGCGCGGCCGATCTTGTCCACGCCGGGCACCGGGAGGACGTACGTCGGGGAGCGCTGCAGCATCGTTACGTGCGCCGCCCCGCCCTCCTCGACGGCCGGCAGCGCCATCGCCGGGACCAGGGTCACCGCGGTGGCGCCGGAGCCGATCACCACGACCCGCTTGCCGGCGTAGTCCAGGCCGGCGGGCCAGTGCTGGGGGTGGACGACGGTGCCGCCGAAGTCGGCCAGGCCGGGCAGCTCGGGCAGGTAGCCGCGGTCGTAGTCGTAGTAGCCGCTGCACGCCCACAGGAAGCCGCAGGTGTAGGTCTCGTGCGCGGTGATCGTGCCGCCGCCGACGTCCTCGCGGGTGGTCTCCACGTCGACGGTCCACCGGGCGCTCTCCGAGTCCCAGTCGGCGGCGACGACACGGCGGTCGTAGCGCACGTGCCGGTCCACCCCGTGCTCGGTGGCGGTCTCCTTGACGTACTCCAGGATCGAGGCGCCGTCGGCCAGCGCCTTCTCCCCGCGCCACGGCTTGAACCGGTAGCCGAGGGTGAACATGTCGGAGTCCGACCGGACGCCGGGGTAGCGGAAGAGGTCCCAGGTACCGCCCATCCGCGGGCGGCGCTCGAGCATCAGGTAGCTCTTGCCCGGCAGCTCGCGGCTCAGCTGGCTGGCCGCTCCGACCCCGGAGAGGCCGGCTCCGATGATCAGCACGTCGACGTGCTCAGGGGTACCCATGGCGAGAATCTAGCGCGGGCTCAGGCCTGCACGGCGGCGCCGGAGGCGAGGAGGCCCTCGACGTCGGTGACGCCCCAGGCCTCCAGCGCCTCGCGGGTGCTGCCGCCCACCGCCTGCGGGGAGCGCTGCACGGTCGCCGCGGTCCGGGAGAAGCGCGGCGCCGGGGCCGGCTGCAGCACGCCGTCACGCTCGACGTAGGTGCCGCGGGAGGCCAGGTGGGGGTGGCGCGCGGCTTCGGCCATCGGCACGATCGGGAAGACGCAGGCGTCGGTGCCGTCGAAGACCTCGGCCCACTCGGCCTGGGTGCCCTCCTTGAAGCGGGCGGTGAACGCCTCCCGGATGGCGGGCAGGTTGGCCGGGTCGTCGCGGTCGGGCAGCTCCTCGAGGCCGAGCAGCCGGACCAGCTCGGCGTAGAACTGCGGCTCCAGCGCGCCGACCGAGAGGTGCTGGCCGTCGCTGGTCTCGTAGACGTCGTAGTAGGGGACGCCGCCGTCGAGCAGCGAGGCCGCGCGCTGCTCCCCCAGCACGCCCATCGCCTGGAGGCTGGCGCCCATCAGGTTGAGGTGCGCGGTGCCGTCGACGATCGCGGCGTCGACCACCTGGCCCTGCCCGGAGACCTTCGCCTCGAGCAGCGCCGCGAGCACGCCGATCACCAGGTACGTCGACCCGCCGCCGAAGTCGCCCAGCAGGTTGGTCGGGAAGTGCGGCCGGTCCCGGTCCTGGCCGAGCCCGTGCAGCACCCCGGCGGCCGCCACGTAGTTCATGTCGTGCCCGGCGACCTCGGCGAGCGGGCCCTCCTGGCCCCAGCCCGTCATCCGGCCGTAGACCAGCGCCGGGTTCCGCTCCCAGCACTGCTCGGGCCCGAGACCGAGGCGCTCGGTGACGCCGGGGCGCATCCCCTCGACGAGCACGTCGGCGCTCGCGACCAGCTCGAGGACGGCGGCCACCGCCGCCGGGTTCTTCAGGTCGAGGGCGACGCTGGGCCGGCCCCGGGTGAGCAGGTCGGCCGGCCCGCCACCGAGCGGGTTGCCCCCGGGCCGCTCCACGCGGATCACGTCGGCGCCCAGGTCGGCCAGGATCGTGCAGGCGTGCGGCCCGGGGCCGATCCCGGCGATCTCGACGACCTTGACGCCCGCGAGCGGGCCAGTTCCCTGACCGAGTGCGTAGACCATGCTCGGCATTGTGACAGAACCACTGTCACAATTGCGGGATCACTCGTCCGCCAGCCCGTGCTCCTCGCCCTGCCGAGAGCGGGAGCCGCCCATTTGTGGGGATTGCAACTCGTTGCACTGGTATGCCACTCTTCCGCGGTGGCCCTGGAACACGCCCTGCTGGTGGCGCTCAGCGAGAAGCCCGGCTCCGGACTGGAGCTGGCCCGTCGGTTCGACAAGTCGATCGGCTTCTTCTGGCACGCCACCCACCAGCAGATCTACCGGGTGCTCGCCCGGATGGAGGGCGACGGCTGGCTGGAGGTCGAGGTGGTCCCGCAGGCCGGCAAGCCCGACAAGAAGGTCTACGCCGTGACCAGCGCGGGCGCCGCGGCGCTGGCGGAGTGGCTCGCCCGCCCCACCCCGATGGAGGAGCTGCGCAGCGAGATCGCGGTCAAGATGCGCGGCGCCTCGTTCGGCGACCGCGCCGCCGTGCTCGAGGTGCTCCGCGGCAACCTGGCCGACCACCACCTGCGGCTCGACCACTACCGCCGGATGGAGAAGGCCTACGCCGACCCGGCCGACCTCCGCGGCCACGAGCTCGACCAGTACCTGGTGCTGCGCGGCGGCATCCGGCTGGAGGAGTTCTGGATCGGCTGGCTCGACGACTACCTCGGCGCCCACGGCGCCGCACCCCACCAGGAGGACCACCCGTGAGCGACTACCCGCACCTGCTCTCCCCGCTGCAGCTCGGCCCGCTGGCCCTGCGCAACCGGGTGGTGATGGGCTCGATGCACACCGGGCTCGAGGACGCCCCCTGGCACCTCGACCGGCTGTCGGCCTACTTCGCCGAGCGCGCCCGTGGCGGCGTCGGGCTGATCGTCACCGGCGGCTACGCGCCCGCCAAGCGGGGCTGGCTCAAGCCCCTGGCCTCGGAGATGACCACCCGGCTCCAGGCGATGCGCCACCAGCGGGTCACCGCGGCGGTGCACGCCGAGGGCGGCGCGATCGCGCTGCAGGTGCTGCACGCCGGGCGCTACGCCTACCACCCGTTCAGCGTGGGCGCCTCGACGCGCAAGTCGCCGATCACCCCGTTCAAGCCCGCCGCGCTCTCCACCAAGGCCGTCGACCGGACCGCGACCGACTTCGCCAAGTCCGTGGCGCTGGCCAGGAAGGCCGGCTACGACGCGGTCGAGATCATGGGCTCCGAGGGCTACCTGATCAACCAGTTCCTCGCCGCCCGCACCAACGACCGCACCGACCGGTGGGGCGGCTCCGCGGAGGCCCGGATGCGCTTCCCCGTCGAGGTGGTCCGGCGCACCCGCGAGCTGGTCGGCGACTTCCCCGTGGTCTACCGGATCTCGCTGCTCGACCTGGTCGAGGACGGCCAGACGTGGGAGGAGACCACCGAGCTCGCGCTCCGCCTGGAGGAGGCCGGCGTCACGGCGTTCAACACCGGCATCGGCTGGCACGAGGCGCGGGTGCCGACGATCCTCACCCAGGTGCCACGGGCGGCGTGGCGCTCGCTGACCGCCCGGCTCAAGGCCGAGGTCTCGGTGCCGGTCTGCGCCTCCAACCGGATCAACACCCCGGAGGTGGCCGAGGAGATCCTCGCCTCCGGCGGCGCCGACCTGGTCTCGATGGCCCGCCCGCTGCTGGCCGACCCCGACTTCGTCAACAAGGCCGCCGCCGGCCGCGCCGACGAGATCAACACCTGCATCGCCTGCAACCAGGCCTGCCTCGACCACACCTTCAGCAACAAGACGTCGTCCTGCCTGGTCAACCCGCGCGCCTGCCACGAGACCACGCTGGTGCTGGGTCCGGTGCGTCGTCGCGAGCGCGTCGCCGTCGTCGGCGCCGGCCCGGCTGGGCTGGCCACCGCGGTGAGCGCCGCGGAGCGCGGCCACGCCGTCACCCTCTTCGAGCGGTCCGCCGAGATCGGCGGCCAGTTCCGGCTGGCGCGGCAGGTACCCGGCAAGGAGGAGTTCGCCGAGACGCTGCGCTACTTCGCCCGGCGACTGGAGGTGCTGGAGGTCGACGTGCGCCTCGGCACCGAGGCCCGCGCGGGCGACCTGGCCGGCTTCGACCACGTGGTCGTGGCCACCGGCGTGGAGCCGCGGGTGCCGCGGATCGCGGGGATCGACCACCCCAAGGTCGTCTCCTACGCCGACGTGCTCAGCGGCCGGGTGGTCCCGGGCCGCCGGGTCGCGGTGATCGGGGCGGGCGGCATCGGGGTCGACGTCTCGCACTTCCTCACCCACGACCCGGCCGAGGAGGGGCTCGAGGAGTGGATGTCGCACTGGGGCGTCGGCGACCCCTCGGTGCACCGCGGCGGGCTCACCGAGGCCAAGCCGCGTCACGCGGTGCGCGAGGTCACCCTGATCCAGCGCAAGGAGACCCCGATCGGCGTCGACCTCGGCAAGACCTCCGGCTGGGCGCACCGCGCGGTGCTCAAGCAGTCCGGGGTGCGCCAGGTCCGCGGGGCGACCTACGAGCGGATCGACGACGCCGGCCTGCACCTGGTCGTCGACGGCGACCCGCAGGTGCTCGACGTCGACCACGTGGTGGTCTGCGCCGGGCAGGAGTCGGTGCGCGACCTCTACGACGCGCTGGAGGGGCCCGCGGTGCACCTGGTCGGCGGAGCCGAGGTGGCCGCCGAGCTCGACGCCAAGCGGGCCATCAAGCAGGGCACCGAGGTCGCGGCCGCGCTCTGAGCGTGCCGCTCAGCCGCGGGTGCGGGTGAGCTCGGCGGTGACGTAGTCGTCGTTGCAGGGCTGGACCTTGCCACCGACGATCGGGCAGTGCGGTCCGTGCTGGGCGCCCTTGGTCACCGTGTAGACGTCGAGCCGGGCCTTCCGGTTGAAGGGCTTCGGGTCGTCGGCGCCGTCGAGCTCCATCCGCACCCGGTTGCGGGCCTGGTCCCACTCGGCGTCCACCGGGATCGCGGTCCCCTCGCTCTGGCCCGCGCGGGTGAACGTCCCGCGGGCGACGAGCTGCCCCTGGCGGTAGCGGGTGCGGACCTTCACGCTGCTGCCGTCGGGGTAGTAGACGCTGCCGTAGACCCGCGTCTTGTTGCGGTTGAGCCGGGCTACCTTCGCCACGAAGACGGTGCGCGCCTGCTCGTAGCTGAGCCGCCCCTTGAGCAGCTGGTTGGCCGGCTCCTGGAGCCGCGGGCCCTTCTCGTCCACGACCGAGACGCTCTCGGCGGAGGCCGGCGGTCCCACGGCGAGGAGCCCGGCAGCCAGCACGCCCGCGACGGCGCCCGCCCGCAGCCGGGCGCCGGCGCCTGCGCTCATCGTCCGCCCGCTCGCCTGGCCTTGGCTTTCTCGACGGCTGACTTGATCTTGGCCTGGTTGTGAGGCTTGCGCGCCTCGTCGTACACCTTCTTGGCGACTCCGGCCAGGGCGAGGTTCCGCATGATCTTCATGCCACCCCCGTACCCGTCCTCCCTAGACTCACTCCTCGTGACCACGGACCCGAGCAGCACCGACCCCCGCTCCGCCGCCGACTGCCCCCGGATCGTCGTGGTGGGGCTGGGGTACGTCGGCCTCTCCATCGCGGTGCTGCTCGCCCAGCACTGCGACGTGGTCGGCGTCGAGGTCGACCCGGCCAAGGTCGACGCGCTCAACGCCCGCAAGTCGCCCATCCACGACGCCGAGATCTCCGACTACCTCGCCACCCGCGACCTGCGGCTGAGCTTCACCCTCGACCCGGCCGCCGCCTACGCCGACGCCGAGTACGTCGTGATCGCCACCCCCACCGACTACGACGCCGCGACCAACTACTTCGACACCTCCACCGTCGACTCCGTGATCCGCGACGTCACCGCGGTCAACCCCGACGCGGTGATGGTGATCAAGTCCACCATCCCCGTCGGCTACGTCCACGACGTCCGCGCCCGCCTCGGCACCGACAACGTCGTCTTCTCCCCCGAGTTCCTCCGCGAGGGCAAGGCCCTGCTCGACAACCTCCACCCCTCCCGCATCATCGTCGGCGAGCGCTCCGCACGGGCCCGCCGCTTCGCCGACCTGCTGCTGGCCGGCTCCCTGGAGTCCGACGTCCCGGTCCTGCTCACCGACCCCACCGAGGCCGAGGCCATCAAGCTCTTCGCCAACACCTACCTCGCCATGCGGGTCGCCTACTTCAACGAGCTCGACTCCTTCGCCGTCACCCGCGGCCTCGACACCCGCGCCATCATCGACGGCGTCGGCCTCGACCCCCGGATCGGCACCCACTACAACAACCCGTCCTTCGGCTACGGCGGCTACTGCCTGCCCAAGGACACCAAGCAGCTGCTCGCCAACTACTCCGAGGTCCCCCAGACCCTCATCTCCGCCATCGTCGAGGCCAACCGCACCCGCAAGGACTTCATCGCCTTCGACATCCTCGACCGCCAGCCCCGCGTGGTCGGCATCCACCGCCTCATCATGAAGGCCGGCTCGGACAACTTCCGCTCCTCCTCCGTCCAGGGGATCATGAAGCGGATCAAGGCCAAGGGCGTCGAGGTCGTCGTCTACGAGCCCGAGCTCGGTGACGACACCTTCTTCGGCTCCCGCGTCATCCGCGACCTCGCCACCTTCAAGCACGAGGCCGACCTCATCGTCGCCAACCGCCTCACCGACGACATCGCCGACGTCGCCGACCGCGTCTACACCCGCGACCTCTTCGGCTCCGACTGACGCGTCGCTCAGGCGCCGGTGCGGTGCCGCACCCAGACGTTCGGCTCGACGTAGACCGCCGTGCCGTTCGCCACGTCGCAGTGGACCGGGGTGAGCGCGCCCGGCACCTCGACCGGCCCGGTCCGGTCGAAGGCGAGACCCGTCCAGGAGCGCCACTCCTCGAGCGTCCCGGGGATCACCATCGAACGGGGCGCCACCGAGTCGATCCGGCCTCCGGCGCGCACGTGCACCCGCAGCCACGGGTCGACGGGCAGCCCGTCGTCGCGGACGGCGAAGGCATGCGCGGACATCGGCTGGTGCGGGTCGGTCTTCCCGTTCGGCCGCACCGGCGCCACCAGCTCGGGGTAGCCGAGCCGGGCGGCGTTGTCGCGCAGCGCCACCAGCACCTGGTGGGAGAGGCCGCGTCCCTGCAGGTCCGGCCGGACCGCGATCTCGACCGCGGAGACGGCGTTCGGCTCCCGCCGTCCGGGCAGCCGGCTTGCCAGGCCCCGGCGGATCACCCCGTCCCACCCGTCGGCGGGCAGCTCGTCACCGTCGAGGTGGAAAGGGACGGAGAATGCCTTGGCGGCCACCTCTCCCGACTCGTCGAAGCAGACGAGCACGTGCTCGGGGAACTGGTCCAGCGCGGCGTAGTAGCCGTTGCCGATCGGGTCGTGGAGCATGAACTCCGGCCACGAGCTCGGCATCTCCCAGAGGGCGTCCTCGAGCGAGGGATCGTCCGCCAGGACGGCGAAACGCAGGGTGGGGGCGGGCTGTTCCGAGGCATTCGTTGTCACCTCACCATCCTGCCGGGCCGGTCTGACCATCGCGTGCCCGGGCTGTGGACACGGCTTACTGTTCGAACAGGTGTTCGACTACTCTTGGATCATGGAGCTTGAGGGAGAGACGGCGGGACCGGCCGGGACGGTCGAGGAGAGCGCGGCCGGCGCAGACTGCGGCCTCGACGTCTCCGGGCTCGACGCGCCCGCCGTGCTGGAGCGGGTGCAGGTCGCTCTCCTGGCGCGTCGCCGGGCCGAGGTGGAGGACCTGACGCTGCTCGCGCAGTGGGCGTTGCTCCACGGCAGTGATCCGGGCGACGACCCGAAGGGGTCGGCCTGGGACAGGCTGATCGACGTGGGCGGCGAGGGCACGCCGCGGCTGCGGGAGCTCTGCCTGGCCGAGCTGGCCGTGGTCCGCCAGGTCCACGTGCTCTCGGTGCGCTCGGCGATGGCCGACGTCCTCGACCTGATCCACCGGCTGCCCCGCACGTGGGCGGTCGTCAGGTCCCTGGAGGGCGAGGTCTGGCTCGCCCGGCGGGTGGCCTCCATGTCGCGACGGCTCGCGATGACCGACGTCGGGGTGGTGGACGCCGCGATCTCCCGGTGCCTCGCCGGGGAGGCGCCGGCGCGGGTGCTGGAGGTGGCCGAGGCCAAGATCATCGAGGCCGACCCGGCCGGCCACGCAGCGCGGCTCGAGCAGGAGCGGACCAGGCGGTTCGTCTCGCTCTCCCGCAGCGACGAGCACGGCCTGCGGCACCTGATCGCCCGGGTCGAGGCCGGTGACGCGGTCTACGTGGACGCGATGGTCGCCCGGGTGGCGGAGATCCTCGCCGGCCAGATTGCCGACGTCCCGGCCGAGCAACGCCCCACCGCCGACCAGCTGCGCGCCGAGGCGCTCGGCTGGCTGGCACGCCCCGCCGAGCTGCTCCAGCTCCTGCTCGAGCACGCCGACGGCGGGCCTGGCGAACCCGACCAGCGCACGACCCGGGCGCTGGCGTTCCCCGCCGACCTCCTCACCGCCCTGCGCAGCATCGACCCCGCCTGCCTCCGGCCCCGGGCGACCGTCCACGTCCACCTCACCGACGAGGCGCTCACCGACCCGACGCGCGCCGTGGCCCGGGTCGAGGAGCTGGGCCCGGTCCTGGCCTCGCAGGTCGCGGCGTGGCTGCGGCACAGCCACGTGACGGTGAGGCCGGTGGTCGACCTGGCGGACCACGTCGCCACCACCTCCTACGAGCACCCGGAGGGGCTCAAGGAGCGGGTCTGGCTGCTCACCGGTGGCCGTGACATGTTCCCCTGGGCCACCGGCCGGTCGCGGCGCGTCGACTACGACCATCCCGAGCCGTTCGTCCGCGGTGGACCACCCGGGCAGACGGGCACCCACAACTCCCAGCCGCTCTCCCGCCGCCACCACCGGTTCAAGACCTACGCCGGGTTCCAGGTGCGGCAGGTCGCCGCCGGCACCTACCTGTGGCGGAGTGCCCACGGCCACTACTTCTCCGTCGGGCCCCGCGGGACCACGCCGGTGAGCCCGGAGGTGGGAGCGGTCTGGTTCGCCGCCGACCGGGCCGGGTTCGAATTCGTCCAGGTGCGGCTCGCGGGCTGAGTAGTGTCGCGCCATGACCGACGCCGATGAGCTCGAGCTGACCAAGACCTCCCGAAAGGCCTGGGGCGCGCTGGAGGTGGTCCACGTCCTGGCCCACCTCGCGGCCCCGGTCACCCAGGCCTACGTCGACCTGGGGCTGCGGCCCCGGTTCTCCTACTTCGCGGCGCGCTCCGCCCCCTTCGGCGCGGTCGGGCCGGCGGTCCCGACGGCCACCTTCTACGGCTTCGCCCCGTGGCTCTTCGACAAGACCCTGCCCTCCTCCTGGGAGATCGCCTCGCCGGAGAAGGTGCTCGACGCCCAGCGCCGGGCGATGACCGAGCTGATGGCGCAGGTGACGGGCGAGCTCGAGGAGAGCGAAGTCGCCGAGCTCGTCGGCCTGCTCCGCACGGTCTGCGACGGCCTCACCGCCCCCGGCCGCCCGCTCTACGCCGCCTACGCGGCCCTGCCCTGGCCCGAGGACCAGGGCCTCGCGCTCTGGCACGCGGCCACCCTGATCCGCGAGCACCGCGGCGACGGGCACCTCGCCCTGCTGGTCCGCGCGGAGCTCGACCCGGTGGAGGCGGGCGTCCTCAACGGCCTCTTCGCCGGCACCATGGAGTTCCTCCGGGCCACCCGCGGCTGGACCGACGAGGAGTACGACGCCGGCCGGGCGCGGCTGGAGGCCCGGGGCCTGGTGGCCGACGGAGCGCTCACCGAGGAGGGGGTGCGCTTCCGCCGCGAGCTGGAGCGGGAGACCGACCGGCTGGCCCTCGAGGGCTGGCGCCACCTCGGCCTCGACGGCACCCGCCGGGTCCTGGAGCTGGCGGTCCCGGTGCGCGACGCCACGCTGGCCAGCGGGTTCCTGCCCGACTGGATGACCGGATGACCAGCGGGGTACGGGACGCCATGACCACGACACCAGGCGAGCCCCTGACCGACCCCGAGATCGTCCCGAGCGGCGACCCCGCGCCGATCCCCGACCCCGACTCCCCGGAGACCGAGCCCGCGCCGCTCTAGCGTGCTCTCCGGCGCGCTCCGGCTGGTGACCGCCAACGCCGCCGCCGGCCGCACCGGGGACGGCCCGCCCGACCTCGCGCCGTTCGCGGCGGCCGCGGCGGCGCTGGGCCCTGACGTCCTCGCGGTCCAGGAGGTCGACCACCTGCTGGCGCGCTCCGGGGACGTCGACCAGACCGGACTGCTGGCCCGCACGCTGGCGGCAGGCGGACCGGAGTGGCACGCCCGCTTCGCGGCGGCGGTCCACGGGACGCCGGGGAACGTGACCACGATGCGGTCCGCCCCCACCACCGACCTCGCGGAGCCGTCGTACGGCGTCGCGCTGCTGAGCCGGCACCCGGTGCAGGAGTGGTGGGAGCACCGGATGGCGCCGTCGTCGGTGAGGGTGCCGGTGCGCAAGCCCTCGTGGACCGACGAGGAGCACGTGGTGGTCGGCGACGAGCAGCGGGTCGCGCTGGCCGCCCGGGTCGCGGCGCCGAGCGGTCCGGTCACGGTGGTGACCACCCACCTCTCGTTCGTCCCGTGGCGGGCGGTGGGTCAGCTCCGCGAGCTGGTCGCCTGGGCCCGGGACCTGCCGCGCCCGCTGGTGCTGATGGGCGACCTCAACCTGCCGGCCGGCCTGGTCACCCGGTTGACCGGCTGGTCCCGGGTGCCCTCGGGTCCGACCTACCCGTCACCACGGCCGGTAGCCGCGCTCGACCACGTGCTGCTGCCGGCCGGCTCGCCGCTGCGGCCGGTCGCCGAGGCGACGACCCACCGGATGGCGGGCAGCGACCACCTGGGCGTGCGTGTGGACCTGCGTGTGGAGCTGGGCGCCGGGGGGCGCTGACTACCGGCGCCACCAGGGCCTGCGCCCCGCGTCGCCGCCGGGGGACGGCTCCGGGTCCGCCTCGCCGAGCAGGATGGCCCGCGACTCCTCCGGACTCATGGCGGGCTTCGGCTTCAGCACGAAGCGGGGGACCTCGCGCTCCGCGGTGGGCACGAAGCCGACCTGGGCGGCGTCGTAGGACCCCGTGCCGAAGGCCTGCTCCATCAGCTCGTCGCGGTCGTCGCCGACCTGCGCCACCCGCTCGACCCGGGCGACGGCGGCGATCCGCTCCAGCCGCGCCTCGGCGCCGTCGGGGTAGACGATGACGCGCCGGCCGTGGTGGGTGCGCTCCAGGTCGTCGAGGAGCGCCTGGAGTGCGTGCGGCAGCGGGGCGTGGGAGGTGTCGGGCAGGGTCAGCCGGAACTCCGCGTCGGTGGCGTCGGGCGTGCTCGGCGGCGACGCCCCCACCAGCCCGACCCGCGGCTCGGCGCGGTAGGAGCGGTGCACGATCCGCAGCTCCAGGGTGGGGTCCTCCACCGGCTGGGTGCGCTCCTCGTGCACCCGGCCCCACGGCCCGACGAGGAGCACCCGCAGGTCGGAGAACTCCGCGTCGAGCAGGGCGTCGACGCAGGCGATCACCTCGTCGGCGGCCTGCTCGACCGCGCAGTCGGTGAGCCGCTCGGCGACCGGCACCACGACCTCGACGTAGGGCACCTCGTAGCTGCGCCCGTGCTTGCGGCGCTTGGGCCGCATCGCCGGGACCAGGTTGGCCAGGTAGGGGTCGTTGTAGCGGTTGACCTGGTCGGCGCGGCGGAGCACCTGCGAGCGGCCCAGGTGCCACGACCTGGCCTCCCGCTCGACCACGAAGACGCCGCCCACCTGGGCCAGCTCGTGCCCCAGGGCCATGTCCTCGCCGAGCCGCAGCATCGGGTCGAAGCCGCGCGAGGCGCGGTAGAGGTCCCGGGTCACCGACCCGGTCATCCCGATGTGCACCCGCTGGGCGCGCGGACCGGCCTGGGTGAGGTCGCCGGTACGACGCCAGTACCCCTCCACCCACTTGTGCTCCTCGTGCGGCAGGCCGGGGAAGAAGTCACCCGCCTCGCCGGCGGCCACCCGGTCGCGCACCTGCGCGGGGTCGAGCGCGAAGAGCCACTCCGGGTCCACGAACCGCTTGTCGCCGCCCGGCACCGCGTAGTCGACGAGGTGGTGCCAGCGCATGTGCGCCTCCACCTCCTCGCGGTAGGGCAGCATGTCGGCGTCGTACCAGTGCAGGACGTCGCCGTCGCTGGCCTCGGCGCCCAGGTGGCAGGCGTTGGCCCGCCCCCAGCCGGCCTCCACCCGCACGATCCGGGTGTTCACCGGGCGCACCTCGGGCAGCTCCAGCGGCGGGGTGGACTGGTCGTCCACGACGACCACCTCGAGCAGGTGGGCCGGATAGCTCTGGCCGGCGAGACCGGCCAGCACGTAGGGCAGCGTCCGGTGGTAGTTGAAGGCGGGGACGACCACCGAGACCGACAGGCGCGGCTCCCACTCCCCCAGCCGCGGCGGGCTCAGGGAGCTGTAGTCGTTGTGCCGCACCACCGGCTGTCGTGGCATCAGTCGACTCCCCCGTCGGCTCCTGACTCCAGCTCGCTGCTCGGCCGGAAACCCGGCCACTCCGTGTCGATGATCTCCGGCCGCCGGAACTCGTCGTCGTCCCTCGTCCAGGTGTGGCCGTCGCCGACCCGGCGCAGCACGTAGCCCAGCCCGTGGGTCCGGTAGATGCGTCCCCCGGCCGCCTCCACGCCGCTGAGCAGCTGGGTGTCGACGAACCGGCGGACCCGGCGGAAGCCGCCGAGCGCACCGAGGAGCTCGCGCCCGAGCAGGGTGGTGCCGCCGGCCACGAACCGGTTGAAGAGCTCGGAGGGGTGGTTGCGCCGCACCGTCAGGTCGCGCTCCTGCAGGTAGACGAACTCGCTGGGCATCCCGACCACGTCGGCGCCGGAGAAGCGCCGTGCCATCAGCAGGTCGTGGACGGCGTTCGGGGAGTACCAGTCGTCGTCGTCGATCTTGAGCAGCAGCCCGGCGGAGGCGGCCGACGCGGCGGCGTTGAGCACGTCGCCGAAGAAGGCCTCCTCGGGGATCTCCAGGACCGTGGCCGGCACGTCGCCGAGCAGCTCGCGGACCCGGTCGCGGTCGGGGGAGAAGCCGTGGGCGGCGAGCACCAGCTCCACGTCCGCACCGCGCTGACGGGCGACCTGGCCGAGCACGAACTCCAGCTGGTGGGGCCGGCGGGTGGCGAGCAGGATGCTGACCGGCGGAAGAGCCGACCGGCTGCCCAGGCCCGCCGTGGCGGCCAGCTGCGCGCGCCAGACCAGCGTGGAGTGGGCGTCGAAGGCGGCGCGCCGCACCCGCAGCGCGTGCTCCTCGCGGGCCAGCGGGTCGTCGAGGTCGCCGGCGCCGTCGAGCGTGGCCCGCAGCACCGGGTCGAGCTGGGGAGCGTCGTGCGGCTGCTGGCCGGTGGCCAGCAGCGGGACGCCGGCCATCGCCAGCCGCAGCACCTGGGCGGCGTCGTCACGGGACAGGTCGACCCGGACGCCCTGGTGCGCGCGGGCTGTGGCGACCACGGCCTCGGTGACGCCGGACGGGCCGGGAGCGAGGTCGAAGAGGTCCACGACCGGCTTCTCCCACTGCTTGCGCCAGCCGATCGGGTTGAAGACCAGCTCGTCGACCGGGTCGAGCCCCGGGGAGCGGACCACGGTCGGGGCGCGGTCGATGACGTGGTGGCTGGCCGGCCCCGGCGTGCCCGACTCCACCGAGCCGGACGCCGCCGCGCCCGTCAGCACCACGTCGGGCGGCACGTCGCGTTCCGGGTCACCCGCCTCCGCAGGGTCGCCCAGGTGCAGCGCGCGCGGGTCGAGACCGGGCGCCGGCCCGCGGCCGGCGTAGGCCAGCAGGAGGCCGTGGTGGGTGGGGTCCGCCGCCGGGACGGACTGGCGTGCCAGCTCGGCGATCACCAGGTGGGCACCGACGGGCTCGGCGAAGCGAGCCACCGTGAGGTAGCCGGCCTGGTCCTGCTCGCCCTTCTCACCGTGCAGCGGCCGGGAGTGCAGGCTGGTCATCAGCGGCCACTCGCCGCGCGGGTGGAGCACCAGCGGCGCGCACCCCTCGGTGAGCCAGACCCCGACCGTCCGGCACTGGCCCAGCCGCGGCACCGCGGAGGCGGCGCGGCGCAGCGCCGCCCGGTCCGAGGCCACCAGCAGCACGGTCTTCCAGCCCCGCTTGACCGGCTGCCCGGGCTCGACCTGCGAGAGCGCGAGCAGCGAGCCCTCGAACCCGATGGGCAGCGCCGCCACGACGGGGTCGTCGCCGGCCACCACGAGTACCGGGGCAGGCGAGTTCGCGAAGAAGGAGTCGAGGGGGTGGGTCAACGGGGAGTCCTCTCACGCTGGGCTCGTTCACGCAGGGAGGCGGGCAGGCTGTGCCTGACCAGGGGGCGGGGGGCCTGGCGCAGCCAAGTGTGGGTCACGTGGTCGATCACGTGCACGCCGGGCGGGGCGGTCACCTTGGTGAGCCCGCCCAGCTCCTCGGCGCGGCCCTCCCGGATCGCCCGGTCGACCTCGAACTCGCGCAGCTTGCGGTAGAGCCGGGTGTGGGTGAAGTCGACCCCCTCGGTGCGCCAGTGGGCGTACTCGTCGGCGTCGAGCCACTTCACCTCCACCACCAGGCCCTGGGGCAGCACCACCCGCTCCACGTCGGGCGGGAACTCGCGCAGCTCCCAGTCGAACGCCTTCACGAAGGTGTACTCCGGACCCATCGGGTAGACCCAGGGCTCGAGGAAGCGCAGGCTCAGGTCGAGCCAGCCGGTGGAGTCGTCGACCACGGTGAGCGGGTGGCGGGGCATCGCGACGATCGCCTGCGTCGCCTGCAGCTGCCAGGAGAGGTCGGCCAGGATCTGCGACCCCTCGGGGGTGAGCACCATGTCGCCGTCCCACTTCATCGAGTAGGTGGTGCGGACGTGGCTGAAGGACCAGTTGTAGAAGTGGGTCAGGGAGTGCACCGAGGTGGCCGGGGTGGCGAGGTGCTCGCCGCCGGCGCGGGCGACGCGGTGCGGGTAGTCGAGCACGGTGAGCCTGGCCGCGGCCTCCGCGCCCCACTCCTCAGCGGCGATCCGGCGGGCCACGTCGGCGGTGCCGTCGTCGGAGCCGTTGTCGACCAGGAGCACGTGCTGCACCGCGGCCATGATCGGCGGCAGCACCCAGGGCAGGTTGCGCGCCTCGTTGCGGACCCGGAAGACGCAGGTCAGGCCGGGCTCCAGCGGGCGCGGCCGCCCCTGGTCGTCGTGCCAGGGCCAGTGCACGTCGTACTCCGGGAGGCCCTCCAGGCAGGCGATGTCAGCGGGCACGCCCCATCGCCTTCCGGATCGTGCGCCGCGCGGAGGCCGGCACCATCGCCCGCACCCGGTGCGGCACCCGGTCGAGCCCGCCGCCGGACTGCTCGGCGCGGCCCTCCTCGCGCCCCTGGCGCACCCCCTCGCGGCGGGCGGCCAGCACGCTGGAGGCGGCGAACGCCTCGGCCTCCTCGTACTGCTCGGCGTAGGCGCTGCGCAGCTGGTCGCAGGCCTGGTGCGCCGCGGTCGTGTCCCCGCCGGGGTCGGCCATCCGGTCGAGCACGTGCCAGGTCTCGTCGGCGAGCTCGCGGAGCCGCGCCGGCACCTGGACGTCGTCCCAGGTCAGCGTCACCCGGCGCAGCGAGGGGTCGATGAAGGAGTGCACCGCGGCGATGTCGGTGGCCATCGCCGTCTTGACCGCGTGCAGGTCGAAGGCCTCCCCGAGGGCGAAGACCGGCACGGTCCAGTCGGCCAGCATGTCGGCGTACCGGACGAAGGCCCGCTGCTCACCCCGGGTGGCCCGCTCGGTGCCGAGCATCATGTTGATCCAGGCCGCGGTGCGGGTGACGCCGCCCTGCCGGGCGTCGTAGTACTTCTGCTTGCTGCCGACGACCTCGGTGACCGGCCGCAGCATCGTGACGTAGGAGGTGGTGGCGCCGTTGCGCTCGGCCGCGGCACGCCACAGACCCAGGAACCAGGCGGCGCGCGGGTCCTTGAGCACCAGCTCCTCGGCGCCGCCCGACGAGGCGTCGAGCTGCTCGGCGAGCCAGCCGGTGACCCGCTCGCGGACGGCGTGGTCGGCGCTGACCTTGCCGGCGTCGAGCCAGGCCCGGGGCCGGGCGTCGGAGACCTGCACCCCCGAGCGGCGCAGCAGCTCGTCGTGGAGGTCCACCAGCCACTGCGGCTCCCCGAACCCCTTGGGGTTGGTGGTGTCCGCGGCCACCTCGGGCTGCGGCACGTGCAGGCCCAGGGTGCGCAGGGTGCCGGCCATCGTGCTGGTGCCGCTGCGCCCCGAGCCGACGACGTAGACGACGCGACGGGGGCTGCTCGGCGCACTCGGCTCGGCACTCATGCGGGTCAGCGTAGTGGCCCGGTCGGGCGGACCCGCGTCACCGGTCGACGGGCTGGGAGGCGATCATGTCGGCGTACCAGCGGAACGAGCGCTTCGGCGTGCGCTGCTGGGTCTCGAAGTCGACGTGCACCAGCCCGAAGCGGCGCTCCAGGCCCTTGGCCCACTCGAAGCAGTCGAGCAGCGACCAGGCGTAGAAGGCGCGGACGTCGACCCCGCGGTTGACCGCCTCCGAGACGGCGCGCAGGTGGGCGTCGTAGAAGTCGATCCGCGACTGGTCGTCGACCACGCCGTCCTCGTCGGGACCCAGGTCGTAGGCGCAGCCGGCCTCGGTGATGAAGATCGGCGGCAGCGCGGCCCGGTAGCGGGCGCGGAAGACGATGAGCCACTCGCGCAGCGCGTCCGGCACCACCGGGGAGCCGGCGTCGGTGCGCGGGTAGCCGACGACGTCGAGGAACTCGAAGGGGTTCTCCTGCTCCTCGGGGGCGGCGGCGATGCGCAGCGGGTAGTAGTAGTTGACGCCGTAGAAGTCGAGCGGCTGGCGGATGGTGGCCATGTCGCCGGGCTCGACGACGTCGTCCATCAGCGGCGCCAGGTCCACCGGGTAGCGGCCCAGCAGCATCGGCTCCAGGAAGAGCCCGTTCCACATCTGGTCGAAGATCTTGCTCATCCCGGTGTCGGCCACGTCGTCGCTGGCCGGCCAGATCGGGGCGTGGTTGTTGGCGCAGCCGACGCTCTGCGCGCCCGCGGCCCGCAGCGCGGAGGCGGCCCCGCCGTGGGCCAGGAGCAGGTGGTGGGCGACCGGGAGCGAGTCGAAGAGCAGCCCCTTGCCGGGGGCGTGACGGGTGTCGGCGTAGCCGAGCATGGTGACCACGTTGGGGTCGTTGATCGGCACCCAGTGGGTGACCCGGTCGACGAGGCGCTCGGCCACCACGGCGGCGTACTCGGCGAACCTGTCGGCGGTCGCCCGGTTGAGCCACCCGCCGTCGTCCTCCAGGCTCTGGGGCAGGTCGTAGTGGTAGAGCGTCGCCATCGGCGAGAGGCCCTGCTCCAGCAGGGTGTCGACGAGGCGGTCGTAGAAGTCCAGGCCGGCGGCGTTGACCCGCCCGGAGCCGGTGGGCAGCACCCGCGGCCACGAGACGGAGAAGCGGTAGCCCGGGGCGCCCAGCTCACCGAGGAGCGCGGCGTCCTCGACGACCCGGTGGTAGTGGTCGCTGGCCACGTCGCCCGTGCTGCCGTCGGCCACGTGGCCCGGCTGGTGGGTCCAGGTGTCCCAGACGCTCGGCCCGCGGCCGTCCTCGAAGACGGCCCCCTCGTGCTGGTAGGCGGCGGTGGCGGTCCCGAAGTGGAACCCGGCTGGCAACAGGGGGAACTCCCCCGACCCCCGGTTTTGGTTGGGACTGGTCACCCAGAGACGATATCGGCATGCAGATGAGCGTGTACGCCGGATCCGAAAGGTTCGCCTCCCGGCAACCCGACCGCGTCACCCATCACTCGTTCTCCTTCGGGGAGTTCTACGACCCCGACAACGTCGCCTTCGGCCCGCTGACCGCCCACAACGACCACCACCTCGCCTGGGGCGCCGGCTACCCCGACCACGCGCACTCCGACGTCGAGCTGGTCACCTGGGTGCTCCACGGCACCCTGGTCCACACCGACTCCCTCGGCAACACCTCCGCCCTGCCGGCCGGCACCGTGCAGGTGCAGTCGGCCGGCACCGGGATCACCCACGCCGAGCTCGCCGACACCGCCGCCCAGCCGACCCGCTTCGTGCAGTCGTGGCTGCGCCCCGACGAGCCGGGCGAGCCGCCCGCCCGCTTCACCGCCGCCGGCCTGGCGGGCCCGGGACTGGTCGCCGTCGCCGGCGAGGGAGCGCAGCTGCCGATCGGCACCCGCGGCGCCACCCTGTGGATCGGCCGGCTGCCCGCCGACACCGACCACGGGCTGCCGGTCAGCCCGCGCCACCACCTCTTCGTGGCCTCCGGCTCGGTCCGGCTGCTGCTGCCCGAGGGCGAGCCGACGCTCCTGGAGCCGGGCGACGCGGCCCGGCTGTGGGAGGCCGAGGACGAGCCCGACCTGGCGGTGGAGGCGGTCACCGACTCCGAGATCCTGCTCTGGACCCTGCCGGCCTGAGCAGCTCCAGCGCCTGCGGCCTGACCTCGACCCGCAGCAGCTCGGCGTGGCCGGGGTCCAGGGTGCCGAGCGGCTCACCGTCGCCGCCCAGCGGCACCCCGCCCGGGACGTCGGCGGAGAGCTCCACCCGAACCCCGCGCAGCACCGTGACCTCCGGGAGCCTGACGTGCGCGCCGTCGTAGACCTTGGGCAGGGACCGGATCAGCTGCCACCGTGAGGCGGCCTCGATCACCACCACGTCGAGCAGGCCGTCGTCGACCACGGAGCCGGGCGAGATCAGCATGCCGCTGCCGTAGTAGCCGGAGTTGGCCACCACCACCGTGGCGGCCCGGAACTCGTGGAGCTCCCCGTCGACGCGGACCCGGTGGTGCACCGGGGTGTACGACGCGAGCGCCCGGACGGCGGCCAGCGGGTACTGCGCGCGGCGTGGGACGCGGGTCATCGCGGCCACGTGGGCCGCGGCCCGGGCGTCGACCCCGGCGTAGACCGAGCCCGCGACGACCCGCCGCCCCTCGGGGCCGCAGACCTCCAGCAGATCGACGTGGCGGGCGGGGGCGTGCAGCAGGACCTCGGCGACCGCGGCGGCGTCCGAGGGGAGCCCGACCATCCGGGCGAAGTCGTTGCCGCGACCGACCGGGACGATCCCCAGGGTGCCGCCGGCGTCTGCCACCGGTCCGGCCACGTGGGAGAGCATCCCGTCGCCGCCGACGGCCACCACCACGTCGCCGCGGGTCACCGCGGCGGCGACCAGCGCGCCGGTCGCCTCGGGGCCGGGCGAGTAGGTGACCTCCACCGTGGCCCCGGCCGCGCGGAGCAGGCCCGCGACCGGGAGCACGGCGGCGGGGGCCGCCCCGCCACCGGCCGCCGGGTTGACCAGCAGGCTGAAGCCGCGCCGCGCCCCGCTCACGGGAGCAGCACGCCCGGGTTGAGGATGCCGGCCGGGTCGAGGGCGTCCTTGACGGCGCGCAGCGCCCGCACCCCGACCTCGCCCACCTCGTCGGCCAGCCAGGGCCGGTGGTCGGCGCCGACGGCGTGGTGGTGGGTGATCGTCGCGGCAGCCGCCACCATCGCGTCGGTGGCCCGCTCCTTGGCCGCCTGCCACTGGGCCAGCGGGTCCTCGCCCTGGCGGACGGCGACGGTGAAGTAGAGGGAGGCGCCGGTCTCGTAGACGTGGGAGACGTGGCAGAGCACCAGCGTGCCCTCGCCCAGCGCCTCGGTCAGCGCGGTGCGGACGGCGTCGTGGACCGCGCCGACGCGCGACCAGAAGGTCGCGGTCTCCAAGGTCTCGACCAGCACCCCGGCGTCGAGGAGCGAGTCGCGCAGGTAGGGCGCGTCGAACCGGCCCCGGGCCCACCGCTCGCCGGGCTCGGGCCCCGCCGGCGCCCCGCCGAGCTCCTCGGCGAGCCGGGAGAGCAGCGCGGTGACGGCGGTGCGGCGCGCCGCGACGGAGTCGGCCGTCCCCTCCAGCCCGACCACCATCAGGCACCCGCCGCTCCCCCCGTCGCCGGTGCCGGTCCCGACCGACGCGGGGTCGGCGAGGTTGATCGCGGTCTCGGCCTCGTCGGAGAGCCGGAGGACGGTGGGGGCGAGCCCGGCCTGCACGAGTCGGCGCATCGCCTCGGTGCCGGCGGCGAACGACGGCCAGTGCCACCCCTCGTACTCCTTGACCTCGGGCACCGGGCGGACCCGGACGGTGAGCGAGGTGATCACTCCCAGGGTGCCCTCGGAGCCCAGGACCAGCTGGCGCAGGTCGGGCCCGGCGGCGCTCGCCGGGGCGACCCCGAGCGTGAGCGGACCCGTGGGGGTGATCGCGGTGAGGCCGACGACCAGGGAGTCGAAGCGGCCGTACCCGGCCGAGGACTGGCCCGAGGAGCGGGTGGCGGCGAACCCGCCGAGGGAGGCGTGCTCGAAGCTCTGCGGGAAGTGGCCGATCGTCAGGCCGTGCGCGGCGAGCCGCGCCTCGGCCTCGGGGCCGCGCAGGCCGGGCTCCAGGGTGGCGGTCATCGAGACCGGGTCGACGTCGAGCACGCGGTTCATCCTGGCCAGGTCCAGGGAGAGGGCGGCCACCAGGGGGCCTCCGGGAGCCGCGTCGAGGTCGGCGACCAGGCCGCCGGTCACGCTGGTGCCGCCACCGAAGGGCACCACGGCCACCCGCCGCCTCCCGGCCCAGGCCAGCACGGCGGCCACCTGGTCGGCGTCGGCCGGGCGGACGACGGCGTCCGGCGCCTCCTCGAAGCGGCCGAGCCTGGCCTTGAGCAGGTCGGGGGTCGACTTGCCACGGGTGCGCAGCCGGCGGGTGGCGTCGTCGAGCAGCACGTGCTCGGCGCCCACGAGTGCCCGCAGTTCGGCCACCTGGGTGTGGTCGAGGCGCACCGGTGGGAGGATCGCGGCGTCGGCCCCCGGGTCCGCGCTGGTGCGGTCCTGGTGGCCGAAGGCGAGCTCCACGAGCGCGCGGGCGGAGTCCGGCAGCCCGGCGGCCCGGGCGGGGTCACCCCACCGTGTGGGATGCATCTCACTGGCGCCGACGGGCGGGGGCTGTGTCATGTGACACAATGTGACACATGACGTCACTCCGTCACAACGGGCGACTGGAGGCCGTGCTGGCGCGCGCCGCCGGGCTGGACCCGCGGCACGACCCCTACCTCGACGCCGCGCGTGACTGCATCCTCGACGTCGGGTGGCGGCGTACGACGCTCACCGAGGTCGCCCGCCGGGCCGGGGTGAGCCGGATGACGATCTATCGGGCGTGGCCCGACATGCAGGCGCTGATGGGCGACCTGATGACCCGCGAGTGGGGCGGCGTGGTGGCCGCCGGGGTGCGGACCGGCACCATCGCCGACGGCGTGATCGAGGTGGTGCGCCAGCTGCGCGACAACGAGCTCTTCACCCGCATCGTCGAGCTCGACCCCGAGCTGCTCCTGCCCTACCTGCTCGCCCGCCGCGGCCGCAGCCAGCAGGCGATCCTGGAGTCGCTGAGCGCCCGGATCGCCGAGCAGCAGGCGACCGGCGAGGTCCGCGCCGGCGACCCCCAGGCGATGGCCGGCGCCCTGCTGCTGATGGGCCACGGGTTCGTGCTGAGCCTGCACACGATGGTCGACGACGACGGCACCACGGAGGCGGGGATCCTCGAGGAGCTGCACACCATGGTCACCCGCCACCTGGCACCGTGAACCCGGCCGGCCGCCTCGGCCACGGCACCGCCGGCCTGCCCGAGCGGGTCGACGTGCTGGTCGTCGGCCTCGGGGTCACCGGCGCGGGGTGCGCCCTGGACGCCGCCAGCCGCGGCCTGACCGTGCTCGCGGTCGACGCCCACGACGTCGCCTTCGGCACGTCGCGCTGGTCGTCCAAGCTGGTCCACGGGGGCCTGCGCTACCTGGCCCGCGGGCAGGTCGGCGTCGCCCACGAGAGCGCCGTGGAGCGCGGCATCCTGATGGAGACCACCGCCCCGCACCTCACCACCCCGATGCCGATGCTGATCCCGGTGACCACCGGGACCCCGCGCCTCCAGGAGCGGCTCAGCCGGCTGGGCCTGGCCGCGGGCGACCTGCTGCGCCGCGGCGCCCGCACCGGGCGCGAGACGCTCCCCTCCCCGCGGCGGCTGACGGCGACCGAGACCGCCGCCCTGGCCCCCGGCCTGCGCGCCGACGGGCTCCGCGGTGGGCTCTTGTCCTGGGACGGGCGGCTCGAGGACGACGCCCGTCTCGTGGTGACCCTGGCCCGGACCGCCGCCCAGCACGGCGCGGTGGTGCGGAGCCGGGTGCGGGTCGCCGAGGTCGCCGAGGGCGACGGCTCCGGGGCCGACGGCGCCGTGGCGGCGCGGCTGGTCGACGCCGTCACCGGGGAGCACCGGACCGTGCGGGCCGGCGCCGTGGTCAACGCCACCGGCGTCTGGGCCGCCACGCTGGCTCCCGACGTGCGGCTCCGGCCCAGCCGCGGCAGCCACCTGGTGCTCCGTGGCGAGACGCTGCCCGGGCTCTCCGCGGCGGTCACCGTGCCGGTGCCCGGCAGCCTCAACCGCTTCGTCCTGGTGCTGCCCCAGCCCGACGGCACCGTCTACGTGGGGCTCACCGACGAGCCGGTCGAGGGGCCGGTGCCCGACGTGCCGGAGCCCACCGAGGCGGAGATCGGCTTCCTGCTCGACGTGGTCTCGGCGGCGTTCGTCCGGCCGCTGCGCCGCGAGGACGTGGTGGGCGCCTTCGCCGGGCTGCGCCCGCTGCTGGAGGTGGGCGAGGCCGGGGCCGGCGCCACCGCGGACCTCTCCCGCCGCCACGCCGTGCTGACCGGACCGGGGGAGGACGGCCGGGTGGTGACGGTGGTCGGCGGGAAGCTCACCACCTACCGGCGGATGGCCGAGGACGCGGTCGACGCCGCCGTCCGGGTCGGCGGGCTGACGGCCGGGTCGTGCAGCACCCGGACGCTGCCGCTCGCGGGCGCCGCCCCGCGGGCGGAGCTGGCGCGGCTGGAGTCACCGGCCCGGCTGGTACGCCGCTTCGGCACCGACGCCGGGCTGGTGCTGGCCACCGCGCGGGCGGTCACCGGCCTGGGCGACGAGGAGCTGCTCGCGCCGGCCTCCGCGGCGGT
Source organism: Nocardioides sp. Z22_16 (assembly GCF_058134365.1). Classification (NCBI taxonomy): domain Bacteria; kingdom Bacillati; phylum Actinomycetota; class Actinomycetes; order Propionibacteriales; family Nocardioidaceae; genus Nocardioides; species Nocardioides sp. Z22_16. The sequence goes on from NZ_JBYTTI010000003.1 coordinate 120,377, forward strand.
GCCGGTGACCCTGGCCGAGCTGGTCTTCGGGATCACCCACGAGGGCGCCGTCGACGTCGACGACCTGCTCGACCGGCGCACCCGGGTGGGGTTGGTGCCCGCCGACCGGGCCGTCGCGGTGCCGCTGGCCGAGCGCGCGCTGGCCCTGGTGGCCGCAGCCGGGGACCGGGAGGACGGTCAGCGGGGGATGGCCACGTAGGTGGTGTCGAGGTACTCCTCGATCCCCTCGAAGCCGCCCTCGCGCCCGAAGCCGCTGGACTTGACGCCCCCGAAGGGGGCCGCGGCGTTGGAGACGATCCCGGTGTTGAGCCCGACCATCCCGAAGGCGAGCGCCTCGCTGACCCGCAGCGAGCGGTCCAGGTCGCGGGTCCAGACGTAGGCGACCAGCCCGTACTCGCTGGAGTTGGCCGCGGTCACCGCCTCCTCCTCGGTGCTGAACCGGGAGACGGGGGCGACCGGGCCGAAGATCTCCTGCCGGTTGATCTCGGCCTCCGCCGGCACGTCGACCAGCACCGTCGGGGGGTAGAACCAGCCGGGCCCCGCCAGCGGGCTGCCGCCGGTGAGCACCTTGGCGCCGTCGTGGACCGCGTCGGTGACCAGCTGACCGACCGACTCCAGGGCGTCCTGGTCGATGAGCGGCCCGACGTCGACGCCGTCGTCCTGGCCGCGGCCGACGGTGAGCGCGCCCATCCGCGCGGCCAGCCGCTCGGCGAACTCCTCGGCGACGGAGTCGTGGACCAGGAAGCGGTTGGCCGCGGTGCAGGCCTCCCCCATGTTGCGCATCTTGGCCAGCATCGCGCCCTCCACCGCGGCGTCGAGGTCGGCGTCCTCGAAGACCACGAACGGCGCGTTGCCGCCCAGCTCCATCGAGACGCGCTGCAGGTGCTCGGCCGACTGGCCGACCAGACCGCGGCCCACCGGGGTGGAGCCGGTGAAGCTGACCTTGCGCAGCCGCTCGTCGCCCATCAGCGCCGCGCCCACCTCGCGGGAGGAGGTCGTGGTGACGATGTTGACCACGCCCGGCGGGACGCCGACCTCCTGGAGCACCTGGGCCAGCAGCAGCATGGTCAGCGGGGTCTGGCTGGCCGGCTTGACCACGCAGGTGCAGCCGGCGGCGAGCGCGGCGCCGATCTTGCGGGTGCCCATCGCCAGCGGGAAATTCCAGGGGGTGATCATCAGGCAGGGGCCGACCGGCTTCTTCATCGTCAGCATCCGGCTGCCGCCCGCCGGGTTGTCCATCCAGCGGCCGTGGACCCGGACCGCCTCCTCGGAGAACCAGCGCAGGAACTCCGACCCGTAGGCCACCTCGCCCTTCGCCTCGGCCAGCGGCTTGCCCATCTCCAGGCTCATCACCCGGGCGAAGTCGTCGGTGCGCGCCACCACCATGTCGTACGCCGCCCGGAGCAGCTCGCCCCGCTCGCGCGAGGGGGTGGCGGCCCAGGCGGCCTGCGCGCCGGCGGCCGCGTCGAGGGCCTCCAGGGCCTCACCGGTCCCGCCGTCCGCGACCCGCGCCAGCACCGAGCCGTCGGCCGGGTCCAGCACCTCGAAGGTGGCGCCGTCGTCGGCGTCGCGCCACGTCCCGTCGATGAGGAGACGGGTCTCCACGCCCGTCAGGTCGTCGGTGGTTCCGGGCTGCTGCTGCGACATCTTGATCTCCTGGTCCGGACACGTCGGTAAAACCTTCTGTACCACTGCGACGGGCGGGGAGGCCACAGGTAGGGTCCTCCCAGACCCCGTGCTGACCCCATGCAGCACGGGGTCTTTTCCAATCCCTGGCAGCCTAGGCGGCGCCCCGCCCGAGGTCGTCGGGCGCGGCGCACAAGGCTGCCGCTGAGATCGTCAGCAAGGTCACTCGACGGTCACCGACTTGGCCAGGTTGCGGGGCTTGTCGATGTCGTAGCCCAGCACCGACGCGGCGTGGTAGGCCAGCAGCTGGAGCGGGATGGTGAGCAGCAGCGGGTCGAGCTCGGGCTCGGTGCGCGGGACGTCGATGCGGGTGACCTCCAGGTCGCCCAGGTCGACCTCCGCGTGGGTGACGACCACCAGCGGCCCGCCGCGGGCCGCCACCTCGTGGAGGGCGGCCACGTTGCGCTCGGTCAGCTCGTCGTGAGGGACGATCGCCACCGTCGGGAGGGTCGGACTGATCAGCGCCAGGGGGCCGTGCTTGAGCTCGGAGGTCTGGTAGGCCTCCGCGTGCCGGTAGCTGATCTCCTTGAACTTCTGCGCCCCCTCCCGGGCCACCGGGAACCCGCGCACCCGCCCGACGAAGAAGAGCGACTGGGCGGTGGCCAGCTGGGTGGCCACCTCAGTGATCCACGGCTCCTCGGCGAGCACCTCCCCGATCTGGTCGGGCAGCCGCTCCAGACCGTGGACCAGCCTGCGGCCGTCGGCGACGGAGAGGTCGCGGACCCGGCCGAGCTGGAGGGCGAGCAGGGCGAAGCCGAGGAACATGTTGGTCAGCGCCTTGGTGCTGGCCACCGCGACCTCGGGCCCGGCGTGCAGGTAGATGCCGCCGTCGCACTCCCGGGCGATCGCGCTGCCCACCACGTTGACCAGGCCGATCACCCGACCGCCCTTGCGCCGGATCTCCTGCACGGCGAGCAGGGTGTCGAGGGTCTCCCCCGACTGGCTCACGGCGATGTAGAGGGTGTCGAGCTCGATGATCGGGTTGCGGTAGCGGAACTCGCTGGCCGGCTCGGCGTCGGCGGGGATCCGGGCGAGCTCCTCGATCAGGCCGGCCCCCATCTGGCCCACGTAGTAGGCGGAGCCGCAGCCGAGGATCTTGACCCGGCGCACGGCCCGGGTCTCCCGGGCGTCCATGTTGAGCCCGCCGAGGTGGGCGGTGCCGAAGCGCGTGTCGAGGCGCCCCTGCAGCATCCGGGCGGCGGTCTGCGGCTGCTCCAGCATCTCCTTGTGCATGAAGGAGTCGTAGTCACCGGTCTCGTAGGACGCCGGGTCGACGTCGATGTGGGAGGGCACCTTCTTCCCGGTGGTGGTGGTGAAGCCGGTGGCGGTCACCGAGGCCATCTCGCCGTCGTCGAGCATCACCACCGAGGTGGTGTGGCGGACCAGCGCGGCCAGGTCGGAGGCGACGTACATCTCGCCGTCGCCGACGCCGAGGATCAGCGGGCTGCCGTTGCGCGCCACCACGATCTCGCCGGGGTGGTCGACGTGCAGGACGGCCAGGCCCCAGGTGCCGGAGACCTGGGCGAGCGCCTCGCCGACCTTGCCCTCCAGGGTCTTCGCGGTCGAGCGGGCGACCAGGTGGGCGAGGACCTCGGTGTCGGTATCGCTGGCCAGGTCGACCCCCTCGTCGACCAGCCGCTCGCGCAGGTCGTGGGCGTTGTCGAGGATCCCGTTGTGGACCACCGCGACCAGGCCCTTGCCGTCGGTGTGCGGGTGGGCGTTGACGTCGGTGGGCGGGCCGTGGGTGGCCCAGCGGGTGTGGCCGATGCCGACGTGACCGGAGAACCGCTTGGGGAGGGTGGCGGCCAGGTCGCGGACCCGCCCCGCCCGCTTCTCGACCCGCAGCGAGCCGCGGTCACTGATCACCGCGAGCCCGGCCGAGTCGTAGCCGCGGTGCTCGAGGCGGGCCAGTCCTTCGACGAGCAGGGACGGCGCCTCCTGCGGGCCCACGTATCCGACGATTCCGCACATGGTGATTCTCCTAGCGTTGGACGGCGCTCAGCCGTAGACGATCCGGCGCAGCTGGCGCTCGGTGAGCCGCGGGGCAGCCACCACGCGGGTGGCCAGCTCGGCGGCGAGGAGGGGGAAGATCTCGGCGTTCCTGGCGCCATAGGTCTTGAGCTGGGCGTGCCGGCGCCGCACGAGCTCCTCGACGGGCTCGTCGTGGAAGGCGAGCACGTCGCCGATCACCCGGCGCACCTGGGACTCCGGGAGGCCGGTGGTCGCCCTCAGGTGACGGACCAGGGGCTCGTCGTCGTGGTTCTGCGGGGCGGGCACTCCCCCACAGTCCGCGAGGAACCCGGCTCAGGCAACTTCCTGCCCGGAATCGGGCAGAAAGAGGTCGTGATAGAGATCACAATGTGAGATGGAATGCCCCCGAGGGACCCTCGGTTCTACTAGTTGAAGAATTAATCACTCCAGGCTCCGTGCCTGGTCTCACCTCAAGGGAGTCCCGCATGAGCTTCTTCACCCGCAAGTCCGACACGTCCGAGTCCTTCGACGCCCCCACCACCGTCCTCGACGACGTGACCGGCGACTACACGATCGACGCCAGCCACTCGCGCCTCGGCTTCTCGGCCCGCCACGCCATGGTCACCACCGTCCGCGGCGCCTTCAAGGAGTTCGAGGGCACCGCCCACGTCGACACCGCCAACCCGGCCGCCTCGTCGGTCAAGGTCACCATCAAGACCGCCAGCATCGACACCGGCTCCGAGGACCGCGACGGTCACCTGCGGTCGGCCGACTTCTTCGACGCCGACGCCAACCCCGAGATCACCTTCGCCTCCACCCAGGTCGCGCGCGACGGTGCCGACTGGTCCATCACCGGCGACCTCACGATCAAGGGCGTGACCAAGCCCGTCACGATCGAGTTCGAGGAGACCGGCTCCGCGCAGGACCCCTTCGGCAACACCCGGATCGGCTTCGAGGGCGGCACCACCCTCAACCGCAAGGAGTGGGACCTGACCTGGAACGCCGCGCTGGAGACCGGCGGCGTGCTCGTCTCGGAGAAGATCAAGCTCGAGTTCGACATCTCGGCGATCAAGAACGCCTGACGCATCCCCGACTCCCCCGCGGAGTCGCCGACGTCCACCGGCCCGTCTGTTCCCCCGCAGGCGGGCCGGTGTCATGTGCCGGGCACCTGACCGTGCCGGCCAGGCCGTGCCGTGTTGTTTACCTGGCCACCTCGGCGTTCATCACCCGGTAACCCCGGCGACACGGATTTCAGAGGTCCCTCCTCAATCTTGAGTACGCCGTTGCAGTAGACCGGCGCGCATGGGGCGCGTCCGGCACTCGCGGCACCTACCGAGGGAGAGCCAGTGAAGAAGGCACCACACAACGCGCGCCAGGGGTCACGACCGGCGCGCAGAGCCGAGAGGCGGGTGCACGGCAGGCTCCTCGCCTCCGGCGCGGCCCTCGGACTGGGCGTCGCCCTCCTGGCGGGCGTGCCGGTGACCCAGGCCGCCCCGGTCCCGGCCGCGGCCGCCGCCGACGTCTTCGACGTCAACGAGGCGACCATCGCCGAGATCACCGCCGCCCTCGAGTCGGGCACGCTGACCAGCGTCGAGCTCACCGCCATGTACCTGAACCGGATCGCCGCCTACGACCACGGCGGCATCACCCTCAACTCGGTGGTGGTGCGCAACGAGGAGGTGCTCGCGGAGGCGGCACGGATGGACCAGCTCCGGGCCGAGGGCACCGTGCTGGGCCCGCTCCACGGCATCCCCTTCACCGTGAAGGACAGCTACAAGGTCGGGGGACTGACCGTGGCCTCGGGGTCCCCGGCGTTCAAGAACCTCATCGCCAACGAGGACGCCTTCTCGGTCAAGATGATCCGCGACTCCGGCGGCCTGCTGATCGGCAAGACCAACATGCCGCCGATCGCCAACGGCGGCATGCAGCGCGGTGTGTACGGCCGGGCCGAGAGCCCCTACAACCCGCGCTTCCTGACCGCCGCCTGGGGCTCGGGCTCCTCGAACGGCTCCGGCACGTCCACCGCCGCCAACCTCGCCACCTTCGGCATGGGTGAGGAGACGGTCTCGTCCGGTCGCTCGCCGGCCTCCAACAACGGCCTGATCGCCTACACGCCGTCGCGCGGGCTCATCTCCATCCGCGGCAACGCACCGTTGTGGCCGACCCGCGACGTCGTGGTGCCCCACACCCGCACGGTCGAGGACACGCTGACCGTCCTCGACGTCCTGGCCCAGAAGGACGTCGCACCCGACGGCGACTTCTGGCTCACCCAGCCCTTCGTCGACCTCCCCGACGTCGAGGACGTCCGTCCCGACACCTACCACGACCTCAAGGACACCACCGCTCTCGCGGGCAAGCGGATCGGCGTCCCGCGGATGTACCTCAACAAGGACACCGAGTCCACGACCCCGATCGCCACCCGGCCGTCGGTGATCGCGCTGTGGGAGCGCACCGCCGCCGACCTCCGTGCTCAGGGCGCCGAGGTCGTCGAGGTCGACTTCCCGCTGGTGGAGAACTACTTCGAGGACCGCCCGGGCGCCCAGAGCATGTACACCCGCGGCTACGTGCCGGCGGCCTGGCGCAGCCTGGAGACCGGGGACTACTCGTCGTTCTGGATGGAGAAGTTCCTGAAGTCCAACCAGGACAGCAACTACCCGTCGTGGGCGAACGTCGACCCCGCCACCGTCTTCCCCTACCCGAGCCGCCTCCCGGCGAACCCGGAGGGCACGACGAGGTCGTATGCCACCCGCATCGAGGCGATCAAGACCCGGATGCCCGACGACCTGTTCGCCGTCGAGGGGCTGGCCGAGACGGTCGCCGGCTGGGAGCGGACCCGCGAGGAGGACTTCGACTCCTGGCTGGCCGACAACGGGCTCGACCTCCTGGCGTTCCCGTCCGTGGCCGACATCGGCAAGGCCAACGCCGACGTCAACGTCGCCTCCAACACCGCCGCGCACGCCTACGGCGTCGGGCGCTCGGCGACCGACCACGTCATGCGCATCTTCGGCCTGCCCAGCGTCTCGGTGACCATGGGGATGCTCTCCGACATCGCGATGCCGATGAACGTGACCTTCGTCGGGATGCCGTACACGGACAACGAGCTGTTGTCGGTCGCCTACGACTACGAGCAGGCCACCCAGTACCGGCAGCCGGCGCCGCGGACGCCTGCGCTGCCGCAGGACGTCGTCCCCCTCGCGACGGACGCCGCCCAGCGACCCGAGAACCGGGCCGACGTCACCGCACCGGAGCTCGAGGTGGACGTCCAGAAGGTCGACTGGACCGGTTCCAGTCCCCGTCTGGCGGTGACCCTCACCACCGACGGCGACGTCTCGGCCGACGACGTCTGGCTCACCGTCAACGGTGACGAGCTGACCCTGTCCGCGACCGACCAGCCCGGGACCTACCAAGCCACCGTCGTGATGGACCGCTACCAGTACGCCGGCGACACCGGCCCGGTGGACAGCGTCACCGTGCTGGCCCTGGCGCGGGACGCCGCGCGCAACGCCGCGGTCTTCACCGAAGCCGTCGAGGTGTCTGGCCCGGCACCGGAGGAGCCGACTCCGACGCCCACCCCGACGCCCACCCCGACCGTGAGCCCGAGCCCCACGCCGAGCCCCACGCCGAGCCCCACGCCGAGCCCCACGCCGACGCCGGCTCCGACGGTGCCGACCTCCCCGGCACCGGTCCCGCCGAAGACGAAGAAGGCGACGTCGTCGATCTCCGTCGTGAAGCTCGGCGGCAAGGTCAAGGTCGGCCAGGGGGCGAGGATCGCGGTCCTCGTGCACTCCTCCGCCGGGCGGCCCACGGGGACTGTCAGGGTGACCGTCGGGAAGCGCACCGTCACCGGCAAGCTGGTGAAGGGGCGGCTCACCGTGGTGCTGCCGAAGTTCCTCAAGCCCGGCACCAAGAAGGTGAGGATCACCTACGGCGGCGACCGGTCGACGCGGAAGGCCAGCAGGACGGTGAAGGTGCGGATCATCCGATGACGCTCAGCGACAGCTGACGAACGCCACACACCGAGGGCGGCAGGTGGGACCGGAGAGGTCCCACCTGCCGCCCTGGTGCGTCACCGCTCGGCGGAGCGATTCAGTCCTTGTGCCGCGGCTTCTTCCGCTTGTCGAAGTCCCCGCCCGACGAGTGGCCGGGGCCGCCGTCGCGCGGACCCGAGGAGCGCCGGGGGCCGGTGTCCTTGGCCAGCTCGATGAGCTTGCCGGAGATCCGGGTCTCCTTGAGCGCCTCCCAGGTGCCCGGGGGCAGGGTGGCGGGGAGGTCGACCAGCGAGTAGTCGGCGCGGATGTCGATCTTGCCGAAGTCGCTGCGGCCGAGGTTGCCCTCGTTGGCGAGCGCACCGACGATCTGGCGCGGCTCGACCTTGTGCCGCTTGCCGACCGAGATCCGGTACGTCGCGAGGTTGCTGTCGGCGCCCGCGCGGCGGGGGCCCTTCCCGTCGCGGCTGCGGCCGCGGTCGCCCCGGTCGCCCCGGTCTCCGCGGTCGTCGCGGTCGCGGGGGGTGTGCAGCACCTGCGCCTCGGGCTCGAGCAGCAGCGGCTGCTCGCCGTACATCACCGCGGCCAGGGCGGCGGCGACGTCGACCTCGGGCACGTCGTACTCGCCGACGTAGTGGTTGACCACGTCGCGGAAGAAGTCGATCCGCTCGGTGTCGGCCAGCGCGGCGGTGATCTGGTCGTCGAACCGGCTCAGCCGGGTGGAGTTGACGTCCTCGACGCTGGGCAGCTGCATCTGGGTCAGCGGCTGCCGGGTCGCCTTCTCGATCGCCCGGAGCAGGTGGCGCTCGCGCGGGGTCACGAAGGCGATGGAGTCGCCCTTGCGGCCGGCCCGGCCGGTGCGGCCGATGCGGTGCACGTAGGACTCGGTGTCGGTGGGGATGTCGAAGTTGACGACGTGGCTGATCCGCTCCACGTCGAGGCCGCGGGCGGCGACGTCGGTGGCGACCAGGATGTCGAGCTTGCCGTCGCGCAGCTGGTTGATCGTGCGCTCGCGGACCGGCTGGGAGACGTCGCCGTTGATCGCCTGGGCGGAGAACCCACGCGCGCGCAGCTTCTCGGCCAGCGCCTCGGTGACCTGCTTGGTCCGGACGAAGACGATCATCCCCTCGAAGTTCTCGACCTCGAGGATGCGGGTCAGCGCGTCGACCTTCTGCGGGTAGCTGACCATCAGGTAGCGCTGGGTGATGTTGGCCGAGGTGGTGGTCTTGTTCTTGACCGTGACCTCGACGGGGTCGTTGAGGTGCTTCTTGGAGATGCGGCGGATCTGGGCCGGCATCGTCGCGGAGAAGAGCGCGACCTGCTTGCTCGAGGGGGTGTCGGCGAGGATCGTCTCAACGTCCTCGGCGAAGCCCATCTTGAGCATCTCGTCGGCCTCGTCGAGCACCAGGAAGCGGAGCTCGGAGAGGTCGAGGGTGCCCTTCTCCAGGTGGTCCATGATCCGGCCGGGGGTGCCGACGACGACGTGGACGCCGCGGCGCAGCGCGGAGAGCTGGACGCCGTAGCCCTGGCCGCCGTAGACCGGGAGCACCCGGATGTTCTTCTGGTGGGCGGCGTAGCGCTCGAACGCCTCGGAGACCTGGAGCGCCAGCTCACGGGTCGGCGCGAGCACCAGGGCCTGCGGCGTCTTCTGCGCGGGGTCGAGGTTGGAGAGGATCGGCAGCGCGAAGGCCGCCGTCTTGCCGGTCCCGGTCTGGGCCAGGCCGACGACGTCGCGGCCCGCCAGCAGCGGCGGGATGGTCGCGGCCTGGATCGGCGAGGGGCGCTCGTAGCCGACCTCGCGGAGGGTCTTCAGGACCGACGGGTCGAGCCCCAGCTCCTCGAACGTGGGTACTTCCGGGCTCGCCTGATCTGCCGGCACTTCGTCACTCATGGTTGACACGGTAGTCGCACGCGTGCCTGAGTGAGGATTTCGGGGCCGCGCGACCTCGGTCACCACGCGGCGGAAAGGCACGCGACAGCACCTCGGGCGCGGTGGCACGCTGGCCGGATGGAGCTTCCCGACGGACTCACCGCCCGGCCCCTGGTGCGCGACGACGCGCACGCCGTCTTCACCCTGATGGCGGCCCAGGAGCTGGCCGACCTCGGCCGGGTGGAGATCGAGGAGGCCGACATCGTCGCCGACTGGTCGCGCCCCAGCCACGACCTCGCCGCCTGCTCGGTCGGCGTCTTCGACGGCGACCGGCTCGTCGGGTACGCCGAGGTGGTCGGCGCCGACCGGGCCGACGCCGCCGTCCACCCCGACCACCGGGGCCGCAGGCTCGGCACCGCGCTGGCGCTGGAGCTGCAGCGGCTGGGGCGGGCGCGCGGCGCCTCGGCGCTGGGGATGCCGGTGCCGGTCGGATCGCCCGGCGACCGGCTGCTGGCCCGGCTCGGCTACCGGGTGCGGTGGACGTCGTGGGTGCTCGAGCTCCCCGCCGGGGCCGAGATCGCGCCGCGGGAGCTCCCGCCGGGGCACCGCCTCACGACGGCCACCCCCGACCGCTACCGGGAGGTGTGGACGGTGGTCGAGGACGCCTTCCTGGAGTGGGCCGACCGGGAGCGGGAGCCCTACGACGACTTCGAGGCCGCAGTGACCGGCCGGCCGGGGTTCGAGCCCTGGCACCTGCGCCTGGTGCTCGACGAGGAGGACGCCGTGGCGGGCGTCTCGTCCTTCAGCCTCGCCGACGACGGGTCCTGCTGGGTCGAGCGGCTCGCCGTGCGCCGCGACCGGCGCCACCGGGGGGTGGCCCAGGCGCTGCTGGTCGACTCCTTCGCCGCCGGGCGCGAACACGGCGCCACCCGGTCGGTGCTCTCGACCGACTCCCGGACCGGCGCCCTGAGCCTCTACGAGAAGGTCGGCATGGTCGTCTCCAGCACCTGGGTCAACCGCGCGATCAACCTCACGGAGGTTGAGGGCCTCAGAGGACGGTGACCGGGTGCTGGGCGACGGCCCCGAAGAGGTAGCCCTGCTCGTTGTAGGGCACCGCGTCGGGCTGGACGTTGCCCCGGTCGTCGCGGGCGCGGACCCGGATCCGGTGCTCGCCGGGCCGGGCGTGCCACAGGAAGCTCCACTGCCGCCAGGCCTTCTCGTCGTTGCGCCACGACAGCTGCGCCGGGCGCCACGGGCCGTCGTCCACCGAGACGTCGACCCGGACGATCCGGCCCAGGCCCGACCAGGAGCGGCCGCTGAGCAGCCGGAGGCCGCGGCCCACGGTGGCGGGGAACGGCAGCTCCAGGGCGCTCTTGACCACCTGGGTGGTCACCAGCGGGGTGTCGGGGTAGTCGGGGCCGAAGAGGCGGTAGCTGGTGGTGTTCCACTGGGAGAGCAGCGGCGTGGTGGAGACCTCGATCTCGCCGACCCACTTCACGTGGGAGACGCCGACCCAGCCCGGCACCAGCAGCCGCACCGGGTAGCCGTGGTCGGGCGGCAGGGTGCGGCCGTTCATCCCGATCACCAGCAGGGTGTCGGCGGCCAGCGCCTTCTCCACCGGGATGGGGCGGCGGACCGCCATCGAGTCCAGGCCGACGGGCATCACGTCGAGGGCGGCGCGGTCCAGCCCCGCGCGGTCCAGCACGTCGGCGAGCCGGACGCCGGTCCAGGTCGCCACCCCGATCGCGCCCAGGCCCCAGGTGGTGCCGGCGGCCGGCGTGCCCTGCTGGCTGCCGAAGAGGTTGCGGGCGTTGCCGGCGCACTCGACCGCCCGGGTCACGGTGACCCGGGGCAGGCGCAGCAGGTCGTCGTAGGAGAGCGAGACCTCGCGTTGTACGCCGCTGCCGTGGATCCGCAGCCGCCAGGTGGCGACGTCGATCCGCGGGGTGGTGGTGTGGTTGCGGACGAAGAAGCGGTCGGCCGGCGTCAGATAGCCCTGGCCGCGCATCGCCTCCCAGCGCATCTCGGCGTTGGTGCCGCGCGGGGTGAAGAGCTCGGGCGGGACCGGCTTCACGATCCCCGGCACGGGCGAGGGGGTGGGCGTAGGTGTCGGGGTGGGCGAGGGAGCCGGGTGCGACCAGGCCGGCGCCGGGCCGAGCACCGCGGCCGCGGCGACTCCCCCGCCGGTCGCCGCCGCCCAGCCCAGCAGGCCGCGGCGGCTGAGGCCGGCCCGCTCGGCGCGCTCGGCGTCGTACTCCCACTCGCGCATCAGCCCGTGTTCCATGCCGCCTCCGTCCCTAAGTCGCGTAATTGAGTCAAGAATAGGCAGATTTCCTGTCCTGGCAAGGGTGGACGCCTATCCAAGCGGCGCGCGCTGGGTGAGAATCCCGGACATGGCCGACTCGACAGACGACCCGACCCCGGAGGCCGACGGCCCCGACGCACCTGACGAGCCCGGGGAGCAGGAACAGGACCGGAGCAGGCGGATGGCGCTGGGGGTGGCGCTGGGCCTGTTGCTCGGGGTCGCACTCTCGGTGGTGTTCGAGAGCTGGGCGTACCTGGGCTTCGGCATCGCCCTGGGTGTGGCGTTCGGGGCGACCCCGCGGGGGGCGTGGGACGCGAAGGGCGACACCGAGGAGTAGGGGACGGCGGGCCACGCCGCCGTGGGTGATCGCTGCGCATCCTGATCAGGATCCTTGCCCGAGCGGTCGCCCCCGTGCCACCGTCGCGACCATGACGGATGAACAGAGCCACCCTGCCGACGGCGAGAAGAGCGCGGACGACGCGAAGGCGACGAGGGTCGCGATGGGGGTCTCCCTCGGACTCGCATTCGGTGTCGCACTCTCCCTGATCTTCGACAGCTGGGCGCTGCTCGGCGTCGGCCTCGCGCTGGGGCTCGCCTTCGCCGCGGCCCCCTGGAGCGGTAGCTGGAGCGGAAGGAAGTAGCCCTGCTCTAGTTGACTGGGCCTCATGACGACGCGGCTGCTCCTCATCGCGGACACCCACCTGCCCAAGCGCGCCCGGGACCTGCCCGCGCAGGTGTGGGCGGCCGTCGACGAGGCCGACGTGGTGCTGCACGCGGGCGACTGGGTCGACGTATCCCTCCTCGACGAGCTCGAGGCGCGCTCGCGCCGGCTGGTCGGCTGCTACGGCAACAACGACCACGGCGTGCTGCGCGAGCGGCTGCCGGAGGTGGCGCGGGTCGAGCTGGACGGCGTTCGGCTCGGGGTGGTCCACGAGACCGGGCAGGCGAAGGGGCGCGAGGAGCGGTGCGCCGCGGCGTACGACGACCTGGACGTGCTGGTCTTCGGCCACAGCCACATCCCCTGGGACACCACCACCGCGACCGGGCTGCGACTGCTCAACCCGGGCTCGCCGACGGACCGTCGGCGGCAGCCGTTCTGCACCTACCTGACCGCGGTCGCCGACGCCGGTGAGCTGCGCGACGTGGTGCTCCACCGGCTCCCTCCGCGGCACCACGATCCCTCATAGTCGGGAGATGAAGGTCCCGGTGCTGGGAGGCCGCACGAGGACGTCGGCCGGCTGCAGTACGTCGACGCGCGCGACCTCGCCCGGTGGATGCTCGACGCCGCCGAGCGCGGGGTGACGGGCGCGTTCAACACGGTGAGCCGGCCCGGTCACGCCACCATGGGCAGCCTGCTCGAGGCGTGCCGCGCGGCCATCAGCGCCGACCGGCCGGAGCGTGCCGCGGGCGAGCTGGTGTGGCTCTCCCCCGAGGCGGTCGCGGCGGCGGGGGCGACCGGGTGGAACGACCTGCCCATCTGGGTGCCGCCCGGTCGAGGAGACCGTCGCCGACACCTGGCGCTGGCTGCGCACCCTGGGCGGGCTGCCGACGCGCACCGACCGGTCGCCGCTGGGGCTCAGCCCGGAGGTGGAGGCGGCGGTGGCGGCTGCCGCGGGCTGACCGGTCCGGGACGAGACGGTGGCGCCGGCCTCGCGCGTGTGCTCTGATGACTGGCAGCCGCCCGGCCGGGCGGCTGCGAGCACCACGGGGGTCCTGTGAATCGCGCACGTCTTCTCCTGCTTCCGACGGTCGCGCTGGCGACCGTCGTCCCCGCCCTGGCCCTCGGCGGCACGCTCGCCCCGGCCGGCGCCGCCGCGGCGACCACCTGCCAGGGCAAGCCCGTGACGATCGTGGCCTCGAAGACGGTGACGGTCGGCACGGAGGGCGACGACGTGGTCGCGATGACGCCCGGCGACTGGCGGACGTTCGACGCGCTCGGCGGCAACGACACCATCTGCCTCGCGCTCGCCGCCAGCGTCCAGGGCCGCGACATCCTGGCGCCCGTCGGCGAGCTGCATGCGGGTCCGGGTGACGACGTGGTCGTCAACGAGACCGCCCCGGCTGCCTCCACCTCCTGGATGACGGTCTACCTCGGCGCCGGCAACGACACCTACACGGGCAGCGACACGACGGCCAGCGAGGCGGTCTTCACCGACGCCGAGTCCGACCAAGCGCTCATCCCGCCGACCGGCCCCCAGCGGGACGTCGTCGACATGCGGGGCGGCCCCGCCGACCCCGGGCTCCAGCGGGCCGACATCGTGATCACGGCGCCTCCCGCGGGTCAGGTCAACGACGACGTCATCGTCTTCGGTGCGGGTGTCGCCGAGGTCGTCTACGGCGGCGTGATGGCCGCCGAGGGCCGGGTCGACCTGTCCGCGGCGAGCAAGGCGACGGTGGCGCTGCGCGAGCTGCCGGGAGCGGCCGTGCCCGCTGGCGGTGAGCTGTTGATCGATGCACCCGCGGGGCGCGCCAGCGTGGGCGGCGTACCGGTGCTGACGTGGCAGGGTTCGGTCCGCCGGTGGGAGCTCGGCGCATGGGACGCGCCGGCGTGGCACAACCCGTTGACCTTCGTGGGCACCGACGCCGACGAGGTGCTCGACGTCGACGCCGGTCACGTCGTCGACCTGCGGATGGGCGGAGGCGACGACCTCGCGAGCCTGGGCTACGTCGGTGAGCCGCTGCGGGTGCTCGACGGTGGAGCCGGCCACGACCAGGTCTCGTTCTCGCAGTCGTGCACCCACCTGGAGGTGCGGGTCGGCGGCAAGGTCACCTGTGACTGGACGGCCTCCCCGCTCCTCGGGTTCGAGGGCGTGACCGCCGACAACCCGGCTCCGGGCGCGCGGCTGACGATGATCGGCACCGACCGGGCGGACCTGGTCGCCGGCACTGCGCACGAGATCACCTTCCGCGGCGGCCGGGGCGCGGACAAGGCCAAGTTGCAGGGCGAGACCCTGCGGGCCTTCGGCGGGCCGGGCGCCGACATGCTGAGAGCCTTCGGCGTCGACGTGGTGGTCCGCGGGCAGGCCGGCGCCGACCGGCTCGTCCTCACCCGCGGGATGGGCGGGCCCAGCCGGCAGCAGCTGGCCCTCGGCGGCGCTGGGCGCGACGTGCTGATCGGGAACTCGAACAAGGGCAAGGCCGTCGACCGGTTGATCGGTGGTCCCGGGCGCGACCGGGCCGACGGCATGAGCGGTGGGCGCGACTACTGCGACGCCGAGGTCACCCGGCGGTGCGAGCGGGGTCCGGGCGTGTGAGGGTCGCCGCGCTCGGGTAGGAAGTCGTCGATGACTTCCCCCGAACCCGACGGCTGCGTCCGCGTCCGCGGCGCCCGCGAGCACAACCTCCGCGACGTCGACGTCGACCTGCCGCGCGACGCGATCGTCGCCTTCACCGGCGTCTCCGGGTCCGGCAAGTCGTCGCTGGCCTTCGGCACCTTGTACGCCGAGGCGCAGCGCCGCTACTTCGAGTCGGTCGCTCCCTACGCCCGGCGCCTGCTCCAGCAGGTCGGCGTCCCGCACGTGGAGGAGATCACCGGGCTGCCGCCGGCGGTGGCGCTCCAGCAGCGGCGCGGCGCGGCCAGCTCGCGCTCCACGGTCGGCACCATCACCACGCTCTCCAACCTGCTGCGCATCCTCTACTCCCGCGCCGGCGACTACCCCGACGACGTGGAGCACCTGGCCGCCGAGGCGTTCTCCCCCAACACCGCCGCGGGCGCCTGCCCGACCTGCCACGGCCTCGGGGTGGTGCACGACGTCGCCGAGGAACTGCTGGTCCCCGACCCCTCGCTGAGCATCCGCGAGGGCGCGATCGCCGCCTGGCCGGGCGCCTGGCAGGCGCACAACCTGCGGCGGATCGTGAAGAACCTCGGCATCGACGTCGACAAGCCGTGGCGCGAGCTGCCACGCAAGGACCAGGAGTGGCTGCTCTTCACCGACGAGCAGCCGCGGGTGCTGATCCGCCCGCAGGACAAGGACGGCGGCGGGGGCCGCGACTACATGGGCACCTTCCGCAGCGCCCGGCGGCACGTGCGCCAGGTGCTCACCGGGTCGGGCAGCGAGAAGATGCGCGCCGACATGCAGCGGTTCGTGCGCAGCACGCCGTGCCACGACTGCGCCGGCAGCGGGATCCGGCCGGACGCGCTGCGGGTGAGATTCGCCGGGATGTCGATCGCGGAGGCCAACGCGCTCCCGCTGACCGAGCTGGTGGAGCGGCTGCGGCCCGCCGCCGCGGGTCACGAGGACGACGCCGCCACCCGGCTGGGCGGCGACCTGGTGGCGCGGATCGAGGTGCTGCTCGGACTGGGCCTGGGCTACCTGTCGCTGGGTCGCAGCTCGACCACGCTGTCGCCGGGTGAGGGGCAGCGGCTGCGGATCGCCACCCAGCTGCGCTCGGGGCTCTTCGGGGTCGTCTACGTGCTCGACGAGCCGTCGGCGGGGCTGCACCCGGCGGACGCGGAACCGCTGCTGGCGCTGCTCGACGACCTCAAGGCCGCGGGCAACACGCTGTTCGTGGTGGAGCACGACATGGACGTCGTACGCCGTGCCGACTGGGTGGTCGACATCGGTCCGGGCGCCGGGGAGAAGGGCGGTCAGGTGCTCTACTCCGGGCCGGTCGCCGGGCTGGAGGCGGTGGCGGAGTCGGCCACCTCGGAGTACCTCTTCGGGCGGGCGCCCCGCCTGGAGCGGGAGCCGCGCGAGCCGTCGGGCTGGCTTCACCTGGTCGGGGTCTCCCGGCACAACCTGCGCGACGTCTCCCTCGACCTGCCGCTGGGCGCGATGACCGCGGTCACCGGGGTGTCGGGCTCGGGCAAGTCGACGCTGGCCGTGCAGGTGCTCGGCGAGGTCGTGCGCCGCCACCTCGGGATGGCGCCGCTCGCGCTGGCTGCGGACGGGGACGACGAGGAGGAGATCTTCACCGGCGAGGTCGACGTGCGCGAGGCCCGCGGGGTCGACGCCTTCGACCGGCTGGTGGTGGTCGACCAGAAGCCGATCGGCCGCACGCCGCGGTCCAACCTGGCGACGTACACCGGGCTCTTCGACGCGGTGCGCAAGGTCTTCGCGGCGACGCCGCTGGCCAAGGAGCGCGGGTACGGCGCCGGCCGGTTCTCCTTCAACGTCGCCGAGGGGCGGTGCGAGAAGTGCCAGGGCGAGGGGTTCGTCTCCGTCGAGCTGGTCTTCCTGCCCAGCACCTATGCGCCGTGCCCGGAGTGCGGCGGGGCGCGCTACAACCCCGAGACGCTCGAGGTGACCTACCGGGGCCGGACCATCGCCGACGTGCTCGGGATGCCGGTCGACGAGGCCGCTGTGTTCCTCGCGGACGTGCCCGCCGCGGCACGCGGGCTGGCGGCGCTGCAGTCGGTCGGGCTCGGCTACCTGCGACTGGGGCAGCCGGCGACCGAGCTCAGCGGCGGCGAGGCGCAGCGGATCAAGCTCGCCACCGAGCTGCAGCGGGCGAACCGCGGCCACACCCTCTACCTGCTCGACGAGCCCACGTCTGGCCTGCACCCGTCAGACACCGCGCTGTTGGTGCGGCAGCTGCACCGGCTGGTGGACGCGGGGAACACCGTGGTGCTGGTGGAGCACGACCTGGACACGATCGCGTCGGCGGACTGGGTGGTGGACCTGGGGCCGGGTGGTGGGGATGCCGGGGGGCAGGTGGTGGCGACTGGGACGCCGCGGGAGGTTGTGGAGGCGGGGGCGGGGGTCACGGGGAGGTACCTGGGGTCGCGGTTCGCGGGGCGACCTCGGCGGACGTCGGGTTGATAGCCCTTTCCGCCCACTATGACGCGCTACTCCTAGGGTTGCGCGGCGACCGCCTTATCGTTGTAAAGGCACGACCTTCGTTGACGTCAGCAACGGGGACAGGTGCTTTCCTAAGCCGTCGCCGACCGATCGGTGGTTGCATTCATCATTCGTATTTCCTGCGCGGGACGACGGCGACGACTACCGTCGACCCGGGCTAGCAACGGGGGGCTGGAAGCGTGTCAGTGGATAGTTCGGTCGAAGAGACCACGGCCCCGGCGCGCCCTTCGCCGGAAGTCCTCGCGTCGTTTACCGACGGGGCATGGCAGGCCGTCGCGCCGGAGACTCTGGCCAGCGACGCCGATCGCGTCGCTGCGACAGCGACACAAGCCGCGTTTGGTGAGGAACTCGGCAACATCGTGAACGCGGAGACCCTGGTCGTATTAGCCGGCTCCGGCACCTCGCTCGGACTTCAACAGTCGGACGGCTCGACGAAGGCACCTAGCATGGGGGCGCTGTGGGACGACGTGACTCATCTGGCCGAGTTCAAGACCGTGACCAACCGGCTCAATGGCGACCTGGTCGCGAGCAAGAACCTGGAACACGTGCTCTCCGACGCTCAAGCTCGCCATGCTGTCGCTCCAGACGCCGACCTCGAGGCATTCATCAGCGCTGCCGAGGGCGTCGTGCTGGCCCGCTGCTCGTTTGTCGACGACGACACCAACGTCAGCGCGCACGAGTTGTTCCTCCGGACGGTCGCTCGGCGCTCCGTGCGGCTCCAGCGAACCCAACTCTTCACCACCAACTACGACCTCGCCTTCGAGACTGCCGCCCGACGAGCCAGGTTCAATGTCATCGACGGCTTCGGATATGGCGGCCACGTATTCGACGGCGGCTCGTTCGATCTCGACTATGTCCGGCGCCGGCCACACGAGCAACTGGCACTCGAACCGAGTGTGTTTCACCTGCTCAAGCTCCACGGATCCGTCGACTGGTCAGTCACGGGCAGCACGATCGGGAAGGTATCCGGAACGCCCACGAACCCGGTCTTAATCTACCCCTCGGCGGCGAAGTACCAACTCTCCTATCAGCAGCCGTATCTGGAGTTCATGTCACGATTCCAGATCGCTCTCCGCCAGCCAGACGTCGGCCTCATCGTTGTCGGATTCGGCTTCAACGACGAGCACCTCAACGCGCCCATCGAGGCCGCGCTACGCGGCAACATCGGACTCCGCGCCACGGTAGTGACTCCCGGAGCACGTGCCAGTTGGCGCAGCGACTCCATCGCATGGATCGAGGATCTCATCCAGCGAGGCGACCGCCGGCTGAGCATGTTCACCGGCACCTTCGACGACCTTGTGAGACACCTACCCGAGGTGCCCGCCCGGGAAGAGCGTGATGAACACATGGAGCGAGTCTCACGGCCGCGAGGCGGCTCAGCATCGTGAAGCTCCACCCGTTCACGCCGGAACGACAGATCGGCGTCACATATCAGGTCGAGGGCCTCTTCGCCGACGTCACTTTCAGCGCAGCCACCAAGTTGCCCCGCTCCCATTTCGGCGAGCGGCTCAGTCGCGGCGAGGTCGGCGAGTTCGTAGTCATCGACGTAGGCGGAGCGGCTGCCTTCGGCCGACTACTGCGGGTCAGCGCGTCCACCAACAACATCGAGGCAATCACAGAGGAGAAGCGACGCGTCCCGGTGGAGGGACGCATCCAACTCCTTTCGACCCTTCACCTGGACGGCACCGCGACACGCGGGATGCTGAAGTACCCCAAAGTCGGCGACCCTGTCTACGCGGCGAGCACCGAAGCGATCCTTAATGTCCTCGACGGTGGCCTCACTGGACAAGCCACCTCGGTGACACTTGGTCGCCTATCCGTCGATGATTCCGTCGAGGTGGGTGTACCGCTGGGCCGCCTTTTCGGCCGCCACCTCGCCATCGTCGGTGCGACCGGCTCAGGCAAGAGCTGGACGCTTGCCCATCTCGCCGAGAGCGTCGACGAACACCGCGGCAAGATGCTCATCATTGACGCCACTGGCGAATACCACACCCTGGGCACAAGAGCGCGTCACCTGGCGTTCGGGTCCGTCGCCGATGAACCGCATGGGGCCGTGCTCGTCGGCATCCCCCACTACATGATGCGAGAAGCAGACCGCAACGCCTTCTTGAACCCCTCCAGCGGTACCCAACTACCCAAACTGCGAGACGCCGTCCGCTCACTGCGGCTCGCACACGCGATCGCGAGCGACGCGAGCGCAGACCCTGCGCACACCGCGCTCCTTGACCCGGACGGAACCATCCAGAAAAAGGGCCGCGAGATTGCCAAGTACGGTCACGCTGCTCGGACGTACACCGACATCATGGAGGACCCTCAGGCGCCGTTCTCGCTGAGCGGAATTGCGAAGCAGATTCAGTGGGAATGCGTCTGGCCGACCGCCAGGAATGCGCCTGATCGGTACGGCGATCTGGACTACCAACAGATCGGCTACGTCAGCACCTTGGTGAGCCGTCTCAACGATCTCGTCCAGACGCCTGAGGTGATGGGAGTCATCGACCCACCATCCGCAACCACCAATGCCCTTGCCGAGATCGCGACCTGGCTCGCTGACCCTGATGTCCATCTGCTGCGGATCTCTTTGCGTAACCTGACCTTCGCCAACCACCTGCGCGAAATCGTGGTCAACATCATGGGTCAGGCTTTGCTCGCGCGTGCTCGCAACGACGAATTTCGAACGATCCCGCTCGTGGTCGCGATCGACGAAGCCCACCAGTTCTTTGACGTCACCGTGGGGGACGAGTTCGCCAATACTCGTCTCAACGCATTCGACGCCATCGCTAAGGAGGGTCGAAAATACGGTCTCACCGTGTGCGTGGCCACCCAGCGCCCGGGCGACCTCCCAGTTGGCGTTCTCAGCCAAGTGGGAATGACCATCGTCCACCGGCTTGCTGACGGGCGGGACCGCCAACGCGTCGAACAAGCGGCGGCCGAGCTCGACCATTCCGCGACCAGACTGCTGCCGGGACTTGTACCTGGTGAAGCGATCTTGATGGGTGTCGACTTCCCTGTCCCGGTCAGCGTCCGCATGACACCACCCACGGCACGCCCGGCCTCCGATGGGCCGCGCTACGAGAACTGGGGGTAGCTGGTGACCGACCCAGTTGAACCTGCAGGCCGGGCCTGGCAACCACGATCCTCGATGCTGGGCGCGTCATCGATCAGCTCGAAGTGCAGTCAGGAGAAGCCGGGCCAGTGACATACAACTCCGATGAGGGTGCCGTGGAGGTGTCAGAAGACGCCGGCGACACGGTATTCACGTGGATCCCGCATTCGTACTCAGACGATGAGGCGCCGAGACCCGGCGTCGAGATGGTCCGATTCGTCCCTACTTCTCGCTTGTTGCGGATTCGCCCTCGAAAGCGAGACCACGACGGCCTGCAGGACCAGTACGACAGAGTCACGGAACTACAGATCGACACGAACCTCCTACCTGAGTGGCGGGCGGAGGGGCCAAGGGAACCGGTCTCCGACGACACGCGGGACCGACAGCTCTCGCTCGTCGGATTGCCGAAGGGCTTCGGGCACATCTTTGCGGCCGGGCTAGGGATCCAGCGTGACTACCGGGGCCTCATCCGGGCCATCGAAGAAACCACCGGCTGCACCATCGTGCGATTTGGCCCTCCGGACGAAGAAGGACCCTTCGGCGAAGTGTTCCGCATCGCCCTCGAGCGGTTCACTGCCTACCGCGCCGCCGTCGACCGGAATCGTTCCCGCAGCAACACGGTCGCATCACGGGTGAACAAGACCGAAGCAGAGAACGCGATCGGCGAACTGCTCGGTCTACAACCAAAGAAGCCCCCGATTGGCCGGCACCCGATCATTCAGGCGATGACTAGAGAGGTCACCGGCGAAGCGGTCCTGGATGCCGACGAGCGCCGACTCCTTCTCCAGCAAACAGCTGCAGAGTCGCGAGCCGCAGCCATCGAGTCGCCAGCTGCATTTGGACAGCTGCGAAACGATCTAGAACTCGTCTCGCTTGCGGTCTTGATCAACCAGTTCGCAGAAGGCCTAGCTGGCAGCCATGCCAAGGACGAGAGCTATTGGCAGAAGTTCTTCGAGAGCAACGCTTTCGCCCTGCAGCAACTCTTCGCCACGCCTATCACCCTCTACGGGTCACAGTTGCATCTCCGGCTGACCGACATGTACGGCGCTGGCGCGCGGATCGCGGACTTCGTCTTGGCCAACAGCGTGACGCGCAGTGCCCATGTGGTGGAGATCAAGACACCCGGCTCGCCGCTTGTGGCCACGACCGGCTACCGAGGCAGTGGCAGCGCAGAGGTGTTCCCTCCACACCGGGGACTCGTCGGTGCCGTTGCCCAGGTCCAGGCGCAGGTCGAATCCGCGAGGAGCGACTTCCGGGATCTCCTCCGCCAGACAATGGGAGCGGACGCGCTGGATACGTGTGTTGTTCGCGGAGCAGTCATCATCGGCACTGCGAGCATGCTCGACAACAGCATGAAGGCATCCTTCAGTCGGTACCGCGCGGGGCTCAGCGACGTCCAGGTCGTCACGTTCGACGAAGTGCTGGACAGGCTGCGGGGCCTGCACCTACTTCTGACCGAGGCTGCCCAGCGGCCAGATTGAATAGCACGTCGGCCGACCACCTTGACGGCGGCCGCCCGAAGCGGTTTCGTCAAAGGTTCGCCACGGCCGACTCGTCAATCTTGGCTGCATATCGACACCTGTCGGATGCGCTCCAAAGTCCGCGCCCAACGGACGGGGCGAGCGCGTCATTCCGCCGCTAACGGACTTCCCGGTGTGGGCGTTCGGATATCGCAGGTCTACGCCAGGAGAGCAGTAGTCGACGGGCTGAGCAACGCGGCGGTGACGCACCATTCCATCCACGACGCGTACCCGCACCAGCGTCCCGATACGACAGCCGAAGCGCCAGCAATTGCCCACGAACATTGCGACGCTTGCGGACGTGCCTTAGCCGTCTGACGAGGTCGCAACTCCCACCGACTCGCCTGCTTCCGGGGGGTGCGCATCGACCTCTTTCCTGTCACCCCGCTTGATGACGATTACTCCCGCAACCGTCACCACCACGAAGGACCCCACCAACCACCAGACGAGCGCGTCCCACGTGTCATGGCCGTTCAAGCGGGTCCCGATGAAGAGCCCGACGCCAACGGTGGACAGTACGACACCGGGCCAACGGGTCCATGTATCCAGTGCTTGTTCTCCGCGGGTCCTCGGCTTCGGGGCTGCGGTCAACGCAAGGCGTAGGACTAGCGTTCCCAGCCACAGTCCGAGGCACGCTCCTTGAAGCCAGGCGGCCAATTGTGGCGACCACCCGAAAACAACCGCAAGGGCTGCTGCCAAAATGCCAATACCAATCAAGGCCCCGCTTCCGCGCGCCACCCACCGCTTATTCACGGCCACACTGTAAGAGAACTCTTCGGCCAAGACGGTGCGAATCGTCGTCTTCATAGCTCCGAGCGCCGATGACTTGCGTCATTCCACCGCCTGCGGACGCGCTGAGTCCGGCGCCGGACTGGCGTCGCGGACCCAGGAGCTCGGCGCGTTGGCGGCGGGCGGGCTGAGCCAAGCCAGCCGCCGCACGGAGCGTTTCATGTCCGACTCGACCGTCTTCCCGTTCCAGCCATCACCATGACCACTGCGCAGCTCGCAGCCGTCTCCTACCTCGCCCGATACTCGGGACGCACGCACAAGCTCTACACCTACCAACTCCGGCGCTGGTTCACCTGGTGCGAGAACAACAGACTGGATCCCCTCCTCGGGATCCAGCGTGCCCACGTCGAGCTGTACATCCACCAACTCGGCGAAACCGGCCTGATGGACTCCTCCATCGTCACGATGATGCACGGCGTCCGCGGCTTCTTCCGGTTCGCACACATCGACGGTCTGATCACTGCCGACCCGGCCGTCTACGCACGCCTTCCCAAGGTCCAGCACGACGAGTCCCGCACCCAAGGACTCGACCGGCTCGAACTCATCCGCTTCCTCCAAGTCGCCCAGACCCTCACGGTGCACCACGGGGCGCTCGCATTCCTCCTCGGCATCAACGCCCTGCGCGCCTCCGAAGCAGCCGCAGTACGCATCGAGGACTACGCCGACACGCTGCGCGGTCACAGAGTCCTGCACCTCGTCGGCAAGGGCAACAAGCCCGCCACCATGCCGATCACGATCCCAGTGCTGCGTGTCCTTGAGGCCTGCCGAGGATAGAGATCCAACGGGCCACTCGTCCTGAGACCGACCACCGGGAATCCGATCGACCGCCGAGACGTCTACCGGATGGTTTTGAGGATCGCCAAGGTCGCGGGCATCCCTCGGCACATCAGCCCGCACTCGCTGCGTCACGCCGCCATCACCAACGCCCTCGACGCCGGCGTCCCACTCCGCGACGCGCAGATCCTGGCGCGCCACGCCGACCCACGCACGACCGAGCACTACGACCGCGCCCGCGGAAACCTCGACCGACACGGCGTCCACTTCCTCACCGCCTACGTCGCTGGAGTGTGAACGTCTTGCCCACCCTTGCGACCCACGTTGACGCAGCGAGAGAGCCGAGGAGCAACCCGGATCTGCCGCCCTACTTGTAGCCAGAGCGTTCTCCGGGAGCACCGGGCTAGACCCCTGCAAAACGGCCCCTTGAGGGCGGGGGCTCTGGAACGCTGTCTGCATGACCAATGACGCCAGCCGAAAAGCCATGCACGTCCTCCTCGATCTCGTCACCAGTCAGGATGACGAAGCATCGAGCGAGTCCAACACTATTGCCGCGCGGTCGGCCTTCGACGCGTTCGATCTCGACGCCATCCGGGTGACGCAGAATGACGAGACCGGGGAGATTACCCTCGATCCCACCCCGCTGATCACAGCCGCCTGCACGACGATCATCACTCTCGTGGGCCTCTTGGCGAGCGCCAGAAACATCGACACGCTGACGGCTATCAACATCGTCCGTGAGCACATGGACGGTGTGCTTGCAGAAGGCTGAGAAGACCCCCTGGAAAAAGCGTTGATGGTCCGGAAGAACTAGCATGAAGTGTTGTCCCTCCGCCGCGAGCGCCCTATGGGGCGAGCCCGTGTTTGGCCGCCGAATCACTTCTCTGTGATGGAGATCCTCGGCTCTCCTGGATGCCAGGCGTCACTCGGGTTCATAGAGAACCCCTCGACATATGTCATGTGGTCAGTCACCCGGCTTGCGTCGACGAGGGCTGCGACAGCACGGGCGAGCGCTCGCGCGTCGGCTGCGCCACCATCGAACTCGATCGCGATCTTCTTCTTCATGGTGCTGGTCTACCCGAAGGTGGCGGAGATGACCGACGAACGGCCTCAAGAGTCCGGCCACCCGGATGTACGTCACTTCCCCGCCAGTGCGCGACCACACAACGTCCGCTCATGCCGAGTTGAGGGACATCGACGTCGCCGCTCCTGCGATGATGGGCTGGTGCCCGTAGACCGCTTCGCTGACCGTCTCGACGCCGCAACTTACGCAGACGATGACGAGGTCGTGGCCGTCTTCGAGGTCGAGCCGTCCGATGCGGATGCGCTCTGGCTCTCAGCTCGGCTTTTTCGCAGGCTCACCGGTGTGGCGCGAGCGTACGAACTACATGCCCTGCCGTTGCTCGATGACCCAGACCCGGTCCGCCTCAACCGAGCACGTTGCGAGGCGGCACTCGACGAAATCGCGTTCGTCTCCGAGCGGCTCAACGATCCGGTGGTCGTCGGTGTCGCGCAAGCGATCACGGACTACCTAGCCGTGCGCGCGCGCCGCGCGGTGTGGGACGGCTCCGTGACATTCGAGACTGACTGACGGAAGCCACTCATCTGCCGCGACAAGTGCGTCATACCCCCGCCTATCGGCGCAGCGGGAATCATGTCGCGACTGGAGTTCCCTTTCGCCTGCGGATGCCATGCCTACTTGGTTGGATGGGCGGGTCCACGACGCGCGTCACTAAGAGATCAGCGACGACGCACGGTCCCGCGGTGACTACAACAGGAGCAGGAATGGCCAAGTCCGGAGGCGCCGTGAACACGGGGGCCGCGACCCGCTTGGTCTACACGATCGGACTCATCCGCTGGGTGGCGCTTGGCCTTATCGCCCTCGGAGTCTTCGGCGGCACTGCGTTGAGCTTCATGGGTGACGCCTCCTTCGGCGCCGCAGTCTCCCTCTTGGTCTGGGCCTATGGCGCCGTTGCGGCGTTGAGCGTCTACGTCTTCATGGGGTGGCTGCAGCAGACCTTGCTCATGCTCATCGGCATAGCCAAGAACACCGCGACCGACAGCATCTTCAACCGGATCTGACGAACGTCCGCGGATGGCAGCAGGCTCGGCGCATCGGCACTTAGAGAGCCGCTGAGGTTTCGGATGCGTGCGGCGGTGTACGCGTCATACCCGCGCGAATACTGCTCTCGCAGAACCACAAGAACATGGCAGCCAGCGGTGTCGGTAGCTACGAGCATGCTGCTGGTTGTGCTGACCGCCGAACGTCTACTCCGTGTCTACGACACCAACGATGCAACCGCGCCCCTGGCCCCCTCGGGAGTTCCCGCCTTCGACAGGCTTACCGGAGGGATGGCGCCTGGCCGTGTCTGGATCGTGGTCGGGACGCCCGGCCAGGGGCGGACGACCCTCATGGCCCAATGGGCCGCGGCCATCGCTCTCGAAGAACGGCAGCACGCCCATCTGGTCACCCCCCGCGAGGTGCCCGCCGCGATCGCGGCCCGACTGCTCTCCCTCACTGGTTACCTCCCATTCGGACAGCTCGCTGCTCACACCACGAACAGCTCGCACGCGGAGTCGCTCGCTTGGGCGAAGGAGAGGGTGGCCGCAATGTCCCTGAGCCTGTTCGCCAAGGGCGAGGACACCTACGTGCCCGAGGTCCACCCGTTTCGGGCTTCGACGACCCCGACGGCGGTTGTCATAGACGACGCGGACTTAGTGAGTGGAATGACGCCGATCGCAGCCAAGCGATGGGCGGACGCGGGTTTGTTCGTCCTCCTCTCCCTACCTCGGCACCTTGTACTAGCTGATTCATCGCCCGAGGCCGACATCGATCCAACCTGGGCACGCGTGTCGGACGTGGTGCTTGAGGTCCGTCACCGCGGATTGTCGGAGAGCCAAGCCGCCCCTGGGGAGGCCGAGTTGAACATCCATTACAACCGCTGGGGCCACACGCGCACCGTTCCGATCGTGCACCAAGCTCACTTCTCGCGTTTTGTGGATTCGCAACCCTGACCAGTCCTTCCGCGCGCACGACGGGGCGAGAGGGTGCCGGATCACCAGTTTCTGGGACGCGCCCCGACAGCGGTGCCACAGTCGATCCATGCGACTTCCGTCTCTCCTTCAGAATCCTGACGATGGTCCGGCTCTAGAGGCTCTGTGGCGCTACTACGGGCGGGACCCGGGCACGCAGACCAGTCCCTTCACCGGGGCGCGCTTCGACACCTGGGACAGCACCGGAACCAGCTGGGAGGACCGGAACCGCTTCACCGCCGACGACCTCGTGGCGGTCACATTCTTGTCTGTGAACGTCCCCGCAGAAGCCGCGATCAAGCTTCTCGACACCGACGCGCAGCGGTTCACCGATCTACTGGAAGCTCTCGGCGACGACCGCGATCTGGTCGACGAAACCGCACCGTGGCCTGATGACTCGGCGGGATGGCTCCTCTGGAGTGAGCTGATGGACCTGCCTGGCGTCGGCGCCACGACCGCCAGCAAGTTGCTGGCACGCAAGCGCCCGCGTCTCAGGCCCGTCTACGACTCCGTCGTCGCCGAGGTCATCGGTTCGGAGAAGCTGTGGGAACCGCTCCGAGCACTGCTCAGCGCACAGCCCGAGTTGCATGAGCGTCTGCTGCGACTCCGCAAGGAGGCTGGCCTCCCGGAAGCAATCTCGGCGCTGCGCATCTTCGACGTCATCACCTGGATGGAAGGCAAGTACGGGGCAGCCACGGGGTGACTTATGACCGTGGGTGGCCTCGCCTTAGCGCGATAGCCGGGGAGGCATCAATTTCGCCTGGGGTTCAGCGGCACAAGCACTCCGGTGTGGGCTGGCAGATCGCTGCGCGGCGTGAATCTGGGTCGGTGAGGGAGCAACGCGACGCGTAGGGCGTGGGTCACGAGTACCCGGCGCCCATGTATCTGCTGATGGAGCGCCACTTCCAGCACGTCAATCGCAAATTCGATCCAGGCAATAGCTTGCCCGTAGATACGCACGCCGTGTCGAGCTACCCGCCCTCGCGAATCGACTCAGCGGTCAGCGACCCAGATGCCAAGACCAACTGCCCTTGTCCCAGTTGACAGTCGAGGAGAAAACCCACCCCCGGACCTGACCGCCATCGAGCTTCTCGTTAACCGCCAGGCATTCGAAGGTGGTGGTCAGCGCCGTCAAGTCGTCTACAGAGCCTCCACCGAGCGGATCACAAGACGTATAGAAGATCGGCCCCTCAAGTTCGCCGTCAGCGACGCGCTTCTTGGCGTCCTTTGTTATGGACTGTTGCATCTGCCGAATCAGCGACGATCGCAACTCGCGCTCTGCGCGAGCGGCTTCTGCCTTCGCTTCTCTCGCAACCTGTTTCCTCTCCTCCGCAGCCTCCCTGGAGGCTGCTTCCGCCGCCGCAGTCTCCGACCGCCGCTGGCTCTCGCTGTCGCTCTGTTCCTTGAGGACCAATCCGGTGACCCCCAGGGCCACGAGCACGAGCGCTACTGCGGCAACAAGGAGGAATCTCATCCTGGAGCGCGATTCCTTGGCCAAGTAGCTGGCTCCACAATGAGGACAGAACGCGCCACTTGTTTCGGTCTGCACGCTGCACTTGGCGCACACCTTGAATGGCGTCCCGGCGCCTCCTATCGCTGGATCTTCTGGCGCAGCATTGGACGTGTCCGAAAGTTCATCCGTCGTGGGGTTCTCATCGTTCATCGATCGTTAACCTTAAATATCGAGTCAGTGACTGACTATGGATAGGGATCTGGAACGTTGCCCTACGATCGCGACTCGCCGAGGTGGCCCCCGACTCCGACCTGTTACCCCACTGGCTCACTTGCCTGCTGACACCTCGGCACTTGATTTCGTGGGCGCGACGCCGCTGTCGCTTGGCGTCATCGCCGTCTCAACACCGTCCTGGGACGAGTAGTCGGTGGATGCCAAAGCGGCCGGAACGCTGTCATCAATCTCGCGTGGCTCAACGGCTGCAGGCCGGAGCCTGGGTGGAGTTGCCGACCAGGCACGGAGCACGCCCAGCACGTCGGCGTAGAAGCCGTCGACCCCGTTCAGGACTGAGTCGATGAAGGACCCCCGTCCCCGGCCGCGCTTGGTCCCGAGATTGCTCGTCAGCGCCAATCGGAAGGAACGCATCTCCTTCGTCGGGTCAAGAACGAGGACCGCCGGGTTCTCACGCACGGTCGACAGCAGTTCGGCCGCGTGAGAGCCGCGGGCGTGAGCGACGAAGGCCTCCACGCGGGTGGCGTCCGGAGCGCTCTTCAGCTGCCGCACGAGCCAGTTCACCCTCGTCGTGGGGCGCCCTTCGCGGGGAGCGTCGACGTCCACATGGCAGGTCACCTTGCCGGCCCTGAGGTCGGCGGTCACGACCAGGTGTCCGACGGTGTCGGGGATCCGAATGGCACCGGAGAGCTGACCGGTGGAGCAGAGCATCTGAGTGAGTGCTTGCGCCCGGATCACCGGGTCGGCTGCCTCCTTGCGGGAGAGGACAGGCACGACCTCCGTGCCGAGCTGGCGACCGAGCTGCAGGCTTGCGAAGCGCAGAAGGGCGTCGAACCGGGCAACCACTTCGGCGATCCCCTTGTCCGAGGCTCGGAGGGTGCCCGCAACCACCTGGTCCCGGACGCCAACCCAGGCGTCGCCCATGTCCTCGAACTCCAGCGCACCAGACTTCCTGTGCTCGAGATAGCGGATGAGCTCCCCCAGGATCCACGCCTGGTCAGGGTCGGCCACCCCGCGGAACTCCTTCTGCATCACGGCCTCGGCCAGCACCTGCGACCAAGAGATGTGGTGCAGGGCGACCTTCTTGAGCTTGCGCTTGTCGACCTTCGTGGGGTGCTGCCCGGCCACCGCCGGGATCTCGTTCGAGATCGTGATGACCGCGTCGAACTCGTGGTCGCGCGCGATATCCAGGTAGTTCTCCAACTGCTCCGTCGCCAACTGGTTCGCCCCTGTCTTCACCTCCACGAGCGCCGTCCAGGACTTCGCTCCACGGGTCACGCGGATGAGTCCATCGGGATAGAGCCGCTTCTCGCCCAGCACGAACGGCACCTCGATGAAGCACTCCAGCGTGCCCGCGGGAGCGCCGAAGGGCTTCACGAACCCGCGCCCGAACTCCTTGACAGCTGACAACACGGCCAGCAGGGCGGAGGTGGCTCGACGCTCCTGCTCCTCCGCGCCGTTGATCCCCGATGTCGGGATCAGTCGTGCCTCGTGCCAGGACTCTTCAGCCATGTTGCTCCCCCGTTGGCGCCACTTCGTCTGATCGTCGACGAGCGGTGCACGCTGCCGACGGTCGCGACGCTAGCGAAGGAGGCGCTCTTCGGGGGGCGTTTCCGTCCGGGGCTGCGCAGTGCGGTCAGGCGGATGGAAGCCTGGACGCCAGCAACCGGTACGTCGCATCGATCGCCTCCACGTCGAGCGAGCCGTCGGCCTGGAGCAGCGGGACGAGCTTCTTCGGCCACACCACGTGGATCTCGCGGGTGGTGAAGGAGCCTCCGATCAGCGGCCAGTCGGCTGCCACGAAGCACAGCGCCCCTCGCACCGGGACGTCGCCTCCGAGCGCGTCCCTCACGATGTCCATCTGCTTGAGCACGCCGTCGACCACCTTCGTGCAGTCCCGCCGACCGACGAGCAGCTTCTCCACGCGAGGCCGGAGCAGTCCGCCTTCGACCTTGAGCTGGGGACGTCCGGCGTACTTCTTCGCGTCGATGACGAACACGCCCGTCGGGGTGACCGCGAGGTGGTCGATGTTGGCGCGGGTGCCCGGGATCCGACGATCGTGCAGGACACGAAGCCGGTCGGTGGCCAGGGCATTCAGCCGCTGGCCCAACCGCTCCTCCCCGGACGCTCCGGTGCTCCAGGCCGTCGTCGACTGAGGCTCGTCGGACAGGGCGTGCAGCAAGCCGCCGATGCGTGGGTGCTTCTCGCGGATCCGCTGCTCACGCCGTTGCGCACGACGCTCGAACTCCCGGCGGGCCGAGGCCCCAGGTGTCCCCGGATCGATGACGGAGGGCTCGACCACCGCTACCGGGACGACTGCCTCGTCATGCGCGGCGCATCGCACCGTCTTGGTGGCACGCTCATAGACGGCCGTCGTCTTCGCCGGCAGAGCGACGCCGCACACTCGGCAGACACCGTCGAACCGCAGGCGCATGGCCTTCTCGTCCGGCACTGCCTGTTCGCTCACGCCGCGACCGTAGCTCCGGAGAGCACCGCACACAGGCAGTTCGTCGACTTCGACTCTCACAGCAGTCTGCCGTGGTCGGTGCAAGTCTGGCCCGGGTGGCACCAGCGACGGCGCTACCGTGACGGAGTGAGCGAGGAACCTCCCGTACGGGTGGCGCTACGTGTCGAGGACGTGGCCGCCGCCGCGGCGTCGTACGAAGAGCTCGGCTTCGAGCGGGTAGGCACCGTCCCGGGGCCGACCGGTGACGTGCTCATGGCGATCCTGAGGCGGGGGCCGTTGCAGCTGCTGCTCGACGCGGTGGAGGGGATCCCGTTCCCCGACAGTGCGCGCGAGCGACTGACCAAGGCCGGTCCCCGGGGTCTCGGCGTGGCCATCGGCGTCGAGGTCGCCGATGTGGACGAGATGGCCCGGCTGTGCGAGGGGGCGGGATTCAAGATCACGGCCGCACCTGAGTCTGCTCCGTGGGGGGAACGGTACGTCGAGGCCGAGGATCCGTACGGGTACGCCTGGAAGTTCTTCCGTGTGCTGCCCGATCCCCCCAACGACGGTCTTCAAGCGACGGTCGACACGTGGTTCGGTACCGGCCAGAGCCCGGACTGAGAGCTCCTGCGGCTGCTCAGCGCCGGTCGCTCACCCGCGCCGCGTCATGCCTTCCTCCACCTCGTCGCGCTCCCGGAGCCGAACGCGTCCGCCGTGATGACGGCGATCATCCCGATCCCGGCGACCACCGCCGCCCAGGCCGCGGCATCGCCGTACGCCCAGCCGGCACCGAGGCCGACCGCGCCGATCCCCGCCATGACCGCCCCCAGCCTCGTGAACACGGGCGTGGCGAAGGCCGCGGCGAAGGGCAGGAAGTGCAGGCCCACCGCCACCACGATGAGGGCGGGCCGCAGCTCGCCGCGACCAGCCTCGTCCAGGAGCGCACTGCCAAGCCGGATCAGGAGCAGCATCCCGACGACACTGCCCACGTAGACCAGGCCGGCGTACCTGCCGATCGGAGCAGGCGCCTCGAACCACCGCGGGGCGACGAGCACGAACCACAGGTAGGCGGCGAAGGCCACCAGCCAGACCAGGGCCGCGACGATCGCCCACGGGTCGCCCAGCTCGGCGCGGTTGACCATCACGAAGACGGTGCCTCCGGCAGCCCCGATGGTCGTGCCCCACACCCGCGGGTCCCACAGCCGCTGCGCTCCGCGTTGCCGCGTGGGACGAGGGGTGGTCTCCTGTGGAGTGGCTTGGCGCGTCCGCAGAGACTGGCACGCCGACTACGAACGCGGCTAGCCCCGGCCGATGACGACTCGCGTACGCCGCGTGCACACCGCTCTCCGCTCGGCCGCGATCGCCGTGTCGGCCGGGGTGATCGCGGCGGCATTTCCGCCCGTGACGGAGTTGCGGCCTCGCAGGCGTCGAGTCTGGAGGTGACCTACCGGGACCGGACCATCCGCACCGGCGCCACGGGTCAGCTCAGCTTCACCGCGGCGAGCTGGCGGCGCGACGTGATGCCGAGCTTGCGGAAGATGTTGCGCAGGTGGGCCTCGATCGTGCGCGGGCTGAGGAACAGCGCCGCACCGACCTCCTTCGAGGTCGCACCCGTGGCCACGAGTCGGGCGACCTGAAGCTCCTGCTCGGTGAGCGCATCCGCCGCCTGGGCGTCGCGCCGGCGCGGGTGCTCGCCCGTGGCCCGCAACTCGCGCGCGGCCCGCTCGGCAAACCCCGCGGCACCCATCTCCGCGAGCATCCTGTGAGCCGTGCGCAGCTGCTCGCGCGCGTCCTGACGGCGACCCTCCCGACGCAGCCACTCCCCGTAGAGCAGATGGGCGCGAGCGAGGTGGCCGGCCGTCCGCGGCTTGGCCAGGTGCTCGATCGCCTCTCGATAGAGCGCCTCGGCCTCCGATCCGCTGCTGACGAGCGCCCGCGAGCGAGCCGCCAACCCCAGGCCCCACGAGGTGCCGCTGGCCTGAGCTCGCGCGGTGAGCTCAGCCAGCGCCTCGGCGGCGAGCTCTGGCCGGCCCTGGCGGCACGCTGCCTCGACGAGCTCGGTGTGGGGCAGACTGCCGAAGCTCAGCTCGGAAGTCTCGAAGGCCAGCAGTGCCGCCTCGAGTGCCGCCGCATAGTCTCCGTGGCCGTTGTGCAGTACCGACATGGCGTACGTGGTCATGAGGCGCTCGGTGCGCTGGGCGGGGCCTTCGGACCCTCGCTCCACGCTCGCTCGGAGCTCGGACGCCTCCTCGGTGGCCCCGCGCCACGCGGCGAGGATCAGACGGGCGTGCAGCTGCGGCAGGGCTCGCGACGGCGCCAGGATCGAGGTCTGGCCCGCCACCAGTTCGGCGCGGGCCAGATCACCGGAGAGCACCGCCATGAGCGACTGGATGAGCAGGGCAGTCGGCAACGTCGCCAGCGCGCCCGCCTCGCGGGCGAGCGCCACGTGCCGGTCGGCCAGCGCGTTGACGAGGTCGTCGTCGAACAACGCTATGGCCGTCCGGCTGGCCAACCCCAGCCAGCGGCGGCCGCCGTCCAGATCGGCACTCGGCTCGAGCGCGACCATCGCATCCAGTGCCCTGCGGAGCTCGGGGACGCTGGCTTCGTAGCCTTGCGTGTACATGGTCGTCAGCCCGTCGAGCAGCAGGTCCGCCAGCTGCGGTGGCGTCGGCGCAGGTGGAGCATTCAACGCCGCCTCGGCCGCGACCCGCGGGCCCCATCCCGGTTCCACACCACCGGTGACGATCGCTCCGTCCAACGCGTCGAGGTACGTCTCACGGGAGAGCACCGGGTCGAGAGGAGCCAGCCCCGCGGCGACCGCCAACAACGCCTTGGGCGGGCTGCTGTGCCGGGCCTCCTGGTAGTCCATCCGGGTGCGCAGAAGAACGGCGCGAACACGGTCGAGAGGTTCCAGGTTGACGTCGACGGCAACCTCGATCAGTCGCCGGGCCTCGTCGAACGATCCGGCCTCGTACTTGGCGAGTGCCGCGGCGAGAGAACGCTTCGCGCGCAGCACAGGATCCGGCGTCAGCTCGGCCGCGCCCTGCAAGAACGCCGCGGCCGCCGCCAAGCCACCCCGGGATCGAGCGCGAACGGCCGACGCCTCGAGCTCGGCCGCGACCTGCTCGTCGACCCCCTGCACCGCCTGCGCACGGTGCCAGGCGCGGCGATCGGGATCGGACGCTACGGTGGCCTCGGCCAACGCGCGATGCACCCGTCGATGGTCCTGGGGGTTCGCCGCCTGGTACACGGCCGATCGAACGAGCGGATGGGCGAATCGCACCCGGGCCGGGCCGATCTCCAACAGTCCGGCCGATTCGGCTGCCACCGCTGCCTGGACGTCGAGATCCAACCGGGCCGCGGCGCGCTCCAGCAGCGCCGGATCGCCGGTGGGCTCGGCCGCCGCGATCAGCAGCAGCTCCTGCGTCTCGGGAGGAAGGTCCCGGGAGCGTCTCCGGAAGCTGTCCTCGATGCGCCGCGGGACACTCGCGACGTACGGCAAGGCATAGCCTCCGGCCAGCCGCTCGGGTCGCGCGCTGCGGGGCAGCTCCAGCAGGGCCAGCGGATTGCCGCGCGCCTCCGCGATGATCTGATCGCGCACGCTCTTGTCCATCGTCACGCTGGTGACCGTCTCCAGGATCTGGCGCGACTCCGCATCGGAGAGCCGTCCCACGTGGATCTCCGCCAGGCCCCGGAAGGGATCGTGATGGTCCCCTTCGGTCTCGCGGCGGCCGAACAGCAACGCCACTCGCTCGGCGGACAACCGACGCGCCACGAAGGCCAGGACCTGGGCCGAGGCCTGGTCGAACCACTGCACGTCGTCGACGACGCACAGCAGCGGCTGCTCGTCCGCGGCATCGGACCAGAGGTTGAGGACGGCGAGACCGACCAGGAACAGGTCGGGGGCGGGGCCGGTCTGCCCCCCGAGGGCCACGAGGAGCGCCTCGCGCTGCGGATCGGAGAGGATGTCCGCGTGGCGCAGCAGTGGAGCACACAACTGGTGCAACCCCGCGAACGCGAACTCGGACTCGGACTCCACCCCGCTCGCGGACACCACCTGGAACTGCTCAGCACCGAGATCGCGGGCCAGCTCGAGGATCACCGTCTTGCCGATGCCGGCCTCCCCGCGCACCACGAGAACACCGCTCTGGCCGGCGTGAGCGCAGTCGAGGAGCAGCCTCACCGCCTCGTACTCTCGACGTCTACCCAGCAGCCGTTTCAGGATCATCGTCTCCGTCCGTGGGCGGGCGTCCACCGGCTCGCGCTCCAGATCTTTCTGGTGCGCAGACTAACGCAAGTCGGTTCGCCCACCGGCGATCGGACCGCACTGGCCGCTCGCCGATCATGGCCAACGCTCACTCGCCCGGCGACTCACCGATCGACGGGAACCTCGCTGAGCGCCTCGTCGAGGATCCGCCGCGACTGTTGAGCCGCTGCACGTCAGTGCGTGCGCCGCCCTCGAAGCAGTGGGGGCGTGCGCCACCCAGACGAGGTAGGTACGGGGCCGACGGGGCCGCACGCCGAACTCGTCACGCAACATGTGTGTCTAGACGCGGCTTGCCTACGCGGCACACGCCGTGGGTGTGTCTGTCCGCGGGCGGGACTCATGTTCTGTCAGCATTCCGACGTGCACCTGACACAGATCAGCGCCGCTTTCGAGGACGCCGGCACTCCGCTCATCCGCACTGACTTCACCAGCGACTCAGCATGGTCGGTCGTTGTCGAGCAGGTCACCAAGCCGGTCGACTTCGATGACCCCGACAACACTGATCCGGGCGACGAGGGATACGTGCCCTACGTCGTCATCGTCGACGACCCCAAGTTCACAGGCATCGACGGCCCCGCGCTAGCAGAAGCACTCCCCACCATCGAATCGGGCGGGTACGTTCTCTTGGCCGACGCGCGATGCATGGAGGAGGCTACCGCCGGTGGCGAGCTCACCCTTGCCTACGTCGACCTCTCGGTCTCGGATCCGGAAGACGCAGAACTATTCAACTCCTTCATGGGCCGCACTTTCCGGTGCGCGGTCGCCGAGATCGCCTCGATAGAGGCCAATCTCTCGATCGCCAACATGGACTTTCACGAGTTTGCTGACAACGCTGATCCAGACGGCGTCTTCCGCGGCTTCGCCGACTAGCGTCCGCGCGTGCCAATCGGGGCGGGAGGCCAGGGGACGGAGTCATGCTCGGTCACGTCGGTCAACCTAGTCGCGAGTCGGCGCGGGGACGTCTAGCCCGGCGCGGGCTTCTCCTGCTCGATCTCCTCGTACCGCTCGTGCAGACGGTCGCGGACCTGGTCGGGCGTGTACGCCTGCCGCTTCCGCTCTCCGCGGGTGACCACGACACCGGTCGCCACCACACCGGCCATGCCGGCCAGCCCGAGAACCTTCCACCACGTCGCCGCGCGCATACGGGCGACCCTAGCCGCCATGCGGCACGATGCCTCGCGTGAGTGACACGCGCGCCGAGGGCATCTCCGTCGAGGAGGCCGCCGGCCTGACCCGCACCGGCGACCTCTGGCTGTTCCGGGGCCGCACCACCGCCGACCGCGCCATCCGCACCCTCACCAACGCCCCCGTCAACCACGTGGGCATGGCCGTGGTGATCGACGACCTGCCGCCGCTGCTGTGGCACGCCGAGATGGGCAAGGCGCTCGTCGACCACTGGTCCGGTGACTTCCACCGGGGCGTGCAGCTGCACGACCTCGGCGACGCGGTCACCCGGTGGCGCGAGACCTACGGCCAGGCGGCGTGGATGCGCCAGCTCACCCCGGAGGCGGGTCGGGAGCAGGAGGACGGCGCCCTGCGCGCGGTCGCCCGCCTCGACGGGGTCTCGTTCCCCAGCACCGCCCGCCTCGCCGCCCGGTGGCTGCGCGGGCGCGACGCCCACCAGCCGCGCCGCAAACGCGGGCAGCGGGCTCGTCCCGAGGCGGCGTTCTGCGCGGAGGCGGTGGCGCTGACCCTCCAGGAGATGGGGATCGTCGAGGACGACTGGAAGCCGACGTGGTTCGACCCCGGCACCTTCTGGAGCGGCGAGTTCCTGCCACTGCTCCCAGGGTGGTCCTACGGCGCGGAGATCCAGGTCGGTCCGCTCCCACCCAAGGCAGCGAAGGTCCCGAGCGCCCGGCGGCGCTGGCGCTCGTGACATGGCCCGAGGGAACGTGGTGCAATCGGCCATGTCCGACTTGATGGCACTTCCTCCCGGGCTCTACCGCGGAACGGTGAGCGGCCAGGAGAGCGGTGACTGCCAGTGCCGGATCGAAGTCCGCCGCGTGACCGAGCACGCACTGAGCCTCGACTACGAAGCCGTCGGCCTGGACGGTCTCCAGCACGTCGAGCACACCATCGTGACGCCCACGGCTCTGCACGTGGCCGCAAGCGAGTTCCCTGAGGTCGCCATCCTTCGGGCGACGGCTACCGGACACTACGTCGCTGAGGACGCCTTGTTCCCCATGGAGATCCGTGCGGGGTGGGACGGCAGCATCCTGACCTGGGCGTGGCACTGGGCGCTTCCTGGTGAGACCTTGCGGGAACAGTCGCGCGCGACCGCGCAGCCGACGTAGGTGGACACGGCCGCGGCGGTGTTCGTCGTTGAGCTTCGAGTGGGGGCTACACCTTCAAACGGTCGACGGTCTTGGTGATGCTCTCGCCGTCCTTCTCGAGGAACACGATCTCCCCGAACTCCAGCGTCGACCAGTCCTCGGTGTCCTCGCTGAGCGGCTCGGAGGCGAAGATGGCGGACGTCGCGTCCTCGACGTGGCAGTCCTCGAAGCCGTACGTCGAGTCGTTGTGGAAGTTCTTCCCCATCAGCATGTACATCGGCTCCAGGAGCATGCCGAGGGCGAAGTCGTCGGTGCCCGGCTCGGCCTTGCGCAGCTCCCGCCAGTCGCCCTCCGGCTCGGTCTCGCCCTGGTGCCCGGTGCCGACGTTGACCCCGACGATCCGGTTCGGGGAGACGAGGGCCATCTTCAGCTTGGTCAGCGCCGGCAGGTCGAGGTCCTTCATCGCCTGCACGAGCAGCCTCATCAGCTCCTCGAACGCGCGCTTCACGTCCTCGTCGCTGTCGCTCTCCAGCAGGGACAGGAGGAGCACGTAGAGGAACTCCGTGTCCGTGTTGCCCCGCATCTGCTTCAGGTACTCGTCCTTGCAGTGCTTCAGCAGCTCGCGCTGCAGGAGCTGCCAGTTCGGCACGTCACCGTTCTGCGCGACGATCCACGGGGTGCCGGTGTAGGAGAAGGGGTGGCAGTTCTCGTCGGCCAGCACGGTCTTCGCGTTGTAATCCGCCGCCCGCACGTGAGCAAGCATCGTGCTGACCTGGAGGCTCGGCACGATGCCGGCGACGTTGTCGTCGTAGAAGGCGGCCATCGGGCGGTGGTAGAGGAACGGCTCCTCCTTCTTGAGCAGGTGCTCGCCCCACGCTCCGAATCCCCACCCGGCCAGCTGGAGCTGCGGGTGACGCTCCGGGTCGAGGGTCTGGTTGACCAGGCTGTTCTCAGGCTTGAGCAGCAGGTTCTCCAGCGGGATCTCCGACCCGATGTAGGCGAGGACTCGGCACATAGGTTTCCTTCACTGAGCTCGATGCGGCCCGCAGCGGGCGGGCGATGTCGGCGTAGCAGTACCCGTCGACGGCTGGTGTAGCCCTGTGACTCCTACGACCCGAGCGTCTGCAGCCCCACGACGCTAGGCCGGGGCGCCGCCCGACTCGGCGTACCGGTCCAGGGACGAGGCCCACATCCGGGAGACGATCCTCCCCATCGGGCCGCGATGGATCAGGGTCAGCAGCGCCCTCTGCCAGAAGGTGGCGGCGCCAGTGTTCTCCCACTCCACGAACAGGCGGCTGCCACCCCCCTCGCGCGGCACTATCCGGAACGACCCCTCGCCCGCGCCGCCGTAGCTGCTCTCCTGCACCGACAACCGGATCGCCTCCGGGTCTGACCAGTCGTAGCGAGCGATCACCCAGAACGGCGATCCGGGGGTGGCCTCCCGCGCCACCGTCCACGTCTCCCCTTGGTCGAAGACTCCGTACCGCTTCGGGTCGAGCGTGCGGTCCCAGATCTGGAGGCGGCGGCTCGAGAAGTCGGTCAACGCGCGACGCGTCAGCTCCGGCGACGCCTTGGTGTCGACCTCGAAGTGCATCCATTCATTGCAGCACCGCCGCGAGGGTGCGTCCAGAGCTTGGGCTCACGGGGAGTCGCCTCAGCCGCCGCGGCGTCGTGGCCGTCAGCGCCATAGCCGGGTCGCGGTCTCGATGCGACCGCGTGCGGGCTCAGAGCTTCCAGGCGAAGGGCTTCGTGGCCGACCCCAGCGGGTCGAGGGCCCCCGAGGTGAAGGCGAAGGCGGAGGCCTTCCACTTCAGCACCTTCGCGCCCTTCTTGATCTGCTTCCGCTTCACCTCCATCTGGAAGGTCTTCGCGTCGACCTGCGTGAACGACAGCGTGCTGCAGTTCTTCGGCGTCGGGACGTCCTTCGTGCGGGCGTCGTAGGTGCAGACGTTGCTCTGGAGCACGCCGTCGCGGGAGAAGAGGTGCACGGACCGCACGGTCTTCTTCGCGATCGTGAAGTCCACGCCCACCCCGCCGGGGAAGACGAGGTCGTCGGCGGTGACGTCGTTGTGCAGCCCGACCGTGATCTGGATCTTCTGCTTGCCCTTGGTCCGCATCGAGACCTTCGCCAGGTCGAGGTTGGCGGTCGAGTGGCCCATGACGTGGTCCCCGGCCGGGTCCTTCTTGCTCGTCGACGACGCCTGGGCCGGGGCGGCGACGAGCGCCACGGCCATCCCCAGCGCCACCGGTGCGGTCGTCAGCGCGAGCGCGCGACTCTTGATCCGGTTCATGAGATCTCCCCCTCGTGTGTGGTGTCCGGGCGCCTCCTACCCGTCCCGGGCGCTACCCAACCCCGCGGTTTCCGCCGACGACCCGGGCGCTCAGATTCACGTCGACTACCCGAAATCAGCGACTCGCTCCTGTCCCGCGCGGCCCTACCCTCGATCGAGACGTCCGACGCAGCCGAGAAGACGCAGTCGAGGAGGAGCAACCATGGGGCGCACGATCACAGTGACCCGACCCTCTCTGGTGAGCTCCTCGCTCCGGCTCGTCGACGACAGCGGCCACCAGGGGACCATCACGTTCCACGGCGTCCTCACGCGGTCGGCCCACCTGAGCCTGGGGCCCGATCGGCTGACCTTCTCCACGTCGGGCCTGCTCGGCCGCACCGTGCTCGCCGAGACCGCGGAGGGAAAGGCGGTCGGTGAGTTCCGTGAGACCGGCCTGCTGGGCCGAGGTGATGCCGAGGTGGGCGGCCGTCGTTACCGACTCAGGATCAGTGGGGTGTTCGCACGGCAGCTCTCCTGGGAGGACGTCGACGGCACCCAGGCGATGTCGCTGAAGCTCGGCGGCCTGCTGCGGACCAGTGGCACCATCGAGGTCTCCGCCACGGCCGTCCCCGAGGATGTCGCCGTCCTGATCGGTCTGGGAGTGATGGCACACCGCGCCGCGGAGCGGGACTCCTCTGCCGGGGCGGCCGCGGTCTGAGGCGGCCCGCCTGCGCCGTGTCCCGCGCGCGATGCCCCTCCCCCACCTAGGCTGGAGAGCACCGACCGGGAGGAGCGTCCATGACGCAGCAGGCACTGTCGCAGCGAGTCCTGCGGCAGCGGGAGCTGCTCCCCGCCCTGTACGCCGCGTTCGACCCCGAGCACCTGCCCGAGCGCCTCGCGCTGGGGCTCGACGATCCCAACGACCTGGACGACGTCGAGGGCGCGGACCGCGCCGAGCTGCTCGCCGACACCGAGCTGATGGACCTGATGGTGACCGCCACCCGGTTGGGGGACGCCGTCGCCGACGCCTACGCCATGCTCCTGCCCGAGCACGGGATGCGGGGCCTCATCACCATGCTCCAGACGGCGTGCCGCGAGGGCATCGACGCGGTGCCCGACGCCCCGCCGCAGCTGCGCGCCCTGATGGCCGCGATGGAGGAGCGACCCGACTGGATCGACCCCACCCTCCTCGAGGAGGGTGCCCGCTGGGAGCGGATCGACGCCGCCCTGGTGACCCCCTTCGTGATCCGCGGCGCGTTCCTGGCCACCTTCCTCAACGCCTACGCCGCGCTGCCGATGGCGCTCACCGGCGCGCTGACCGGCGAGACCTCGGCACGCCGGGTGAAGGAGACCGCGTCGTTCTTCGCCGCGACCGTGCTGCCCGGCGGGACCGACCGCCGCGGCCCCGGCTTCGAGGCGGCCGCCATGGTGCGGCTCATGCACTCCACGGTGCGCGTCCACGCACTGCGCTCGGGCAAGTGGAACCACGCCACCCACGGCACCCCCATCCCCCAGGTCGACCAGATGCCGGCGGGGCTGATCAGCAGCTTCCTCATCTCGGTCAAGGCGGTGAAGGCCGGCCGCGAGGAGTTCGACGCGCGCGAGCGGGCGATGATCGAGCTGGCGCGCTACCGCTGCTTCCTGCTCGGCCTGCCCGCCGAGCTGCTGCCCGAGGACCCGAAGGGGGTCATCCGGGTCTTCAAGGCGCGCGCCGCGACCCTGCGCAGCTCCTTCGACGACGAGACCTGCGGGGCGCTGGTCCGCTCCACCCTGGCGGCCCGGCTCCACCCCGACGCCGGCCGGTGGGGGCGGACCGTGGAGCGGTTCGAGCGGAGCTTCGCGACCATCACCTTCGTGCGGGCCTTCCTCCAGGGCGACTTCGACCGCGCCGCCCGGATGGGCGTCCACGTGACCCGCGCCGACCAGCTCCGCGCCTCGGTGATGCTGCCGTTCCTGATCGGCCGGGTGCTGCTCGTCCGCCGGATCTCCGGCGTCCCGCTCCTCTCCCGGGTCACCGACCGCTACGTGGTGGCGACCCTGCGACGCCGGCTCCGCGGCTACGGACACCCGGAGTACACCGCCCAGGTCCCCGGCTGACATACATCGCGCGCACGGGTGCTGACACCGGCTGCCCTGGTCCCTACCGTGGAGTGATGCAGGTGCTCCTCATCCACGGCGCGGGCGGGTTCCGCGACGACCAGGCAATCCGCGACGGACTCGGCGACAGCCTGGGAGTGCGGGTGGAGATGCCGCGGTTCGCCGACGAGGACATGGGCGTCCAGGCCTGGGCCAACCCGGTACGCCGTCACCTGGCGTCGCTGGAGCCCGACGACGTGGTCGTGGGCCACTCCTTCGGGGCCACCATCCTCGAGCGGGTGCTGGCCGAGCGGGCGTGGTCCCCGCGGCGGGCGCTGCTGCTGGCGATGCCGGACTGGTCGCCCGACGGCTGGGACGTGCCGCACTACGCCCGCCGCGGTCCGGAGCCGGCGATGGAGGTGGCGCTGCACCACTGCCTCGACGACGAGGTGGTGCCGGTCGACCACCTCGCGCTGCACGCCGCCCGCCTGCCGTCGGCGCGCACGGTCGAGCACCCGAGCGGCGGCCACCAGTTCCACGGCCGGCTGGACGCGATCGCCGCCGACCTGGCGGAGTACAGCTAGCTCCCTCGCGATCAGCGGCTCAACGGCGGGGCGTCCACGGCGTCCGGCCCGTGGCCGCGGCGTGCCACCTCGGCCTGCGCCCGGTCGATGCCGCCGTGCTCGAGGGCGGCGAGGTGCGACTCGCCCTGCCAGACCAGACGTCCACAACGCCGTACCGAGACGCGCATGCTCGCCCCGAGGTGCTCGATCGCCCCGGCGATGTTGCGCCGCTCGGCCGGCAGCGGGACCGGGAGCACGTGGGCCTGGGCCAGGCTGCCGATCCCCTCGATCTCGACCGCCCACTGGGCGCTGCGCCCCCGCAGCAGCCAACGCTCGTCGGTGACCTCGGCGCGGACCGGTGAGACCACCGGGTCGCCCAGCCGGAGGAGCCGCCCGTCCGGCAGGAGGACCACGACCGCCGTCACCGTGGTGCGCAGCGGTCCGGCGCTCACCTCGCCGCCCGCGAAGGCCACGCAGACCGACGGCTCGGCGAAGCCCTGCGCCTGTCCCCACCACCAGGAGTCGGGGAAGCCGCCCTTCCCCCAGTTCTTCTCCGCGTAGACCGACCAGCCGTCGAGCTCCCACGTCTCGTCCCCGACGACCGCCTTGCCGTGCGCGGTGCCGCCGAGGAGCCACGGGTGCCAGTACTGGTTGAGCCCCGGCACGGCCTGGAAGACGCTCGACCCGCCGAAGCTGCGCCGGGGCCACGGGGTGGCGTCACTGATGGTCGCCTCGAGCTGCGCCTGCGGTCCGAGGTCGACGCGGACGCCGTCGGGGGTCCCGTGGAACGCCTCCCCGGAGAAGACGCCCAGCGCGTCCACACCGGCGGCGCCGGTCGGGTGGGCCACCGTCCGCAGGAAGCCGTGGGGGTGCGCCGCGAGACCGATCGTCGACCAGACCCCGTCGGCGGCCCGGTTCACCCCGTTGAGGGTGATCAGGACCCGCCCCGAGGCCGGGTCGGTGAACCGCCAGAAGTAGCCCTCCATCGCCACGCCGTGCGCGGGCAGCGGGTCGCCGAAGGGCCGGTCGGCCCCGCTCGCCCGATAGGCCCGCCGTACCGCCGCCACTGGTCCTGAGATCCGCATGCCCGCACTATGGCAGCCCCGGCGGACAGAAGCCCGGGATCCTTGCCGGGCCCGCGCGGGTGTGGTCGGATGTGGAGCCGCCGGACGACGGCTGCTCGACACGAAGCACCACGGGGGTCCTTGTGAAGCGTGCACGCCTTGTCATCTCGCCGGCGGTCGCGCTGGCGACCGTCGTCCCCGCCCTCGCTCTGGGCGGGGCGCTCGCGCCGGCCGCCGCGAGCGCCGCGACGACCTGCCAGGGGAAGCCGGTGACGATCGTCGCCACGACGGAGGTCACCACCGGCACCGAGGGCGATGACGTGGTGGCGATGACGCCGGGGGCGTGGGAGACGTTCGACGCCCTGGGCGGCGACGACACCATCTGCCTGGCCGTCGGCCGCTCCCGGGTGGGCCGGGAGGGGCCGGGCTCGTTCGGCCTGGTGAACGCCGGGCCCGGCCACGACGTGGTGGTCAACGAGTCGGGCGCCGGCCCGTCCGACTCCATGATGACGGTCTACCTCGGCGAGGGCGACGACACGTTCACCGGCGCCCCGATGGTCGAGACCGTCTACGCAGACTACGAGGATGGGGGGGACGCCGTCACGGCACCAGCGGGCAGCCAGCGCGACGTGATCGACATGGGGGGCGCCCCCCGGCGGGCGGCGCGGGGCGCGGACACGGTCTGGTCTGTCCCACCCGTCGACGGGCTGAACGCCGACGACCTCACCTTCGGGCCCGGCGGCGCAAGCGTCGAATACCGCGGCGCGATGGCCCCGTCGGGGCGCCTGGACGTCTCCGCGGCCACCTCGACCCGGCTGGTCCTCCCGGCCGTCCCGGCCGCGTCGACCCCGGGCAGCGACAGCGAGCTCGTGATCGACGCCGTCGCCGGGCGCGCCACCCTGGACGGCGTCCAGGTGCTGGCGTGGACGGGTCCGGTCCACTCGTGGGATCTCGGCGAGCAGTCAGCCGCGTCGTGGCAGAGCGCCGTCTCCTTCGTGGGCTCCGACGCCGACGAGCACCTCTGGCTGACCTCCGGCGGCTACCGCGACGTGCGGCTGGGAGGCGGCGACGACAGCATGGCGGGCGGGTCCCGCGCCTGGTACCGGGTGCGCTCCCTCGACGGCGGTCCCGGCCGGGACCTCGTCTCCTTCCGACGGGGGTGCTCGCACCTGACGGTCCGCGTCGCGACCCGGATGACGTGCGACGACGACACCATCCCGCTCACCGGTTTCGACAACGTCTACGTCAGCAACATGGCGAAGAACGGCGTTCTGGTCGTCGTCGGGACCGACGCCGACGACCACGTCATCGCGCATGGGGCGAAGGCGACGTTCCACGGGCGCGGTGGGAGCGACAGGGCATTCGTCGGAGGTCGGACCGTCCGGGTCAACGGAGGTCCGGGAGCCGACACCCTCGGCGCCCGCAGCGTGAACGTCGTGCTGCGGGGGCAGGGCGGCGCCGACCGCCTCAGGCTCGAGTCCGGCGCGAGCATGAAACGCCTTCCCGCCT
This sequence comes from Nocardioides sp. Z22_16, assembly GCF_058134365.1. Taxonomy (NCBI): domain Bacteria; kingdom Bacillati; phylum Actinomycetota; class Actinomycetes; order Propionibacteriales; family Nocardioidaceae; genus Nocardioides; species Nocardioides sp. Z22_16. Next base: position 165,367 of record NZ_JBYTTI010000003.1, read on the forward strand.
CGTCGTTCCGTCGGGTCGCCCTGGGCGGTCCTGGCCCGGACGAGCTGCGCGGGGCGACCGACGAGCACGGCGACCGACTGGTCGGCGGCGCCGGGCGTGACAGTGCCGACGGACGCGGCGGCGCCCGCGACTACTGCGACGCCGAGGTCGCCCGACGCTGCGAGCGCGGCTGACAAGCGGCCGCGCACCCCTAGTCGTGGGGCAGCGCCCGCGTCTCCAGGATCTGCTCGGCCACCTTGCGCAGCTTCACGTTCCGCTGCTGCGACATCCGGGTGAGAGCGCCGAACGCTCGGTCCGCGGTCAGGTCGAAGCGCTCCATCAGGATGCCGGTGGCCTGGCCGATGATCGTCCGGCTCACGAGCGCCTTCTCCAGGTTCTCGACCTCCTGCGCGCCGGCCAGGGCGACCCCGACGTGCGCGGCCAGCGCGATGCCGTCGTTGATGTCGTCGCTGCTGAAGGCTGACTTCTTCGTGCCGTACAGGTTCAGCGCGCCGAGGCTGCTGCCCGTGGAGAACAGGCGGTAGCTGACGATGCTGAGGTATCCGGACTCCTCGGCGACGCGACTCCCCCAGCGGGGCCACCGCGCGTCGGTGGCGAGGTCGTCGCTGACCACCGTGTCGTGCTCCTGCAACGCGTCGATGCACGGACCCTCCGCCAGCTCGTGCTGCAGCGCGTCGACCCGGCGAAGCGCGTCGGTGCTCGTGGCATGGGTGTCGACACGCTCCCCGCGGTGGACGACACAGACGCCTGCGGCCTCGCAACCGGGCATGATCTCGGTCGCGATCGTCACCGCCCGCTCCATCGCCTGCTGGCTGCTGTCCTCACCCTGCATGCCGCGCGCAGCGGCCGCCAGCTCCCGGTTGAAGTCGTCGTCGTCAGACATGGCCGCATCATGACGGTCGCCGGAGCGCGGGCGCAAAATGGCCTCGGCGTCAGGAGCCCGTGGGCACCAGGCCGAGGGCGCATGCCGAACGTGCGCAGAACGCGCGTCACCGGCCTCCTGTCCCGGAGCCCGACCGCTAGCCTCTCGCCATGACGGGGATCCTGAACGACCTGGCCGAGCGTGTCCTCCTCCCGGCGGTCGCGCTGGCGGCCGTCGTCCCCGTGCTCGCTCTCGGCGGGGCGCTCGCCCCAGCCGGTGCGACGGCGGCGACCACCTGCCTGGGCAAGCCGGTGACGATCGTCGCCTCCCCGGAGGTCACCACCGGCACCGAGGGCGACGACGTGGTCGCCATGACGCCCGGTGCCTGGAACACCTTTGATGCGCTGGGTGGAGACGACACCATCTGCCTGGCCGTCCCCGACAACTTCTCGGGCAGCGAGACGGGGCAAGTCGTCGGGTACGTCGCGGCAGGTGCGGGCGACGACGTCGTCGTCAACGAGTCCAGCCCGACCAGGTCGGAGGTCAACGTCGTCCTCGGCAGCGGGGACGACACGTTCACCGGCAGCAGCAGCACGCTGGTCGTCGAGCACGTGTACGCCGACTCCACCGAGACCGGGTACAACGGGCTGGACAAGCCTCCGCCGGGCAGCCAACGGGACGTGATCCACATGGGTGGCGGCGCGGCCGGTCCGCCCGAGGACCAGCAGGATCGCTCGTGGATGGGCTCGTGGACGGACTGGGAGTTCACGGACACGGTGTGGTCGGCCGCGCCGAAGGGCGGGCTCGATGCCGGCCACATCACCTTCGGGCCGGGGGGCGCCGTCCTCCACCAGCGAGGTGCGATGGCCCCGGAGGCCCGGCTCGACTTCTCCGCCGCGGACTGGGTCGGCGTGCACCTGCCGCACCCCGGCGCAGCGGAGCCGGTCGCCCGCGGGGAGCTGCTCCTCGACGGCGCCACTCGCCGCGCCACCGTCGACGGTCGTGAGGTGATGACCTGGGAGGGACACGTCGACGCGTTCCAGCTCGGGGCGCAGGGCTCCAGGGACTGGCCGCTCCCGGTCTCCTTCATCGGCTCCGACGAGGACGAGCTCCTGACCTTCCCCAACGGCACCTTCGGCGACGTGCGGATGGGCGGCGGCGACGACCGTCTGGGGCGGTCGTACTCGTTCGCGAGCCTCGTCGACACGCTGCCGGCGCGCTCGGTCGACGGCGGGCCGGGCGACGACACCGTCAGCGTCCGCAACCGGTGCGCGTCGCTGACCATCCGCCTCACGGAACGGATGACGTGCGACGGCGACTCCCTCGCCCTTCCGGGGTTCGAGGGGGTCCAGGTGCACAGTCGCGGCGTGCGTCAGCGCCTGAGGATCGTCGGCTCCCGCGGCGACGACTTCGCCGAGGTGCTCTATGCACCTCAGGTGACGTTCCGGGGACGCGGTGGCGCCGACGTAGCCGAGATCTGGGCGGGCACGGCCCGGGCCGACGGGGGTCCCGGCGCCGACCGCCTCACCCTCACGGCAGAGGACGGGGTGGCGCGGGGAGGTCCCGGGGCGGACCGCATCCACCTCGAGCGCCCGGCGTCGTGGCACCCGCCGCAACGTCTCCTCGCCCTCGGCGGGCCTGGGCCGGACGTGCTGCTGGGGCCGCGCCACGCGTACGCCGCCCGGCTCGTCGGCGGCCCCGGCCGCGACCGCGCCGACGGGGGTGGCGGCGGGCGGGACCACTGCGACGCCGAGGTCACCCGGCGCTGCAAGCGAGGCTGAGCCCACCCTCGAAGCCGACGCGGGCGGCCGGACAGTGAGGGGTGAGACGGCGTCTCGGGCGGAGCCGAGGCTCAGCTCTTCCCGGCGGCCGCCGCGTCGATGCAGAGCGCGCCCCGGTTGCCGTCCTGGTCGGCGATCACCGTGACCGAGGGCGCCTCGCTGTCGTCGACGACCGTCCCACCGGCGGCGACGGCGGCGGCGATCCGCTGCTCGACCACCTCGGGGGCCACGTAGACCTCGAGGTGGAACCGCTGACCCGGGGTCACCTCCTCTTCGGCGTCCCCGAACCACAGGTTGGGCACCCGGACGGTGGCGTCGCGGACCTCGTCGCTCGGGGTGCCACGACCCCGGGCGTCGGCGCTGCCGGTCAGCAGCGCAGCCCACACCGGGGCGATGGTGCCGGACTGCGCGGTGTCGAGGCCGAGCTCGATCTCGCTGACCGAGGCCGGGTCGGCGGCCAGCCCGAGCTCGGCGGCGATCTCGGTGATCCGCCGCGCGAGGTCGACGTCCTGCTGGGTCACCCACTCCACGACGTACTCGGTGCCGTCGTCGTCGCGGTAGACGGCGTCGTCGCTGACCAGCTCGAGGTCGACGTACCCCCTGCCGATCGTCACCCGCGGATGGTGGCCGACGGCGTCGCCCGCCTCACCCACCGCGGCGACGAACCGTACGCCCGCGCCGAAGCCGTCCACCACGTACCGGGCGTGGAGGCCCTGGGCGAGCTTGCGCCAGTCGGACAGCTCGGCCTCGGCGATCTGCGCGCCCCTCAGCATCTCCATACCCAGCGACCATAGACCTGCGGTGCCGCGACACGCCCGCGCAGAGGACTTCACCCCACCACGTCGACCACGAGCTCTCTCGCCTCGCTCGGATCCAGTGCCGCCAAGTCGGCCTCGACCCAGTTGAACCGCAGGTCGCCCTGCGAGGGCATATGGGTCGTCTCAGGCTTTGAAGTAGTCCGAGAGCACGGCCGTGACCCAGTCCGGCTGCTCGACGTTCTCCGGCAGGAACTGGGCGATGACGGGCTTGAGGTCGATCACCGGAGTGCCGGAGACCGCGTCCAGGCCCACGACGGTGAGCTCCCGGCCGCGGACCGACTCGATCCGGCAGCACGTCACGCCCAGGCGGTTGGGCCGCCTCGGCCCGCGACCGGCGAAGACGCCCATCGGTGGGAGGTCGGCGATGCCGCGGTAGGGGCGCGGCTCCTGCTGGTCGTCGACCTCGGGGATCTGGTCGAAGACGAAGAGCACCTCGGCGTGGGAGAAGCCGTCCAGGCCCTGGAGGGCCGCGTCACCGAACCGCTCGTCGACGACGATCGTGCTGCGGACCTCGCCCCAGTGGTCTGAGTCCTGGATGTCGTGGCGTGAGTTCTGGACCGTGCCGATCGGGGTGATCTCCAAGGTGGGCATGGCGCGCTACGAGGTCATGCAAGAAGGTGCCGGGCGAGTTCGACGGCGTCGTCACCGTCTCCTCGGTGCAGCGGTTCCCGGCCGGCACCATGGACAGCCGGCTGTCCAGCTTCTCCAACCGCGGCCTCGGCTCCATCGACGTGGCCGCCCCGGGCTCACGCCGGCTCAGATGATCGAGCGGCTGCGCGCGCAGGCCGACGACAAGCCGTGCGGCACCACCACCGCGGGCGCGCCGTGCGTCGGCACGGACGCGGACAACAGCTACTTCGGTGAGGGCATGGTCGACGCCCTCGACGCGGTGAGCTGACGCGGCATCCCCTGCACGCCGACCGGCGTCGATCCCTTCGGGGGTCGGCGCCGGTCGTGCGTTCCGGGCTCCGGCTACTTCTTCTTCTCGACGACCAGGTAGCGCAGGTCCAGGGTGAAGGTGGCGACGTCGAAGGCGTCGTCCCCCTCGGTCCAGAACTCCCACCAGGCGCCGGGAGGCAGACGCTTCGTGCGGCTGCTCCACCCCTGGCCGTCGCCGAAGACCGGGTCCTCGTCCCACTGGGTCTGCGCCGCGCTGCTGGAGGACACCACGGTGGCGTCCGTCCGGGAGGAGTGGACGGTCAGATGTGCGCGGTCGGTCTCGCCGGGATTGGTCGGCTCCCCGGCGAAGGCGACCCGGACGGCATCCACCCCGCGCACCGCCTTCGGCACCGGGACGAAGTAGCTGGACTCCGCCGCCCCGAAGACGTCGTCGTCGGGGTCGGCCCGGTGGGTCAGCCCGCCGGGGAACCGGACGCTGGGCGCCACCTCGCCCTGCGGGAGGTATGCCCAGCACTCCGGCCACGTGCTGCCGAAGCAACCCGGAGCCCAGGCCACCTGCGCGGCCATCGTCCGCGTCTCCTCCCGCCACACCAGCGCGTCTTGGGAGACCCACAGCTTCAGTGGCTTGGTGGCACCCCGGTTGCCGACCCTGTCCGTGCCCGACAGGGTGGCGACGTAGCGCCCCGGCGGCAGCGGGACCCCGCGGGCGTCACGCCCCTCCCACGCCACGTCGGTGTGCCACTTCGGTCGGAAACGGACCTCGCGTCGCAGCACGACCCTGCTGTCGCCGTCGCGGAAGGTCACGACCCCGCGCTTCATGCCGTCGGTCCACCCGCCGGCGCCCAGCAGCACCTGGTCGCGGACGTCGACCGAGCGCGGGTAGACCTTCGGCACCACGTCCTTCTTCTCGCCGTACAGCTCCTGGACGCCGAGGTAGCCGTCGAACTCCAGATCGGCTGAGGCGAGGGCGTCGTCGCGACCCTGCGGCGTGATGACCTCGACGCGGTAGTACCCGTGAGACACCAGCCTGCCCCGCGGGGTGCGACCGTTCCAGGTCCAGGTGTGGCGGCCTGCCGGCTTCCGCCCGAGCACGCGGGTGAACGGCGCGATCTTCTCGTCGGAAGGGGCCACCCGGATCCGCACCGTCGTGGCGACGGGCAGCTCGAACCGGACGGCGAGCCGGTCGCGGACCCCGTCGCCGTTCGGCGAGAACGTCATGCGGCGCTCGGCGAGCACCTGTGGCTCCTGACCCGGCGGAGCCGCGGCCTCGGAGGAGGTCGCCGCGGCGACAGGTCCCCCCAGCGCAGTCGTCACCAGCACCGTCGTCACCAGCGCCGCGGACAGCGCCGCCGCCTTCAGTCCCATCCCCCGTGCGTACATGCACGAAGCGTAGGGGTAGATCGCCCGGACGTGCGTCGACCGGCGGGACGTCTCAGTGACGAGCACGGCACACCGCACCCCTTGCCCGCGCCACCCGGGCGTGGTCGGATGTGACGCCGTCGCACGAGCAGCCGACGGCACGACACGTACGACGGGGGTCCTTGTGAAGCGTCCGCACCTTGCCCTGCTCCCAGCCGTCGCTCTGGCGAGCGTCGCGTCCGCGCTGCCCCTGGCGCCACCGCCGGCCGGCGCCCAGGCCGCCGCGACCTGCCTGGGCAAGCCGGTCACCATCGTCGCTTCGTTAGACGTCCTGACCGGGACGGAGGGGGACGACGTGGTCGCCATGGAGCCGGAAAACTGGGCCAGGTTCGACGCCCTGGGCGGGGACGACACGATCTGCCTGACCCTGCCCTACTGGACCGTCGACTCCCGCGGCTCCAAGCTGCCCTTCGGCTGGGTCGACGCCGGGCCGGGCGACGACGTCGTGGTCAACGAGGCGACCACCTACAGGCACCAGTCCATGTGGGTGGAGCTCGGCACCGGCAACGACACCTTCCAGGGCAACTCGACTCCCGAGACGGTCCACGCGGAGGAGGAGGGGAAGCGGCAGCCCGCCGGTGTCCCCCATCGCGACGTCATCGACACCGGCGACGGGAGGGACACCGTGTCCTCGTTCGTACCCGGCGGGGAGCTCAACGCCGATCGGATCACGCTCGGACGTGGCGGTCTGGCGGTCTCCTACGGCGGCCCGATGGCACCCGACGGGCTGATCGACGTCTCGGCGGCCGCCGATGCCACGCTGTGGCTGGACGCACCGCAGCCGCCGATGACCGGCGAGTTCGTGCTCGACAACACCGCTCGCCGCGGCACCGTGGACGGCGAGCAGGTGCTCACCTGGACCGGCACGGTGCGCCGGTTCCGTTTCTGGTACGCCGCCGCCCCCTCACCGACGATCTCGTTCATCGGCTCAGCGGACCGCGAGGTCGTCGAGATCGACCGGCCCACGATCGGAGACGTGCGACTCGGCGGCGGCAACGACCGGCTCGTGCTGAACGTGAACACCGGCACGAGCCGCGCCGGCCTCCGGCTCCGCTCCCTGGACGGCGGGCCGGGCACCGACGGGATCACCCTGACCACCGAGTGCCGCGACGCGGTCGTCCGGATGGGTCGCGACCTGCGCTGCGCCACCAGCACGGGGCCCCTGCTCGACTTCGAGCGGCTCCGGGTCAAGAGCCTCCGGCCGGGCGGCACCCTCAGGCTGGTCGGCACCCGGGGCCCCGACCGCTTGAGCGCCACCGGCGACTCGGTGACCGTCCACGCCCGCGGCGGGGCGGACGACGTCCAGGTCGTGGCCAGCAGGCGGGTCCTGGTGACCGGCGGCGCCGGCACCGACCGGATCTTCACCCGGGCCCACGCCGCCGCCGTCCGCGGTCAGGCGGGCGCCGACAGCATCACCATGGCCACCCTGAGCAAGAAGGTCTTCGACCACCCGCCGCCCACCCGCACGCGACAGGTCGCCGACGGCGGCCAGGGCCGGGACACCTGCCGTGCCTCGGTGCGTCGCAGCTGCGAGCGAGGGTCAGCGCCGGCGCGCGATCAAGGCCGCGACGCCCAGTAGCCCGGTCAGCGCCGCCCCGCCGCCGACGACCAGCAGCACCAGCCCGACGGCCCACAGGCCGGAGTCGTCGGAGGAGGCGGCCTCGGCCGCCCAGGGCACCGCGAAGCCGAAGACGGCAGCAGGCGAGAGCGCCACGGCCGCCGCGGCTCCTCCGCCCCGCCTGTCCGGTCCGGCCGCTCGCACCCACAGCAGGGCCAGCACCGAGGCGACCGCGATCGAGGCACCGCACCCGATCACCTGCCACGGACGGTAGGGGCCCTGCCGCTCGCCGTCGACCAGGTAGTACTCCTGGTCCCAGCCGAGCCAGGCGAACCACATCCCCGCCGCGACCAGGGCGAGCACCAGCGCCGCCACGCCCAGGCGGGCGGCGTACGAGGAGGTCCTGGTGGGGGTGCTCGTCTGCGGGGAGGTCATGGCACGCAGTCTCCCCGACCGGGCGGATCCGGGCGCCGGGGGTCCGGCTCCGGGTGGCCTACGCCGACTCCGGCGCGGGCGCGACCAGCTCGAAGGAGCGCAGCGTCGCCTCGGTGCTGCGCGCCATCGAGGCGACGATCAGCTCGTCGGCGTCGGCGTGCACCGTGAACTTGTCGAGGTAGTCGCGCACCTCGACCGGGTCGCCCACGGCGGTGTAGTGGCTCATCTGCTTGATCTGCTGGCCCGACGCGGAGTCGAGGACGGCGTCGGCCTCGGCGTCGCTGAAGGTGCGGCCCCGACCGACGAGCTGGGTGACCCGCAGCCGCTGGGACTCGCGCAGCAGCGCGTGCGCCTCCTCGCTCGTGTCGGCGGCGACCACGTTGACGCCGGCGATGACGTAGGGCTCGGCGAGCTGCTCGGAGGGCTGGAAGCTGCGGCGGTAGGTGGCCACCGCCTGGGTCAGGGCCTGGGGGGCGAAGTGCGAGGCGAAGGCGTAGGGCAGGCCCAGGGCGGCGGCCAGCTGGGCGCCGAAGAGCGAGGAGCCGAGGATGTAGAGCGGCACGTTGGTCCCCTTGCCCGGGATGGCGTCCACGCCCGGGATCTTGGAGTGGCCCGTCAGGTAGCCCTGCAGCTCTTGGACGTCGGTGGGGAACGAGTCGGCCGACATCGGGTCACGGCGCAGCGCGCGCATCGTGTTCTGGTCGCTGCCGGGGGCGCGGCCCAGGCCCAGGTCGATCCGGTCGGGGTGCAGCGTGGCCAGGGTGCCGAACTGCTCGGCGATCACCAGCGGGGAGTGGTTGGGCAGCATCACGCCGCCGGCACCCAGCCGGATGGTCGAGGTGTGCGCGGCGACGTGCGCGATCAGCACAGCGGTCGCCGAGGAGGCGATGGTCGGCATGTTGTGGTGCTCGGCGTACCAGACGCGACGGTAGCCGCTGCGCTCCGCGAGCCGGGCGATCTCGACGCTGGCGCGGAAGCTGTCCGCCGCGCTGCCTCCGGCTGCTACTTGGGCAAGGTCGAGGATCGAGATCGGGGTGGCGGTCATGAGGGGCCAACGGTCCGGCGCCGGGGGACTATTCCGGCGCATCCCGGCCGAGTGGCATCCGCCGCGCCGCGCTGGGTGGTGCCGGGCGAGTCGGCGGAGGTCCTATTCGTGGCCCCTGGCTAGCGTGTGCCATGTGAGCAAAGTCACTCCGATCGCGGTCCCGGTCCCCGTGCCCGGTCCCGTCGTCGTCATCGTCCTCGACGTGACGGCCAAGGTGATGCTGGTGGGCTTGCTGATCACCGCGCTCCGGTACCCCGAGCTCGGCCACCTCGAGGGCAAGGGCGCCACCGCCCGGGCGGTCGGCTATCCGCTGGCGGCGTTCGTGATCCCGGCCGCGTGGTACCTGCGCTGGCGCCACTGGGTGACGTTCCCGTGGGTCGTGGACCTGATGGTGACCCTGACCTGCTTCACCGACACCCTCGGCAACCGGCTGGACCTCTACGACACGATCCGGCGCTTCGACGACCTGATGCACTTCGTCAACACCGGCGTGCTGACCGCGTCCTTCATCCTCCTCACCCTGCCCCCGCGGGCGACCCGCGCACAGGTGCTCGAGCGCTCCCTCGCCTTCGGCGTCACCGCGGCGCTCGCCTGGGAGATCGCCGAGTACTACGCCTTCCTCAGCACCTCGGGCGCCGTCGACCGGTACGCCGACACCCTGGGCGACCTCGCGCTCGGTTCGCTCGGATCGGTGACCGCTGGCCTGCTCGTGCACTGGGCCTGGCAGCACCAACGACTCCTGACGGCCGGGCCGCAGCCCCTGCTGCCCGGCGTACATCCACCGGGCTGGCGACCGCGGCGCTGACGCGCAAAGCCCTACGCTCGCGGGGTGACTCTGCGACTGATCGGCGCCGGCCTGCCGCGCACCGGCACCTCGTCGCTCCGCGAGGCGCTGCGGCACCTGCTGGGCGCACCCGTGCACCACATGAGCGAGGTCTTCGCCCGCCCGGAGCAGGCACCCGTCTGGGTCGCGGCGATCGCGGGCGAGCCGCCGGTCTGGGACGACTTCCTCGCGGGGTACGCCGCCGCCGTCGACTTCCCGGCGTCGAGCTGCTGGCGCGACCTGGCCGCCGCCTACCCGGACGCGCCCGTCCTGCTCTCCACCCGCAGCAGCGCGGAGGCCTGGCACCGCAGCATGGCGGCCACCGTCGTCCCACGGACCCGGGAGATCCTCGCGCGGCCGGAGGCGGACCCGATGGTGCCGCTCTTCCGCGCGATCTTCCGCGACCTGCTCCCCGACGCCAGCGACCCGGCCGCCGTGACGGCCGGCTACGAGCGGTGGAACGCCGCGGTCCGCGCGGAGGTGGCGCCCGAGCGGCTCGTCGAGTGGCAGCCGGGCGATGGGTGGGAGCCGCTCTGCCGTGCCCTCGGCGTACCTGTGCCGAACCTGCCGTTCCCGCATAAGAACAGCACCGCGGAGTACCGGTCGCGCGCCGAGCTGCGCACCCGTCGTGACGAGTCGCGCACCGCGTCCGGTCCCGGACGTGAGGGCTGCTTCACGGAGCGCGGGGCCCGCCACGCAGGTTGAGCTGCGCCCGCCCGCGCAGGAGCTCCCGCTCGCGCTCGTTCCGGGTGAGCGCGGCCGCCCGCGTGAACGCCTCGCCCGCCTCGGCGTGGCGCCCCGCGCGCTCCAGCAGGTCGCCGCGGACGCTCGGCACGAGGGCGGAGTCGCCCAGGGCCCCCTCGCCCAGCCGGTCGAGCACGGCCAGGCCGGCGTCGGGGCCGAAGGCGCGTCCGTGCGCGACGGCGCGGTTCACCTCCACGACCGGGCCCGGGGCGGCGTCGGCCAGCACGTCGTACAGGTCGGCGATCCGGCGCCAGTCGGTCTCCTCGGCCCGCTCCGCGCGGGCGTGCTGCACGGCGATCGAGGCCTGCAGGAAGTACCTCCCCACCGGGCTCCCGCGCGCGGCGAGGCGCTCGGCCCGGCGCAGCGCGTCGGCACCGCTGCGGATCAGCGACCGGTCCCATCGGCTGCGGTCCTGCGCCTCCAGCAGGACCGGGGCGCCGGAGTCGTCGAGCCGGGCCGCCATCCGGGAGCCCTGCAGCTCCAGCAGCGCCTGCAGCCCGAGCACCTCCGGGTCGTCGGGCGCCAGCGTCGCCAGCATCCGCGCGAGCCGGATCGCCTCGTGGGAGAGGTCGGGCCGCATCCAGTCCTCACCGGCCGTGGCGGTGTAGCCCTCGTTGAAGATCAGGTAGATCACGGTCATCACGTCGTCGAGCCGCTTGGTCCGCTCCGCACCCGTGGGCAGCTCGAACTCGGCGCGCGCCTCGGAGAGCGTCCTCTTGGCCCGGGAGATCCGCTGCCCCATCGCCGACTCCGTCGCCAGGAACCCGCGGGCGATCTCGGCGGTGGTGAGCCCTCCCACCAGCCGGAGCGTCAGCGCCGCGCGGGACTCGGCCGTGAGGGCGGGGTGGCAGGTGAGGAAGATGAGTCGCAGGACGTCGTCCTCGATGTGGTCGACCTGCGCGTCGAGGTCGGGCATCGCCTCCTCCTCCCCCGCGGCGGCGTGCCCGAGCTCAGTGACCCGGCGACGCAGCACGTCGGCGCGCCGGAAGTGGTTGATGCCGCGCCGCTTCGCGGTCGTCATCAGCCAGGCGCCCGGGTTCTCCGGCACGCCGCTCTCCGGCCACTGCTCGAGTGCGGCGACGAGCGCGTCCTGGGCGAGATCCTCCGCGAGCTCGACGTCGCGGGTCATCCGGGTCAGGGCGCCGACGAGGCGGGCCGACTCGGCCCGCCACGTGGCGACGATGGCCTCGCTCGGGTCGTCCGTCTGCTCTGCCGGCACACCGGCAGCGTAGTGAACCCCGCCGCGACCGAGCCCTGCTCAGGCGCCGGCCTCCTCCGGGCCCGCCGAAATCTGCCGCAGCGTGGCGACCACGGTCGCCTCCGGCCAGTGCTTGGCGTGCAGCTCGGCGAACTCCCGCTGGTCGGCGACCGCCTCCTCGAGGCTGTCGTACTGAAGCAGCGACCAGCCGCCGACGACCTCCTTGGCCTCGGCGTACGGCCCGTCGACCCTGCTGACCTCGCCCTGACGCACCACGAAGTTGACGGCGTCCTCGGTGCCGTAGAGCCCGCCACCGTCGAGGAACACCCCCTTCGCGGCCCGCTCGCCGATGTAGGCGTCCATCGCCTCGAAGAGCGACTGCGGCGGCGCGCTGACGCCCTCCTCCATCCTCACGAACCCCATGAAACGCGGCATCCTGATCACTCCTACTGGTTGCTGGAAGATGCTTCTTGCACACACGTCGAACGACTGACGGGCCCTTCGACATCGATCCTCGAAGTTTTTTCCCACCGCGTCTACGGCAAGGGGCCGGCCCTCGCCCGCGCCGCTGTCCGACCTATCCGCCGACGCGCTGGGCGATCGTCGGGATGAGGATCGGCAGGTTGAGACACAGGTGCAGCAGCATGCAGGCCGGGAGGTTCCGCGTCCGCGCGTAGAGGACGTAGAGCGCCACGGTGCCGACGCCGCTCGTCCAGAGCCACGCGGGGCCGAAGAAGGCGACGTGCGGGGCGATGAAGAGCGGCATCGTGAGCGCGAAGGCGACCCAGCGACGTCCGGTGAGCTCGCTGAGGCGTTCGATCGGATAGCCGCGGTAGACGATCTCCTCGCAGACGGCGGCGGAGACGATCATTGCCAGGACGGCGAGGACCGGCAGCGAGGTGATCGATGCCGTGCCGGAGTCCTCCTCCGGAGGCCAGAAGGTCAGGACGACCCACTGCCACGTCATGGCGAAGCCGAACAGGTAGAGCGCCCACTCGACCTCCTTCCCCTGCGGACGCCGCAGGCCGATCGAGGCGAGGGGACGACGCTCGACGAGCAGCACGTAGGCGAGCAGGCACGCGACTGCCAGCACGTTCCACGGGATCGACGACGCGGGACCGGGTAGCGGTGGCTCGACGCCGACCGCCCGGCTCAGCCGCGGCAGCCACATCGGCGAGTAGGCGATGACGAGGCCCACCGCCCCGACCAACCAGGGCAGCCACCCCCGCCGGCCGGCCGTGCGGCCGGGCGGTGCGGAGGACGGGGTGCTCCCTGCTACCGGATTCATAGAGTGAGCACTCTAGAGTAGTCACTCGCGTGATGCACCCATGATGCTCGACGGCCTACTCGCAGGCCACGCCGTCCCCGTCGCCGTCCAGGTGCGGTCCGTAGCCGGGGTCGCCGCGGCGGACCGGCGCGAGCCCGGCCGCTCGCGCCGCGGTGCAGTTCTCCAGGTGGAGGGCACCCGCGGGGGCGGGCGAGACCGGGGCGCCGGGGTCGGTGAGGTCGTGGTCGACGCGCACCGGCGTCCCGGAGTCCGCGGTCGCGGGCTGGTCGGGGCAGCTGGCGAGCACCCGCTCGATCGCGGCGCGCTCGGCGGGGGTGACCCAGAGCCCGTACTTCGCCTTCACGCTCACCTGACGGGCCACGTAGTCGCAGCGGACGGGCCGGTGCGGCGGCAGCCAGGTGGCGGCGTCGCCGTCCCGCTTCTGCCGGTTCGCCCCGGCGTCGACCGGCAGCAGGTTGAGCGGGTCGTTGGCCAGCGCCGCCCGCTTCCTGACGTCCCAGTCGAAGGCGCCGGTGGCCCAGGCGTTGCCGAGCGCCACCACGTGGTCGACGTCGACCAGGGCGCCGTGGCCGTGGACGAAGTCGATCCGGCTCCCGGTGTAGGGGTCGGCGAGCGTCCCGGATGTGACCACGCAGTCGCGGGTCCCGGGCTCGAGGACGAGGTCGACCAGGTGCGCGGCGAGCACGTCGTTGCGGGTGTCGCACCCGTTGCGGTCGGCGTCGAGCCAGGCCGGGCCGAACCGGGCCCGGTCGTACCCGGTCATCGGCGCCCTGCCCTTGGTCTCCAAGGTCGCCAGCAGCGCCGCCGCCGTGCCGCCAGGGGCCACGGACGAGCTGGGCCGGGTCGGCGCCTGGGTGGCCCTCGACGGCTCCGCCGTCGACGGACCGGGCTCGACGAGGGTGCAGCCGCCCAGCGCGACCAGTGCGACTGCCGCGGCGGCCACCTGCGTCGCGCGTCGCGTCAGCCCCCTCGTCATGGCGTGACCATAAGCCGGGGACCGGCCCGGTCGTGGGCGTTGCGACGGGTCGACGCCGTCTGGGCCCAGGTCTAGCGTGCTGACATGGAGTCGCTCCCGACCAGCCACATCAGCCTCGGCGCCGTCAATGTCGCCGCCGACGACCCCGAGGCCCTGGGCCGGTTCTGGTCCCTCGCCCTCGGCACCCCGTCCACCTCGCCCGCCCCGGGCGTGGTCATCCTGCTGCCGGCCCCGGGCGGCTTCGGGATGATGTTCGTGCCCCGCACCGGGGAGTCCGGCAACACCTTGCACCTCGACTTCGTGGTGCCGTGGGGCAACCGCGCGAGCGAGGTCGAACGGCTCATCGCGATCGGCGCCGAGCACCGCTGGGACGTGCTCGACGAAGTGCCGGGGCTGGAGTGGACGACGCTCGCCGACCCGGAGGGCAACCTGTTCTGCCTCGCCGAGCACCCGGAGTGACCGGGCCAGGACACTCCCTAGCGTCCTATCTAGATATGTTGCATACTTAGATACATGCCCGACATGCCCCGCTGGCCGATGCCCTGGATCCGGGCCGGGCTCGACCTGGCGGTGCTGGGCAGCCTGACCCAGGGGCCCCGGCACGGGTACGCGATCGCCCAGGAGCTGGCCGCGCAGGGCTTCGGGGTGCTGAAGGGCGGGTCCCTCTACCCGGTCCTCAACCGGCTGGAGGAGGCGGGCAGCGTCGAGGCCGCCTGGGTCGAGGGCACGGGGGGACCGGGCAAGCGGGAGTACCACCTGACGACCGCCGGTCGCGCGCGGCTCCACGAGGAGCTGGCGCGGTGGCGCGACCTCGCGGCCACCCTGAGCGAGATGGCGGAGGGCGACACGGGATCGACTGGGACGGGATCGACCAGCACGGGAGGGACACGATGAACGACGCCGACGAGCGCACTCCAGACGTGAAGCGCTGGCTCGACGAGGCCCGCGTCCAGCTGGCGATCGCGCAGGTGGCGGCCCCGGTGCGCGACGAGATCCTCGACGACGCCCGGGTGCTGATCACCCAGACCGGCGACTCCCCCGCCGATCTCTTCGGCCGGCCGCGTGAGTGGGTGGACGAGCAGCTCGCCGAACGCCGGAGCCAGGGACTGCCGTCCGTCGTCCCCGACCCGAGCGCGAGCTGGCGTGACGTGCCCGTGATGGGGATGTACCTCGCCGCCGGGCTCGCGGTCGCCTTCCTCGTCGTGGCGCTGGCCCAGGAGGGCTGGGGGCTCGACTACGACCTCGGACTCCTCGGCTTCCCCGTCCTCGGCGGGCTGGTGATGGTGACCGCCCTCACCGCCTGGGAGAAGACGCTGGCCCGGCGTCCGGTCGGTGTCGCGATCGCGGTGGGTGGGACGGTCATGGCGGGCGGGAGCCTCCTCACCGCCCTGCTGATCTGGTGGAGCCGGGAGCACCCCCTCGGGCAGGCCGGCGCCTGGCAGCTCGTCCTGCTGGTGCCGGCCTGCGCCCTGGCGGGCAAGGTCCTCGACGGCCTGCTCCCCGGGAAGGTGCCTGCCACCTGGCGCGCGCCCCGTGACGACGACGAGTGGCTCGGGGTGCTGGCCGGTGTCCTGCGCCTGCGCGCCGACATGCCCGAGTCGCGGGTGCGCACGATCGTGGCCGAGGCGCAGGCCCACGCCCTCGAGGCCGGCACCACGCTGCAGGAGGAGTTCGGTCGCCCCGAGGACTACGCGGGGCAGTTCCCCGTCGACCAGGCGAACCGCACCCGCCGCAAGGCGTGGCTCTACTCGGGGTTGGCTGTGCTCGCCGCCTTCCTCGCCCTTCCTCCCGACGGCAGCTGGAGCAGCCGGATCCTGACCGTGCTGTGGGCCTCCCTGGCCGCCTGGGAGTGGCGACGGGTGCGGCGCTCCGCGGCGCCGCCCGCGGCGGGGAGACGCTGAGGGCCCGCGCTGCCAGGATGGCGGTATGTCCACCCCCCGTGTCGTCGCCGTGAGTCGCGACGAGACCCACCGCTTCAGCAAGGTGCCGGCCGAGTCGATCACCCTGGTGGCAGGGCTCGGCGTGCTCGGTGACGCCCACGCCGGCGCCCTGGTGCAGCACCGCTCACGGGTGCGCCGCGACCCCCACCAGCCCAACCTGCGACAGGTCCACCTGATCCACGCCGAGCTCTTCGACGACGCCCGCGCGCTCGGCTACGAACTCGGTCCGGGCGACCTCGGCGAGAACGTCCTCACCGCCGACCTCGACCTGCTCGGCCTCCCGACCGGGACGCTGCTCGACCTCGGCGGACCCGTCGTCCGGCTGACGGGGCTGCGCAACCCGTGCGTGCAGATCGACAGGTTCCAACCGGGGCTGCTCAAGGTGGTGCTCGCCCGCGCGGACGGTACGCCGACCGTGATCCGCAAGGCCGGGGTGATGGCCGTCGTGGAGCGCGGCGGCGACGTGGCGCCGGGCCAGCCGATCACGGTGACGCTGCCCGAAGGACCCCGCACGCCGCTGGCTCCGGTGTAGGTCACGGCCAGCCCACGGAGCACCGTGGCGGAGCGCGTCACTGCGTAGCGTCATCGGCAACGGTCGCGCCGGCGACCCCTCGTGATGACGTCCCGCCGTTCAGCGTCAGCGTCGGCCGCAACGTCATCGCCAGCGGTGGCTCCGACGACCCCTCGTGATGACGTCCCGCGGCTCAGCGCCGACGACGGACCCCTTGACAAAAGTTTTTGTCAAGGATCATGCTCGGGTCATGCAAGACGTCGAAGTCATCGAGAGCCCCGAGGCGGCCGCGGCCGCCCTCGACCCGGTCCGGGCCCGGCTGCTCGGCGAGCTGGCCGTCCCGGCCTCCGCCGCCGGGCTCGCCGCCCGCGTCGGCATCGCGCGGCAGAAGGTCAACTACCACCTCAAGGCGCTCGAGGCCCACGGCCTGGTCGAGCTCGCCGAGGAGCGGCGGCACGGCGGCATCACCGAGCGGGTGCTGCGGGCCTCAGCCGCCTCGTACGTCGTCTCGCCCGCCGCGGTCAGCGCCTCCGCCGCCGACCCCGACGCCAACGGCGACCACCTCTCTGCGAGCTACCTGGTGGCTCTGGCCGGCCGGGTGGTCCGTGAGGTCGGCGCCCTGGCCCGCCGCGCCGGAGCCTCCGGCAAGCGTCTGCCCACGCTCACCATCGACACCGAGATCGGCTTCCGCTCTGCCGCCGACCGAGCCGCCTTCGCCGACGAGCTGACCGCGGCCGTGCTCGCCCTCGCCGCCCGCTACCACCACGACGACGGCCGCCCGCACCGCCTCGTCGCCGCCGCCCACCCCCTGCCCGAGCCCAGCACCGAGCCCAGCACCGGCGCCACCCCCGAGGAGAGCTCATGAGCACCAGTCCGCACGTCCCCTACCGCCTCGAGTTCAGCGTCGAGGTCCCCGGCACCGCCGAACAGGTCTGGCAGGCCATCGCCACCGCCAAGGGCATGAGCGCCTGGTTCCTGCCGACCGAGATCGAGGAGCGCGAGGGCGGTGCCCTGCACTTCAGCATGGGTCCCGAGATGGGCTCCGACGGCGAGGTCACCGGCTGGGAGCCGCCGCACCGGCTCGTCTACCAGGAGGACTGGGCCGCCCTCATGGGCAAGGAGCCCGACGAGCTCAGCCCGCTCACCTCGGAGTTCCTCGTCGAGGCCCGGTCCGGCGGCACCTGCGTCGTCCGGGTGACCAGCAGCGGGTTCGGCACCGGCGCCGACTGGGAGTCGGAGTTCTGGGAGGACATGGGCGTCAACTGGATGCCCTTCTTCGACAACCTGCGCCTCTACCTGACCCACTTCCCCGGCCAGGAGGCCACGCTGATGGAGGTCAGCACCGAGCTCCCCGGCACCGCGGACGCAGTCTGGAAGGCGCTCTCCGGCCGGCTCGGGCTCAGCGAGCAGGGCACGGACGTCGAGGTCCGCGGCTCCGCCGGCACCGTCGAGCGGGTGGGCGAGCGGCAGGCGCTGGTCCGGCTCACCGACCCGGTGCCGGGGATGCTCAGCATCTTCGTCCACGACTACGCCGAGAACGCCGGCTCGGTGACCGCCGGGGTGCGCGCCTACCTCTTCTCGGACGAGGCCGCCGACTTCGCGCAGCGCGAGGAGCCGGCCTGGCAGGCATGGCTGGAGGAGCTGGCGACCAGGACGTCGTGAGGCGTCCGTCCGTGGGATCGGGTCCACCCCTGGACAGCGGGGACCCGGTCCGCCACAGTCCCGAGGATGAGCGCTTCCCGTGACCAGGGCGAGGTCCGGCCGGAGTCCGGCCTGACCGACGACGACTTCGCGCCGGCCTGGCCCGACGACGACCGGCCGCGGATCCCCCGGGTCGCCGGCGAGCGCGACGCGCTGGCCGCCTACCTGGACTACTACCGCGCCACGGTCGAGATGAAGTGTCGCGGCCTCACGGCCGACCAGGCCGCGGCCAGGTCGATGCCGCCCTCCACGATGTCGCTGCACGGCCTGGTGCGGCACCTGGCCGACGTCGAGCGGTGGTGGTTCCAGCGGAACTTCGAGCGCCGCGACGTGCCCTTCCTCTTCGACGTCTCCGAGGGCCACGAGTCGGACTTCAACCCGCCCCCGGACGCCGACTTCGCGGCCGACCTCGACCTCTGGCGCACCGAGTGCGCGGTCTCCCGGCAGATCGTCGCCGCGCACGGCCTCGACGACGTCGCCCGACCCCTCGACTGGGACGAGGACGTCGACCTGCGCTGGCTGGTGCTGCGGATGATCACCGAGTACGCCCAGCACTGCGGCCACGCGGACCTGCTGCGCGAGGGCATCGACGGCAAGATCGGCACGTGAGCACCGCCCTGAGCCGCCGACCTGCGAGGATCCGCGGATGATCGCTCCCACCCGCCACGTCGAGGACGTCGTCGACGCGCCGCTCAAGGTCCAGCTCGAGACGTTCTGCGATCAGCACCGGCGCGCCCTCGACGCCTCCCTGGACGGGCTGAGCGACGAGGAGGCGCGCCGCTCCCTGGTGCCCTCGAAGACCACGCTGCTCGGTCTGGTCAAGCACGCGACGTTCGTGGAGCGGGTCTGGTTCGACGAGGCCGTCACCTGCCGCTCCCGCGAGGAGCTCGGCATCGTGGCGGGACCGGACGACTCCTTCGACCTCGCCGACGACGACACCATCGACACCGTCCGCCGGTCCTACCGGGAGGCGTGCGAGGCCTCCCGGCGCGCGGTGGCAGAGCTGGGCGTGGACGACCTCCTGCACGGCAACCGGCGGGGCCCCCTGCCGCTGCGCTGGGTCTACCTCCACGTGCTGCGCGAGCTGGCCCAGCACTGCGGGCACGCCGACATCCTCCGCGAGCAGGTCCTGGCGGGTCGGCCGAGCGCTCCCTAGCCTGCTGGGATGAGCCTGGTCACCGCCGACATCGCCGTCTCCCTCGACCTCGTCGGCGCCGGCCGCGACCAGTCGTTCGAGCACCCCTTCGGCCCGCACGTCGGGCATCGGCTGCACACCTGGATGCTCGAGCACCACGACGACAGCGCGGCCGAGATCGACGCGATCCTGGAGGCCCGTGCCTACGTGATGGGCCGCCACATGTTCGGGCCCGACCGGGGCGAGTGGGACCTGGACTGGCAGGGCTGGTGGGGGCCCGAGCCGCCGTACCACGCCCCGGTCTTCGTGCTCTGCTCCCGACCCCGGGAGCCCCTGGTGATGGGCGGCGGCACCACGTTCCACTTCGTCACCGACGGCTACGACGCCGCGCTGGCCCAGGCCCGGGAGGCGGCCGGCGACGGGAGCGTCTCGATCGCGGGCGGGGTGACCACCCTCAACGCCTACCTGGCCGCCGGGGCGGTCGACGAGCTGCGGCTGCACGTCGTCCCGTTCACCGTCGGCGAGGGCCTGCGGGTCTTCGACGGGGTGGGCGACCTGGCGATGACGCCGGTGGCGAACCGGACGACGCCGCACGTCACCCACCTGGTCTACCGGCGGCGCTGAGCGCTATCTGCGATCCGACCGTTGCGTCGCCGGGCCGGAGGGACCACCGTGGAGAAGGACCGATCAGACCAGACCCTCGGGAAGGTGTGAGGAAGATGCGTGAAGGCTCCACGACACTCAGGCTCGCCCTGGCAGGTGCGGCAGCGCTCGTCCTCGTCGGCGGGACCGCCGCGGCGAGCGGGACGGTGGGCGGCGACGACAGCCGGTCGCGCGGCAAGCAGAGCGGCGAGGATCACGGACAGCACGGCGGCAAGCCCGGCTGGGGTCACCCCGGCCACGGCCACCACCACCGCGGCGGCGTGGAGCGGGTCGCGCTCCGCGGCGTCGACGGCGCCCGGATCGGGTGGGCGACGCTGCGCGAGAGGCGCGGCCACGTGCAGGTCGACGTCATGGCCCAGGGGCTCATCCCGGGCTTCCACGGGTTCCACATCCACAGCACCGGGCTCTGCGAGGCCGACGCCCCGGCCGGGCCCTTCACCACCGCCGGCGGCCACTACACCGGCGACAGCCCCGAGCACGGCGACCACGCCGGCGACCTGCCCCCGTTGCTGGTCACCGACGACGGCCACGCTTGGAGCAGCTTCGTCACCGACCGCTTCACCCTCGACGAACTGCTCGACGAGGACGGCTCCGCGGTGATGGTGCACAGCGGGAGCGACAACTTCGCCAACATCCCCGACCGCTACACCTCCGGCGGCGTGCCGGGGCCGGACGCGACCACGCTCGCCACCGGCGACGCCGGCACCCGCGTCGCCTGCGGGGTGATCGACTGACGGTCGGTGCAACGCTCGGGGCGTCGGCTACTGCGGCTCCACCGGCAGCCAGAGCTCGCACGTCGCCGCCCCGGCGTCGGCATCGAAGGCGAGCATCGCGACGATCTCGGGCCCGGGGCGCAGTCGCCACGGCTGCGACGGGAACCACGTCGTGGCCGTCGCCGCCCACGCGTCCTGCAGCGACTGCGGGTGCGGGCCCTCCGTGCGGAAGACGGCCCAGCTGCCGGCAGGCACGTCGATGACGTCGAGCCCGTCGGGCGGGGTGCTGGTCGTCGCCACGCCGTGCAGGTAGGTGAGCTCGCTACCCTCGGCACGGTCGGGGTCGAGGTCGTCGCTGACGGCCAGCACCCCCGTGGGCTCGGTGTCGTTGAGCGCCTTGAGCCGCCTCGTCTCCTCCGCCGGGATCGCGTCGACGTGCTCGGCGATGTGCGGGTTGACGCCCTGGTGGGTCAACGGCACGCGCGTGGCGTGGCCGACGAGCCGGAGGGCGGGCAGCTGGGTGATGCGCGTGTCCATGGGGATGCTCCCTTCGACGGTCAGGTGGAACCTGATCCGTGGTTGTGTGCGTAGGGGACCGCCGTGCCGACGAACGTCGCCAGGGCTGGTGCCGTGCACCGCACGGAACGCACGCCCGAACGCCTCCGCCGAGCCGTAGCCGTACCGGACCGCGACCCTCAGCAGGTCGTCGCTCGGACCTGTGAGGTCGGCGGCGGCCAACGACATCCGCCGCCGGCGTACGTACTCCGAGAGCGGCATGGCGGCCAGGGAGGCGAACATGCGGCGCAGGTGGTGCTCGGTGGTGCCGAGTCGCGTGGCGAGGCCGGCGACGTCCACCGAGGCGGACGGGTCGGCCGCAAGATGCGACTCGATCTCGTCGACGACGTGGTTGAGAGCGGCGATCATCTGTGGAAGTCCCTCCGTGTGCTCCCCAGCCTGAGGGACGCGGCGCCCTCCGCACCCGATCTTTCCGGGCGGATACGGTCACCTTCGGGGCGTGCCGACGGTCGTGCCCTGGACTACGCTGACCGAGAAGCAAGGACACCCGATGCCCGAGTACCTCGTCCCGCCGGGCGCTGCCCCGCAGGAGCGTCGGCTGGCTCGCGGGTCGGTCGGTCTCTCTGTCTCCACGGTCTTCTCGCTCGCCTCCACCGCGCCGGCGTACTCCCTGGCCGTCACCGTCGGACTGCTCGCCGCCCTGGTCGGCGACGCGGCCCCGCTGCTGCTCGCCGTCGCCGCGATCCCGGTGGTGCTCGTCGTCCTCTCCTTCGGCGAGCTCAACGCCGCCGAGCCCGACTGCGGCACCTGCTACGCCTGGACGTCGAAGCCGTTCGGCCGGCGGGTCGGCTTCCTCGCGGGGTGGGTGGTGATCGCGGCCTGCGTGCTGGCGATGACCAACCTGATGCAGGCGGCCGCGATCTACGCCTACACGGTGGCCGGGCTCGACGGCCTGGCCGACTCACAGGTCGCGCAGGCGGGTGCCGGCATCGTCCTGCTGGTCGCGATGGCGGCCCTGGCGGCGCGCGGCATCACCCTGGCCGCCCGCACCCAGGTGCTGCTCTTCACCGTGGAGGCGCTGCTGCTGGTCGCCTTCGCCGTCCGGGCCGCGCTGGCGGACCCCCTGCCGGCCCTGGCGTCCGCGACCGGGACGACGGGCACCGAGCCGAGCACCTCGAGCGTGGTCGCCGGCTTCCTCGTCGCGGTCTTCCTCTACTGGGGCTGGGACTCCTCCTTCGCGGTCAACGAGGAGTCCGAGGACCCGGCCGGCACCCCGGTCCGCGCGGCCCTGATCGCCCTGGGCGTCCTGGTCGTCCTCTACGCCGGGTTCGCCTGGGCCGTCACCTCCTACGCCGGGGTCGACCGGCTGGTCGCGATCGGCGAGGGGGACGTGCTGGCCGAGTTCGCCACCAGCCTGATGGGCTCGGCCGGGGGCACCGTCCTCGCCGGCGCCGTCCTCGTCTCCGCGCTGGCCAGCGCCCAGACCACGATCCTCCCCTCCGCCCGGGCGATGTTCTCGATGTCGCGGCGCGGCGACCTGCCGCCCTCCCTCTCCCGGGTCACCACCACCGGCTCCCCGGCGTGGGCGACGTGGGTCTTCACCGGCCTCGCCGCCGGCACCTACGCCGTCCTGGTCGTCACCAGCGAGGCGGTGCTCGCCGACTCGGTCGCGGCCACCGCGCTGCTCGTCTCGGCGTACTACGCGCTGACCTGCGCCGCCGTCCCGTTCTACTTCGGCCGCGCCAGCGTCGAGCGCCCGGTACGCCGCATAGTTCTTCCACTGGCCGCAGCGGGTACGTTCACCGCAGCCCTGGTCCTCAGCGTGCGGGACAGCTCCACGACCTCCCTGGTCGCCGCCGCCCTGGTCCTCGGCACCGGGCTCGCCTACCCCAGCCTGACCCGTCACTCCCAGCAGAGGCAGGACCGATGACCACCACGCCACGCCGACGCATGCGCTCCGCCTCGGTCGCGCTCGGCGTCACGGCCCTCGCGGCGTCCGGACTGACCGGCTGCGCCACCACCTCCGCCGACTACGCCGCGGTCTGCGTCGACCCCGACACCCAGGAGCGGGTCGACGACGACAACTGCGACACCAGCCGCGAATACAGCGGCGTCGGCACGGGCTTCTTCTGGTACTACCTCGGTGCCAGCTCGCGGGTGCCCCCCATCGGCGGGCTCGCCACCGGCGGCACCTGGCGCGGCAGCGGCCTCAACGGCACCGTGCAGCGCGGCGGTCTCCCCGCGACCGGCGGCTCCAGCGTGAAGTCCACGACCACCAAGGGCGGGTTCGGGGTCTCCAACCGCGGCTTCTCGTCCTGACCTGCCCCACCCCCTCGACCAGGAGAACCCGTGACCGACCTGCTCAACGCCGTCTTCCACGCCGTCGTCTACGCGCTGGTGTCGGGGGTGATCCTCATCGCCGCCTACTACGTCCTCGACCTGGTCACCCCCGGCCACCTGGGCAGCCACCTGCACGGCACCGACGAGTCCGGCAAGGCCTCGGTCCACCTGCAGTCGCGCTCCGCGGGCCTGGTCGCCTCGGCGTGGATGATCTCCAACGCCCTGGTGCTCTTCACCGCCATCTGGGTCAACGGGGCGACCGACCTGGGGTGGCCGCTGGCCTGGACGGTCTCCTTCGCCCTCCTCGGCGTCGCGCTCAACGCCGCCATGCTCTTCGCGATCGACGCGGTGACCCCGGGCAACCTGCGCCAGATCGTCACCGAGCCGGGCCCGGTCCGCCCGCTGGCCTGGCTGGCCGCCGCCTCGGCACTCTCGGTGGCGGCCATCGTCTGCGCCAGCATCGCCTGATGTGGCGGCACGAGATCAAGCCGCGCCCCGACTGGCAGCGGATCGTCACCGAGCAGGGCCTCGTCTTCCCGGTCACCGAGATGCCCGACGGCACCACACGGCCCTACTGGAACGAGTCCGCCTGGTATGAGGTGACCGGCGACGAGGTCGACGCCCTCGAGGCGGCCACCGAGGAGCTGTGGGCGATGTGCGTCGACGCCGCCGGGCACATGGCCGCGACGATGTCCGACCAGCGGCTCGGGCTGCCGCCGGGCACGATGGACGTCGTACGCCGCTCCATCGCGCGGCAGGACCCCTCGCTCTACTCGCGCTTCGATCTCGTCTACGGCGCCGACGCCTCGATCAAGATGCTGGAGATCAACGGCGACACCCCGACCGGGCTGGTGGAGACCGGCGTCGCCCAGTGGCGCTGGCTCGAGGACCGGATGCCCGAGCTCGACCAGTGGAACAGCGTCCACGAGCGCCTCGTCGGCGGGTGGCAGCGGCTGCGCTCCTCGGGTGCCACCGACGGCGACGAGCTGCACTTCTTCTACGACCTCGGGGAGGGCGACAACTACGACGACGGCGAGATGGAGATGACCGCCCACTACCTGATGGACACCGCCGTCCAGGCCGGCTTCGCCACCCTCGCCCACCCGATGGCCGAGATCGGGTGGAACCCGGACGCCCGCGAGTTCCGCGACGCCCACGACTACCGCGTCCGCAACGCCTTCAAGCTCTACGCCTGGGAGCAGATGCTGGCGGAGCCGTTCGGGCGGCACATCGTCGAGGAGCGCGAGGCCCGTCCGGTCAACTGGTTCGAGCCCGCCTGGAAGGCGATGCTCTCGACCAAGGCGCTGCTGCCGGTGCTGTGGGAGCGCAACCCCGGCCACCGGCTGCTGCTCCCCGCCTACTTCGACGACCCGGGCGACCTCGAGGACTGGGTCGCCAAGCCGCTGCACGGCCGCGAGGGCGACAACATCCGCATCCACCTCGCCGACGCGCTCGAGGACATCGAGATGCCGGGCTCCTACGGCGCCGAGGGGTTCGTCTACCAGGCCTACACCGACGTGCCGGTCTTCGACGGCAACTACGTCGTCATCGGCTCGTGGGTGATCGACGGGGAGGCGGCGGGGATGCTGGTGCGCGAGTCCGACGGCCCGATCACCGACTACTTCGGCCGGGTCTGCCCGCACGTCATCTCCGACGCCCTCTCGCCGGACGACGCGCAGCGCCAGGCGTGGCTGGCCGAGCGGGTGGGACCGAGCGCGCCGACGCTGCGCTGACGGTTCCACCGGAGACGGTGGGAGC
This sequence comes from Nocardioides sp. Z22_16, assembly GCF_058134365.1. Classification (NCBI taxonomy): domain Bacteria; kingdom Bacillati; phylum Actinomycetota; class Actinomycetes; order Propionibacteriales; family Nocardioidaceae; genus Nocardioides; species Nocardioides sp. Z22_16. The sequence continues at coordinate 190,491 of NZ_JBYTTI010000003.1, forward strand.
GAGTCCGACGGACCGACGGGCGGGTCTCCTCCTCCTGTGGGTATGGACAGCGGGAACCCCCGGCGGCAGGATCTGCCCATGAGCACCGGGAAGCTCCTGCTCACCTCGGGAGGCGTCACCAACCCGAGCATCCACGCGGCGCTCGAGGAGCTCCTCGGCAAGCCGGTCGGCGAGGCGCGGGCCCTGCTGGTGCCGACCGCCCAGTGGGGGCATCCGATGTGCGGGCCGGGATCGGTGCGCGGCCTGGTCGCCGCCGAGCCCACCTGGCAGCACCTCTCGGGGCTCGGCTTCGCCTCCTTGGGCGTCCTGGAGCTCACCGCGCTGCCCAGCATCGGCGCGGACCGGTGGGTGCCCTGGGTCCGCGAGGCGGACGTGCTGCTGGTCGACGGCGGGGACGCGACCTACCTGTGCCACTGGATGCGCGAGTCCGGGATGGCCGACCTGCTCCCCCTGGTCCCCGACCTGGTCTGGGTGGGGGTGAGCGCGGGAAGCATGGTGATGACGCCCCGGATCGGCGACTACTTCGTGGAGTGGCCGGAGGCGCCCGACGACCGGACGCTCGGGGTCGTCGACTTCTCGATCTTCCCGCACCTGGACCTCTTCCCGACCAACACGATGGCTCACGCGGAGCGGTGGGCGGCCGACCTCGGCGTCCCGGCCTACGTCATCGACGAGCAGACGGCCATCAAGGTCGTCGACGGCACCGTCGAGGTGGTCTCCGAGGGGCAGTGGAAGAGGCTCGAACGGTAGTCCGGCAGTCGGTAGGCTCGACGCCTCGCTGCCGACAGTCCACGGGGGACTCATGCGCCGCACGACAGTCCTGACCACCGCGCTGCTGCTGGGCGGGGCCCTGCTCGTACCGACGACCGGGTCCGCCACCAGCTCGGCGACAGGCTCGGCGCCGGGCGAGACCTGCCGCGGGCTGCCCGTCACCCTCCACGCGATCGACCGCGACGTGCAGGGCACGGAAGGGCCTGACGTCGTGCTGCTGGAGTACACCCGTGCCCGCTGGGGGAACGTGCAGACCTTCGGCGGCGACGACGTGGTCTGCATCCGGGGCCACGCCCCTGGATACGACGCCGGCACGGGGAAGAACCTCCTGATCGACGTGGGACCGGGAGATGACGTCGTCGACAGCACGCGGGCTCCGACGTGGAACCTGCTCCTCACCCTCGGCGCCGGGTCAGACCGGTTCGAGGGCGGGTCCGCCCGCAACGAGGTCAGCGCCGGCGACTGGGGTGGCGGCGAAGGAGGACACGTCGACACCGAGCCTGACGTGCTGATCGGCGGGGCTGGCAGCGACTCGTTCGACAGCGGTACCACCGGAGAGCCGAACGGCGACCGCCTGGAGATGGGGGCCGGGAACGACTACCTCGACCTGGAGGGGTACTGGGCGGAAGGCGGTTCGGTCAGCGGCGGACGGGGCGACGACGTCCTCCTGCTGGATCTCCGGGGCCGGTCGGCGACGCTCGACTCCCGCGCCGGGCGCTACACCGAGGACGGGCGGACCATCGCGGTCCTGGACGGTTTCGACGTCTTCTCGGTGTCCGTGCTGAGCGAGGACTCCGACCTCACCTTCCTGGGGAGCGGTGCCGACGAGTCACTCTTCGCGGACGGGCGTCGCCTGACCGCCCGCCTCGGCGGCGGCGACGACGTCGTGGGCACCTCAGGGACGACCGACGCGACCGACCTGGACGGCGGTCCGGGCCGCGACACGATCTCGGTCAACGAGTACGACAAGACCTCGCTCGCCCTCGACCTGCAGGCGGGGACCCTCCGGGTCGACAGGGCGGAGTCGACGCACCGCGTGCGCATGACCCGCTTCGAGGCTGCCACCGTGACCGCGCACCGGGTTCGGCTCTCCGGGACAGGTCGGGCGAACCGCCTCGCCATCTCCTCCTGCTTCGGCTCGGTGCGGGGGCGCGGCGGAGACGACCTGCTGATCGCCAAGGAGTGGGGCAGGCTCTGGCCCAGCCGGGAGTGCCACGGATCCGACCTCTTCGGCGGTCCCGGGGACGACGAGCTCCGTGGCGGCAGTCGAGACGACACACTGATCGGCGGCCCGGGTCGCGACGTCGCCCGGGGGCACAAGGGACGGGACCGGTGTGCCGCTGAGGTCCGCAGCGCGTGCGAACGTCGGGCTTGATCGGCGACGCCGTGGCGCGAAGCCTGATCTACCGCGACGACAATCCGTGAGGCCGGACGCTTCCCACCTGGCCGCTCGCGACGCGTAATCTTGCGAGCGCGACTGGCGTAGCCGGACCTGACCGGCGTGGAGCACGTGAGAGACATCGACCGCCTGGGTGTCCCTCGGTCATCGAGCCGGAGGGACCCCATGCGCGACGCGACGGACGACCGCCCAGCCGCCACCTCCACCGAGACCGCACGCGGCGGCCTGCTCGCCCCTGTCTCCGCCGGGGTGGTCTCGGGACTGGTCGGGTTCACCAGCGCCTTCGTCGTCGTCCTGGCGGGACTCGAGGGGGTGGGGGCCAGCCCGGCGCAGGCCTCCAGCGGGCTCCTCGCGGTCAGCGTCACGATGGGCCTGGCCTCGATCGTGCTCGCCCTCACCACCCGGCTGCCGATCACCTCCGCCTGGTCCACGCCCGGCGCGGCGCTGCTGGCCACCACCGGCGCGGTCGCGGGCGGCTGGCCCGCGGCGGTCGGCGCCTTCCTCGTCACCGGCGTGCTGATCGTGCTCACCGGGCTCCTCCCCCAGCTCGGGGCGCTCATCTCCCGCATCCCGGCCTCGATCGCCCAGGCGATGCTTGCCGGCGTCCTCTTCCAGCTCTGCCTGGGCCCGGTCACCGGACTGGCGGACAACCCCACCGCGGTCGCGCCGATCGTCGTCGTCTGGCTGCTCGGCGTCCGGTTCGCGCCGCGCTTCGCCGCCCCGCTCGCCTTCCTCGCCGCCGCGGTCGTGATCGCGGTCGACCTCGTCGCCTCCGGACGCCAGGTCGACCCGGCGACGCTCGTCCCCCAGCTGGAGCTGACCACGCCGGCGTTCACGCTCTCCGCCCTGGTCGGCATCGCACTGCCGCTCTACCTGGTGACCATGGCCGCCCAGAACGTCCCGGGCGTCGCCGTCATGAAAGGGCTCGGCTACGTGGTGCCGTGGCGGCGCTCCATGCTCGTGACCGGCGTCGGCACCCTCGTCGGGGCGCCGGCCGGCGGGCACGCAATCAACCTGGCCGCCATCAGCGCCGCCCTCGCCGCGGGGCCGGAGGCCGGCGAGGACCGCTCCCGGCGCTGGGTCGCGAGCGTCACCTCCGGCCTCGTGCTCGTCGTCCTCGGCGTCGCCTCGGCCGCCTTCGGCACGCTGGTCTCCTTCGCACCCCTCGGCGTCCTCGCCGCCGTCGCGGGCCTCGCGCTGCTGGGCACGCTCGCCGCCTCGCTGAACGCCGCGCTCGCCGATCCGACCGAGCACATCCCCGCCGTCGTCACCTTCGCCACCGCCGCCTCCGGGATCGCGGTCGCCGGAGTGAGCGCCGCCTTCTGGGCGCTCCTCGCCGGGCTCGTCGTCCGGTTCGTCCTCCACGCCGGGCGGCCCCGCGCTCCTATGGTGGTCGGCATGGCCACCCACTGGACACTGACCGGAGACGCCCTGGATCCCCACCTGCTGGCGGCCTTCTGGGCAGCGGCACTGGGCTACGTGCCGGAGCCGGGGTACAGCGCTCCCGACGGTGCGTCCCTCGTCGATCCCGAGGGAGTCGGGCCGGCGATCGGCTGGCTGCGAGTGCCGGAGGACAAGGTGGCGAAGAACAGGCTGCACATCGACGTCCGCGTCACCGCCGGCGGGCCGTCGGACCCCGGCACCCGCGAACGGGCGATCCGCGCCAAGGTCCCCGAGCTCGTCGCGCTGGGTGCCACCGTCGTGCGCGAGGTGAGCTACGACGGGGCTCTCGGGCACGTCGTCATGCTGGATCCCGAGGGCAACGAGTTCTGCGTGGCCTGAGGGCCCTGCCCGGATGCCCGCCTCCAGTCAGCAGGAGGGCTCCGTGCAGCGGCCGGAGGTCTCCTCGTTGGTCACCGCGGTGACGGCGCGCGCGGCCTCGCCCAGGGCGGCGAACTGCTCGGGGGTGAGCGCGTCGACGACCAGCCGCCGCGCTTCGCGGACGTGGCCGGGGGCGATGCGCTCCAGCTTCTCCTGCCCCGCCGCGGTGAGCCGGGCCTCCATCCGTCGGCCGACCCCGCCGCTGCGCCGCTCCACCCACCCGGCGCGCTCCAGCCGCTTGAGCGCGTGGGAGAGCCGCGACGGGGAGCCCGCGGAGAGGATCGCCAGCTCGGTGAGCCCCCGGGTGGCGTCCTGGGTGTCGCCGAGGACGGAGAGCACCTGGTACTCGTAGAGGTTGACCCCGGCGTCGCGCTTGAGCTGTGCGTCGAGCGCTGCCGGCAGGGTCGCGAGCAGGTGGACCAGGGAGCGCCACTCCACCTGCTGGTCGCTGGTGAGCCACGGGACGTCGTCCGGCGTCCCGGCCGCGGGGTGGGTGTCGATGCTCACGGGCCCATCGTAGCCCCTGTGTTGAATATTCAAGTCGCATCCGGCTACTCTCGATTTGAACATTCAAATTCACATGTCTGGAGATCCTCCCATGACCCTGCTCCGCATCGACGCCAGCATCCAGGGCGACCACTCCGCCAGCAGCGCGCTCGCCGACCTCGTCGTCGACGAGTTCGCCGCCGCCTGCCCCGACGTGCCGCTCGTCCGGCGCCACCTCGGCCAGGAGCCGCTGCCCGCCGATGCCTGGGCCACCGCCATCGGTGCCAGCTTCACCCCGGAGGGTGACCGGTCCGCCGTCCAGCGCGAGGCGATCGGCCTCGCCGAGCAGGTGGCCACCGAGCTGCAGGAGGCGGAGTACGTCGTCCTCGCGATGCCGCTCTACAACTTCGGCGTCTCGCAGCACGCCAAGACCTGGATCGACCTCGCCCTTGCCGGCGCCCCGCAGGGCACCCGGCTGCTCGAGGGGACCCCGGTCACCCTCGTCACCACCCGCGGCGGCGCCTACGGCGCCGGCACCCCGCGGGAGGGCTGGGACCACAACACCGACTACCTGCGCCGGATCCTGGTCGACATCTGGGGTGCCGACCTGACCGTGATCGAGCGCGAGTTCACCCTCGTCGGCGTCAACCCGGCGCTCGACGAGTTCACCGAGCTGGCCGCGACGATGCGCCGGAGCGCCGAGGAAGCGGCGGCCAAGGCCGGTGCGGCACTCGCCGCCCGCCACGCCGCCTGAGACTCTCGAGGAATCCAGGTGACCCACCCCCTGCTCCGCCTCGGCCTCCGGCTCGAGGGTGACGACCCCGTCGCGGCCGCCGCGACCGCGGTCGCCGCCGAGGCGCTCGGCTACCACTTCGTGGTCGCGCCGCGTGCGGTGCTGGGGTGGGTCGCGGGGCGCACCACGCGGCTGGGGCTGGTGGTCGCCGAGGTCGCTGGCGAGCAGCCCCCGACGGTCACCGCCCGGGCGACGGCCAGCCTCGACCTGCTCTCCGGCGGCCGGGCGACCCTGACCCTCCAGGGCGCGCCCGGGCGCGAGGCGGCCGTGACCGAGGCCGTCGGCCTGGTGCGGCGCATGTGGGACACCGGGGCCGGACCGGTGCGCCACACCGGCGAGCACCACCACGCCGCCGGCGCCGAACCGGGCCCGCTGCCCGCCCACGAGGTGCCGATCTGGGTGAGCGGCGACGAGGCGGTCGAGGTTGCCGGCCGGGTGGCCGACGGGTGGCTCGGTGAGCTCGGTGACGGCGGGCCCGACGCCCTGGCCGCACTGGTCGCGCAGCTGCGCCTGCTCGACGAGCACGCCCGGCAGGCCGGCCGGGACCCCCGTGAGATCCGGCGGGTGGTCACCCTCACGCATGGTCCCGGCGCCGACCGGCCCGACACCCTCGCGCCGCTGGTCGTCGAGCACGGCGTGACCGGCTTCGCCCTCCGCGTCGACGACGCCGTGCCCACCGACCGGCTGGAGCGGTTCCTCCGCAAGGCCACCCCCGTCCTGGAGGAGGCGGCGCAGCGGGCGCTGGGCGCCGGCACCGTCTCGGCGCGGCCGCCGCGCCGGGCCGAGGTGCGGGCGCGACGCCGTCCCGGCATCGACTACGACGGGCTGCCCGCCCAGCTGGCCGAGACCGCCGTCGAGCCGGGCGACGTGCGGTACGCCGCGGTCCGCTCGACCTACCTGCGCGGCGGACGCCCCGGCCTGGTGCTCCGCCCCCGGACGGTCGAGGAGGTGCGCGACGCCCTCGCCTTCGCCGGCCGTCACCGGCACCTGCCGCTGGGGGTGCGCAGCGGCGGCCACGGCATCAGCGGGCGGTCCACCAACGACGGCGGTCTCGTCGTCGACGTCGGCGCCCTCAACAGCATCGAGGTGCTCGACGAGAGCGCCCGTCTGATCCGCGTCGGGCCCGGCGCCCGGTGGAAGCAGGTCGCCACCGCCCTGCAGCCCCACGGGTGGGCGATCAGCTCCGGCGACTACGGCGGTGTGGGGGTGGGCGGCCTGGCCACCGCCGGCGGCATCGGCTTCCTCGGGCGCAAGCACGGCCTCACCATCGACCACCTCCGCGCCGTCGAGATGCTCCTCGCCGACGGCTCCCACGTCCGTGCGTCGGCCGACGAGCACCCCGACCTCTTCTGGGCGGTCCGCGGCGCCGGCGCCAACTTCGGCGTCGTCACCGCCTTCGAGCTGGTAGTCGACGAGGTGCCGGACGTCGGGTGGGCGGAGCTCGCCTTCCAGGTGAGCGACGTCGCGGCGTTCCTGGCCGAGTTCGGCCGGGTGGTGGCCGACGCGCCCCGGGAGACGACGCCGTTCCTGGTGATGGGCCGCTCCGGGGTGGCCCGGGTGATGGCGATGGTCGCCTCCGACGACCCCGAGGTCGTCGTCTCCCAGCTCCAGCCGTTCGCCGAGATGGCGCCGATGGTGGAGCAGCGGGTGGTGATCGCGCCGTACGCCGCGGTGATGAACATGTTCCCCGACACCCCGCACCAGGGGCTCGGCGAGCCGGTCGCCCGGTCGGGGCTGGTCACCGCGCTCGACCGCGACGTGGCCGAGGCCAGCGCCCGCCTGCTGGCCAGCGGCGCGACGTACTTCTTCCAGCTGCGCGCCATGGGCGGCGCGATCGGCGACGTCGCCCCCGACGCCACCGCCTTCGCGCACCGCGACGCGGCGTTCGCGATCACCGCGATGGGCGCCAACGCCCAGCGCCTCGACCGGTCGTGGGAGGGGATGCGACCGCACCTCTCCGGCTCCTACCTCAGCTTCGAGACCGACCAGAGCCCCGAGCGGCTCGGTGAGGCGTTCCCGCCCGCCACCCTCGCCCGGCTGCGGGCGCTCAAGGCCGAGCTGGACCCGGCCAACCTGTTCCGCGACAACTTCAACCTCGCCACCACACCCACCCACGCAGGGAGCCACGCATGACCGACTACGGACACGACCTCCTCTTCGGCACCTTCGTCACGCCGACCAACCAGCCCGTCCAGCACGCGGTCGAGCAGGCACTGGTCGCCGAGCGCGCCGGCCTCGACCTGGTCACCTTCCAGGACCACCCCTACGTGGCGAAGTTCCACGACACCTGGACGCTGATCGCCTACGCCGCCGCCCGCACCGAGCGGATCCGCCTCACCACCAACGTCACCAACCTGCCGCTGCGCCCGCCCGCCGTGCTGGCCCGCACCGTGGCCACCGCCGACCTGCTCTCCGGCGGCCGGGTCGAGCTCGGGCTCGGCGCCGGCGGGTTCTGGGACGCCATCGAGTCGATGGGCGGTCCGCGGCGGAGCCCCGGCGAGGCGGTCGCCGCCCTCGAGGAGGCGGTGCAGATCATCCGCGGCATCTGGGACACCGACCAGCCCGGCGGCCTGACCGTCGAGGGCGACCACTACACGGTCCGGGGCGCGAAGCGCGGCCCGGTCTCCGCGCACCGGCCGGGGATCTGGATCGGCTCCTACAAGCCGCGCCTGCTGCGCCTCACCGGACGCGTCGGCGACGGCTGGCTGCCGTCCCTGCAGTACCTGCCGGGCGGGTTCGCCGACCTGGCCGAGATGAACGAGCACCTCGACCAGGGCGCCAAGGCGGCCGGCCGCGACCCCCGCGACGTACGCCGCTTCCTCAACATCGTCGGCCAGTTCTCGACGAGCAGCACCGGCGTCCTGCAGGGACCGCCGGAGCAGTGGGTGGAGGAGCTCACCGACGCCGCCCTGACCTACGGCACCAGCGGCTTCATCCTCGCCTCCGACGACACCGCGACCACCGAGCTCTTCGCCGCCGAGGTGGCGCCGGCCGTCCGCCGGGAGGTCGCGCAGGCGCGCGGCTGACAACGTCGACGAGGGCTGGCTCCCCGCCGTGCGGGCATGGCGCTACTCCCGTGCGGCTGGCTAGGGTCGGCGACATGCGGTTCCTGGTGCTGGGCGGGACGAGGTTCGTGGGGCGAGCGCTCGTCGACGAGGCGGTGCGACGCGGCGACGAGGTCACCGTGGTCAACCGCGGCGCCACCGGGACGCCGCCCGCGGGGGTCCGCACGCTGCTCGCCGACCGGCGCGCGCCGGGCTCCCTGGCGACGGCGCTGGCGGACGGCGAGTGGGACGCCGTCGTCGACACCTGGTCGGCCGAGCCGTTCGTGGTGCGCGACGCCGCCCGGCTGCTGCGCGACCGGGTCGGGCACTTCGGCTACGTCTCCAGCCGCTCGGTCTACCGGTGGCCCATCCCACCGGGGCTCGACGAGAGCGCCCCGGTGGTCGACGGCGATCCGGCCGGCACCGAGGTGGCCGACTACGCCGCGGCCAAGCGGGGGGCCGAGCTGGCGGTGCAGGAGAGCTTCGACGGCCGCTCCCTGCTGGCCCGGGCGGGCCTCATCCTCGGGCCTCACGAGGACATCGGCCGGTTGCCCTGGTGGCTGCAGCGGCTCGGCCGGGGCGGCCCGGTGCCGGCGCCGGGACCGCCGGAGCGCCCGCTGCAGTACGTCGACGCGCGCGATCTCGCCGGGTGGATGCTCGACGCCGCCGGGCGGGGCGTGACCGGGGCGTTCAACACCGTCAGCAGGCCGGGCCACGCCACCATGGGGACCCTCCTGGAGGCGTGCCGGGCGGCCGTCGCCACGGACGGGCCGGCCGGCGAGCTGGTCTGGCTCACCCCCGAGACCGTCGCCGAGGCCGGGGCCACCGGCTGGAACGACCTGCCAATCTGGGTGCCGCCGACCGGGGAGCTCGCCGGCCTGCACGACGGTGACGTCACCGCGGCGTACGCCGCTGGGCTGGCCTGCCGGCCGGTCGAGGAGACCGTCGCCGACACCTGGCGCTGGCTGCGCACCGAGGGGCTGCCGCCGGTCCGCACCGACCGGCCCGCCCTGGGCCTGAGCCCCGCGGTGGAGCAGGCGCTGGCGGCCGCGGCAGGATGAGCCCGTGACCGCCGTGCGCCTCCGCCCCGCTGTCGCCGCCGACGTACCCGAGGTGCTGGCCTTCTGGGCCCGCGCCGCCGAGGACGCCCACCGGCCCTCCGACTCGGCCTCCGCCGTGGAGCGGCTGATCGCCCGCGACCCCGAGGCGCTCGTCCTGGCGGAGGCGGAGGGCGCGATCGTCGGGTCGGTCGTCGTCGGCTGGGACGGCTGGCGCTGCCACCTCTATCGCCTCGCGGTCGACCCGGCATGTCGGCGCCAGGGGATCGGCGCCCGACTGGTCGACCACGCGGAGAGCCGGTTCGCCGCGCTGGGCGGGACCCGCGCCGACGCGATGGTGCTCGACGAGAACGACCTCGCCCATTCGGCCTGGCGGGCGGCCGGCTACGCCCGGCAGGCCGAGTGGTCACGCTGGGTCAAACCGCTCCGCGCACCGGATCAGCCCGCGTAGGCGACCGCCACGTCGAGGACCCAGGTGACCCCGAACCGGTCGGTGACCATGCCGTAGAGCGGCGCCCGCGACGTACCTGGTCGCTCGTTTCCGAGGGTTCGAGCCTGCCGGGCCCGAGACGGGGCCAGGGCCGGAACTCAGTGGCCGCGCCGTGGGGGAGCCGGACCCCTAGACCGGCAGGATTCCCTCGCACCACCGGACAACGGCTACGGTGGGGAGGGACTGCGGGTAGCAGGTCGCAGTCTCGAACAGGGGCGTCCGGGCACCTCACTCGCAGCACTGAGCAGAGGAATCACCTTGTCCGTCATGGATCGAGCAGTCACCGACCACCCCGGCGCCACCCCGCCCGCCGACGCCAACGCCGTCGACCTCCACTACATGGAGCAGACCTACGCGGCGCTGCACGGCGCGATGGCGGCCAGCCGCGGGGCCTCGACCCAGGCCTCCTGCCACGAGGTCCGTTCGCTGGCGCGCGCCGCACTCGCCCAGCAGACCACCGAGCTGGTCTCGATCACCGCCTGCCTGCGCGACTGGGGTCAGCCGGAGGCACTCGGTCCCTACCCGGACGCCGTCGCCCTGCGCGGACTGGAGGGCGCCGCCTTCGACCAGGCCTTCATCGAGGAGCTGACGGCCCACGCGCACGCCTCGAAGGCCGCCGCCCGCACCGAGCTCGACGGCGGCGGGTGCCGTCGGGTGCGGGACATCGCCCAGAACTCCGTCCGGACCCAGGGTCTGCAGCTCGCCGCGGTCGCCCGGCTGGCCCGCGCGACCGCCGCGCGCAACTAGCCCACCTGCGGCCAGCCGCGGCACAGCGCCGCGAGCTGGGTCGTGCTCAGGAACGACGGGTTGCTGCCCGCCGGCATCCGGAGCACCTCGAGCTGCCCGAGCACCGGGTGGGCGCGTAGCTCGTCCCGCGGCACCGGGGTGGCCAGCGGCTCGAGCGTCACCGGCATGACGAGCTGTCCCTCCTCGTCGAGCGAGGCGGGCCCCCGCGTGCGGCCCTGGGCGTAGAGACCCGACGGGTGCCGCCGGTCGCCGCCGCTGACCCAGAGCAGGACGGGCTGGTCTCCGGCGATCAGGTCGGTCCGGTAGGAGCGGCGTACGCACCTGGTGGTGACCTCGGCGAACCCGCTCGCCAGCAGGTCGCCCACGGGGGTGGACCGAGGGTCGGTCTTGAGCAGCCAGGCGCCCAGCGACTCGGTGTCGACCGCGGGCCTCTTCGGGTTCACGCCTCAGCCCCGCAGCACCTTCTCCATCGCCTTGCCCTTGGCCACCTCGTCGACGAGCTTGTCGAGGTAGCGGATCTTCTGCATCAGCGGGTCCTCGATCTCCTCGACCCGGTAGCCGCAGATGACGCCGGTGATGGCGCTGGCGTGGGGGTTGAGCTCGGCCTGGTCGAAGAACTCCTCGAACGTCGTGCCGCTGGCCAGGTGGTCGTCGAGCGCGGCGGCGTCGAAGCCGGTGAGCCACTCGATGACCTGCCTCAGCTCCGCCTCCGTGCGCCCCTTCTTCTCCACCTTCGCCACGTAGTGGGGATAGACCGAGGCGACGCTGGCGGTGAAGATCCGGCTCATGGATCGAGGGTAGACCGGATCCGGCTACCCGCACCTGCACGCCTCGACGGGCGCGAACTCCACGGCGAGGGCGCCTTTCAGAGCATGACCGTCAGGACCCCGCCGGCCGCCCTCGACGCCCAGCTCCAGCGGGACGCCGAGGTGACGCACTTCGAGCACGGCGTCCTCTACGCGCTCGCCGACGCCCCCGACCACACGCTGCGCATAGCGTCCTGGCCGGCTACGCCAACAGCTCGCTCTCCCGGCTCTCCCGCGCGGCATCGAGGCTCGAGGCCAGGGGGTGGCTCCGGCGGATCACCCGGTCGATCGGCGACGAAGGCGGCTGGCAGGCGCCGTCGAACGCGGCCCCGGCACGCTGAGGCGTGGCGCACGCCGTTTCCGGGTAAGGCTCTGACAGACGAACGCCACGGGGCACTATGGCTTCGTCAGGTCCTCCGGGTCGAGCGAACGGACCGGGGGGCCGCACAGGTCGCCGGGAGCGCCGCGTCGAGCCATAGATGGGATAGTGACTTCTTATGGGCCACAGAGACGAGCCAGTGTCGGAGCGGATGGCCTCCGCCGCCCGCGAGCTGCAGGACCAGGGCGACCCGGCCGCGACCGTCAAGCACGCCGTGGAGCTGCTCGTGCGGAACGTCACGGCATGCGACTCGGCGAGCATCTCGCTCGTGTACGGCAAGAAGCGGGTGGAGACCCCCGCGGCCACCGACGACATCGCCGCCACCGGCGACCGGCTGCAGCAGGAGCTCGGGGAGGGGCCGGCCCTGCACACCCTGTGGGAGGTGGACACGGTCTACGTCCCCGACCTCGCCGCCGAGCACCGGTGGCCCAACTGGGGCCCCCGGCTCACCGAGACGACCGGGGCCCGCTGCGTCCTGACCTTCCGGCTGTTCACCCTCAAGGACATCGTCGGGGCCCTGAGCATGTACTCGACCCAGGCCGACGCGTTCGACGCCGAGGACAAGGCCGAGGGCTTGGCGCTCGCCGCCCACATCGCCCTCGCGGTGCTCGCGGCGCAGAAGCTCGATCAGTTCGAGAGCGCCCTCGACTCACGCGCCCTGATCGGCCAGGCCTGCGGCCTGGTGATGGAGCGGTACGACGTGGATGCGCAGCGCGCGTTCGCCCTGCTCACCCGCCTCTCCTCGACGCAGAACGTCAAGCTGCGCCACATCGCGGCAGAGCTCATCCGCACCCGGGAGCTCCCGGGTGCGAGGCCCACCGACTCCTAGTCCCCTACCGCCCTACCCGTGACCCCCGACGACGTACGGCGCCTCGCGCGCCAAGCGCACGCCCGCTGGGCGGAGCTGGAGCTGGTGCACCGCTCGGACTGGGTGAACGTGCGTGCCACCCTCCGTCACGGCGAGCTGGACGGCGTCGACCTCGACGACGGCCACGCCCTCCACGAGCGCGGAGCGCCCCCCTCGTCGTGGGAGGTGCGCCCCCTGGAGCCCTACGCCACCAACTACCAGTGGTCGGCGATGCTCGACCCCCACGAGCTGAGCGCGGGCGTCGAGATCACCGACATCCGGCTCGAGGAGCTCTTCGGACGCCCTGTCGTCGCCTTCGTGGCCCACGCCGTGGACGGCTACGACCCGGTCTGCTCCTGCTGCCCCCTGGTCCTCTCCGAGATCTCCCAGCGACTCGAGCTCGGCGAGGAGTGGACGCCTGCGCCGGGCGAGCTGCCCGACGGCGTCGACCTCGCCCTCGACCTGGCGGCGGGCCTCGTGGTCAGCAGCCGGGACCGGGGTGGGAGCCGGGGTGGCTGGTTCACCAACGAGATCCTGCGGGCGGTGGAGGTCGTGCCGATCGGCGCCGACCAGTGGGAGGAGTTCCGGGAGGTGCGGCTGGCGTCGCTGCGCGACTCCCCGGGCGCCTTCGGGTCCCGGTACGACGACTGGGCCGACGCCCCCGAGGGGCGGTGGCGGGCGCGGCTCGTCGACGTCCCGCTCACCCTCCTCGCTCGTGACGGCGACCGGGTGGTCGGCGTGGCCAGCGGCGCGCCCGACGGCGACAGCGCGGTGGAGCTGATCTCGATGTGGGTCGCCCCCGAGGCTCGCGGGACGGGGGTGGCGGCGACGCTGATCAAGGCGGTCGTCGGGTGGGCCGAGGAGCAGGGCCGCACCACTTTCCTGACGGTCCGCGACGACAACCTGCGGGCCCGGGCGGCCTACGCGCGCGCCGGGTTCGTCGACACGGGTCCGGTCGACACAGCTCCGGCCGACGGACCGGCCGAGCGCCGGATGGAGCGGCGCTGACTCACTCCTCGCCCCCGGGGACCCGCCCGCGGCGCACGTCGCCGGCCTGGATCCGGCGGGTCTCCCGCCGCTTGCGGGTGAGGGCGTGGCGGGACGAGCTGAGCTGGTAGGGCACCGAGATGACCATCACGCCGGGGGTGAAGAGGAGTCGTCCCTTGATCCGCAGGGCGGTCTGGTTGTGCAGCAGCTGCTCCCACCACCGGCCCACCACGTACTCCGGGATGTAGACCGCGACCACGCCGCGCGGGCTGGTGCGCCGGATCTCGGCGGCGTACTCCACGATCGGGCCGATCAGCTCGCGGTAGGGCGAGTAGAGCACCTTCAGCGGCACGCCGAAGTCACGGGAGTCCCACTCGCCGAGCAGCCGCTCGACCGCGCCCTGGTCGCTGCCCACGTGGATCGCCTCCAGCACGTTGGGCCGCGACGCCTTGGCGAAGGCGATCGCCCGCAGCGTCGCCTTGTGGAGCTTGTCGACCAGCACGATGGCGTGCACCCGGGTGGGCAGCACGGCGTCCTCGGCGGTCGTCTCGAGCTCGCCCGCCACCCGGTCGTAGTGCCGGCGGATGCCGCGCATCAGGAGGAAGAAGATCCCCATCGCCAGGATGGTGATCCAGGCGCCTGCCAGGAACTTCGTGACCAGCACGATCACCAGCACGACGGCGGTGAAGCAGAGCCCGACGCAGTTGATCGCCCGCGACCTCACCATCGTCCGCCGGGCGGCCGGATCCGTCTCGGTGCGCAGCTTCCTCGTCCAGTGCCGGATCATCCCGAGCTGGCTGAGGTTGAAGGAGACGAAGACGCCGACGATGTAGAGCTGGATCAGCCGGGTGGTCTCGGCGTCGAAGGCCAGGATCAGCACGATCGCCATCACCGCCAGGAAGACGATGCCGTTGCTGTAGGCGAGCCGGTCGCCGCGCGAGCCGAGTGCCCGGGGGGCGTACCCGTCGGCGGCCAGGATCGAGCCCAGCACCGGGAAGCCGTTGAAGGCGGTGTTGGCGGCCAGCACCAGGATCACCCCGGTCATCGAGACCACCAGGTAGAAGCCGGGCGGGAAGTCGGCGAAGAGCGCGTCGGCGATCTGCGCGATCACCGTGTGCTGGTCGTAGTCGCCCGGCAGCGGCTGCCCGCCGGCGGTCCGGAGCCGGTCCAGCTCGTGGGGGTCGACGTACCTCAGCCCCATCTGCCGGGCCAGCAGGATGACCGACATCATCATCGTCACCGCGATCAGCCCCAGCAGCAGCAAGGTGGTGGCGGCGTTGCGGCTCTTGGGCTTGCGGAAGGCCGGCACCCCGTTGGAGATCGCCTCGACGCCGGTCAGCGCCGCGCACCCCGAGGAGAAGGCGCGGGCCAGCAGGAGCAGCAGGGCCAGGGTGGTCAGCGGCTCGTCGAACCCCTCGGCGGGCACGATCTGCAGGTGCGCGCTCTCCACCTCGGGCAGCGAGCCGGTCGCCCACCGGACGAGGCCGTAGCCGCACATCCCGAGCATCGCGAGCATGAAGGCGTAGGTGGGGGCGGCGAAGAACGCCCCGGACTCGCGGATGCCGCGCAGGTTCATCGCGGTCAGCAGCACCACCAGCAGGCTGGCGAAGACCGCCTCGTGCCCGCTGAGGAAGGGCAGCGCCGCGGCGGCGTACTGCGCCCCCGACGAGATCGAGACCGCGACGGTGAGCACGTAGTCGACCAGCAGCGCGCTGGCCACGGTGACGCCCGCGTTGCGGCCCAGGTTGACGGTCGCCACCTCGTAGTCGCCGCCACCGCTCGGGTAGGCGTGCACGGTCTGCCGGTACGACGTCACCACCGCGAGCAGCACCAGCGCCACCCCCAGCGCGATCTTCCACGACCAGGAGTACGCCGCCACGCCTGCGATGGCGAGCATGATGAAGACCTCGTCCGGCGCGTAGGCCACCGACGAGAGGGCGTCGCTGGCGAAGACGGGCAGGGCGATCCGCTTCGGCAGCAGCGTCTCGGCGACCTGGGAGGTGCGCAGCCGACGGCCCAGGAGCAGCCGCTTGGAGCGGCGCCCCAGCCCCACCTGGCGGGACGGCGGCAGGACCCGGCCACCGGCGCGCCGGGCGGCGGCGACCTCGTCGTCGGGGAGCTCGGCGCGACGGGCGACGAGACGGGCGATGGGGGAGCTGTTCATGTCACCCTCATCGTCGGCCCGCACGACCCGGTCGAGAACGGGTTCGGCCGTCAAGGAAGCGTCAAGAATCGGCCCACCCGGGCCTGCGGCGGTGACAATGGTGAGGTGAACCACGACCGGGGCCGGCTGCGCGTCTATCTCGGGGTCGCGCCCGGCGTCGGCAAGACGCACGCGCTGCTCAGCGAGGGGGCGCGCCGCCGTGACCGCGGCACCGACGTGGTGGTCGCGCTGGCCGAGCCGCGCGGCAGGTCGCCGGTGCTGGCGCTGGCGGCCCGGCTGGAGTCCGTGCCGCCGCTGGTCGACCCGACCACCGGCGCCCGGGACCTCGACACCTCCGGGGTGCTGGCCCGCCGGCCGGAGGTGGCCCTGGTCGACGATCTCGCCCACCTCGACCCGGCCGGCGCCCGCCCGCCGCGGTGGCGGGCCGTGCAGGAGCTGCTCGAGGCGGGCATCGACGTGGTCACCTGCGTCGACATCCACCACCTGGAGTCGCTGGCCGACGTGGTCGAGGGCGTCACCGGGCTCCGCGGCCGCGAGTCGGTCCCCGACGAGGTGGTCCGTGGGGCCGAGCAGGTGGAGCTGGTCGACATGACCCCCGAGGCGCTGCGACGCCGGCTCGCGCACGGCAGCCTGCACCCGCCCGAGCGGGTGGACGCCGCGATGCGCCGGTTCTACCGGCCGGGCAACCTGGCGGCGCTCCGCGAGCTCGCCCTGCTGTGGCTGGCCGACCGGGTCGACGAGGACCTGGAGGCCTACCGGCACGAGCACGGCATCTCGGAGACCTGGGCGACCCGGCAGCGGGTGGTGGTGGCGGTCACCGGCACCGCCGGGAGCGAGGCGCTGGTGCGCCGCGGCGCGCGGCTCGCCTCCGGTGCCGGCGAGCTCCACGTCGTCCACGTCACCGGGCGGCCTCCCGCGGCTCCTGCCGCCGACCTGGCCCGGCTCCGCGCCCTGACCGACGAGCTGGGCGGCCGGTGGCACGAGTCGGTGGCCGACGACCCCGTCGAGACGGTGCTGGGCCTGGCCCGCGGCGTCGACGCCACCCACCTCGTCGTCGGCACCAGCCGGCACGGCCGGTGGCGGGCGCTGCTGCGGCCGGGCGTGGGCGAGCGCCTGGTGTCCAGCGCCGGCGACGTCGACGTGGTCGTCGTGGGGCGGCCCGGCACCCCCTCGACGCTGCCGGCGCACCCGGCACGGCCCGGGGTGGGCCGGGGCCGGGTGCTCGCGGGGCTGCTCCTGGCGCTCGCCGTCCCGCCGGCCGTCGCGGCCGCTCTCAGCGACTCCGCCGGCGACGCCGGGGCCGCGGTCGGCGCCATGGCGCTGCTGGCCAACGCCGTCGTCTGCGCGCTGGTCGGCGGCCGGTGGCCCGCCGTGGCGGGGGCGGTGGTGGGCAGCCTCTCGCTCAACTGGTTCCTCACCTCCCCGCAGCACACCCTCTCGATCGCGGAGCCGGTCGGCGCGGCCTCCCTGCTCCTCTTCCTGGTCGTCGCCCTCGCGGTCGCCTCGGTCGTCGACACCGCCGTGCACCGCGGCGCGCGGGCCCACCGCGCCCGGCAGGAGGCTGACGACCTGACCGCGCTCAACCGGGCCCTGATGCGCGGCGACGATGACCCTCGCCACCTCCTCGACCTGCTCCGGGAGCGGTTCGACCTCGACGCCGTGGCGCTGCTGCGGCGCGACGGGGGGTGGCAGCTGGTGGCCGGCGCCGGGGACGACCCGCCCCGCACCCCCGAGGAGGCCACCGACACGGCCGCGCTCTCCCCCACGCTGGTGGTCGCCGCGCGCGGCCCCGCCCCGCTCCCCGCCCACCAGGCGACCGTGCTGAGCGCGTTCGCCGCCCACCTCGCGGTCGCCCTCGAACGCCAGCAGCTGCGCGCCCAGTCGGCCGACGTCGAGCGGCTCCGGGAGGGCAACCGGGTGCGCACCGCGCTGCTCGCCGCGCTCTCCCACGACCTGCGGACCCCGCTGGCCAGCATCAAGGCCGCGGTCTCGGGGCTGCGCGACGACGAGGTGCGGTGGTCCCAGGACGACGTCCGCGAGCTGCTGGCCGGCATCGAGGACTCCACCGACCGGCTGCACGGCATCCTGGCCAACCTGCTCGACCTGAGCCGTCTCCAGACCGGGGTGGTCAGCCCCACCTCCCACGAGGTCGGCCTCGACGACGTGGTGAGCAGCACCCTGGCCCACCTCCCCGGCGGCGAGGCGGTGGCGCTGCGGTTCGCCGACGACCTGCCCCCGGTCCGCGCCGACGGCGGGCTGCTGGAGCGGGTGGTCGCCAACCTGGTCGACAACGCGCTGCGTCACTCCCCGCCCGGCCGCGAGGTCACGGTCCGCACCAGCCATGCCGCGGGCCACGCGCAGCTCGCCGTGGTCGACCACGGGCCGGGCGTCGGCGACGCGGAGAAGGAGCGGATCTTCCTGCCCTTCCAGCGGCTGGACGACGTCCCCGGCTCCCAGGGCGTCGGCCTCGGCCTGGCGGTCGCCCGTGGCCTCACCGAGGCGATGGGCGGCCGGCTCACCGCCGAGGACACCCCGGGCGGCGGCCTCACCATGGTCCTCGACCTGCCCACCGGCCCGGCGCCTGCCGAGCCCGCCCGCGAGGCGGTGCTCCAGCCGTGACGACCGTCCTCGTCGTCGACGACGACCCGGCCATGGCCCGCGCGCTCTCGATGAACCTCACCGCCCGCGGCTACGGCGTCGTCACCGCCGGCACCGGCGCCGAGGCGCTGGCCCACGCCCAGGACGGCCCCGACCTGCTGCTGCTCGACCTCGGCCTCCCCGACCTCAGCGGGGTCGAGGTGCTCACCCGGCTGCGCCGGACCAGCGCCGTGCCGGTGATCGTCGTCTCCGCCCGCCACGACTCCCACGACAAGGTCGCCGCGCTCGACGCGGGCGCCGACGACTACGTCACCAAGCCCGTCGGGATGGACGAGCTGCTCGCCCGGATCCGCGCCGCCGTACGCCGCGTGCCGGCCGCCGACCCGGTGCTGGAGAGCGGCGACCTGCGCCTCGACCTGACGGCGAAGCGCGCCTGGCGCGGGGAGGCGGAGGTCCGGCTCACCCCCATCGAGTGGCACATCCTCGCCACGCTGGCCGCCCGGCCCGGCGCCCTGGTCGGCCAGCGGGACCTGCTGCAGGCGGTGTGGGGGCCGGCGTACGAGAAGGAGACGAACTACCTGCGCGTCCACATGGCCAACCTGCGCAAGAAGCTCGAGGCACAGCCGTCGCGGCCGCGGCACCTGATCACCGAGCCGGGGATGGGCTACCGCTTCGTCCTCTGAGGGCCCCCGACTGGCGGCCCGCACCCGCCGGCCCCGAGGATGGGCGCCATGCCCTCCCCCACGACACTGCTGCCCGGTGCCGCCTACGTCGCCCTCGCGGTCGCCGACAGCGTGGCGGCCGGCCGGAGCGGCACCGCGGCCCGGCGGGCGAGGTACCTGCTCAAGCCGGCGCTGATGCCGGCGTTGACCGCGGCCTTCCTGGCCGGCACCCGAGGTCACCGTCGCCCGGAGACCCGGCTGCTGCGCACCGGCACCGCCGCGGCCCAGGCGCTCTCATGGGGTGGGGACGTGGCGCTGCTGGGCCACGGTGAGCGGGCCTTCTTGGCTGGGGTCGGGTCGTTCTTCGGCGCGCACGTCGCCTACATCGCGGCCTTCGCCTCGGTGCGCGGGGAGCGCAGCGAGTACGACGTCACGGGCCTCAAGGCGGCGCTCGGCGCCTGGCTGACCCTGGCTCCGGTGATGGGCGTCGTCGCCGGGCGCCGGGACCCGGTGCTGGGGGCCCCGGTCGGCGCCTACGCGACGATCCTGTCGGGGATGTTCGCGAGCTCGCGGATGCTCGACCCCGCGTTGCCGGTGGAGGCCCGCCGGACGCTGCAGGCCGGGACGGCGCTCTTCCTGATCTCCGACACGGTGCTCGGCCTGGAACGGTTCGCCCTCCGCGCGCCACACCCCGCTCTCGGGTCGGTGGTGATGGCGACCTACACCGCCGGCCAGGGCTTGATCGCCCTCGGCGTCGCCCGCGCCACCCGCGACTAGCTCTTCCGCGGCCGCTTCGGCGCCTTGGCCCGGGCCCGCTCGACCGCCGGAGCGACCCAGGCGGTCAGGGCGGCGGCGTCCGGGAGGTCGGCGGCGGAGACCAGCACCACGCCGCCCATGGTCCGCTCCCCCATGGTGGCGCGGCGGGCGCCCCCGGCGAGGGCCGTCTCGACCCCGGCCGCGTCGGCGACCGCCGTCCGGATCCGCTCGGCCAGCTCCTCGTCGTACGCCATCGCGATCCCCTCGCTCTGCGCCCCCGCGGCGCTCTCACGGTAGCGACGGTGGGAGGCGGTGACCAGGGGAGCGTGGGGCCGGCAGAAGTCGCGCCAACCTGGGGCGGTGGCCGCGACGTTCCAAAGGTGACAGGTTGCACGGACAGGTCCCGACCCGAGGCGGAGCAGCGCGTGGATGACCAGGAGTTCACCGAGTGGGCGGTCGGGTGCCAGCGGTCCCTGCTGCGCTCGGCCTACCTGCTGACCGGCGACCTGCACCGCGCACAGGACCTGGTCCAGGAGGCGCTGGTCAAGGTGGCGCTGCGCTGGCCGCGGCTCCGGGACGGCAACCCGACGGCGTACGCCCGCCGGATCCTGGTGCACGACAACGTCAGCTGGTGGCGGCGGCGGCGCCGCGAGACGACGGGCGCGGTGCCCGACGACTCGGTGGCTGAGGAGGTCAGCAGCGATCCGGTCACCAGCCTCGTCATCCGGCGGGCGCTGATGCGGCTCACCCCGGCCCAGCGGGCGGTCCTGGTGCTGCGCCACCTCGACGACCTGTCCGAGCACGAGACGGCCGAGATCCTCGGCGTCAGCCTCGGCACCGTCAAGAGCCAGAACGCCGCCGCCCTGGCCCGGTTGCGCACCGGCGCGCCGGAGCTGCTCGACCTGACCGGAGGACCCCATGAGTGAGCTTCGCGAGATGTTGGCCCGGGCCACCGACCGCCTCGAGAGCCCTCGGCTCGAGCACGCGGCCTGGGAGACCGCGAGGCGTCGCCGTACCCGCCGGCGGGGGGCTGCCGCCGCGGTCGTCACCTCGGCCCTGGTGGTCACGACCCTCGTCGGCCTCCAGGTCGCCGACCGCGGGGAGGGGCTCGGGCCTGTGGCACCGTCGGGGCGGACCCCGACGAGCGTGCCGTCGGCCTCGGCCTCCGCCTCCGCGTCGGCGTCGGCGTCGGCGTCGGCATCCGCGGAGAAGGTGTGGCCGCAGTGGGACCCGCGCGAGGTCGACCTGCTGCCCGCCGCGGACGACCGGATCGCGCCGGCGATCCCGGAGGTGATCGACCCGCCCGCCTCCTCCCCGCCGCTGAGTGGCGACCCGGTCGGAGTGGGGGTCCTGGCGGTCGAGCAGGGCGGTCTGGCGCAGGTGCTCGGCGCGGGCGGCGACTGGCGCACGGTGCCGATCGACGGGAGGTACCCCGTGATCGGCCTCAGTCCCGAGGGCACCCGGCTCGCGGTCCACTACGGCTACGACCACAGGGTCGGGGTGTACGACTACCGCGTGACGGTGCACGACCTGGCCACGGGCGGCAGCCGGACGCTGGAGGCGCCCACCGGGTTCGAGCCCTGGGACGGCGCCGGGTGGATGTTCCTCGACGAGGAGACGCTGCTGTTCAGCAGCGGCCCGCAGAGCTACGCCGTGGCGATCGACTCAGGCGAGGCGGAGGAGATGTCCCTCCCCGCCGGGATGTCCATGACCCTGGATCCCGCGGGCGACTGGCTGTCCAGCGCCGACTTCACGGAGCCCAATGTGCTCACCGACTACGCCGGCGGCGCTCCACGTGAGGTGAGCATGGACCGGACCGGCCGCCTCATGCGGATCCAGGCCGACGAGGACACCGTGGTCGGCACGACGTACGACGACCAGCCGTTCTCGGTGGTGGTCGCCGACCGCCGGACGCTGACCCCGCAGTTCCGACTCCCGGTGCTGGACTACGACGCCAACTACAGCAACTGGGGACTGGGCGCCGTCGCGGTGGCGGACGACGGGACGGTCCTGCTCCGCGTCGCGGCGATCCGGCGCCGGGTCGACGGCTTCCGCCTGGTGGCGTGGGACCCCGCCGAGGGCGGGCTCTCGATCGTCAGCACGACCGCGCTCCCGGTGGGGACGTCGTTCGTCTTCGCCCAGTCCATGCTGCGGGCCGTCACTCCCGACTGAGCGGGTGACGACTCAGCGGGCTCTCGTCGGGACCCTCAGATAGCGCCACGCGGCGAAGGCGCTGACCAGCACGATCACCGCCACCATCACCATCGGCGGCAGCGTCTCCTCGGAGCCGTTGACGGTCATCAGGACCATGGCGGCCACAATGCTCGTCCCCATCAGCACGGAGAACACGAGCAGGGGCGCGACGAAGAACTCGCCCGCGGCCCTCCCTCTCAGCGTCTGGATGCCAGCGATGACGAGCGCGGGCAGCAGGACGGCCAGGTCGATGACGTGGATGGGGTTCACCCACAGGCCTGCGTCGACCACGCTCTGCGGCGGCTCCCCAGTCAGCGTGGCCGGGATCAGCTCACTGAGCCAGAGCAGCCCGAAAAGCACGCCGATGGCGATCGAGGTCCAGCCCGCCAAACTGCGCGACCGGGGCTGGGGCAGGGCCTCGTCCTCGGCGCGCAGTCCGTTGAGACTGAAGATGATCGCGTAGGAGCCCAGCCCGAGCGCGGCCACGTAGACGAGGAAGAGCTCGTTGAAGTGGACGGCCATCGCATAGACGAGGAACGCGTAGACCATGTAGAAGAGCGTGCCGAGCCACACCAGGCCGGCTCTGTGGGAACCCCGGTAGTAGCCATGAGCGCCGAGCAGCAGGACCGCCACGGCGATGAGGTTGCCGATGTCCTGGCCCCGCGCCTGGGTGGCCCAGTTCTCCGTCTCCTCGGCGTAGACATCCGCGTCCACGAGGCCCAGGACGCTCGTCGCGGTCACGAGCGTCGAGATCGCGAGGGTCCACACCCAGACTGACTTCGAGCCTTGCCGACCCATCGTGCCTCCGTGGTGTTGGAAGGTGAGCGTAGCGAGGTCGCACCGGAGGGGCATTCGTCCTAGTTTTAGGCTCTTTTTCGAACGTATGTCCACGACTCGAGACCGGCGGTCCGTCAGGGGCAGAAGTGTCGGCGGGCCCCGGTTGAGTAGGGGCATGTCGACCACCCGCCCCGCCACCTCCGCACCCGGTGCCACCACTGGGTTCGGGGTGCCCTCGCGGGTCGGGGCACTCGTCGCCGCCGCCCGGGAGGCGGTCCGGTCCGCGGGCACCCTCGACCCGGCCACCGTCGCGCTCACCGAGCTCGGCCAGGTGCTCCAGACCGTCGCCGAGCTCGAGTCCGCAGCCACCGCCCTACGGCTGGCACTCTCCGCCGAAGCCGACGCCCGCCAGGTCGCCGACGACCCCGACGTCGGTGGTGCCGCCACCGGCACCGACGCCTGGCTCGCCGGGCTCCTCGGCTCCACCCGCGCCTCCCAAGCCGCCGGAGTGCGACTCGGGGAGCTGCTCAAGACCAAGTACGCCGCCACCCGCGAGGCGTTCGCCGCCGGACACCTCCGCCCCGACCAGGTCCGCGTCATCGTCGAGGCCGCCGAACAAGCCCCCGAGACCGCCACCCCCGACCAGATCGCCCAAGCCGAGGAACACCTGGTCGGCAAGGCCACCGGCCACGCCAACCGGTCCGGCCGGCCGATGAACGCCAAAAGGCTCCGCCAAGCCGCCCGCCGCATGTTCGACCCCGTCGACCGCGACCTCGCCGACGCCCACGAGCACAAGATGCTCACCCGCGAGAAGCACGGCGCCGACCGGGAGACCTTCCTCTCCCTCCACGACAACGGCGACGGCACCTGGACCGGGAAGTTCCGCATCCCCGAGCTCCACGGCAACCTCCTCCACACCGTCCTGGGCCACCTCACCTCCCCCCGCCGACTCGCCACCAAGCACGCCGCCGACGGCACCCGTCAGACCATGCTCGACGAGTCCGCGCCCCCCTCGCAGTCCTACCCGGTCACCCACGGCCACGCCCTGTGCGAGCTGATCGAGCACCTCCCCACCACCGGCCTGGCCACCGCCCAAGCCACCGTCCTGGTCACCCTCAACCTCGACGCCCTCCTGACCGGCATCGGCGCCGCCAAGCTCGACACCGGCACCACCATCACCGCCGGCGAGGCCCGCCGCCTCGCCTGTGAGGCCGGCCTCGTCCCCGCCGTGCTGGGGAGCCGGTCCGAACCCCTCGACCTGGGCCGACTCACCCGACTCCACACCCTCACCCAGCGCCGCGCGCTCTCCCTGGTCTACGACAGCTGCGCCGTCGGCGGCTGTGAACGCCCCTTCGCCTGGTGCGAGATCCACCACCACCAGCTCTCCTGGGGCAACCACGGACCCACCGACCTCGACAACGGACTCCCCCTCTGCGGCCACCACCACCGCAAAGCCCACGACCCCGGCTGGGACCTGAGACGCCATCCCTCGGGCGACTACCGGTTCCACCGGCAGCGGTAGGAGCGAGGCGCCGCGGGCGAGTCAGACCGGGCGAGTCACGCCGGTCCTCACAGCGGGCCGAACGCGGTCTCCGGAGTGATCTCCAGCTCGACCTCGCCCAGCACCCCGAGCAGCTCGCGCTCCTCGTAGCGGAAGTGCGACTCCATGATCGCGGCGATCCCGTCGAGGTGCCGCTGGAGCTCCGCCGGCGGGTCTTCCCGCTCGATCGCCTCGCGCAGGGCCCCGATCAGGTGCGCGATCATCGAGTGGTCCTGCCGCAGGTAGCCCAGCACGGAGGCCAGCTCGGGCCGCAGCTCGGCCAGCCGAGGGAACAGGGCGTCGTCCTCCCCGCGGTGGTGGCCGTCCAGGGCCACACAGAACCCGTGGCAGTAGAGCAGCAGCTCCCGCTCGACCGGCGGGATGTCGCGGCCTTCGCGCAACGACTCCTGGACGACGTCCAGCGCGTCGCGCAGCCGTGCGTGCACGGCCTTCATCTCGTGGTGCCAGGCGATCAGCCTGGTGACGTCCTCACCCACGGGTGAGGAACGAGGAACGGAGCGTCATCGACGTCACCTTCCTGGTTCGGCACCTCCATGCGTGACGCTGTCCGCCACCCGCACGCGATGCTGGGCGCGAGGCTAGCAACTCCTCGTGACCCTGGCCACGGCCCACGCTCCGGCCACGGGTCGGCACCGGCTCGGCACCGGCTCGGAAGCGGGTCCCGGCCCCGGTCCGCCGTAGGATCCCTGCGTGTTGCACCAGCCCGGCCTCGACCCCGACGACCTCGCGACCACGATCCGCGTCCTCGAACGGCTCCACGAGCTTCCCGACGACCACCCCGACCTGATCCAGGTCAAGCGGGCAGCGTCGCACATGTACAAGGCCCTGAAGAAGGAGCGGCGTACCCGCAAGCGCGAGGCCGAGGCCGCGCACGACCGGGCCATCATCGAGCAGACCGCCACCGGCTCGCCGATGCGGATCGACGACGAGACCGCGGGGATCCCGCTGGTCTCCCACGCGCCCGGCGCCTTCGCGGGTGAGCTGCTCACCCCGCGGGGCTGCTACATCTGCAAGGAGGACTTCACCCTCGTCGACGCCTTCTACCACTGGCTCTGCCCCCGCTGCGCCGCCATGTCGCACACCAAGCGCGACCAGCGCACCGACCTCACCGGCAAGCGCGCCCTGCTCACCGGCGGCCGCGCCAAGATCGGCATGTACATCGCGCTGCGCCTGCTCCGCGACGGGGCGCACACCACCATCACCACCCGCTTCCCCAAGGACGCGGTCCGCCGCTTCTCCGCCATGGAGGACTCCGGCGACTGGCTGCACCGGCTCAAGGTCGTCGGGATCGACCTGCGCGACCCGGCCCAGGTGATCAGCCTCGCCGACGACGTCGCCGCCGCCGGACCGCTCGACATCCTGATCAACAACGCCTGCCAGACGGTACGACGTACGCCGGGCGCCTACTCGCGCCTGGTGGAGATGGAGGACGCTCCCCTCCCCGGCGACCGGGAGCTGCCCGAGATGGTCACCTTCGACGGGATCTCCGAGGCCCACCCCGCCGCCATCGCCGGCGCCCTGACCACCACTGCGGTCGCCCACCACGAGGGGGAGCCGACCGAGCTCGCCGAGGCCGCGCACACCGCCGCCTCGATCACCGCCCTGGCCCTCAAGGCCGGCAACGCCTCGCTCGCCGCCCACCTGGACGGCTCGGCCGTCGACGCCGGCGGTCTGCTCCCCGACACCCAGAGCACCAACTCCTGGACCCAGCACGTCGACGAGGTCGACCCGCTCGAGCTCCTCGAGGTGCAGCTGTGCAACTCGATCGCACCGTTCCTGCTGGTCTCCCGGCTGCGGCCCGCGATGCGGCGGGCCGTGGAGGCGGGCGCGCGGCGGGCGTACGTCGTCAACGTCTCGGCGATGGAGGGCCAGTTCTCCCGCCGCTACAAGGGACCCGGCCACCCGCACACCAACATGGCCAAGGCCGCGCTCAACATGATGACCCGCACCAGCGCGGGCGAGATGTTCGAGACCGACCGGATCCTGATGACCGCCGTCGACACCGGGTGGATCACCGACGAGCGCCCCCACCAGGAGAAGCTGCGGATCGCGGCCGAGGGGTGGCACGCACCGCTCGACCTGGTCGACGGTGCGGCCCGGGTCTACGACCCGATCGTGCTCGGCGAGCAGGGCGAGGACCTCTACGGCTGCTTCGTGAAGGACTACAAGCCCTCACCCTGGTGAGGCAGCCGGCCCGGCCAGCCCCTAGGAGAGCGGCGGGTCCGTCGGGCGGTCGGCCCCGGGAGCGCCGTCGGACGGCGTCGGGCCCGTCGCAGGGCCCCCGGTGGACGGGCTCTCCGGGCTCGACGGGCCGTCGATCTCCGCGACCGGGTCCATCCGCCGCCTGGCGGCCAGCTTGTCGAGGCCGCTGAGCAGGCCGGTGCGGACCTTCTCCACCTTGTCCGCGTACTGGCCCTTGGTCTTGGTGTTGACCCGCTCGCTCGCCTTGCCGATCCAGCCCTCGACCTCGTCGCGCCGCTCGTGGGCCAGGCCGCCGGCCTTCTCCACCGTCTCGTTGACCGTCTTGTCGGCCTCGTCGGCGAGCTTCTTCAGACGGCGCTCCACCTCGAGCTCGTCGATCTTCTTCTTCATGTCGTCAGCGAAGGCCATGAGATCTCCCGGGTCACGGTGTCGGAGCACAGCGCGTGGGCGCGTGCGTGACACCAGAGTAGGTTGCAGGGCGTGACGGACGGGAGCGACGAGCAGCACGGGGCCACCGCCGACCTCGGCTTCGCCCGCGTCGACCTGGACCGCCGCCACCGCACCGGCGACCCGGAGGTCGTCTACGGCGCCGGCAAGACCCCCGCCCAGGTGGCCGAGATCCTCACCACCCTGCACGCCGCCCACCCCGACCGGGCCGTGCTGGCCACCCGGCTGACCGACGAGTCGCTCACCGCCTGCGCCGCGATCGGGGCCGACGTGGACGCCGTGGCGCGCACCGCCGTCCTCGGGCCGCTGCCCGCGCCCCGCGGCAGCGTGGTGGTCGTCGCCGCCGGCACCTCCGACGCCCCGGTCGCCACCGAGGTCGAGGTGACCGCCCGGGTCCACGGCGCCGGGGTGGAGCGGATCACCGACGTCGGTGTCGCCGGCCTGCACCGGCTGCTCGCGGTCCGCGACCGGCTCGAGGCGGCCGACTGCCTCGTCGTGGTGGCCGGGATGGAGGGGGCGCTGCCCTCGGTCGTCGGCGGCCTGGTCGGCGTCCCGCTCATCGCGGTGCCCACCAGCGTCGGGTACGGCGCCTCGCTCGGCGGGGTCGCCGCCCTGCTCGGGATGCTCAGCTCCTGCGCACCCGGGGTCACCGTGGTCAACATCGACAACGGGTACGGCGCCGGGGTCGCCGCGGCCCGGATCGCCCGGCAGTCGGTCGCCCCGCAGGGAGAGCGCTCGTGAGCGGGACCGTCTGGATCGACGCCTCCCTCTCCGGTGCCAGCGGCGACATGCTGCTCGGCGCCCTGCTCGCGGCCGGCGTCCCGCTGGAGGAGCTGCAGTCCGCGGTCTCCGCCGTCTCGCCCGAGCCGGTGACCCTGCGTGCCGAGCGGGTGAACCGCGGCGGCTTCACCGCCACCCGCTGCCACGTCGAGGTCGCCGACTCCCAGCAGCACCGCAGCTGGCGCGACATCCAGCAGCTCCTGGGCGACGCCGACCTGGCGGAGCGGGTCCGCGAGCTGGCGCTCCGGGTCTTCGAGCGGCTGGCCGTCGCCGAGGCGACGGTGCACGGCGTGGACCCCTTCGACATCGCCTTCCACGAGGTCGGCGCCCTCGACGCGATCGCCGACGTGGTCGGGGTCTGCGCCGGCTTCGTCTGGCTCCGCGACCGGGCCGACGTCACCGAGGTGGTGGTCAGCCCCGTCGCGGTCGGCTCCGGCACCGTCCGTGGTGCGCACGGGGTGCTGCCGGTACCCCCGCCCGCCGTCGCCGAGCTGCTGCGCGGCGTCCCGTCGTACGCCGGACCCGACGGCGCCCCGGCGACCGAGCTCTGCACCCCCACCGGGGCGGCGCTGCTCACCACCCTCGCCACCGGCTGGGGCGCGCAGCCGGCGATGGTCACCGAGAGGATCGGGGTCGGCGCCGGCGGCCGGGACCCCGCGGGTCACGCGAACGTGCTGAGGCTGCTCGTGGGGCAGCTGTCCGCCCTCGGCCCCCACGAGATCCGGGTGAGCAGCGTCCCGGACCCGCGCCCGCTGCTCATCGAGTCGAACATCGACGACCTGGACCCCCGCCTGTGGCCCCAGGTGATCGCCGCGCTGCTGGCCGCCGGCGCCAGCGACGCCTGGCTCACGCCGATCCTGATGAAGAAGGGCCGGCCGGCGCACACCCTCTCCGTGCTGGTCGCGGCCGAACGGGCCGAGGAGGTCCGGGCGGCGGTCTTCCGGCACACCAGCACCCTCGGCGTGCGGGAGATCCCGCTCGGGAAGCACGCGCTGGAGCGTGAGATGGTGAGCGTCGAGGTCGACGGGCAGACCATCGCGGTCAAGCTCGCCCGGCACCACGGGGACCTCGTCAACGCACAGCCCGAGTTCGACGACGTCGTCCGGGCCGCCAGCGCGCTGGGCCGTCCGGTCAGCGAGGTGCTGGCGGACGCCGCGGCCGCGAGCCGGGCGTTCTTCAAGGAGTAGACCAGTGGACCTCGCGGTCGTCGCGCTGACCTTCGGCGCCCTCTTCCTGGTCGAGCTGCCGGACAAGACCTTCATCGCCACCCTGGTGCTCAGCACCCGGTTCCGGCCGCTGCTGGTCTGGATCGGCGTCGGGCTCGCCTTCGCGGTGCAGACCGGGATCGCGGTCGCCCTCGGCAAGGCGGCGGCGTTCCTGCCGACCGAGGTGGTCCGCGCCGCGGCGATGCTCCTCTTCCTGGTCGGCGCGGTGCTGCTCTTCCGGGAGGCCCGCAGCCAGGACCAGGCCGAGGGCGAGTCCGAGACCGAGCAGGAGTTCGCCGAGAAGGCCGCCGCCCGCGGCGAGGTGCGCGGGGTCAAGGTCGTGCTGACCTCGTTCCTGGTGCTCTTCGCCGCCGAGTGGGGCGACCTCTCCCAGCTGCTCACCCTGTCGCTGGTGGCGAAGTACGACGACCCGGTCTCGGTCTTCCTCGGCGCCTGGGCCGCCCTGTTGACGGTCTCCGGCCTCGCCGTCATCGTGGGTCGGGTGCTGCTGGCCAAGGTGAGTCTCTTCGTCCTGCACTACGCGGGCGCCAGCGTCTGCCTGCTGCTCGCCGCGCTGTCGGCCTACGAGCTGCTCGCGGGGTGAGCCCGTGCCCGCCCCGGACCAGCAGTCGGACCCGCTGACCCGTCAGGCACGGGAGCGGCTGCTGGCCCAGGCCCAGGACGGCGTACGCCGCTTGGAGGCGGACCGCTCGGACCCGGTGGGCCGCGGGCTCCTCGGCGAGGCGGCCGACCAGCTCGAGGACCCGCCACCCTGGGTGGTCGAAGCCCGCCGACGACTCCTGCTCCCCCGGATGCCGGAGCTGCCGCTGCGCACCGAGCGGCTGGTGCTGCGCCGGCTGGGCCCCGAGGACGCCGACGACCAGGTCGCCTACTACGGGCGCGACGACGTGGCCACCTACCTGCCCTTCCCGGCGCTGACCCGCGCCGAGGTCGAGGCCAAGCTGGTGCGGCGCCGCCCGCAGGAGGAGGACCCCGACTCCCCGAGCGTGCTCGGGCTGGGGATGGAGCACGAGGGCCGGATCGTCGGCGACCTGCTGCTGATGTTCAAGCCGCCCACCTGGAGCACCGTCGAGCTCGGCTGGGCGGTCAACCCCGACGTCGCCGGCCGCGGGCTGGCCACCGAGGCGGGCCTGGCGGTCCTCGACCTGGCCTTCGGCCACTACGGCTTCCACCGGGTCGAGGCCTCGCTCGACGCCCGCAACGGCGCCTCCGCCCGGCTCTGCGAGCGGCTGGGGATGCGACGCGAGGCGCACGTGCTGCGCGACTACTGGTCGAAGGGCGAGTGGACCGACTCCTACCGCTACGCCCTGCTCGCCGAGGAGCACGCCGCCGGCTCCGGCTCCGGACGCGGGTCCCGCCACTAGAGTGCCGGGCATGGACGCGACAGAGCCGGCCAGCGCCCCGCCCGCCCGGCACCCGCACGGCGCCGACAGCGAGGTCGGCACGCTGCAGACGGTGATGCTCCACCGGCCCGGGCCCGAGCTCAAGCGGCTGACGCCCCGCAACAACGACAAGCTCCTCTTCGACGGCATCCCCTGGGTGAGCCGGGCGCAGGAGGAGCACGACGCGTTCGCCGCCATCCTGCGCGACCGCGGCGTCGAGGTGCTCTACCTGACCGACCTGCTGACCGAGACCCTGGCCGGCGACGAGGCGCGGGAGCGGGCGATCGAGGGCGTCACCAACACCCTGCACCTCGGCGACACCATGGCGACGTACCTGCGCGAGGCGCTCCACGACCACTCCCCCGAGGAGCTCGCCCTCTTCCTCACCGCCGGGGTCCGCAACGACGAGGTCCGCGGCGGCTTCGGCCTGGTCACCTCGCTGATGGCCAGCGACGACTTCCTCATCGACCCCCTGCCCAACCTGCTCTTCACCCGTGACTCCTCGGTCTGGATCCGCGACCGGGTGGCGATCACCTCGCTGGCGATGCCGGCGCGGCGGCGCGAGTCCCAGCTGACCGAGCTGATCTACACCCTCCACCCGCGGTTCGCCGGCACCGGCACGATCCACGGCTGGCAGCACGAGTACGTCGAGGGCGGCGACGTGCTGCTGATGTCACCGGGCGTGGTCGCGGTCGGCGTCGGGGAGCGGACGACGGCGGCCGGGGTGGAGCGCTTCGCCCGGCACCTCTTCGCCGACGCCCTGGCCCACACGGTGCTGGCCGTGCCGATCACCCAGGAGCGGGCGACCATGCACCTGGACACCGTCTGCACCATGGTCGACGTCGACAAGATCGTGATGTACCCCAACGTCGCGGACTCGCTGCGGGCCTACACCGTCACCCAGGGCGACGCCGACGGCGACGGGACGGGCGACCTGGTGGTCGCACCCGCGGAGCCCTTCCTCGTCGCGGCGGCCAAGGCCATGCAGATCGACACCCTCCACCAGATCGACACCGGGCTCGACCCGGTCACCGCCGAGCGCGAGCAGTGGGACGACGGCAACAACACCCTCGCCCTGGCGCCCCGGGTGGCAGTGGCCTACGAGCGCAACGACGAGACCAACGACCGGCTCGAGGCGGCCGGCATCGAGGTGGTCCGGATCGCCGGCTCCGAGCTCGGCTCAGGCCGCGGCGGGCCGCGCTGCATGAGCTGCCCGATCTCCCGGAGCATTCCCCGCGAGCCCTGACCGGGCCATGATGGGACGACCCGGGTGACGGAGCCGCCCGGGTGGGAGGCGCCCCATGGCGAGAGACGGACGAGTCTCCGGAAGGGCGCGCCGGCGAGGGCGGGGCCGGTTCGTCCCGGCTGACCTCTGGCGGATGCTCGTCACCTGGCTCGCCTCCACGGGCATCCTGTGGCTGGTCGCCCTGCTGGTCCCCGGCCTCGAGGCGGCCTCCCTCGGGAGCCTGGCCGCGGTGACGGCGGTCAGCGGAGTCGCCGGCTTCCTGGTGCGGCCGCTGCTGGTGGAGGCCAGCGTCCGCCTCGGCTGGCTGACGGTGCTCCCCCTGGCCTTCGGCGGCCAGGGCGTCGTCATGCACCTCTCGATGCTCCTCGTCCCGGGGATCACCGCGACCTGGATGGACGCCTTCGTGGCCAGCTGGCTCTGCGCCGCCGGCAGCACCGCCGCGGCGTACGTCGTCACCGCCGGCACCGACGAGTCGCTCACCACCGCACTGGCCCGCCGGGGCCGGTCCGCCCGGGACGCCGAGCCGCCCGACCCGGAGGTCGACGGACTGCTCGTCGTCCAGCTCGACGGCGTGCCGTTCCCGGTGCTGCGCTGGGCCGTGCAGGCCGGCGGGGTGCCGACGATCCGCCGGTGGGTGAGCTCCGGCGCCTACCACCTCGGCGAGTGGACACCTCAGCTCCCCTGCACCACCCCCGCCAGCCAGCTCGGCCTCCTGCACGGCACCGTGGCCGGCATCCCGGGCTTCCGCTGGTACGACCGCGAGCTGGGCCGGGTGCTGGTCGCCAACCACCCCGCGGACGCGCGCCTCATCGAGGAGCGGGCCAGCGACGGTCGCGGCCTGCTCTGCGAGGACGGGGCGTCGATCTCGAACCTCTTCTCCGGGGATGCCGAGAACTCGCTCCTCACGATGAGCCGCGTGAGCGCCCGCCTGGGCTCCCGGCAGACCCGGAGGGCGCTGGCCTGGTTCATGCTCACCCCCACCGGCTTCGCCCGTAGCCTCACCCGCACGGTCGGCGAGGTGGTCAAGGAACGCTGGCAGGCCCGCGCCCAGGTACGCCACGAGCTGGAGCCACGCATCCACCGGAACTGGACCTTCGCCCTGCTCCGGTCCGTCACCAACGTCCTGCTCCGCGACCTCAACACCGCCCTGGTGGCCGAGGAGATGCAGCGCGGTCGCAAGGTGATCTACGTCGACTACGTCGACTACGACGAGATCGCCCACCACGCGGGCCTCTTCCGGCATGAGTCGCTCGCTGCGCTCGAGGGCCTCGACCGGGTGCTGGCCCAGCTGGAGCTGCTCGCCGAGCAGGCTCCCCGGCACTACCGCCTCGTGGTGGTCTCCGACCACGGCCAGTCGCAGGGGGAGCCGTTCGCCGACCGTTACGGCCACGAGCTCTCCGCGCTCTGCACCGAGCTGATGGGCGAGGGGGTCCACGACTACGGGGAGACCGACGAGGGCTGGAGCCGGGCCCACGCGCTGGTCGAGGACATCGGGCAGGAGGGCGTCGCGGGTCGGCTCGCAGGCCCGGCCCGCCGCCGGGTCGATCGCGAGCTCGCGGACGGCGTGGACGGCGGCCACCGCGGCGGCCGCGGCGGCCGCGGCGAGGGTGCTGCTGCCGACCGCGCCGTCGTCCTCGGCTCGGGCAACCTGGGGCTCCTCTACGTCCCCGGGAAGACCCGCCTGAGCCTGGACGCGCTGGCTCTCCGCTGGCCGAGGCTGCTGACCGGGCTCTGCGAGCACCCGGGCGTGGGGTTCGTCGCGGGGATCGACGAGTCGGGGGTGGCGTGGGCCCACGGGGACCAGGGCCGCGTCGACCTCGCCTCCGGGGCCGTCACCGGCACCGACCCCCTGGCCCGTTTCGGCGAGCACGCCCGGCGGCTGCTGCTCCGCGCGGTGCTGGACCCGAAGGCCCCCGACCTCTACCTCAACAGCGCCGTGGACGAGCACACCCTCGACATCGCGGCCTTCGAGGAGCTGGTCGGCGCCCACGGCGGCCTGGGCGGCTGGCAGGACCGCGCGGTGCTGCTGGTGCCGCAGGACCTGGCCGGCTCCGTGCCGGAGCGGGTGGAGGGGGCCGACCAGCTCCACCAGGTGCTGCTGGGGTTCCTCCGGCAGTCCGGGCAGCGCCTGGACTCCGGGACACCCGACGCCGGTGCCCCCGAGTCAGGTGCGCCCGTCGTCTCCCGGTGACCAGGTGCCGCCGGGAGGGATCGCGATCACCTGGCAGTCCGGCGCCACCGCGGAGACCTCCGACTCGAAGACGCCGAGGGGACGCTCGAACCAGTCGCCGACCCTGGCCATCAGGGGCGCGTGCAGGGTGCCCCAGTGCACCGGCAGGGCGTAGCGCGCCCCGGTCGCGGCGCACGCCCGCGCCGCCTGCGCCGGCCCCATGTGGTGGTGGGCCGGGAGCCGGGGACCCCAGCCGCCGATCGGCACGATCGCCACGTCCAGCCGCGGAGCCCCCGCCAGGGCGGGCAGGTCGGCGATCTCGTCGTACCAGGCGGTGTCGCCGGCGAACCACAGCGTGCTGGCGCCCGACCGCACCAGATGCCCGTGGGCCTCCCCGGGACGGCCCGGCAGCGGGCGGCCGCGGTGGTCGGCCCGGACCAGCCGCACCTGCACGGCGCCCACGTCGGTCCACTCCTCCGCGGCCCGGCCGGCCAGGCCCTTGCTGCGCGCCCAGGCGGCGTTGCGCCGGCCGGTCAGGACCGGCACCCCCGGGAGCATCCGCAGGGACCGGAGCTCGGCATGGTCGAGGTGCAGGTGGGAGAGGAGCACCGCGTCGGGCTCGGCCCACTGGTCGCGGCGCGGTCTGGGCCCCTGGCGGCGCAGCACGTTGTTGTGGGGCCGCAGCAGCGGATCGGTCAGCAGCCGGGAGCCGGCCAGCTCGATCACCACCGTCGAGTGACCCAGCCACGTCAGCCTCAGCCGGCCGTCGGGGGCGCGCACGTGATCGAGGGTAGCCCTCAGGTCGCCCGCGGGGCACACATGATGACGGCGACCCCGACGAGGCAGAGCAGCGCGCCGGTGACGTCGTAGCGGTCCGGCCGGAAGCCGTCGACGAACATCCCCCAGGCCAGGGAGCCGGCGACGAAGACGCCCCCGTAGGCGGCCAGGATCCGGCCGAAGTTCGCGTCCGGCTGCAGGGTGGCGACGAAGCCGTAGAGGCCCAGGGCGATCACCCCGGCGCCCGCCCAGAGCCAGCCGCGGTGCTCACGGACCCCCTGCCACACCAGCCAGGCCCCGCCGATCTCCGCGACCGCGGCGACCAGGAAGAGCAGGACGGAGCGGGTGATCGTCATGGGAGAAGAGTGCCGCACGGGTGCGGTCGCGGTGGTGCGGGTACCGGACCGGCATGGACGAGAGAGCGACCGCGCACACGACGGACGGGACCGCGGCCTCAGCGGCGGCCGAGCCGCCGTCCCGAGGCCCGGGCCTGATGCTCGGCCTGGGGCTGGGCGGCTTCATCGACGGGATCGTGCTCCACCAGATCCTGCAGTGGCACCACATGATCAGCGACGTGGAGCCGGTCGACACCGTCGCCGGGCTCGAGCTCAACACGCTCGCCGACGGGTTCTTCCACCTCGGGACCTGGTTCCTGGTGGTCGGCGGCACCGTCGCGATGATCGCGACCTGGCGGCAGGGGCGGATGGCGCCGAGCTGGGGGTTCCAGCTCGGCCTGGTGGTCGCCGGGTGGGGGATCTTCAACCTGGTGGAGGGCCTGGTCAACCACCAGCTGCTCGGCGTCCACCACGTGCGCGACGACCTGGGCGCGCCGCTCTCCTGGGACCTGGGCTTCCTGGCCTCGGGAGTCGTGCTGGTGCTGGCCGGATGGCTCTGGCACCGCCGCGGGCTCGACGCCATGGGCGCCGGGAAATGAAGGTGCCCGGCCGTTGTTGACGGGGGATACAACAACGACCGGGCTGTCACAACTTACGCCACAACCGACGGGATCTCCAACCCCCTGAGCGTGATTTCCCGACTGGTGAGAGACACCTCTCACCGGTCTCGGCCGAAGACGGCTGAGCGGACGTCAGCGGACGGTCAGCGGATGGTCACCTGGCGGTTGGCCAGGCCCGCACGAGCCGAGCGCTGCTCCGTGGTGAGCTCGCTGGTGTCGGCCAGCGCCGTCTCCAGGGCAGCCGCGAAACGGGCCGCCGGCTCCTCCAGGACCTCGGCCCCGGTGCCCACCGGGAGGTCCCAGACCGGGGCCAGCAGACCGTGCGCCCGGAACATGCCCACCAGGCGGGAGCCCTCGGCGACCGAGTCCTCGCCGGCCGCGTGGAGCCGGGCCAGCGCGGTGAGCAGGGCGTCCTCGTCGTGCGGCATCACCCAGCGCAGGTGCTCCTTGGGTCCCACGTTGGTCCAGTACGCCGCCTCGACGCTGCTCAGGCGCACCGTGGGGTTCGCGGAGGCGTTGGCCTGCTCCAGGGCCGCCTCCATGGCGGCGTCCCGCTCGGGGACGTCGTCGATCCAGTAGCCGAACCCGTCGTGGACCGTGATCTCCAGCGGCTCGTCGACGACGAGGTCCTGGAGCCGCGGCCCGCTGCCGGGGTCGGTGGTCACCCCGACCACGCCGCTCTCGCCGGCCGCCGCCCGCGCGAGCGCCTGCTCCAGCACGGCGGCCAGGTCGCGGGACGGGTCGCCGAACTGGTGCTGGACCTGCAGGCCCAGCCACACGTCACCGGAGTCGCGGACCATCGCGGGGGCGGCCATCGGCAGCAGCGAGCAGAGCCGTACCGAGCCGCTCCACCCCTCCGGGGCCACCCGGTCGCGGAGCCGCAGCGGCGCGGTGGCCGCGGGCACCAGCTCGCGCAGCGCGATCAGGTCGCACTCGCTGGTGAATCCCTCGAAGGGCCGGGCCACGAACGGGGTCGCCGCCCCGCCGGCCGCGCCGTGGCACGCCTTGTAGCGCTTGCCCGAGCCGCAGGGGCACGGCTGGCGGGGACCGACGGCACCCTCCGTCCCGGCGGCGGACCCGCTCTGCTGGGAGGTGCCCTGGGCGTCTCGTGACTTGGTGCGCGACTTCTTGGCCATGCGCGAGAACCTACCTGCCGTCCAGCAGCTCCAGCATGTAGGCCGGGCGGTCGCTGATCACCGCACGGACCCCCAGCTCCAGGCAGAGGTCGAGGTCGGCCTCGTTGTTGACCGTCCAGACGTGGATGTCCCGCCCGCTTCCCACCAGCCGCCGGGCCAGGCCCGGGTGCTCGCGCAGCTCCTCGACGCCGGGCCCGACCTTCCACTCCGGGCCGATCACCCGGCGCAGCATCGGCCAGTGGTGGGCCTTGTCGATCAGCATCACCAGGTCCAGCGAGGGGGCGTGGCGCTCGACGCGCTGCAGGGCCGCCCAGGAGAAGCTCATCACCCGGACCGGCGACCCCGCCCCCGCCCAGCCGAAGTCGGTGAGGGTCTCCACCAGCCGACGCTCCACCAACCCGCCGTACCTCACCGGGTGCTTGGTCTCGATCGCGACCTGCACCGGCCGCTCGTAGTCGCGGACCATCTCGAGAAGACGCCGCAGGGTGAGCACCTTGCGGTAGGAGTCGTCGAGCTCGAGGCCCTCCTCGTCCAGCTCGGCCCAGGGGTTCTTCCAGCTCGCGAAGTCGAGCTCGTCGAGCTCCGCCAGGCTCATGGTCGAGACCAGTCCCGGGCTCGACGCCGTACGCCGCAGGGTGCGGTCGTGCACGCAGACGAGGTGGCCGTCGGAGGTCAGGCGCACGTCGCACTCCAGGGCCTCGGCCCCCGCGTCCAGCGCGGCCACGTAGGCCGCCAGGGTGTGCTCCGCCTTCTCGTGGCTGGCCCCCCGAT
The DNA here is from genome assembly GCF_058134365.1 of Nocardioides sp. Z22_16. Taxonomy (NCBI): domain Bacteria; kingdom Bacillati; phylum Actinomycetota; class Actinomycetes; order Propionibacteriales; family Nocardioidaceae; genus Nocardioides; species Nocardioides sp. Z22_16. The sequence continues at coordinate 227,922 of NZ_JBYTTI010000003.1, forward strand.
GGGCGACCACCTGGGGTCTCATACAGGGAAGTGTGCAGCACGAGGCACCCGACGAAAAACTCTGCGTCCAGGTGCATCCGCCGACGCCACTTCTCCGGAGAAGAGGACAACAGGCGCGTCGACCGAGACGCCCGACGCATTGAGAGGAACAGTTTGATGAAGCGACTCACCGGATCTCTGGCCGCACTTGCCACCGCCGCGACCGTCTTCGGCGCCGCGATGCCCGCCGAGGCTGCGAAGGCCCCGAAGGAGAAGGCCCTCGTCTCGGTCCTGACCTCGGACGGCAACAAGTTCGACAACAACAAGAAGGACTTCGACATCGTCACCGAGGCCGCTCTCGCCGTGGTGGGCGCCAAGCCCGACTCGCCGGTGGCGCTGCTCGCCGACGGCACCACCCGCCTGACCGCCTTCGCCCCGACCGACCAGGCCTTCCGCCTGCTCGCCAAGGACCTGACCGGCAAGAACGTCAGGAGCGAGGAGAAGATCTTCAACACCCTCGTCGAGGTGGCCGGCGTGGACACCATCGAGACCATCCTGCTCTACCACGTGGTCCCGGGCGCCACCCTGACCAGCGGCAAGGTGCTGAAGTCCGACAAGGCCAAGCTCACCACCGCCCAGGGCGGCACGGTCAAGGTCAAGGTCGCCATGAACAAGAAGAAGACGGTCATCACCCTCGTCGACCGCGACCGCAACGCCAAGGACGCCCGCGTCGTGCTCAAGGCGCTCGACATCAACAAGGGCAACAAGCAGGTCGCCCACGGCATCGACCGGGTGCTCCGCCCGATCGACCTGTGAGCCCGGCCTGAGGAAGGCTCGCTCGGGACCTTCCTCTCCACACGCCCGGGCACGGTGGGCACTCCCCCAGACCCACCGTGCTCGGGGTAGCGTGATCGCCGTGACCATGACCGCCGGGCCGGAGCCGACGGCCCTCGAGGTCGCCCACGGCCTCGGTGCCGGTGACGGCGAGATGCTGGCGGTGGCCTACCGCCGGTGGTCCTCCCTCGTCCACACGGTGGCCCTGCGGGCGCTCGGCAACCACCACGAGGCCGAGGACGTCACCCAGCAGGTCTTCGTCTCCGCCTGGCGCAGCCGCCACACCCTGGTCCCCACCGAGCACGCCCTGCCGGCCTGGCTGATCGGGATCACCCGGCACCGCATCGCGGACCGCAGGGCCGAGCGGGCCCGCGACGCGCACCGGGTCGCCGCCGCCGCGGCGCAGGCCCCCGACGAGCAGGCCCAGCTCACCGGGGCCGCCGTCGGCCGCGGAGGCGGCCCCGATCCGGAAGCCGGTCTAGTCGACCGCTTGGTCGTCGCTCAACAACTTGAGAGCCTCGGGGATCCCCGCCGCACCATCCTGCGACTCGCCTTCCACGAGGACCTCACGCACGAGCAGGTCGCCGCCCGTCTGGGGCTCCCGCTCGGCACCGTCAAGAGCCACGTGAGACGCGGACTGGCCCAGCTCCGCAAGACCCTCGAGGAGGTGCACCGTGCAACCGCATGACGACCGGGACCAGCACGTCGACGACCAGCTCCTCGCCGCCCTCGCGCTCGACGAGGCCGGGCACGACCCGGCCGGCGACGACGAGGCCGGGAGCGACGAGCTGGCGCAGGCCCGGGCCCACGTGGACTCCTGCACGGAGTGCGGCGACGAGGTCGCGGCGCTGCACGACATCCTGGGCGTCGCCTCCGCCGCCCGCGACGAGGCCCTGGTGACGCCGCCGCCGTCGGTCTGGGCCGCGATCTCCGCCGAGCTCGCGCAGACCCCGCAGGAGCCGGCGACCGGCAGCACCGGCAGCACCGGCGGCACCGGCGGGACCGGCGGCACCGGCGGCGTGGTCGCGCTCGACTCCCGCCGCCGCGGCGTCCCGGCCTGGCTGGCGGCCACCGCGGCCGCGGTCACCCTGGTCGTCGGGCTCGGCGGCGGCGTGCTGATCGCCGGCGGCGACGACGAGCAGCCCGAGGCCCGACCGGAGCCCACGGTGGTGAGCAGCGCCCGGCTCGCCTCGCTCGACGCCGACGCCAAGGACCGCGGCCGGGCGCAGGTGCGCCGCGACGCCGACCGCGTCGTGCTCCACGTGGAGGCCCAGGAGCTCGAGGGCCCCGACGGCATCCGCGAGGTCTGGCTGATCAACGTCGACGGCACCCGGATGGTCTCCCTGGGGCTGCTCGCCGACGGCGTGGCCGGGGACTTCGAGTTCCCCGAGGAGCTGCTCGACGAGGGCTACCGGATCGTCGACATCTCCTACGAGCCCGGCGACGGCGACCCGACCCACTCGGGCGAGAGCCTCGCCCGGGGGACGCTCGACGGCTGAGCGCGCTTCAGGCGGTGGCGGCGGAGTCCTGCAGGCCGAGGTGCTGCTCCCAGCTGGTGCGGACGGCGTCGAACATCCGGTCGCAGAGGATGCGGTCGACCTCGGTCTTGTGCTGCGGGAAGAGGTAGACGTCGACCGGTCGGCCGTTCTCCTCCGTGACCAGGCGGAAGGCGTGGAACATCGCCACCCGCGAGGGGCGCTCGACGTCCATCAGCTCCGGGAAGCGGATCTCGAAGGCGGAGCCCTCGGGCATCCGCGGGTCGATCGTGCGCCAGATGACCTGGTGGGTGGTGACGAAGAGGGTGCCGGAGTAGTCCTGCGCCCCCTGGACGCAACGCAGGTGGGCCAGGTGGACGGCCTTCTCGTGGGGGAGCATCACGGGTCGCACCAGGCCCCAGTAGGGACCCGCGGCCACACGCTCGGCCAGATTGCCATTCGCCATGGGCGACAGGCTAGGGCTGGGACCCCCGCCCCACCCCCCGAACCGTCAGGTCTTTACCTACCGCATGAGCCGGGTCACACCGTGCGCGCACGGCGCCGGCGTCACCCGCGCTCGCGCAGGTAGCGCCCGAAGTGCGGCACGGTGAAGGCGATCCGCCCCCGCTCACCCGAGTAGATCAGCCCCTTCTTGAGGAGCGCGTCCCGCGCCGGGGAGAGCGACTGCGGCTTCTTGTCCAGCATGGCCGCGACCTCCGCGGTCGGGACCGAGGCGATGTCGTCGAGCTCCTCCTCGCCCGACTCGGCGATCGCCACGGCGGCGTCCGCCATCGCGCGCAGGTACTCGCGCTCGCCCGGCGTCGCCCGCTCGTAGCGGGAGCCGAAGAAGCCGACCGCGAGCTCCGCCTCGGCCTCGGGAGCGGCGACCGCGACGTCGTCGACGGTGATGGGCGAGCGCGGGGCCAGGTCCCAGACGGCCTTGCCGTAGGCCTGGATGAAGTACGGGTAGCCGCCGGTGGCGGCATACATGGCCGCCAGCGCGTCCTCGGTGAAGCAGGCGTCCTCGTCCTCGGCGGGGGCGGCGAGCGCCCGGTCGGCCGCCTCACGGGAGAGCCGGTCGATCCGCTGGTAGCGGAAGAGCCGCTCGGAGTAGGACTTGCTCGCCGAGAGCACCGCCGGCAGGTGCGGCAGGCCGGCCCCCACCACGATCATCGGCAGCCCGCTCTGGCTCATCTCGTGACAGGCCGCGCAGAGCGCGGAGACGTCCTCGGGCCCGAGGTCCTGCATCTCGTCGATGAAGACCGCCACCCCCTTGCCGACGTCGGCGGCCAGCCCTCCGACGTCGGTGAAGAGCTCGACCAGGTCGATCTCCACGTCCCCGGAGTCGGCGCGGCCACGGACGACGGGGGCCTCGATGCCGGGGTTCCACTGGTCCTTGAGCTTGGCCCCGGCGCCCGCCTCGCGCTGGGCGAAGGACCGGATCACCCCCAGCACGTGATCGGCGTCCTCGGCCCGCGGATGCCCCAGCTCGCGGACCGCCTGGTGCAGGGCACTCGACAGCGGGCGGCGCAGCCCCTGCTCGGGCCGGGCCTCGAGCTTGCCGGTCCCCCACCGCTTGCGCACCGCGGCCGAGCGCAGCGCGTTGAGCAGCACCGTCTTGCCCACCCCCCGCAGCCCGGTCAGCACCAGCGAGCGCTCGGGGCGCCCGGCGGCGACGCGCTCCAGCACCACGTCGAAGGCGCGCAGCTGCTCGTCGCGGCCGGCCAGCTCGGGAGGGCGCTGGCCGGCGCCCGGGGCATAGGGGTTGGTGATGGGATCCACGATGCGACAGTATCGGCGTCTCTAGGCATCCCCCTAGATCCGGCTAGCGACCCGCAGAGGGATCTCACCCCGGCCGACCGGCGCTAGGCTCGGCCCATGCCCGAGCTGCCCGAGGTCGAGGCGCTTGCCCACGACCTCGACCGCCGCCTCCGCGACCGGCCGATCACCCGGATCGACCTGGCCGCGTTCAACGCCCTCAAGACCTTCGACCCGCCCCTCAGCGCGCTCCACGGCACCCTGATCGACCGGGTGGGACGGCACGGGAAGTTCCTCGACATCGAGGCCGGCGGCCTCCACCTGATCGTCCACCTGGCCCGCGCCGGGTGGATCCGCTGGCGCGAGGAGGTGCCGGCGCTGCCCGCCAAGCCCAGCTCCAAGAGCCCGCTCGCCCTGCGGATCCTCCTCGACGAGGACGACGCGGGCCACACCAACGGGCTCGACGTCACCGAGGCCGGCACCAAGAAGAGCCTCGCCGCCTACGTGGTCCGCGACCCGCAGGACGTCGAGGGCATCGCCCGGCTCGGACCGGACCCGCTGGTCGACGAGTTCACCCCGCAGGCGCTCCGCGAGATCCTCGACGCCGCCGGGCGGTCCCAGCTCAAGGGGGTGCTGCGCCACCAGGGGACGATCGCGGGGATCGGCAACGCCTACTCCGACGAGATCCTGCACGCCGCGCGGATGTCGCCGTTCAAGCCGGCCAACAGCCTCACCGACGACGAGCTGGCGGTGCTGCACGACGCCATCAAGGTCACCCTCGGCGACGCCGTGGCGCGCAGCAGCGGGCTGGCGGCCAGCGAGCTGAAGGGCGAGAAGAAGTCGCACATGGCCGTGCACGGCCGCACCGGCCAGCCGTGCCCCGCCTGCGGGGACACCGTGCGCGAGGTCAGCTTCGCCGACTCGAGCCTGCAGTACTGCGCCACCTGCCAGACCGGGGGCAAGCCGCTCGCCGACCGGAGGATGAGCAGACTGCTCAAGTGAGGCCGGGCGGCAGGCCGCTCACTCGGTCGGGGTCTCGGTCTCCTGCGGCACTCCCGAGCGCTGGCTGCCCAGGCAGGTGGAGTCGTTGTAGGCGAAGAACTCCTCCACCTCCCCCAGCTGCTGCTCGGTGAGCTCGCGCTCCAGCGCGACCACGTCGTCCTGCTGGGCGTCGTCCTCGACCTGACCGATCAGCTCGCTCCAGATCTGGTGGCCGTTGCGCCCCGCCTCCGACATGCTGTCGGGCACCCCGATCTCGACCATCTGCCGCCCCCACTCCTTCAGGGTGGCCACCACCTCGGCGTCGGTGGTCTCCAGGTCCTGCTCGGCGCGCTCGTTGAAGAAGTCGCGGTAGGCCGCGCAGTACCGCTCCTCGGTGCTGGCCTCCTCGGCCGGCTCCGCGTCGTCGCCGCAGCCGAGCGCCGCGAACCCGACCAGGAGCAGGACGCAGGCGAGGCGCGCGGACTTCATGAGCACAGGGTGCCGCATCCAGGCCAGCGCGCGCACCGGTGGGTCTCATGTGAGATACGACTCACTGCGGGCGCCGGCGCCGTTCAGCGGGCGAAGGGCGCCGGCAGCGGCAGGTCCAGGGCGGTCCGCAGCCGGGTCGCGTACTCGCGCCGGTTGAGCTCGACCACGCCCAGCGAGGCCAGGTGGTCGGTGCTCCACTGCACGTCGAGCAGGCGCCGGTCGGCGTGGTCGTCGCGCAGCATCCCGACCAGGGCCATGAGTGCGACCTTCGAGGCGTCGGTCGCCCGGTGGAACATCGACTCACCGGCGAAGAGCCCGCCGATCGCGACGCCGTACAGGCCCCCGACCAGCCGGCCGCCCTGCCAGCTCTCCACCGAGTGCGCCCAGCCGAGCCGGTGCAGCTCCCCGTAGGCGCGTCGGATGTCGACGTCGATCCAGCCGTCCCGGCGGCCCGGGTCGCCGCACGCCTCGACCACCTCGTCGAAGACGGTGTCCACCCGGATCTCGAACTCCCGCGCGGAGCGTCGCATCGACCGGGAGACCCGCAGGCCGTCCAGCGGCAGCACGCCGCGCCGGACCGGGCAGAACCAGTACGGCGGGTCGCCGGGGCTCCCCGAGGGCATCGGGAAGAGCCCGTGCCGGTAGGCGGCCAGGAGGGTGCCCGGGGCCAGGTCGGCGCCGATGGCGACCAGGTCCTCCTCAGGATCCATCCGGCCCGGGGCCCCCAGCATCTCGAAGGCCCAGGGGGAGGGCGCGGGCTCCACAGGCACCCCCACAACCTAACGCTCGGGCGAAGGTTGCGCGCTCCGGCCTACGCTGGGCGACATGGGGATCTCAGGCTCGATCGGCAAGCGGCTCGCACCCAAGGTGGGCGACCTCGCCCCCGGCTACACCAGCCGGGCGGTGCTGGAGGCGTTCCGCCGCGCGGTGGACGGCGTCGGGCCGCTGCCTCCGGCCGCCCAGGCGGCCGAGAAGCAGCTCGCCGAGCAGCGCGGCGACGTCGACAAGGCGATCCACGAGGTGATCGAGAACCACGTCCGCCTCGCCGGCGCCCAGGGCTTCGCCACCAACCTCGGCGGGCTGGTCACGATGGCGGTGACGATGCCGGCCAACATCACCGGCCTGGCCCTGATCCAGTGCCGGATGATCGCCGGCATCGCCCACCTGCGCGGCCACGACCTCGCCGACCCCCGGGTGCGCAACGCGGTGCTCGCGGTGCTGCTCGGTGACGAGGTCGTCGCCGACCTGGTCAAGAGCCGCAAGATCCCCGGCACCCCGATGGCGCTGGCCACGGCCGCGGCGCACAGCGAGGTGCTGACCACCGTGCTCGCCGCCGAGGTGGCGCGCGTCCTGATCGGCAAGGTGGCCGGGAAGCGGCTCGCGACCGTCGCCGGGCGTCGCATCCCGGTGGTCGGCGGGCTGGTCGGCGCGAGCGCCGACGGCTACGCCACCTGGCGGATCGGCCGCTACGCCGACAAGGAGCTCCTGCCCCGGGCCCGTCGGTAGACCAGCAGCGCACCGCGGCCCACCCTGCTCTCCTCCATCAGCCGGACCAGCCGCTCGCGCAGCCGGTAGGTGGGGCGCAGGTAGGAGCGTTCCAGCGCGGCCCGGGTCTCGTGGAGCTGGTGCGCGAGGTCGGCCTCCACGTGCCGGAGCCGGGCGCCCTCGACCAGCAAGGCCGAGATCGCGTCGACCGCGGCCCGCGAGACGGCGGCCTCCTCCGGCTGGTCGGGGTCGGCCCAGGGCCCCGGCGCCCCGGCGCCCAGCAGGTCCTGGAGGTCGCCGACGACGTCGTAGCCGCGCCGTTCGATCTCCTCCACCCAGGTGGCCGAGAGGCTGCGGGCCCAGGCGTGCAGGTCGGGCGGGAGCGCCAGCCGGGGCGACCCCTCGCGGCGCGAGAGCGTCTGGTGGGCGAGGAGCTCGCGGACCAGCGGCCGGTAGTCGGCCGGGTCGACGGTCTTGACCACCTGGCGGTTGATGCGGCGCAGCAGGGCGGTCTCGGCGACCCCCAGCGACGGGTTGGCCCGCTCGGGGGTGAGGTCGAGCTCGATCCCGTCGAGCCCGAAGGCGGCGCTGAACCGCCGCCACAGCTCGTCGCGCGGGGCGCCCGGGGCCGGCACGGTGACCAGGTGGATCCGCTCGGGCGGGATGGTCGCCCCCCAGCGGTTGATGATGTCGGGCAGCTCCTGCACGCCCCAGAACCAGGAGCCGATCCGGCTGTTCCGCTCCGGGTCGACGATCTGCTCCAGGAACTTCGCATAGCTGATCGTGCTGCGGTGCTTGACGTTCTCCTGCCACTCCGCCGGGATCTGCCGCACCAGGTCGCGGACCGAGAGGACGAGGTGGACCTCGGCGTCGGCGCCGTCCTCGCCGGCCAGCGAGGTGAGGGCGCGGTCGACCTGCATCCGCGAGGCGGTGGCCAGGATCTCGTGGCTGACGACCGAGGTGCCCGGCCACTCCCGCACCTGCTCGGCGAGGCGGTCCCAGGCGCCGACCGCCTCCAGCTCCAGGCCGCCCCAGGTGAGCTTCATCAGGTCGAGCGCGGCGAGGAAGTGGGCGTCGAACCGCTCGGCCGGGTAGGAGATGCCGTGCTCGCGCAGCACCTCGGCGTTGCGGAAGAGCACGTCCTGCAGGTGCGAGGTGCCGGTCTTGGGGGTGCCGACGTGGATCAGCACCCGCCGGCGCGCGGGGATCCCCGCGCCCGTCTCGGCTCCTGCCACGCCCGTCACACCCGTTCCTTCCAGCCGCCCAGGAGCATCCGCACCGCAAGGGAGAGTACGCCGTCCCGTCCGGGGGCCGACTCGCCGTCCCGTCGGGCCGGGTCGGCCGCGGGGGCGGGCACCAGGTCGACAGGGTAGCCAGCGCGGGTGAGCCGCCGGCTCATCCGCCCGGCCCTCCGCTCCACCCACTCGCGGTGCTCGGCGGTGACGGCGGGCAGCGCGGCCTCGCCACGGGCACCCGAGCCCTGCGGGACGAAGACGTCGGCGGGGAGCCGGGGCAGCAGTCCGTCGCGGAGCAGCACCGTGCGGCGCGCCGGGGTCACCATCAGCCCCAGCACGGAGGCCAGCCGCCGGGCCAGCTCGGCGGCCTCCTCGCCGGGCCTCGGCGGCGCCGGCAGCCGGCGTACCCCGACCAGCCGGGGCAGCCGCGCCCACCCGGGCGTCCCCTCGAGCAGCAGGTGCACGTGCGCGTGGCCGCGGCGCTGCTCCCAGGTGCGCACCACCCGGGGCAGGTCGACCCGGGGCGGCACCTGGTTGCGCCGCTGCCAGGTCTCCAGCCAGGAGGCCCAGCTGCCGACACCGTGGTCGAAGCAGTTCGCCGTCCAGGCGTCGGCGAGCATCCGGCCCAGGTCGGCGCCGACCACCACGATCTCGCCGCCGGGGCGCGGCGCCCGCCCGCGAGCCACCAGGTCGCGACGGACCGGGTCGGCCAGCAGCGGGTCACCGACCAGGCGGTAGCGGCGCCGCCACGGCCGCGGGACCGCGTCCGGCCGGCGCGGCACCGGGCCGAGGGCGACCAGGTCCTCGGTCAGCAGGTGGGTGGCGACCCGGAGCAGCTCCTCCTCCGGCAGGGCGCTGGGGTCCACCGGGCGGGCCCCGAAGCGGGAGTCCTGGACGGCGCCCTCGAGCTCCAGGTCGGGTCGACCCCGACCGGGTGCGCTGGCCTCCAGCACCCGGCGGGCGAGCGCGGGCGGGACCTCGAGGCCGGTCTGGTTGAGGCGGCGCAGCAGCTCGAGCTGCTGGGCGCCGGGCACCACCCGGCCGACGGGCTCGGCCTCGCTCTGCCACTCGCCCCACGCCGTGGTGCCGCCGTCGAGCAGGTGCCGGACCCACCCCCAGGCGCGGCGCCTGCCACTCTCGCCAGACACGGGAGGCCTCACTTGCCGAGCAGCTGCTGGGTCCGGGTGCGGACCAGGCCGGTGACGCCCGGCTTGTCGGCGCGGGCGGCGGCCTCGTGGGTCATGGCGGTGAGGGCGTCCATCGCGGCGGCCAGCTGGGGCCTGGCCCGCACCTTGTCGGGGTTGAGCCACTTGGCGTCGGGGTCGGGCCGGCGGGGCCGGAGGTCCTCCACGTCACCGATCACGTCGATGCCGGAGGAGGCGACCCAGTCGATCCACGCGGTGGCCTGCTGGTCGGCCCAGTCGTAGCGGTCCGGCGGGAGGGTCACCGGCTGCGACTCGCGGTTGGCCAGCTCGCCCTGGGCGAGCATCTGGCGCACCAGGACGTCGTACGTCGGCTCGGTGCGCAGGTCGAGGCCCAGGCGCCGGTTGAGCTTGCGCAGCAGCTGCACCTCCGCGATGCCGAGCGACCGGTTGGCGCGCTCGCTGTCGAGCGGCGCCCAGGAGGGGTCGATGCCGAAGGCCTGGGAGAAGCGCTGCCACAGCACGTCGCCGCCGCGCCCGTGCGGGACGGTGACCAGGTGGACGCGCTCGGGGGGCAGCCTGGCACCCCACCGGGAGAGCACCGTGGGCAGGTCGAACGCCTTGGCGAACCAGGTCTCGCCGCGCTCCATCCGGGTGAGGAACCGGCGGAAGGTCCACCGCCGGCCCTGCTTGATGGTCTCCTGCCAGGCGGCGGGCAGCTGGCGGCCGAGGTCGCGGGCCGAGTAGACGACGTGGACCTCGAGGCCGGCCAGGTCGTTCATCGCCTTGGCGATCTTATCCGGCTTGGCCGCGGCCAGGATCTCGTGGCTGACGATCACCTGGCCCTTGGCCCGGCGCGCCTTGGCGACCAGGGCCTCCCAGTGGCCGTCCATGTGGCCGGGGCGCCCGCCCCAGTCCTGCTCGAGCAGGTCGAGCGCGGCGCGGAACTGGAAGAGGTCGGCGGGGATGAAGCGGTTCTTGGTGGGGATGGTGACCCCGTGCCGCGCGAGCTCGGCGGCGTTGCGGGTCAGCCGGTCCTGCAGGTAGGTGGTCCCGGTCTTCGGGGCACCGATGTGCAGGTAGACGACCGGGGTGCTCATGCCTCGGATTCTGCCAGCCCGCCGGAGCCGGCGAGCGCGCGCACCACCGCGGAGGGGCTGCTGCGTCCCAGCTGTCCGGCCATCCAGGCGCTGGTGGCGACCACGGCGTCGAGGTCGACGCCGGTGCCGATCCCGAGGCCCCGCAGCATCCACAGCAGGTCCTCGGTGGCCAGGTTGCCGGTGGCGCTCCCGGCGTAGGGGCAGCCGCCCAGGCCGCCGGCGCTGGCGTCGAAGGTGGTGATCCCCTCCTGGAGGGCCGCCAGGGTGTTGGCGAGCGCCTGGCCGTAGGTGTCGTGGAAGTGCATCGCCAGCCGGTCGACGCCGACCCCGGCCTCGGCGAAGGCGGCGACCAGGGCCTTCACGTGGCCGGCGGTGGCCACCCCGATGGTGTCGCCCAGGCTGAGCTGGCCGGCTCCCATCTCCAGCAGGCGTACGCCGGCGCGCACCACCTGCTCGGGCGGCACGGCGCCCTCCCACGGGTCGCCGAAGCACATCGACAGGTAGCCGCGCACCTCCAGGCCGGCGTCTCGGGCACGTCGTACGGTCGGCTCGAACATCGCGAACTGCTCGTCGTAGCTGCGGTTGAGGTTCTTGCGGGCGAAGGTCTCGGTCGCCGAGCCGAAGACGGCGACGTGCTCGAGGCCGAGGTCGAGGGCGCGGTCGAGCCCGCGCTCGTTGGGCACCAGGACGGGCATCCGGCGCGCGGCGTCCCCCAGCCGCTCGATGAGCAGCCCCATCAGCTCGGCGGCGTCGGCGAGCTGCGGCACCCATCGGGGGTGGACGAAGCTGGTCGCCTCGATGACCGGCAGGCCGGCCTCGTGGAGCCGGGTGACCATCTCGGCCTTGACCTCGACCGGCACCACGGTCTGCTCGTTCTGCAGGCCGTCGCGGGCGCCGACCTCGTAGACCGTCACCTGCGCCGGCAGCCCCTCGGCGCCGAACGTCATCGGCAGCGGCCGCTCCGACGACCCCTCGTGATGACGTCCCGCGGGTCCCGCGGCGGCGGCGGCAGCGGCAGCGGCGGTGGCGCCGCTCACGGCGCGACCTCCTCGACGACGAAGAGGGGGGCACCCATCGACACCTGCCCGCCGGCGGCGGCGGAGACCGCGGTGACCCGGCCCGCGAAGGGCGCCTTCAGCGAGAGCTCCATCTTCATGGCCTCCATCATGCCCAGCACCTGGCCCTCGGCGACCTCGTCGCCCACGGCGACCGTCACCTCGAGCACCGTGCCGGGCATCGGCGCGGTGAGGGTGCCGTCGCCGACGACCGCGGCCTGGGCGCCGAAGACGTCCGGCCGGGCGAAGAGGTGGCGGTGGCCCCGGTGGACCACCTCCACCGCGTGCGGCGCCACGTGGACGACCGCGCGGTGGCGGCGGCCGTCGACCCGCAGCACCACGACGTGGCGGGCCACCTCGAGCTCCTCGACGGCGTACAGGCGCCCCTCGTCGCCGCCCTCGTGGACCACGCCGCGGCGCCGGTCGACGGCGAGGGTCCGCACCTCGCCGTCGTGCTCCAGCTCGACCAGCACCGGGGCGGCGTCGCCGGCCAGGCGCCAGCCGTCCGTGGCGAACGGGTCGCCGGCCGGGCCGCCGGTGACGCGGGCGTCGAGCAGGGCCGCCTCGGTCCAGGCGGCGATCGCCAGCGGCAGCTCCGTGTCCGGCGCGTCGAGCGTGACCCGGTCCAGCCAGGCGGTGTCGATGTCGGTGTCCCGGAAGGAGTCGGAGGCGACCAGCGCCCGGAGGAAGCCGGTGTTGGTGGTCAGGCCGAGGATCGCGGTGCGGTCCAGGGCGGCGACCAGGCCGAGGCGGGCGGACTCGCGGTCGGGACCGTGGACGACGACCTTGCCGAGCATCGGGTCGTAGGAGGTGCTGACCACCTGCCCGCTCTCCAGGGCGTGGTCCACCCGGACGCCGGGACCCTCGGGCCAGCGGACCAGCGTGGCGGTGCCGGCCTGCGGCAGGAAGCCGCCGAAGGAGTCCTCGGCGTAGACCCGCGCCTCGATGGCGTGGCCGGAGAGGTGGAGCTCCTCCTGGCGCAGGGCGAGCGGCTCCCCGGCGGCGACGCGGATCTGGTGCTCGACCAGGTCGACGCTGCCCGGGCCCCAGCCCCCGCCGGCCGCACCGGTGGAGACCACCGCCTCGGTGACCGGGTGCTCGACCTGGAGGCGGGTGTTCATCTCCAGGAAGTAGAAGTCGCCGGTGGCGTCGTCGAGCAGGAACTCCACCGTCCCGGCGCCGCGGTAGCCGACCTGCCGGGCGAGCGCCACGGCGGACGACGTGATCTCGGCGCGCTGCTCGGGGGTGATCGTGGGCGCCGGCGCCTCCTCGAGCACCTTCTGGTGGCGCCGCTGGGTGGAGCAGTCGCGCTCGAAGAGGTGGACGACGTTCCCGTGGGCGTCGGCCATCACCTGGACCTCGACGTGGCGACCGGACTCGACGTACTTCTCGATCAGCAGGGTGTCGTCGCCGAAGGCGCTGCCGGCCTCGCGGCGGGCGGCGGCCACGCCGGCGTCGTACTCGTCGGGGTGGCGGACCACCCGCATCCCCTTGCCGCCGCCGCCGGCGGCCGCCTTGACCAGCACCGGCCAGGCGAAGGCGTCCGGGTCGTCGTCGATCCCGTAGGAGGGCACCACCGGGACGCCGGCGGCGAGCGCGACCTCGCGGGCCCGGTCCTTACGGCCCATCAGGTCCATCACCTCGGCGGTGGGACCGACCAGCGTGACGCCGGCGGCCTCCAGGGCGCGGGCGAAGGCGGCGCGCTCGCTGAGGAAGCCGTACCCGGGGTGGACCGCGTCGGCCTCCGACCGCAGGGCGGCCTCGACCACCGCGTCGATGTCGAGGTAGCTGTCGACGTGGACCGAGTCGTCGGCGGCGCGCACGTGCGGGGCGTGGCGGTCGGTCTCGGTGTGCAGGGCGACGGTGCGGATGCCGAGGCGGGCGCAGGTGCGCATCACCCGGAGCGCGATCTCGCCGCGGTTGGCGACCAGCAGCGTCCGGATCGCGCCGTCGCCCGGTGGGCGGCGCGCCGGAGGGAAGGAGTCGGCCGGGTGCTGGTCGTGGGGGAGCTGGGACATCGCCGTCACATCCGGAAGACGCCGTAGGAGGGCGCCGGGGTCGGGGCGTTCGCGGCGACCGCGAGGCCCATGCCGAGGACCCGGCGGGTGTCGGCGGGGTCGATGATCCCGTCGTCCCAGAGCCGGGCGGTGGAGTAGTAGGGCGAGCCCTGGGTCTCGTACTGGTCGCGGATCGGCGCCTTGAACGCCTCCTCGTCCTCGGCCGACCACTCGCCGCCGCGCGCCTCGATGCCGTCGCGGCGCACCGTGGAGAGCACCGAGGCGGCCTGCTCGCCGCCCATCACCGAGATCCGGGCGTTGGGCCACATCCACAGGAAGCGCGGGTCGTAGGCCCGCCCGCACATGCCGTAGTTGCCGGCGCCGAAGGAGCCGCCGATCACCACGGTGAACTTCGGCACCACGCTGGTGGCGACCGCGGTGACCAGCTTGGCGCCGTCGCGGGCGATGCCGCGGTTCTCGTACTCCCGGCCGACCATGAAGCCGGTGATGTTCTGCAGGAAGACCAGCGGGATCCCGCGCTGGTTGCACAGCTCGATGAAGTGGGCGCCCTTGAGCGCCGACTCGCTGAAGAGGATGCCGTTGTTGGCCACGATCCCGACCGGGTGGCCGTGGATGTGCGCGAACCCGCAGACCAGGGTCTCGCCGTAGAGCCGCTTGAACTCGTGGAACCGGCTGCCGTCGACGATCCGGCGGACCACCTCGCGGACGTCGTACGGCGTGCGGGTGTCGGCGGGCACCACGTCGGCCAGGGTGGCCGGGTCCTCCAGCGGCTCCTCGGGCTCACGCAGGTCGTACGCCGGCCGGCCGGGCGCGCCGGCCGCGGCCCCGTAGCCGACGGTGCGGGGCAGGGTGTCGACGATGGAGCGGACGATCGCCAGCGCGTGCGCGTCGTCGTCGGCGAGGTGGTCGACCACCCCGGAGGTGCGGGCGTGGACGTCGCCGCCGCCCAGCTCCTCGGCGGTGACGACCTCGCCGGTGGCGGCCTTCACCAGCGGCGGGCCGCCGAGGAAGATCGTGCCCTGCTCCCGGACGATCACCGTCTCGTCCGACATCGCCGGCACGTAGGCGCCGCCGGCGGTGCAGGAGCCCATCACGCTGGCGATCTGCGGGATGCCGCGCGCCGACATCTGCGCCTGGTTGAAGAAGATCCGCCCGAAGTGCTCCCGGTCGGGGAAGACCTCGTCCTGCATGGGCAGGAAGGCGCCGCCGGAGTCGACGAGGTAGAGGCAGGGCAGGTTGTTCTCCGCGGCGACCGTCTGGGCGCGCAGGTGCTTCTTGACCGTCAGCGGGTAGTAGGTCCCGCCCTTCACGGTGGCGTCGTTGGCGACCACCATCACCTCGCGGCCGTGGACCCGGCCGATGCCGGCGACCAGGCTCGCGGACGGCACGGCGTTGAGGTCGTCGGCGTCACGGCCGTACATCCCCCAGGCGGCCAGCGGCGCCAGCTCGAGGAAGGGGCTGCCGGGGTCCAGCAGCCGGTCGACCCGGTCGCGGACCAGCAGCTTGCCGCGGTCGGTGTGCTTGCGGCGGGCGCTCTCCGCGCCGCCCTGTCGGACCAGGGCGAGACGCTCGCGCAGCTCGGCGGTCAGGTCGTGCAGGCTCATGGCGTCAGGTTAACGGTCATTAACCAACCCGTCGAGACGCCGGGTCCCAGGCGCCGAGGTCGGGCCACCGGGTCCGGGCCCGGGGCGTGGCAGGCTGTGCGCCCATGACGTCGCGTGCGCACGAGGAGAACCGGATCCACCCCACCGCCGTCCTGGGCCCCGAGGTGACGCTGGGCCGGGGCAACGTCATCGGTCCCTACGCCGTGCTCCAGGGTCCGGTCACGCTCGGCGACGACAACTTCGTCTCCGCCCACGTCTCGATCGGCGCCGCCGCCGACGTCCGCGGCCACCACCTGGACGCGAGCTGGGAGGAGCCGAGCCGCGACAGCGGCGTGGTGATCGGCTCCCGCAACGTCTTCAAGGAGTTCACCTCCGTCACCCAGGGGTGGGCGCACGAGACCCGCCTGGGCGACGACGCCTTCCTGATGGGCAAGGCCCACGTCAGCCACGACTGCACCGTCGGCGACGGGGTCACGATGGCCCACGGCGTGGTGCTGGCCGGCCACGTCACCGTCGGCGAGGGGGCCAACCTGGGGATGGGCACGGTGGTGCACCAGCGCGCCTGGATCGGCGCCGGCGCCATGGTCGGCATGCAGTCGGCCGTGCGTCACGACCTCCCGCCGTACGCCGTGAGCCTGGGCGTCCCGGCCCGTCCCACCCGCCTCAACACCCACCGCCTGGCCCGCCTGGGCGTCGGCGACGACGCCGTCGACGCGCTCGCGGCGCTGGAGGAGGCCGTGCTGCGCGGCGGCAGCGCCCTCGATGACGTGCCGGACGACCTGCGCCCCGCGCTCACCGAGTGGCTGGCGCGCCGGACGGCGTCCTGAGCGTCGGAGCGGGCCGATATCCTCCGGCGCATGCCGCTCCCGACCGCCCCGTGGCGACGCACCGACCTCGGTGACGACCGTCCCGAGGCCACGCCCCGCCGCTCGCTGCTGACCCGCACGCTCGTCGCGTGGGTCTGGGTCTTCGGCTGCTTCATGACCTGGTCGCTGGCCACCCCGATCTTCAGCTCCCCCGACGCGCCGGCCCACGACCTGATGGCCTGGCACGTCGCGCACGGCAACCTGCTCCCCGAGCAGACCGACGTCCTCAACGCCGGGGTCACCTCCAACGCGGTCACCCCGGCGCCCAAGGGGCTGGTCGAGACGGCCGACTCCATCGAGTGCCTGCGGCACAAGCCGGAGAAGCCGGCCTCCTGCCTCAAGCCGGTGACGGAGGAGTCGGAGCTGGTCGACTTCATCAACCCGGCCGGGCGCAACTTCCCCACCTACTACCTGGCGACCGGGTGGCCCTCGCTCTTCACCGACGGCGCCACCGCGATCTTCGCCATGCGGACGGCCGCCGCCGCGCTGGCCGCCCTCTTCGTCGCCTGGGCCTTCAGCGCGGCCACCACCCGCGCCCGGCCGATGACCGCGGTCGCGGGGATCGTGGTCGCCCTGCCGCCGATGACGATGTACCTCGGCGGCGCGGTCAACCCCAACTCCCTCGAGATCACCGCGGCGATGGCGCTGGCCGCCTGCTCGGTGGTCTTCCTCCGGGAGCCGGAGACCTGGCTCGGCCGGGTGATGTACCGCCGGATGATGATCGCGGCCGCGGTGATGGTGACCATCCGGCTGCTGGCGCCGGTCTGGGTGCTGGTCTGGGTCGTCGCCTTCGCCCTGCTCGCCGACCGCCGGGTGTGGAGCCGGGTGCTGACCCGGCGCGGCCTGGCCTGGGCGGCGCTGCCCTTCCTGGGCGCGGTCTTCAACGTGGTGTGGACCTACACCGCCGGGCTCACCGACTACCAGGCCGAGCCCAAGCACGACCTGAGCCTGCTGGAGGCCTTCTGGGCCAGCAAGTCGTTCATCGACGAGTGGGGCAGCGTGACCTCCAGCGTCGGCAACTTCGGCTGGCTCGACACCACCCTGGCGCCCGCGCAGTACTACTACTACTCGTTCACGGTCGTCTTCGTGGTCGCCGTCGCCTGGATCTTCCTGCGGGGCCGGGAGAGCCTGGTCACCGCCTGGCTGCTGGTCGCCGCCTACCTGGTGCCCGTGGTGCTGCAGGCCGCCCAGTGGAACACCAACGGCGGCGTCTGGCAGGGCCGCTACACCCTGCCGCTGACCGTGATGATCCCGATCATGACGCTGATGCTGGCCTCCGACCGGCTGGCCGAGCCGCGGCTCTCCCCGCTCGCCGCCCGCTACTCCCGGGTCCTGCCGGTCGCCCTCCTGCTGCTGCTCTGGGTGCACGTGGTGGCGATGCAGACCCAGCTGCGCCGCAACATCGCCGGCATCGACGGCACGGTGCCGGAGCAGGACCGGTGGGCACCGCCGGTGCCGGCCGAGCTGCTCAGCGGTGGACTCTTCCTGGCCCTCGCCCTGGCCTGGCTCGCCTTCGCCGTCGCCTCCTGGAAGGAGGCATCGGGCGCGGAGACCGATAGGGTGCCTCGACCCGCCCAAGAGCCTGGAAAGAACCATGACGACGTCATTCATCCCAGCCGCCAAGCCGATCATCGGTGACGAGGAGCGCGCCGCGGTCGACCGCGTGATGCGCTCCGGCATGATCGCCCAGGGCCCCGAGGTCGCCGCCTTCGAGAGCGAGTTCGCCGAGCGGCTAACCGCCGGCCGCACCTGCGTCGCCGTCAGCTCCGGCACCTCGGGCCTCCACCTCGGGCTGCTCGCCGCCGGGGTCGGCCCGGGCGACGAGGTGATCGTGCCCTCGTTCACCTTCGCCGCGACCGGCAACGCGGTGGCGCTCACCGGCGCCACCCCGGTCTTCGCCGACATCGACCCGGCGACCTTCTGCCTCGACGCGCAGAGCGTCAAGGCCGCGATCACCGACCGCACCAAGGGCGTCATGCCGGTCCACCTCTACGGGCACCCGGCCGACATGGACGCCTTCGCCGACCTGGCCGCCGAGACCGGGATCCGGGTCTTCGAGGACGCCGCGCAGGCCCACGGCGCCACCTGGCGCGGAGCGCCCGTCGGCACCTTCGGCGACTTCGCCATGTTCAGCCTCTACCCCACCAAGAACATGACCTCCGGCGAGGGCGGCATGGTCTCGGTCGCCACCGACGAGATCGCCCGCCGGCTCCGCCTGCTGCGCAACCAGGGGATGGAGCGGCAGTACGCCAACGAGGTGGTCGGCTTCAACGCCCGGATGACCGACATCCACGCCGCGATCGGCCGGGTGCAGCTGACCAAGGTGGAGGGGTGGACCGAGCAGCGCCGCAACAACGCGGCGTACCTCGACGCCCACCTCGAGGGGGTGCGGGTGCCGGGCGTGCACGAGAGCGCCACGCACGTCTACCACCAGTACACGGTCCGGGTCGCCGGCGGCGGCGCGGAGCGCGACCGGATGGTCGCCGCGCTGCGCGAGGAGCACCAGGTCGGCTCGGGCGTCTACTACCCGATCCCCAACCACCGTCTCGACTCGCTGGCCGGCTACGCCGCCGGCGTGGAGCTGCCCGAGACCGAGCTCGCCGCCACCGAGGTGATCAGCCTGCCGGTCCACCCGTCGCTGACCGAGGCCGACCTGGAGCGCGTCGTCACCGGCATGAACGCGGTCGTCCGGGCCGGGGCCTGAGGAGACCGCTGCCGTGCGCATCGTCGTCGTCAACAACTTCTTCCCCCCGCGGGTCGGGGGCAGCTCCCACCTCTCCGACGCGCTCGCGCAGGGGTACGCCGCCCGCGGCCACGAGGTGCTGGTGGTCACCGCGGCCTACGGGGACGCCCCGGCCACCGAGGTGCGCGACGGGCTGCGGATCGTCCGGCTGCCGGCGGTGATGCTGCCCGAGACCCGGCTGGCGGTCAGCTTCGACCTCTCCTTCGCCACCCGCCCCTCGCTGCGCCGCCGGCTCGCCCGGCTGCTCGACGACTTCGCCCCCGACGTCATCCACCAGCACGGCCAGATGATGGACCTCACCTGGGCCACCGGCGCCTACGCCCGACGCCGCGGGATCCCCACCCTGCTGAGCATCCACACCCGGCTGGAGAACCCGTCGGCCCACTACCGCCGGGCCTTCCGGGGTCTCGACGCCACCCTGGTCCACCCGCGGCTGCGCCGCTACCAGCCGCGCATCGTGGTGATGGACCGCTACATGGACGAGTACATCCACCAGCGCTACCCCCGCGGGTTCCGCGACCTGGTGCCGATCCCGGTCGGGGTCAACGCCGACTGGGTGCGCGGTGGCTCCCGCACGGAGGGCCGCGCCCTGCTCGGCGTCGACGAGGGCGTCCCGCTGATCCTCTCGGTGGGCCACGTCATCCCGCTGCGCGACCGGGTCGGCCTGGTCGAGGCGATGCCGGCCGTGCTGGAGCGGCACCCCGACGCCGTCCTGGCCGTGGTCGGCCGGGTCTACTACGACGTCTTCGCCCAGCGCGCCGAGGAGCTCGGCATCAGCCACGCCGTCCGCAGCGTCGGCGCGATGCCCAAGCCCACCATCCCCCACCTGCTGGCCGCCGCCGACGTGGAGGCCCACGAGCAGGGCGACGGGCTCGGCACCGCCACCCTCGAGGCGATGGCCGCCGGCGTCCCGGTGGTCGGGTGGGGCCGCGTCGACAACTTCCCCGGCGTCGACCTGGTCGACGGCCGCGAGATCCTGCTCTGCCCCCGCCACGACGTGGCCGGGCTCTCCGAGCGGCTGGTCCGGGTGCTCGACGACCCGGCCGAGGGGCGGGCGCTGGGCGCCCGCGGCCGGGAGGTCTTCGACCGGCACTTCACCCTGGAGCGGGTGCTCGACCAGCACCTGGAGACCCTCGCCGACCTGACCGGACGACCGGCTCCCGGCGAGCAGCAGGTTGCTAGCATCGCCCGCGAACAAGGAGGCCCCGCCGCATGACCCGCTCCGTCGCCCTGGGCGAGCCCACCGTCGGCGAGCCGGAGCTCGCCGCGGTCGCAGCGGTCTTCGAGTCGGGCTGGCTCTCCGGCGCCGGGCCCTCGTGCCTGGCCCTGGAGTCCGAGCTGGCGCAGGCCGTCGGCACCGCCCACGCGCTGGCCACCTCCAACTGCGGCTCCGCGCTCCACCTCGGGCTCCAGGTGCTCGGGTCGGGGCCGGGCGACGAGGTGATCGTCGCCGACTACACCTTCCCGGCCACCGGTCACGCGGTCGCCTGGACCGGCGCCACCCCCGTCTTCGCCGACGTGCGCCCCGACATCTGGTCGGCCGACCCGGCGAGCGTCGCCTCCCTGGTCACCGAGCGCACCGTCGGCATCCTGGCGGTCGACCCCTTCGGCCAGCCGGCCGACTACGACGAGCTGCGCGCGGTCGCCCAGCGGCACGGCCTGTGGCTGATGGAGGACGCCGCCTGCGCCGCGGGCGCCACCTACCGCGGGCGCCCGGCCGGCAGCCTCGCCGACCTGGCCGCCTTCAGCTTCCACGGCCGCAAGGGCATCACCGCCGGCGAGGGCGGCGCCCTGGTCGGCGACGACGCCGAGCGGATGGGCACCGCCCGCAAGCTGCACACCTACGGGATCGCGCCGGCCATCACCCGCGAGGGGGCCGCGACCCTGCCGGTCCCCAGCTTCGACGTGGCCGGCTACAACTACCGGCTCTCCGACGTGGCCGCGGCGATCATGCGCGTCCAGCTGACCCGCCTGCCCGACCTGCTCGCCGCCCGCGGCCGGGCCGCCGACGGGTATGCCGAGCAGCTCGGCGACCTCGAGCAGCTGGCGCTGCCGGTGGTGGCCGAGGGCCGCACCCACGCCTGGCAGTCCTACGTGGTGGCGATCTCCCCCGAGCTCGACCGGGGCGCCGTGGCGCTGGCCCTGCGCGAGCGCGGGGTGGGCTGCAACTTCGGCACCTACGCCTCCCACCTGCAGCCGGTCTACGGCTCCCGGGAGCAGTGCCCGATCTCCGCGGACCTCTTCGCCCGCCACCTGGCCATCCCCATGCATGCCAACCTGGAGCCCGACGACGTCGCCTACGTCGCCGAGACGCTGCGCGAGGTCGCCTCGTCGGCCGCCGTGCGTCGCTGACCCACCTCGAAAGGAACCCCCTCCCGATGTCCAAAGAGACCGTCTTCTTCACCGGTGGTGCCGGCTTCATCGGCCTGCACGTGGTGCCGATGCTGCTGGAGAAGGACTACAAGGTCCGGATCTTCGACAACATGTTCCGGGGCGACCGCGAGGCCGTGGCCGCCCTCGGCGACGACGTCGAGCTGATCGACCAGGACGTGCGCTACGGCGGCGCGGTGCACCAGGCGATGAAGGGCTGCACCAAGGTCATCCACGCGGCCGCGGTGTCGATCAACAAGAGCCAGTCCGACCCGTACGAGTCGATGGACATCAACATGATCGGCAACCACAACGTCTTCGCGGCCGCCGCGGACCACGGCGTGGAGCGACTGGTCTACTGCTCGTCGGCCTCGGTCTACGGCGACCCCGAGCGGCTGCCCATGCACGAGGACGACCGGCTCTCGCCGCAGACGCCGTACTGCATCTCCAAGCGCGCCGGCGAGGACCTCCTCGGCTTCTACCAGCGCCGCGCCGGCCTCTCCTGGATCGGGCTGCGGTTCTTCAACGTCTACGGCCCCGGCCAGAAGACGACCGCCTACTACACCTCGGTGATCAACCACTTCGTCAACCGGATCCGCAACGGCGAGCCCCCGGTGATCGACGGCAAGGGCGAGCAGTCGATGGACTTCATCCACGTCCACGACATCGCCCGCTCGGTGGTGCTGGCCCTGGACTGCGAGAAGGACAACGTGCCGGTCAACATCGGCACCGGGATCGACACCTCGATCGCCGAGCTGGCCGACATCCTGATCGAGGCCGTCAACGCCGACGTGAAGCCCATCTTCAACGAGCGCGACGTGATCGCCTCGCGGCGCGCGGCCGACATCACCCGGGCCAAGGAGGTGCTCGGCTTCGAGCCGACCATCGAGGTCCGCCAGGGCATGATCGACCTGATCCGCGCGGGCGGCTGAGGGTCATGACCGCGCCGCGACCGGCGTCGCTGCCCCCGAACCCGTGGAACGAGCACGCGTGGGTGGTCGGCGAGCCGGTCGTCGGCGAGGGCACCTGGATCGGTGCCTTCACCGTGATCGACGGCTCCGGCGGCCTGCGGATCGGCCGGGGGTGCGACATCTCCTCCGGGGTGCAGATCTACACCCACTCCTCGGCCCGGCGCTGCGTCAGCGGCCGGAGCTACGACCGGGTGGACCACGCGCCGGTGACCATCGGTGACCGGGTCTTCCTCGGTGCCGGGGCGATCGTCAACATGGGCGTCACCATCGGGGACGAGGCGGTGGTCGCCGCCGGCGCCGTGGTGACCTCCGACGTGGCGCCGCGCACCATCGTCGGCGGGGTGCCGGCCCGGGTGATCGGCCGGGTCGACCTCGACGAGCGCGACGCCGACGGCGGCCCGCGCTTCGTCACCACGCAGTGACGCAGACCCCCACCACGGTGGTGACCGCGAGCAGCGCCAGCAGCCGCGGCACCGCCTCCCCGCGGACGGCGCGCAGGGCGAGCAGCACCGCGAGCGGCGCCAGGGAGATCATGTAGCGCGGCACGATCGGGAAGTCGAAGCCGAAGTTGGCGGTGTTGCTCATCCGCAGGAACGGCGGGAACGCGAACATCACGAGCAGCAGCGAGGCGACCAGCAGCCGGTCCTCGCGCAGCCAGCCGGGCCAGTGGGTGGCGACCCGGCGGCTCAGGCGACCCGCGCGCGGGCCGCCGGCTGCCGCGGCGCCTGCCTCGGGACCGTCAGCGCCGTCGGGGGCGCCCCGTCGGCGGAGCTCACCGAGCAGGGCCAGGGCGAGCACCCCGAAGACCACGACCGAGATCAGGTAGGGGAAGCCGTAGCCGAAGCCGCGGAGCACCGTCGCCCACAGGTCGCCGTCGAGCACCGGGAGGGCGTTGACGTCGTTCCACGGGGTGTGCAGGGACGAGGCCTCGGTGACCGCGCCGGCCAGCAGGGTGCGCAGGCTGCCGTCGGGCACCGCTGAGTAGACCACCGAGTTGGGCTCGGTCGCGCGGGCCTCGATGACCAGGTCCCAGAGGACGACGGGGCCGAGGAAGACCAGCGCCTGCAGGCCCAGGTGCCACCAGGTGACCCGCCATCCGGCCACCGCCTCGACCCCCGCGCGGGCGGCCAGCCACACCAGGCCGCTGGCCACCAGCACCACCGCCACGGTGAGCGAGGAGGTGGCCGCCACCCAGGAGGCGAACGCCGCGGCCGCCAGGTAGCCCCAGAACCACCGCGGCGACCGCAGCCACGCCAGCGCGCCCAGCGCCACCAGGGCGCCGCAGAGCGTGGCCGCCGACCCCGGGTTGACCATCGGGCCGTAGTAGAGGATCCCCGGGGCCGCCACCGGGGTGAAGGTGAGGGCCACCCGGCGGGCGCCGCTCATCCCGGCCGACCTGGCCAGCAGCCAGCAGACGACGATCCCGGCGATCAGCACCAGGGTGGAGCTGAGCCGCACCGCGTCGATCAGGTCGACCTCGGCGGCGGCCTGCACCACCCGGGCGCCGCCCAGGACCGCGGCGAAGTAGGTCGGGTAGTGGATGTAGCTGGTCGTGTACTGCGTCATCGGCAGGTAGATCGGGCTCAGCTGGGGGTTGCCGCACTCGTAGGCCAGCGGGCCGGTGTCGTGGCCCACCCCGCACGTCCACTCCTCCACGATGGCGTCGGTGTAGATCGACCCGCGGTGCGGGTAGGTCCCGGCGTCCATCTGGAGCACGTTGTCGAAGTGGGTGACCTCGTCGACGTGCGACATCGGCCGGCCCTGGAGCGCGATGGTCGAGAGCGCCACCACCGCCAGCAGCAGCACCAGGGCGGTGAGCACGTCGCCGGCGCGCCGGTGGGTCAGCAGCTCCCGGACGCGGGGCCGCGCGGGGCGCGGGGCCACCCGGGTGCCCGCGGCCCGCGAGGGCTCAGACACGGCCGGCGAGGACCTGGTCGACCACGTGGTGCGCGGGCAGGATCGAGTCGCGCTCGGCGTCGACGTCGCCCTCGCCGCGCACCAGCGAGACGAAGTGGGCCAGCTGGCTGGCCAGCGGCTCGGCGCCGATCACCTCCGGCACCTCGATCTCGGTCATCTGGCGGAAGCCGTCCCGGCCCGGGTCGCCGGCGATCGAGGAGTGCCGGTAGGCGGTGACGCCGCGGCGCAGCAGGTCGACCTCGATCATCCGGTCGATCTCCTGGATGAGGAGCTGGCGCACCTTGCGCTGCCCGAGCCGGCTGGCCGAGACCGAGGCGATGCCGCCGTCGTCGAAGCGCAAGGTGGCCTCCACGATGTCCTCGGCCCCCGCCACCGAGTCGGGGTGGAAGTGCCCGACCTGCACGTCCGCGCGGCCGGGGCGGCCGCCGCCGAAGGCGCGCACCACCAGGTCGACGTCGTGGACCAGCAGGTCCCAGGCGACCCCGGTGGCGATCCGCGGCACGTAGGGCGAGTGCCGCTCGGCCCGCACGTAGAGCGGCGCCTCCATCATCTTCATCGCCACCACCACCGCGGGGTTGAAGCGCTCCAGCAGGCCGCACATCAACGGGGTCCCCGCGCGCCGGGAGGCCGCCACCACCTCCTCGGTCTGCTCCAGGGAGGGGCAGACCGGCTTCTCCACCAGGAGCGGCAGCCCGGCCCCGATGATCTGCAGGGCCAGCGCGTGGTGCTGCTCGGTGGGCGCGGCGATCACGGCCGCGTCGACGTCGCCGAGGCCGTCGAGGTCGCGCGCCCACCGGGCGCCGTGGGCGTCGGCCACCTTGCGGCCGTTCTCCTCCAGCGGGTCGACGACGACGGCCAGCTCGGTGTCGAGGCCGGCCGAGATGGTGCGGGCGTGGTTCAGCCCCATCGAGCCGGAGCCCACCAGGGCGAGACGCAGGACGGACAACGGAGACTCCTCGGTCTGGGCGACAGCGGACACAGACTAGGTGCTCAGGCCGCGGCGCGCTCCGCGAGGCGGCTCACAGGGCGAGCGACTGGGCGAGGCTGACCGACCAGGCGACCGCCGCCAGGGCGGCCAGCGACCACTGCACCACCCGTCCGCGGCCCAGAGCCAGGGCGAGCGGGGCCAGCAGGATCACCATCAGCGGCAGCCCGTAGCGCGGCTGCGTACCGGTGGCGCCGTGGACGACGAAGAAGGCGGTCGGCAGCAGCACCACGGTGAGCAGCCAGGCGCCCAGCCCGGTGATCGCGAGCACCCGCACCGGGGAGGTCAGCGGCCAGCGCGACGAGAGGGCGACCAGCGCGGCGGCGCCGAGGACGAAGATCTGCAGCCCGGAGGCGAGCGTGGCGAGGAAGGGGGAGGAGTTGAAGGAGAAGAAGGTCAGCGGGGCCATCAGCGCCTGGGCCGCGCCCAGGATCTCGCCCCACAGCGTGCTCTGCGAGGCCAGCGACTCACCCATCCCCCCGTCGGCGGAGGCCCCGGCGGGCAGGCTCGCCGAGCGCCACTCGTTGACCCCCAGGGTGGCCACCGCGAGGAGCACGGCCGCGCCGGCCAGCAGCGCCGTACGGCGCAGCAGCAGGCCGCGGTCCAGGTCGCGGGGGGCCCAGGGGCGGTCCACGCCGGGCCAGACGGCGGCCAGCAGCAGCACGTAGCAGGCGGCCGGGACGTAGCTGAGCTTCACCTGGGCGATGACCAGCGCGAGGCCCAGCGCCCACGCCATCCGCCGCCGCCACGACCCGGCGACCCACGGGTGCCGCACGGTGACCAGGAGCAGCCCGGCCGCGCCGACCAGCAGGGCGGCGCCGTCCGGGGTGACCGTGGCCCCCTGCCACAGGACCGCCGGCACGCTGGCCAGCAGCACCGGCAGCGCCACCGAGAGCGGGCCGGGAACGCCGAAGCGGCGCAGCGCCAGCGTGGTGGCCGCCGCCCCCAGGGCGAAGAGGAGCGCGATGCTGAGCCGGGCCGACTCGAAGAGCGAGAGCGGGGAGAGCGCCTCGACGACCAGCGCGCTCCCCGCCAGGCCGGCGTAGAAGAGCGGGGAGTAGCTGAGCACGTAGGAGACGCCGGCAGGCGCGATCTCCCGGACGTCGCGCAGCTCGGGGCAGACCGGGTCGAGCCCGGCCTCGGGCAGGTAGAGCCCGCGGCACGACATCTCCCGGACCGTCTCGCGGCCGTAGAGGTCGCCCACCCTGGGCAGGTCGCCCGAGCGGGCGATCCGCGCGCTGTAGTCGAAGTGCGCCTGCTCGTCGTACGGCGAGACCGGCTCGAAGGAGAGCGCCGTGACGGCGGCCAGCACCAGGCTCGCCACGAGGGTGAGCAGGCAGGCGACCGCCGTGCCGCCCCTCGTTCGCATGGGGGGAGCCTAACGACGCTGGATAGGGTGCGGCCATGCCGGTCCCACCCCTCAGCTTCGCGATCCCCTACTACTCCGGCCGGGACTACCTGCGCGAGGCGATCGAGTCGGTGCTGGCCCAGACCTGCGACGACTGGGAGCTGCTCGTCGTCGACGACCGGGGCCCCGAGCCGGCCGCCGACCTGGTGGCCGGGTACGCCGACCCGCGGATCCGCTACGTGCTCAACGAGGAGAACCTCGGGCTGGCCGGCAACTGGAACGAGTGCGTCCGGCTGGCCCGCGCTCCGTGGGTCACCCTGCTGCACGGCGACGACCGCCTGCTGCCGGAGTACGCCGAGCGGGTGCTGGCCGCGACCGCCCGGGTCGGGGACGACGTCTCGGTGGTCTTCACCGACGCCGCCATCATCGGCGAGGACGGCGCCCCGACCAGCACCCCCGCCGACGTGGCCAAGACCGTGCTGCGCGGGCGCGGCGGCGACCACGACGTGCGCGGCGACGCGGGCCTGGCCGGCCTGCTGCGGGGCAACTACATCGTCTGCCCGACGATGTGCCTGCGCCGGTCACTGCTCGGCGACGCGCCCTTCACCACCCGGTGGCGGTTCGTGCCGGACTGGGAGCTCACCTGCCGCCAGCTCCTCGAGGGACACGCCCTGCACAGCATCCGCACCCCGCTGCTGGAGTACCGCCGGCACCGGGGCAGCCAGACCTCCCTGCTGACCGCCGACGCCTCGCGGTTCGCCGAGGAGCTGGGGTTCCTCGAGGAGATGGCCGACGCCGCGGCCCGGCGCGGGTGGCGCCGCTCGGAGCGTGCCGCCCGTCGCCGGCCGGTCACCCGGGCGCACCTGGCGCTGCAGGCGCTGGTCGACCTGGTCCGCGGCCGGGTGGCGGCCGGCCGCGAGAAGGCCGCGATGCTGCTCGCGGACCTACGCGGTCGTCGCTGACCCGGTCGCTGAGCCGGTCGCTGACCCGGTCTGGCCGGCGCCGACGGGGGTGCCGCCGACGGGGGTGGGACTGGTCGGGCTGGGACGCGAGATGCGGATCCGGAGCAGCGAGATGAAGAGCCCCGCCATCATCGTCTGCGCGCCCACCACCAGCCCGAGCACGGCGGGCACGCTGAGCCGCACCGAGGTGGAGGTGTCGAGCCGGCCGAAGCCCGCGTCGCCCCAGTTGAGGACGGCGACCAGGGTCATCGCGACGCCGGCGACGAAGAGGGCGAGGCCGACGACGATGCCGGTCTCGAAGTTGAGCCGCTGCTCGAAGGCGCGGAAGCGTCGGCTGCCCGGGGGCAGCAGTCCTTCCGCGGCGGCGTAGACCCGGGAGAGCACCGAGAAGATCACCCCCTGGTAGCCGACGATCGCGGCTCCCATCCCGAAGAGCAGGGTGCCGACGTCGAGCCCGATCCCGCCGATCCGGACGCTGCCGGTGAGGAGCACGGCGGTGGTGAGCAGGCCGAGGAGCGCCAGCGCCATGCCGGGGTAGAAGAAGAGCCAGCGCGGGCTGTAGAGGAGCAGGAAGCGCAGGTGCCGCCACCCGTCGCGCCAGCTGCGCAGGTGCGGCGGGCGGCTGCGGCCGTCGGGGCGCAGCGTGGTGGGCGCCTCGCTGACCTTCAGGTCGGCCAAGCTCGCCTTGACCACCATCTCGGAGGCGAACTCCATCCCCGTGGTCCGCAGGTCGAGCGCCAGGATCGAGGCCCGGTTGAAGGCCCGCAGCCCGCAGTGGAAGTCCCGCGAGGGGGTGCGGAAGAAGAGCCGGCCCACGAAGGTCAGTACCGGGTTGCCCAGGTAGCGGTGGAGCGGTGGCATCGCGCCCTCGGCGATCCCGCCCAGGAAGCGGTTGCCCATCACCAGGTCGTCGCCCGCGCGGAGCCGCTCCAGGAACGGCATCAGCGTGCCGAAGTCGTAGGAGTCGTCGGCGTCGCCCATCGCGACGAACCGGCCCCGGGCGGCGGTGATGCCACCGATGAGCGCGGCGCCGTACCCCTTCTCGGGCACCTCGACGACCCGGGCGCCGTTCTCCAGGGCGATCTGCTGGGAGCCGTCGGTGCTGCCGTTGTCGGCGATCAGCACCTCCCCCACCACGCCGTGGTCGTCGAGGAAGGCACGGGCCTGCCGGATGCACGTCTCCAGGGTCTCGGCCTCGTTGAGGCACGGCATCACGATGCTCAGCTCGACGGGCGCGGTCTCGGCGGGCTCCGGCTGGGAGGGGGCGGTCACGGCTGGCATTGTAGGCGTCCGCTCACTCCCGGCCCGGCGGCCGTGAGGTCGCCGCGCGCAGGCCCAGCGCGCCGTGGGCCATCCGCACCAGCAGGGCGCGCATCTCGTCGTCGGGGAGCAGCCGGCTGTGCGGGGTCGAGTTGAGCAGGCCGAACGTCGCGTGCGCCATCGACCGGGCGCGGTCGAGGCCCAGGTCGGGGTGGTGGCGGCGCAGCTGGTCGGCCCACAGGTCGACGTAGGAGCGCTGCAGCGTGCGGACCCGCTCGCGCGCCTCGGGCGGCAGGGACTCCCAGTCTCGATCCTGGACGACGATCAGCGCCTGGTGCCGCAGCGCGAAGTCGGTGTGCCACTCCACCAGGGCGGCCACGGCGTCCTCGGGTCCCTCGGCCTCCGCGACGCGCTGGTGGCCGACGGCGAGGAGCTCCTCGCTGATCCGGACCAGCATCTCGGCGAGCATCGCGTCCTTGGACGGGAAGTGCTTGTAGAGCGCCGGCCCGCTGATCCCGCAGGCGGCACCCAGCTCGGCCACCGAGACCCCGTGGAAGCCGCGGGCGGCGAAGAGCCCGGCGGCGGTCTCGAGGATCTGCTCGCGACGGGTCACCGACCCAGGTTAGCGCCCGCTAACCCCTCGCCACCCCGGCTCACCCCTGCTAGCCCCTGCTAACCCCTGGCGAGCCACTCCGCGAGCGCGGCCTGGGCCCGCAGGGCCGCGTCGGCGCCGGTCTCGAGGTCGCTCTCGAGCTCGTCGGGGATCCCGTGCTCGGGGCCGGACCCGTCCACCGGGCCGTCTCCCCGGCCCGCTCCCGCCGCCCCCAGCGTCAAGGCGTGGACCTCCGCGAGCAGCTCCTCGCGGGGCACCCCGCGCAGGTGGAGCAGGACCAGCGGGTCGGCGTCGAGCAGCCAGCCGACCTGCGCGGCGACGGCGACGGCGTGCCGGCAGGGGTCGACCCAGTGGTCGCAGCTGCAGCTCCAGGCGAGGTCGCCGGCATACGGGACCAGCTCGACGCCGACCTCCTCGCAGTCCTCGACGACCTCCAGGGGCAGGTCGCCCGAGAGCAGCGCCGGGATCCGTCCCGCGCTGCCGGCCACGACCTCGGCGAAGAGGCGCCGGCTGGCCTCCTCCAGCACCTCCACGGTGCCGGTGACGGTCCAGGCGTCGTCGCGCTCCGAGACCGCGGCCAGGTAGCCGCCCACGCGGACCGAGATCGAGCCCACCGCGCCGTCGCGGGCCAGGCGGCGGCCGCTCGTGAGGTCCTGCTCGCCGTACGCCGCCTCCTCGAGGCTGCGCGCCCACGCCTTGCCCCACCAGGTGCCGGTCGCGCCACTGCGCCGCGGCGCCAGCCGCGGGAAGGTCACCGGTGACGCGGGCGCCGTCATCGCCGGCTCACCTCAGGGCCACCAGGTCGCGCAGCTCGGCGTCGCCCAGCTCGGAGAGCGCCGTCTCCCCGCGGGCCAGCACGGAGTCGGCGACCCCGCGCTTGCGGGCGAGCAGCTCCGCGACCCGCTCCTCGACGGTCCCCTGGGTGACCATCCGGTGCACCTGGACCGGCCGGGTCTGGCCGATCCGGTGCGCGCGGTCGGTGGCCTGGTCCTCCACCGCGGGGTTCCACCACCGGTCGAAGTGGACCACGTGGTCGGCGCGGGTCAGGTTGAGCCCGGTGCCGCCGGCCTTGAGGGAGAGCAGGAAGACCGGCACGTGCCCCGGGTCGTCGGGCCCGGCCTGGAAGCGCCGCACCATCTCCTCCCGCTGGGCCACCGGGGTGCCGCCGTGCAGGAACTGGTGGGGGATGCCGGAGCGGGACAGGTGCTGCTCCAGCAGCCGGGCCATCGCCACGAACTGGGTGAAGACCAGGACCGCGCCGTCCTCGGCGAGCACGGTGCCGATCAGCTCGTCGAGCAGGTCGACCTTCTCCGACCGCCCGACCAGGCTGGTCGCCGGCTGCTTGAGGAAGTGCGCCGGGTGGTTGCAGATCTGCTTGAGGCCGGTGAGCATCGCCAGCACCAGCCCGCGCCGCGCCTCGACGTCGGCCCGCTCGATCCGCTCCATCCGGTCCCGGACGAACGCCTCGTAGAGGACCGCCTGCTCCCGGGTCAGCCCCAGGAGGTGGTCGGTCTCGGTCTTGGGCGGCAGCTCGGGGGCGATCCCGGGGTCGGACTTGCGACGCCGCAGCAGGAACGGCGCCACCAGGTCGGCGAAGCGGGCGGTGAGCGCGGGGTCCACGCCCGCCTCGATCGGGGAGGCCCAGGTGCGGCGGAAGGCCAGCCGGCTGCCCAGCAGCCCGGGGATCGCCCAGTCGAGGATCGCCCAGAGCTCGGTGAGGTTGTTCTCCACCGGGGTGCCGGTCAACGCGACCCGGGCGCGGCTGTCGATGGTGCGGAGCGCCTTGGCGGTGCCCGACCGGGCGTTCTTCACGTGCTGCGCCTCGTCGGCGACGACGAGGTCCCAGTCGACGCCGGCCAGCACCTCCGCGTCGTTGCGCATCGTGCCGTAGGTGGTGAGCACGAAGCCGCCCTCGAGCCCCTCCAGCGACCTGGCGCCGCCGTGGAACCTGCGGACCGGGACGCCGGGGGCGAACCGGTGCACCTCGGCCTCCCAGTTGCCCAGCAGGGAGGCGGGGCAGACCACCAGCGTCGGCCCCCCGACGCCTCCGCCCCCGGCCGTGGCGCCGGCCGCCTGCCCGGTCTCGGCCCGGTGCAGGTGGAGCGCGATCAGGGTCACGGTCTTGCCCAGTCCCATGTCGTCGGCCAGGCAGGCCCCGAGGCCCAGCGAGGTGAGCTCGGCCAGCCAGGTGAGGCCGTGGCGCTGGTAGTCGCGCAGGGTCGCCTTCAGCGAGGCGGGCACGGGGACGGGCTCACGGGTGGCGGCGGCGCGCAGCCGCTCCCGGACCTTCAGCAGGGAGGCGCCCACCACCACCTCGACGTCCGGCGAGCCGCCCTCGGTGCCCGGCTCCACCTGGGTCACCCCGGTGAGCGCCGCGGCCAGGGCCTGGGCGGGCTTCACCGTCCGGATCAGCCGTTTGCGCGCCCGGTCGGCGGTCTCGGGATCGACCACCACCCAGCTGTCGCGCAGCCGCACCACCGAGGCCGCCGACTCCGCGAGCAGCGCCATCTCATCCTCGGTCAGGGGGTCGCCGTGCAGCGAGACCTGCCACCGGAAGGCGAAGAGGGCCTCGGCCCCCAGCGTGGAGCTCTGCAGCGGCTCGTCGGGCGAGAGGCGCGGCGAGGTCCCCTCCAGCACCGCGCGGGAGGTGAGGTCGCGGCCCAGCTCGCGGGGCCAGTGCACCTCGACGCCGATCCCCTGCAGCGCGCCGAGCCCGCCCGAGAGCAGGTCGACGACCTCGTCGGCGTCCAGGGTGATCCGGTCGGGCACCCGGGCGTCGAGCAGCCGCTCCAGCACCGGCCACGCGTCGGCCGCCTGGCGCAGCGCGAGCCCGGCGTGCACCCGCGCCCGGTCCCCGAAGCCGTGGCTCGCCTCGGGCCCGGCCTCCAGCCACAGCTCGGCGGCGTCCGCGACCAGGTGGACGCCGCCCTCGGCGTGCACCTGGGGCACCAGCCGCAGCTCCCCGGCGTAGAGCTCCTCCTCGGCCGCCTCGACCCGCAGCGAGAGCCGCACCAGCTGCGGCCGGTCGTCGGTGACGGTCTCCTGCTTCATCCGGGCCAGCCGCTCCTGGAGCCGGCTGGGATAGCTGGGCACCGCGACCGGCCGGGTGGGGGTGCGCCGCGGCATCGCGTCGACCACGGCCTCCAGGACGGCGCGGACGATGCCCTCCGCGCCGGCGGCGTCGAGGTCGCCGTGGGCATGGGAGCGGGCGAGCTGCTCGATCCGGTCGTTGGCGGCCTCGTCGAGCGGGGCGACCTGCCACCAGGGTTGGGTGGGGTGCGGCTCGAAGCGGCCCTCGGCGACGAGCCGGAGCCCCAGGTGGGCCGCGCCGGCGAGGAGGGCGACGCTCGGGTGGACCGGGCGTCCCTCGGTGGCGCCGAGCTCGCGCTGGGCGCGGGCCAGCACCGGCATGGCGGCCGAGATCGGCATCGAGACCGACCGGCCCCCGGTGAACTCGACGGTCGACCGGCGCGGCGGTCTGCCGGCGCGGAAGGTCGCTGGGCCGGTGATGGGGACGAAGCTCACCCCCCGACGCTAGCCCGCCCCTCCCACACGGCTGCGGCTAGTGTGCTCGGGTGAGCATCCTCGACGCGTCCCTGGCCCGGCTCGACGGCACCCCGGGCACCCTCCGCGACCTGACCGGCGGCCGCCCGGCCCTGCTGGTCAACGTGGCCAGCCGGTGCGGGCTGACCCCGCAGTACGCCAAGCTCGAGGAGCTCCACGCGCGGTACGCCGAGCGCGGCTTCACCGTCGTCGGGCTGCCCTGCAACCAGTTCCTCGGCCAGGAGCCGGGCACCGCGGAGGAGATCGCGGAGTTCTGCTCCGCCACCTACGGCGTCACGTTCCCGATGGCCGAGAAGATCGAGGTCAACGGCGAGGACCGGCACCCGGTGCTGGCGCCGCTGGTGGAGCTGGCCGACGAGAAGGGGCACACCGGGGACGTGCAGTGGAACTTCGAGAAGTTCCTGGTCGACGCCGAGGGGCGGCCGGCCGCACGGTTCAGCCCCACCACCGAGCCCGACGACCCGGCCCTGGTGGGCGCGGTCGAGCAGCTGCTCGGCTAGGTGACGCAGCACACCTGCTTATTCGGGTGATCGTTGACCGTGGCAACCACTAGCCTTCCCCGGTGAGCACCCAGACAGAGGCAACGAACCCGGAGCAGCCCTCCCCCGCCGCGGACGACCGGCTCGACAAGAACGTCCTCCTCATCGCCGGCGTGGTGGTGCTGGGCGCGATCATGTCGATCCTCGACATCACCGTCGTCTCGGTGGCGCTGGAGACCTTCCAGAACGAGTTCGAGGCGACCTCCGCGGAGGTCGCCTGGACGATGACCGGCTACACGCTGGCCCTCGCCTCGGTGATCCCGCTGACCGGGTGGGCGGCCGACCGGTTCGGCACCAAGCGGCTCTACCTGCTGGCGGTCGGCCTCTTCACCGCCGGCTCGGTGCTCTGCGCGGTGGCCGACAGTCTCCAGACGCTGGTGATCTTCCGGGTCCTGCAGGGTCTCGGCGGCGGCATGCTGATGCCGCTCGGCATGACGATCCTGACCCGCGCCGCCGGCCCGCACCGGATCGGTCGGGTGATGGCGGTGCTCGGCATCCCGATGCTGCTGGGCCCGATCTTCGGTCCCATCGTCGGCGGCTACCTGATCGAGGCGGCCTCCTGGCACTGGATCTTCCTGATCAACCTGCCCATCGGCATCCTGGCGCTCGTCTACGCCGTCATCGTGCTGCCCAAGGACCACGTCGAGCCGTCGGAGACCTTCGACTGGGTCGGCATGCTGCTGCTCTCCCCCGGCCTGGCCCTCTTCCTCTACGGCGTCTCCTCGATCCCCGAGCACGGCACCTTCTTCCACGCCGAGGTCGGCGTCACCTCGACGCTCGGCCTGCTGCTGGTCGCCGCCTTCGTCCCGTGGGCGCTCAACCGGAAGAACGAGCACCCGCTGGTCGAGCTGCGCCTCTTCTCCAACATGAAGATGACCGTCGCGGTGATCGCGATGGCCTTTTTCGCCGTCGCCTTCTTCGGCGCCTCGCTGCTCTTCCCGCTCTACTTCCAGCAGGTCCGCGGCGAGGACGCCCTCGGTGCCGGGCTGCTGCTGGCCCCGCAGGGGATCGGCGCCATGGTCACCATGCCCATCGCGGGCTTCTTCGCCGACAAGAAGGGCCCCGGCAAGGTGGTGCTGGTCGGCATCTCGCTGGTCACCCTGGGCATGGCGATGTTCACCCAGCTGGAGGCCGACACCTCCTACCCGTTCCTCCTGGGCTCGCTCTTCGTGATGGGCCTCGGGATGGGCGCGACCATGATGCCGATCATGAGCTCCGCGCTGCAGACGCTGACCGACCACAACATCGCCCGCGGCTCCACGCTGATGAACATCACCCAGCAGGTCGCCGCCTCGATGGGCACGGCGCTCTTCTCGGTGATCCTGACCAACCAGATCAAGGCCTCCGACTCCGCCGGCGCCTACCTGGGCCTGAAGGGGATGCTCTCCCAGGCCGGCGGTGCCGAGGCCGCCGAGCTGAAGGCGAAGGTGGACGCGCTCGCGCCGGCCGCCCTGCCGGAGCTGGCCGACTCGTTCGCCACCGTCTTCGTGGTCGGCACCCTCCTGGTCGGCTGCGTGCTCATCCCGGCGTTCTTCCTGCCCCGCAAGCCCCCGGAGCAGCCGGTCGACCCCACCGCGATGATGGGCCACTGACCCGGGTCACTGGTCGTCGTGGCCTCCGGCCGCCTTGGACATCGAGACGATCAGGTTGAGCTCGTGCTGCTTCATCCCGGAGGCGTGGCGAGCCATCGCGGCACCGGTCGACGTCGCGGTCTCGAGCGCAGGGCTGATCTGGGCGAGCAGGTCGGCCATCCGGTCGAGCGAGCGGGCGAGGTCGTCCATCAGCGTGCGGGCCTTCTGGATCAGGTTCCTGGCCTTGTTGGCCAGGCTCGCCAGCGCCGCGGGGGCCGCGATGCCCAGGGTCAGCGCCGACTGGGCCGCGGCACCGATCGCCTCACCCACGAAGTCGCTGACGAAGCCGACGATGAAGTCGCGGACCCCGGCCAGCAGCGTGCCGGCCACCTCGATGCCCCCGGCCACGCCGTTGGCGACCTTGGCGAGCTCGCGCATCAGGTCGGCCGACAGGTCGGCGTAGGAGTTGTAGGCGTCCATCGCCAGGCCCGTGTAGCCACTGGTGTCGCCGTGCGCGCGGGAGCGGTAGTCCGCACTCACCCCCGTGAGGTGCTCGTTGATGTTGCGCCAGCTCTGGGCGCCCGCCCGGATGGCGGCCGGGTCGCCGAGCATCTCGTCCAGGAAGTCCTGCACCGGGCCGATGTGCTCGATCAACCAACCGACGACCATGGAGCCGGCGGCGCCGAACGGGTTGAGCATCGCGCCGACGACGTCCAGCCCCGCGCTGAGGCCGTTGACGGAGCCCTGGATGAAGTCCCCCCGCCGGAAGGCCTCACCGGCGTCCACCGCGCCGTCGATCATCTTCAGCCCGTTGGTCCACTCCCCTGCGGACCCGTGGTTGGCCACCCACCCGTGGTCGGAGCCACCCTCGACGACGAGCGAGCTCACAGCTTCCCCTTCACCCAGTTGAAGACGTCGACGACCGCTTCCTCGACGGCGTCGTAGGAGTCGGCCAGCTCCTTGACCCCCTCGGCGGTCTCGGAGAGCATCTCCTTGACCGCCTCGGTGGAGAGCACACCCGCACCCTGCAGCGGAGCCATCAGCGGGAAGACCAGCATCTGCCCGATCTGGCCGTACATCGCCGGCCCGAAGTTGACCTGGTTGGCAGCGCTGACGGCAGTCTGCGCCTGTGCCGCGAGACCCTGCACGTTGGCAGCATGGCTGCGCATCGCATCGGTGTCGACGTGGAATCCCCCGCTCATCGCCCGTCCTCCTCCTCGTAGCCGAACTGGTCGCGATAGCTCTGCGCGAACCGCTGCGCGGTCGGCGACCCCGGGCCGTAGATGTCCTCGCCGAGCTTCTCGATCGCGAAGCTGAGTCGCCGCTTCGCCTGGGCGTGCGCCTCGAGCACGGCCGCCGAGAGCTGCGGACCGGAGAGCTCGACGAACCGCTCGCCGAACGCGAGGTCCACCATCTGTCCCACCCCGTCCACCGTGACGGTCACGTCGCCGTCGGCGGACTGGCCGCTGACCCGCAGATCCTGGCTCTGACGGGCGAACTGCTCGGCCTTGTCGAGCTGGTCCAGGGCGGCGTTCGCCTTCTCCTCGTGCAGGGCGAGGACGGCTTCGAGGCGGGAGCTCGACACGATGGTCTTCCTAACGTCGGGGGCGCTGCCGAGCAGAGAATCCCCCGTGTCCCTATGCTCCAAACATGGATGCGACCCTCGGGACAGAGCTCCCTCAGCGCGGTGTCTACGTGTGGGGCGGCGTGACGATCGCCCTCGTCATGCTCGTGCCGACGGTGAGGACCTTCCGCAGGGCAGCCGGCGAGCAGGACCAGGTGGTGCTCGCCTGGGCGATCGCGCTGGTGATGGGGCTGGTGCTGGTCCTGGTCCCGGCCGTCACCGCGTGGGTGCACGCACGCAAGCACGTCTTCGTCTCCGAGGAGGCGGTGACCGTGACCGCCGGCGACAAGGTGCGCCACCAGATCCGCTTCGAGGACGCCACCGAGGTCCGGGTGCTGATCGACGGAGGCATGGGCTCGATCACCCCCGAGTTCTGGAACCAGGCGGTGGCCCTGCGCGGGCCCGACCAGGACGGCAGGACGCGATGGGTCAAGGTCTCCCGCACCTTCGTGACCACCCTGGAGCCGCTGCTGCAGCGAGTCGAGGAGGAGGTACGACGCCGCCCCGAGCTGATCGCGCACGAGGAGGAGCGTGCGCTCCTCGGCGAGTTCCTGGCCGGCACGGCCGGGGAGTAGCCGCCCGGCGGCTCAGCCGTTGACCGCCAGGGTGAGCGGCAGCACCTCGGTGGCGCCGGCCGCCCTGATCGCCCGGGCCGCGAGGGTCAGGGACCACCCCGTGACGACCAGGTCGTCGACGAGCAGCACCGGCCCGGCCGGTACGTCGGCCTGCAGCCCGGAGCGCCTCCCGACGGCCGCGACCCGCTGGGCGGAGTTGGCGGCCCCCTTCTCCGGCGGCACCTCCGGGTCGACGATCGCCCAGGTGCCGACGACGGGCACCTTGAGGTAGCGCGACAGTCCCTCGGCGAGGTCCCTGGTCAGCGTGGGCCGTCGCGCCGACTCGGCATAGACGATCGCCTCCACCCGGGGCCGCCAGTCGCCGAGGACCTCGACGACGGCGCGGACCAGGGGCACCGGGACCGGTCCGTCCAGGGCCTCGCCCTCCGGGCCGGTGCGGAAGAGGTCGCGCAGCTGAGAGCCGTAGCCGAGGTCGGTGAGCCGGTTGACGGCCCGCCCCTCGGCGGCGCCGTCGGCGATCTTGCCCTTGAGGTCGATCCCGAGGTTGGCCAACCCGGTGGGCCACATCTTGCGGGGCTCGACCACCACGCCGGGGCGGGCCAGACGCTCGTGCGCGGCCTCCACCGACTGCTCGGAGACCGACGTCGAGAGCTGGAGCCCGCCGCAGTTGTCGCAGCGCCCGCACCGCGCGCTCACGTCGGGGTCGTCGAGCTGGTCGCGCAGGAACCACATCCGGCAGGCGTCGGTCTCGAGGTAGTCGAGCATCGCCTGCTGCTCGCGCTGCCGGGCGGCCGCGACCCGGGCGTAGCGCTCGGCGTCGTAGCTCCAGGGTCGGCCGGTGGCGGTCCACCCGCCCTGCACGCGGCGCACCGCGCCGTCGACGTCGAGCACCTTGAGCATCTGCTCGAGCCGCGACCTGTTGAGCTCGACGTAGGTCTCCAGGACCGCCGTGCTCAGCGGCTTGCCGGCGCCGGCCAGCACCTCCAGGGTCTGGCGCACCAGCTCCTCGCGGGGGAAGGAGAGGGAGGCGAAGTAGGCCCAGATGTCGCGGTCCTCGGTGGCGGGGAGCAGCACCACGGTCGCCTCGTCGGTGCCACGCCCGGCACGGCCCACCTGCTGGTAGTACGCCACCGGCGAGGCGGGGGCGCCCATGTTGACCACGAAGCCGAGCTTGGCGTCGAAGCCCATCCCCAGGGCGCTGGTGGCCACCAGCGCCTTCACCCGCCCGGCGACCAGGTCCTCCTCGAGGGCCTGGCGCTCGCTCGCCTCGGTCTGCCCCGAGTACGCCGCGACCTGGAGGCCGCGGGAGCGCAGGTAGTCGGCGATCTCCTGGGTGGCGGCGACCGTGAGGCAGTAGACGATGCCGGAGCCGGGCTGCTCGGCCAGGTGGTCGGCCAGCCACGCCATCCGCTGCTCGGCCGTCTTGAGCCGGACGACCCCCAGCCTCAACGACTCGCGGTCGAGCGAGCCACGGAGCACCAGCACCCCGCCGTCGGCCGGGCGCTCCTGGCCCGCGGAGCCGGAGACCTCCAGCTGCTCGGCGACGTCGCCGGTGACCCGCGCGTTGGCGGTCGCGGTGGTCGCCAGCACCGGGATCCCCGGGGGCAGCTCTCCGAGCAGGGTCCTGATCCGCCGGTAGTCGGGCCGGAAGTCGTGGCCCCAGTCGGAGATGCAGTGGGCCTCGTCGATCACCAGCAGGCCCGCGGAGGCGGCCAGCCGGGGCAGCACCTCGTCGCGGAAGCCGGGGTTGTTGAGACGCTCGGGGCTCACCAGCAGGACGTCGACCTCGCCGGCGTGGATCGCGTCGTGGATCGGCTGCCACTGCTCGATGTTGGTGGAGTTGATGGTGACCGCCCGGATGCCGGCCCGCTCGGCGGCGGCGATCTGGTTGCGCATCAGCGCCAGCAGCGGGGAGACGATCACCGTCGGGCCGGCGCCCTGGGCGCGCAGCAGCAGGGTGGCGACGAAGTAGACCGCCGACTTGCCCCACCCGGTGCGCTGGACCACCAGCGCCCGGCGCCGGTCGACGGCCAGCGCCTCGATCGCGGACCACTGGTCCTCGCGCAGCACGACGTCGTCGCTGCCGACCAGGGCCCGCAGGTGGCGCTCGGCCTCCGCACGGACACCGCGGCGCACCTCGTCGGAGGCGGACGGGGCGGCGGTGCTTCCGGCGGTGCTTCCGGTGGGGCTCATGCCCCCTGTCTAGCAAGCGTCGCCGACACGCGAGCACCCGCGTCAGGGGCGCCGCCCGCGTCGAGGGCGTCGAGGCGGCGCAGCTCGGGCAGGACGGTCTCACCGAAGAGCACCATGTCCCGGTCGAACTCGGGGAAGATCAGCATCAGCCCGTCGAGCCCGGTCGCGCCCAGCACGTGCCGGATGTGCGAGACGACGGTCTCCGCCGACCCGGCCACGTAGGCGGTCTGGAAGGCGCCCTCCGCCCCGGCGCCGTTGGCCCAGTTGAGCGCCTGGTCGGCCGGGATCCCCCACGACTCCCGCATCCTGGCCACCGCCGGCCGGTCGATCCCGCGGCCGTACTCGGCGACCATCGCCTGCGCCTCCTCGTCGGTCTCCCCCTGGACGACGGTCAGCATCGCGTAGGTCCGGCAGGTCCGCCCGAAGGCGGCGGCACGGGTCTTCACGTCGTCGGACTGGGCCCGCATCGACTCCAGGTCGTTGGCCGCCATGAACGCCCCGTCGCACCACTGGGCCTGGAAGGCCCGGGCCTGGGGGGAGCTGCCCGCGGAGATGATCGTGGGCCGCACCTGCGGGTGCGGCCGCGACTCGCAGTCGGCCAGGGTGAAGAAGTCCGACTCCATGGTCACGCTGGGCTCCGACCAGAGGCGGCTCACCGCCTCGCACCACTCCTCGGTCATCCGGTACTTGTCCTGCTGGGTCCGCTCGTGGTCCCACAGGCCCATCTGGGTGAACTCGCCCGGGTAGGCGCCGTTGACGATGTTCATCCCGGCCCGGCCGCCCGCGATCTGCTGGAGGGTGGTGTACATCTTGGCCGCGACCGCCGGGTGGTGGACGTTGGCGTGCATGGTCGCCCAGATCTTGACCCGCTCGGTGGCCTCGGCGAGCCCCGACATCAGGGTCATCGACTCCAGGGTGCGTCCCCAGTAGTCGGAGTCACCGCCGAAGCCGCGCCACTTCGCCATCGTCATCACGAAGTCGAGTCCCATGGCCTCGGCATGCAGCGCGGCGCGCTTGTTGTACTCGTAGTCGGCGAGCGGGCGGGGGGAGGTGGTGGACATGATCCACCCGCCGTCGCCGATCGGCAGGAAGACGCCGTACTCCCTCCCGGAGTCGGCGGCGGCGCCTGGGACGGCGACGGGGGCGGGGGCGTCAGGGGTCGAGAACATGGCGATTCCTCTCAGCAGCAGGGCAGGGCGGAGCGGGGAGACAGGGCAAGCAGGCGGGCAGGGACGTCGCGGGGGTGACTCAGGCCTGGACCCGGGTCACCCGGCCGTCCGCGGAGACCACGTAGAGGGTGAGGTCGAGCTCGACCGCGGCCAGGAAGGTCCAGGAGCGTGGCTTGACGGCCTCCGCCGTGGTCTCGCTGAGCACGATCCCCACCTGCGCCGACGGGAACCGGGTGGTGCGCAGCCACAGCAGCTTGAACATGTCGGCCTGGACCTTGTTGCGCTGCGCCGAGGTGAAGGCCCCGCGGTTGACCACCACCTGGAAGAGGTAGCGGTCCTGCGGATCGACCCCCTCGACCTCGAACGTGGTGCCCGGGCGGACCTCGACGGCGCGGGGACGCAGGTCGACCCCGAGCTCGGCGGAGACCGCCAGCAGCGCCGCGCGCTCCGGCGACTGGGGGCCGAA
The DNA here is from genome assembly GCF_058134365.1 of Nocardioides sp. Z22_16. Taxonomy (NCBI): domain Bacteria; kingdom Bacillati; phylum Actinomycetota; class Actinomycetes; order Propionibacteriales; family Nocardioidaceae; genus Nocardioides; species Nocardioides sp. Z22_16. Next base: position 268,813 of record NZ_JBYTTI010000003.1, read on the forward strand.
CCGCCGCCACACGTTCTCGACCTCGCCGCTGCCCGGCGGTCCTCCCGGGGCCGCGGACGCAGGCGCGACCATAGGCGCGACCCGGGGATCCATGAGTGCCAGCCTAGGCAAGGGCCATCTCCTCTCGGACGGTTTCTCGTCGGACGTGGCGTGCGAGGTGGGCCACCGAGGCGAGCAGGAGCAGCGCCATCAGCGCGCAGGCGGCCAGCCACGACCACCGCTCGACGACCCAGAAGACCACCAGGGGACCCGCGGCCGCCCCCACGTCGCCGACCGTGCGGGTCAGCCCGATCACCGCCCCGGACTCCCGCGGACCCCAGCTCTCGCCGGCGACCACGCCGGGGACGACGTTGAGCGCGGTGGTGGCGGCGAAGTAGGCGACCAGCGCCAGCGAGAAGAGCACCGGGGAGCCGAGGACCGGCAGCACCAGCACGGCGGCGGCACCCAGGGTGCCGGTGACCAGCAGCACCGGGCGCCGGACGCCCCGGTCGACCAGGCGTCCCACGACCGGGGCGAGGAGGAGGCTCGCGACGGTGCCGGCGGCGATCGCCAGCGAGAGCGTGACCGGCCGCATCCCCGCCCCCTCGTAGGCCATCACGGGCACCAGCCCCTGCTCGCCGGCGAAGCGGACGAAGAAGGTCGCGAAGGAGACCCCGCACAGGGCCGCGACCAGCCCGTGCCGCCCGCCGGCCCGAGCCTGCTCGACCGCCGCGAGACGAGCCTCCCCAGCGGGCGCGACGGCCGCGACGGCAGCGACGGCGTCCGGCCGGGGGGCGGCGTAGGCCTCCCAGTAGTGGGTCGCCGGGCGCAGCGCCTCCCAGGCCAGGGCCAGGAGCAGCGGGACCGCGGCGGCCACGAAGGTGGCCGGCACACCCCACCGCTCCACCACCAGCCCGCCCAGCAGGGAGCCGACGGCCACCGCTCCCGTCATCGCCATCATCGAGTGGGCCACCACCCGGCCCCGCTGCCCGGCCGGGGCGGCGGTGACCAGCACGGAGAAGGCCACGGTGACCGCCGCGCCGCCGAAGACGCCGGCCACGAAGCGGAGCACCACCACCGAGCCGGTGCTGGTGGCCAGCCCGGTCAGGGCGGTGACGGCCACCAGGGCGAGCGCCACGACCCAGAGGTAGGGCCGCGGCCGCCACCACCGCAGCACCAGGCCCGCCGGGGCGTTGACCAGCGCCCGGCCGATCGCGAACGCCGCCAGGATCGGCCCCAGCGCGCCGATCGCCAGCCCGTGGTCGGCGACGTAGAGCGGCAGCGCCGGCACGATCGCCCCCCACGTCATCTGGACCGTGCCGATCAGCACGCAGAGCAGCAGGGTCTGCTCGCGCACCGACGGCGCGGAGCTCACTCGCACAGGACCTGACGCAGGGTCTGGGGCCCGGGACGCCGCTCGGCGAGCGCACCGCGCCGGGCCAGCTCCGGCGCCAGCAGCTCGCCCACCGCGGCATACCCCGACGGGAAGGCGAGCGGGCTGGAGATCATGAATCCGCCCCGGGACCCGGTGGCGGCGAAGGTCTCCTCCAGGTGGTCGGCGATCCGGGACGCCGACCCCACGAGCATGTGGTCGACGCCGGTGGCCGAGCGCCACCCGCGCTCGAAGAACTCCGCGCGGGTCATCAGGTGGTCCTCGCCGAGCTCGGCGACGAGCTGCCCGACGAGCCCGGCCGGCGACGCCTGCGCGGCGAGGATGCGCTCGCGCAGGTCGCCCAGGCGGAACTTCTCGGGCAGCGTGGAGAAGTCGTAGCCGGCGTTGTGCGAGAGCGAGACCGCCACCATCTCGTCGGTCCACGCCTCCAGCACCGACTCCTTGCGGGTCCGGGCCTCGTCGTCGGTGGCCCCGATGATCGCCTGCAGGTCCCACAGGATGCCGACCTTGCCGGGGTCGCGGCCGCGGGCGGCGAGCTCCTCGTCGAGCAGCGACCGGTGCCGTTGCATGCCGGCGGTGGAGGAGCCGAAGCCGAAGACCAGGTCGGCGAAGGAGGCCGACGCCTGGATCCCGCGGGGGCTCGCGCCGGCCTGCACCAGCACCGGCTCGATCTGCGGGCTCGGCACCGACGCCAGCGGTCCGGCGACGTCGAAGAACCGGCCGTGGTGGTCGATCGGGTGCACCCGGGACGGGTCGGCGAAGCGGCGGGTCTCCCGGTCCCGGAGGATCGCCTCGGGCTCGACCGAGCGCCACAGCGCCTTGCAGACGGAGATGAACTCCTCCATCCGCTCGTAGCGCAGGTCGTGCTCGAGCAGCTCGTCGAAGCCGTAGTTGCGGGCGTCCGCGACCCGGGTGGAGGCCACCACGTTGAAGGCGATCCGCCCCCCGGAGACGTGGTCGAGGCTGTTGAGCAGCCGGGCCACGTAGAACGGGTGCATGAAGGTGGAGGAGTAGGTGAGCCCGAACCCGACGCGCTCGGTGACCGTGGACATGGCGGCGATCACCGGGCTCATGTCGTGCCGCGGCCACTGCACGCCCCACTCGACCGCCCCGTCGCGGGACCCCTGCCAGGTGCTGGGGATGCCCGAGCCGTCCCCGAAGAAGAGCAGGTCGATGCCGCCGCGGTCGGCCATCTGGGCCAGCTCCATGTAGGCGCGGACGTCGGGGAACTCCTTGCCGACCCAGGAACCGGGCAGCGCCCACCGCCCCTCGGTGTGGGCGAAGGAGAGGTCGAGGGCCAGGTGCATGCCGCTCATCCGGTCACCGCCGCCGGGGCCCGCATCGCCTCCAGCTGCTCCACCACGACGTCGGTGGTGGTGACCATCGAGGAGTTGAGCGCCAGGATGGCCAGGGCCGACTCGTGGAAGGCGGCGCCGTAGGACGCGCAGGCGTCCGAGGGCACCACGACGGGGAAGTCGTGCTGCATGGCGTCGTTGGCGGTGGAGAAGACGCAGCACTCGGTCGTCAGGCCGGTGACGATCAGCCAGTCCACGCCGGCGTCGGCCAGCTCGTCGGCCAGCGTGGTGCCGATGAAGCCGGAGTAGGAGTCCTTGCTGACCACGATCTCGTCGGCGCGGGGCTCCAGGCCGCCGTACCACTGCGCCCCCGGGGTACCGGCGAGACAGGGGTTGCGATCCCCCAGGGGGATCTCCCGGGAGCCGTTGCGCAGCCAGTTGTTGACCGTCCACGTGTCGTGGCTGGTCTCGAGCTGGACCCAGGCCACCGGCACGCCGGCGTCGCGGGCGGCGTCGACGAGACGGCTCACCTGGGTGACCGCCTGGGCCACGTTCTCCAGGTCCTGAGGGGTCTCGCACATGTGGCCGATCGCCTCGGGGGCGGCGAAGTCGTGCTGCACGTCGACGACCACCACGGCCGGGGTGAGGCCCCGCAGCGCCCCGAGCCGGGCCGCGTCGAGCTCCTCGAGGGAGTCGGCGGCGCTGCGGAAGGCGGCGGAGGACGAAGGGGGTGCGAGGTCAGACATGGGCGAGCTCCTCAACGGGGGTCGGGTCCGGCGCCTCGGCGGCGCGCAGCAGGGGCAGCACCGAGCGCCCGAACTCCGGGAGGTCGGCGTGGTAGTCGGGGAAGATGAGCATCAGGCCGTCGAGCTCGGCCGCCTCGACCAGCCGCAGGATGGCCGCCGCGACCGTCTCGGCCGAGCCGGCGACGTACTGCACCTGGAAGGCCTCCTCGCCGGTGGCCTCCTCGGCCCAGGCCCGCGCCCGGTCCAGCGGCACCCCCCAGGCCAGGCTCATGTTGAGCAGCGCCTCCTTGTCGACACCGCGGCCGTACTCCGCGACGCGCTCCCGGGCCGCCTCGTCGGTCTCGCCCAGCACCACCGTCATCATCGAGTAGGTGCGGCACTCGCGGCCGAGCTCGCGGGCCCGGGCGTGGACGTACGCCGACTTCTCCACCATCTCCTCGAAGGTGTCGGCGCCCAGGAAGGCGCCGTCGGCGTAGCGGGCCTGGAACTCCATCCCCGGCTGCGAGGTGCCGGCGTTGATGATGGTGGGCCGCGGGTCGGGGTGCGGCCGTGACTCGCAGTCGTCGAGGGTGAAGAACTCCGACTCCATGGTGACCCGGTCCTCGGTCCAGAGCCGGACCACCGCCTGGCACCACTCCTCGGTCATCCGGTAGCGGTCGGTCTTGGACATCTCCTGCCACAGACCCATCTGGCTGAACTCGTCGGGGTAGGAGCCGTTGACGATGTTCATGCCCGCCCGGCCACCCGAGATCTGCTGCAGCGTGGTGTACATCTTGGCTGCCACGGCCGGGTGGTGGATGTTGGCGTGCATCGTCGCCCAGATCTTGACCCGCTCGGTGCACTCGGCGAGCCCCGACATCATGGTCATCGACTCCAGGGTCTCGCCCCAGTGGTCCGTGGTGCCCCCGAAGCCCTTCCACTTGGCCATCGTCATGAGGAAGTCGAGGCCCGCCTCCTCGGCGTCCAGCGCGACGCGCCGGTTGTAGGCGTAGCTGGCCTCCGGGTGCGGGGCGGTGGTGGAGACCATCCATCCCCCGTTGCCGATCGGGAGGAAGACTCCGTACTCCTTGGCGGTCATCGCCGCTCCTTTCGTGGGTCGGTGAGAGATCAGGGGGCGGGCCAGACGACGGAGCCGTCGTCGGCGACGACCTCGTCGGCGAACGAGCCGTCGAACCAGGCGACGGCCTCCTCGCCGGTGACCTCCATGCCCAGGTAGGTCGCGACGTGCTCGGCGAGGGACTTCACGTTGTCGAGGTCGACCGAGCCGAACTTGCCGGGCAGCGGGTTCTCGGCGACGACCGACTTCTCGGTGGTCCACACCTCGGTCTCGTGGGCGGGGTCGGACTCCGCGCCGGCCTGGTCGGCCTGGTAGCCGAGGCACTCCTCCACGTGGGCGTCGTCGCTGCAGTACTGGAACGCCTTGAAGGTGGCGCGCAGGAAGTCGGCCACCGCGGTGGGGTGCTCCTCGGCGAACGCCGGGTTCACCGCGATCGCCCCGAGGGAGGCGGGGATGTCGTAGTCCTTGGGCTCCCAGACGGTGACCTCGTGGTCGGCGCGCGCCAGCTGGTTGGGCTCGTTGGAGATGAAGGCGGTCAGCGCGTCGACCTGGCCCCGCGGCAGGATCGAGGGGTCGTAGCCCACCTTCACCTGGTCGACCGCCCCGTCGGCGAGGCCCGCCTCGGCCAGCATGGCGGTGACGCTCATCGGCAGCCACCCCTTGTGCCCCAGGGTCTTGCCCTCGAGCTCGGTGAGGTCGGTGATCTCGGGGCCGGTCAGCAGCACCTCCAGGCCGGCGTTGGAGTAGGAGGAGATCCCGGTGATCTCCAGCCCGTTGAGCCGCGAGGTGATCACGTCCTGTCCGGAGAGCGGGGTGATCTGCACCTGGCCGGCGGCGAGCAGCTTGGCGTTCTGCGAGGTGTCACCCGGCCCGGGCTGCATCTCCACCTCCAGGCAGAGGTCCTCGAAGTAGCCGAGCCGGTCGGCGGCGATCACCTCGAGGATGGAGGCCGAGGCCTGCCAGTAGTAGCCGGACATGTAGGTGACCTTGCCCGCCTCCTCGTTGGCCGAGCAGCGCTCGGCGCTGATCGCCGAGCCGTGCTCCCCGGTCGCGGAGCTCTCCGCGTCACCGCCGCACGCGGCCAGGGTGAGCAGGGCGGCGGTCGCGCCGACGGCGGTCACGGCGGACCTCAGGCTGGGTCGAACGGTCATGGCAAGCTCCTCGGAGTCTCGGGATTCACTTCTGCTTGGACTCGTGCCAGTGCAGAACCTTGCGTTCGACGACGGTGACGAACAGCAGCAGCAGGGCGCCCATCAGGGCGAGGACGAAGATCGCGGCCCAGACCATGGCCATCCGGTTCATGGAGGTGGCGACCTGGATCGTGGTGCCGAGCCCCGCCGCGGACCCTGCGGCGGAGAGCTCGGCGACGACCGCTCCCACCACCGAGAGCGGGAAGACGATCTGGAGCGAGGCGAAGACGTAGGGCAGCGCGCCGGGGATCCGGAGGTGGCGCAGCACCTCCCACCGCGAGGCGTTGACGGTCTGGAAGACCTGGAGCACCTGCCGCGGCACCGACTGCAGGCCGACCGCGGTGTTGATCAGGATCGGGAAGAAGCAGATCAACGAGGTGAGGATGAGCTTGGGCGCCGCACCGAAGCCGAAGGCGACGACCAGCGCCGGGGCGATCGCCACCAGCGGGGTGACGTTGAGGACGACGGCCACCGGCATGACGGCCCGGCGGGCCAGCGGGGACTCGCTGATCAGCACCGCGAGCACGACGGCGACGGTGAACCCGATGGCGAGCCCCGCCAGCGCCTCGCCGAGCGTCACCCAGGCGTTCTCCAGGAAGTAGTCCGGCTGGTCCCGGATGGCGCCCAGCACGTCCTGCAGGGGCGGCAGCAGGTAGGGCATCCGGTCGGCGCCGACGTTCCAGAGCCAGCCCAGGAGCACCAGCATCAGCCCGAAGGGGGCCCAGTACGCCGGGCGCAGCACGGCGAGGCGCTGCTGGGTCTTCTTGCGCCGGATCTCGGTGGCGGTGGCGGCCACGACGGAGGCCGGGGGCGAGCCCGGGCCGGGGTCGCCCGCCGGCAGCGCGGTCGCTCCCGACGTCGTCGGGCCCTGCTGGGAGATCAGCTCGGTCGCGGGCATCACACACGTCCCTTCGCGGTCGCCGGGTGCGGGGCCTGGTCCAAGGTGGCGCGCAGCCGCTCCCGGACCTCGTCCTCGTAGCGGTGGAACTGCCGGGACCGGAGCACCTCCGGGTCTCGGGGCCGGGGCAGGTCGATGTCGAGGACGTCCACGACGCGGCCGGGCTTGGGGGCCATCACCACCACCCGGTCGGAGAGCCGCACCGCCTCGCTGATCGAGTGGGTCACGAAGACCACGGTGGAGCGGGTCTCGGCCCACAGGTCCAGCAGCTGGGTCTGCAGGGACTCGCGGGTGAACTCGTCCAGGGCGGAGAACGGCTCGTCCATCAGCATCACGTCGGGCCGGAGCCCGAAGGCCCGCACGATCGCGGCCCGCTGCTGCATCCCGCCGGAGAGCTGGACCGGCAGCTTGTGCATCGCGTCGCCGAGACCAGCCTTCACCAGCAGCGCCTCCATGTCGGGCAGCGGGGTGCGGTTGTGGCGCCGGTTGACCCGGGCCGGCAGCGTGACGTTCTTCAGCACGCTCAACCAGGGCAGCAGGGCCGGGGTCTGCGGCACCAGGCCGAGCGCCTTGGCGGCCGCGGCCTCCCGCGGGCTCACCCCGCAGACGGTCACCTCGCCCTCGTCGAGCTCCTCCAGACCGCCGATGATCCGCAGCAGCGTCGACTTGCCGCACCCCGAGGGCCCGATGACGCTGACGAACGAGCCGGACTCGATGGTCAGGTCGACGTCGTGCAGCGCGACGAGGTGGGAGAAGTCGGCGAGCTCGTAGGTCCGGCGGGCCCCGGTGACGGAGATCGAGGCCTCCAGCAGGCCGGAACCCAGCTTGGAGGGGGCGGCAAGGCTCATGGGGATGCTCCTCAGGCAGACGGCAGGTGGCGGAAGTCGCGCTGGTGGTAGATCAGGGGCGAGGGCCGGGGAGCCGTGCACAGCGTCGGCGTGACCAGCAGCAGGACGTGGTCGCCCAGCACGGTCCGCTCCACCACCGGGCCCACGAAGGTGACCAGGGTGCCGGTCAGGACCGGGGCGGTCGTCACCTCCGGGTCGAGCTCGAGCCCGGCGAACTTGTCGATCCCGCTGGTGGCGAACTGCTTGGCCACACCCGCCTGGTCGGCGGCGAGGACGTTGAAGGCCACCGCCGTGGTGCGCATGAAGGCGTCGTACGCCGACGCGGTCTCGGCCAGGTAGACGCCCAGCATCGGCGGCTCCATCGAGACGCTGGTGAAGCTGTTGGCGGTGAAGCCGTAGCGGCTCCCGTCGAGCTCGGTGGTCACGACCACCACGGGCGTGGCCATGCTGGCCAGCCCCTGCTTGAGCGCCTGGGGGTCGAGGCGGTCCTGGGTCACGGTCATCGGTGGCTCTCCTCTCGGACGCAGGTCAGCAGTGCTCGGCGGTCGTGGATCCAGGCGTCGACGTGCGAGGCCCTGGCCGCCGGGTCGGCGGCGACCTTGTCGGGCACGTGGAGCGTCCCGCCCGGGATCAGGCAGCCGAGCTCGCGGAGCACGGGCTCGAGGTGGGACGGCCCGGCCAGCGAGTGGGCGGGCGAGGCCGCGACGGTGAGGGGGACCACGAGGGTGCCGCGGAGCTCCCCGCCCTCGAAGCCGTCGAGGAACGCCTTCAGCAGACCGGTGTAGGCCCCCTTGTAGACGGGGGTCGCGACCACGAGGAGGCCGGCGGAGCGGAGCGCCGCCCGGGCGTCGCCGACCTCAGGGTCCTGCCACGCCAGCACCCGCTCCCCGTGCGTGGAGAGGTCGACGACCCGGGTGGTGGCACCGGGCAGGAGGGAGGCGAGGGTGGCGACCACCTCGGTGGTCAGGGCGAGCGTCTTGGAGCGGGGCGCGGGATTCCCGCAGACACCGACGACGGTGGGCGAAGTGGACACGACAGACTCCTGGAAAACGAGGGAGATTCGTTTCGGTAGGAGAGCGTGCGGGCGAAACAGGGTGTCCTGAGTGATCCGCGGATCTTCCGATGCTGAGAAAACTAGGCGCGGGATATTTCGCCGGTCCGCCCGCCGGATTACGCGTCAGTTAATTTCCGCACCCGACGCGAGGCTGTGCCGTGGCGTGCGGGACGGGGCGAAACGGCCACGCGCGAGGCGGCCGCGGAGTAGACAGGGGGCGCCAGCCCCGCCCTCCCAGGAAGCCGCCGCCATGACCGCCCTGCCCACGCTCCGCCGCAGCCTGCCCACCGTCGCCGTCGCCGGCGCCCTGCTCGCCCTCTCCGCCACCACCGGGGCCAGCGCCGCGCTGGTCGTCACCGGCCAGCAGATCAAGGACGGGAGCGTCACCACCAAGGACGTCAGGGACGGGTCGCTGACCACCAAGGACCTCAACCGGCGCAGCGTGGCCGCCCTGCGGGGTCGCCAGGGCCCGGGCGGGCCCGTGGGGCCGGCCGGGACACCCGGCATCACCGGCTACGAGGTGGTCACCTTCACCAGCGCGGTCGGCCCCGCCAGCGGCGGTGAGGTGACCGCCACCTGCCCGGACGGGAAGCGGATCCTCGGTGCGGCCAGCTACTTCGACGGCATCCTCGACGGCACCCAGGAGGAGATCGGGCAGGACGGCTCGCAGGCGTGGGCCTACGGCTACAACTCCGACCCCGAGACCGCGGACGTGCTCAACCTCGACCTGGTCTGCGCCCTGGTGGGGTGAGCCGCCCCTCGGTCACCAGATCCGGATGCGGTCCTGCGGCTCGAGCCAGAGGCCGTCGCCCGGGGCGGTGCCGAAGACCTCGTGGAACTCGTCGAGGTTGCGCACGATGTTGGCGCGGAACTCCGGCGGCGAGTGCGGGTCGACGGTGAGGTACTGCTGCTCCTGCTCCTTGCGCCGCTTGGTGCGCCAGCAGTAGGCCCAGTTGAGGAAGAGCGTGCGGCGCTGCTCGGGCGTCGCCGCCCCTTCGGTCGCGATCATGTAGGCCGTGTGGCCGATGGTCAGGCCGCCGAGGTCGCCGATGTTCTCGCCCACGGTGAGGGCTCCGTTGACCTTCTCGCCGGGGAGCGCGCGGGGCTCGAAGGCGTCGTACTGCGTGATCAGCGCGGTGGACTTCACCTCGAAGGCGGCCTTGTCCGCGGCCGTCCACCAGTCGTTGAGGTTGCCCTCGCCGTCGTACTGCGCGCCCTGGTCGTCGAAGCCGTGGCCGATCTCGTGACCGATGACCGCGCCGATGCCGCCGTAGTTCTCGGCCGGGTCGGCGTCGGGGTCGAAGAACGGCTTCTGCAGGATGCCGGCGGGGAAGCAGATCTCGTTGGTGCCGGGGTTGTAGTAGGCGTTGACCGTCTGCGGGAGCATGAACCACTCGTCGCGGTCGACCGGCCCGCCGAGCTTGCCCAGCTCGCGGTCGGTCTCGAACTCCGCGACCGCCGCGACGTTGCCGAGCAGGTCGTCGGCCGAGACCTGGAGAGCGGAGTAGTCGCGGAACCGGTCGGGGTAGCCGATCTTGGGACGGAAGGTGGCCAGCTTGTCGAAGGCCCGGTGCTTGGTCTCGTCGGTCATCCAGTCGAGTGCGGCGATGGACTGCCGGTAGGCCTCGAGGAGGTTGGCGACCAGCTCGTCCATCAGCTCCTTGGAGCGGGGCGGGAAGTGGCGGGCGACGTACTCGCGGCCCACGGCCTCGCCGATCGCGCCCTCCACGAAGCCGACCCCGCGCTTCCACCGCTCGCGCAGCTCGGGGGTGCCGTTGAGGGTGCGGCCGTAGAAGTCGAAGTTGGTCTCGACGAAGTCGTCGGTGAGGTAGGCGGCGCGGGAGCGGAGCACCTTGGCGGCCAGCCACGGGCGCCACTGGTCGAGCGGGACCTCCACGATCACCTTGGCGAGGTGCTCGAGGTAGGAGGGCTGCCGCACGCAGGTCTCGGCGATCAGCTCGTCGCTCCCCTCGCGGCCGCCGGCCAGGGCACTGATCCACTGCCCCCAGTCGAAGGTCGGGGCCAGCCGGTCGAGCTCCTCGCGGGTGGTGAGGTTGTAGGTCTTCTGCACGTCGCGGGTCTCCGCCCGCTCCCAGTGGCCCTCGGCCAGCCGCGTCTCGAGCTCGAGCACGGCCCGCGCCGAGGCCTCCGGCTCGGGCCGCTCGGCGAGCTCGAAGAGGCGGGTGAGGTAGGCGACGTACTTGTCGCGGATCTCCGCGAACTTCTCCTCGCGGTAGTAGCTCTCGTCGGGCAGCCCGAGCCCGCCCTGGGTGAGGTTGAGCAGGTAGCGGTCGGACTGCCGGGCGTCGGTGTCGACGTAGGAGCCGAAGAGGCCGCCGCCGCCCAGCCGCTCGAAACCGCCGAGGAAGCCGGCCAGCTCCCCCTCCTGGAGCGCGTCGACCGCCGCGAGCAGCGGCTGCACCGGGGCCGCCCCCCGGGCGGCCAGGGTCTCGGTGTCCATGAAGGAGGCGTAGAGGGCCGCGATCTTGCGGGCGTCCTCCGGCTCCGCGCCGCGCGACGGGTCGGCGGTCAGCTCCTCGATGATGGCCCGGACCTGGGCCTCGGCGGCGTCGGCGAGCATCACGAACGGACCCCAGCTGCTGCGGTCGCTCGGAATCTCCACGGACTCCAGCCAGGCCCCGTTGACGTGACCGAAGAGGTCGTCCTGGGGGCGGGTGTCGAGGTCCATGCCGTCACGGGCGTCGTCGAGGATGCTCACACCGCCACCTTAACGGCCGGGTCCGACGGGACCGGGCGACCGCGGGTGCGGCACCATGGGCCCATGACCCGTCGCGCCTACTCGCCCCCGACGACCACCCGGAGCAGGGGCCCCGTCCTGCTGCTGGTCGGGGCACTGCTGGTACTGGCGGCGCTGCTTCCGGCCGCCATGTGGCTGGACCGCGGCCTAGACGAGGACCGGTGGATGTACCTGGACCGGCAGGACATGGCCTGGTTCCAGTACCAGCGCGTCCTCAACGGCGAGGAGCCGGTCGCCCTCGAGCTCTACGGCGCGGAGGTCGAGATCGGTGCCGCCACCTTCTCCCCCCGCGACGGTGTCACGGTCGAGGTGACCACCGAGACCGAGACCGGGGAGGATGGCGAGCCCTTCTACAGCTTCTGCGTCCGCGCCGGCGACGAGGACGACGAGTGGACCCCCTGGCTCTGCCACGACGCGAACCACCCGCCGGCCGTGCCGACCGGCGACCCGCTCGCCACGGGGTGAGTCCGGGGGGGCGCACCGCTCAGGGAGCCAGGTCGCGGAAGGCGTCCTCCACCACGCCGATCCCGGCCTTGAGCCGCTCGGTGTAGTCGGCCCGGTTCCACGTCGGCCAGGTGAAGGGCAGCTCCTGGCGCCCGCCGTCCGCGTCGAGGGTGAAGTCGATGCCGTCGACCTGGACCAGCGGCGCCGGCCGGCCCTCGCCGAGGGCGGTCCGCAGCGAGGGGTCGGCGAAGCCCCACATCGACCACGGGATCCGCAGTGAGACGGTCCGCCGCTCCTCGTCGTACTGCCAGGTGGCCAGGGAGTCGTACGCCGGGGACGCGGGGTCCCACACCCCCTGCACGAGCTCCCCGACGTCCTGGTACTCCGCGGGGTGGGTGGCACCCTCGTGGCGGTACTCCCGGTTGGTGATCAACCGGTAGAGGTGCCACTCCTCGTCGGCCTCGGGGTGGTAGGGGTCGTCCGGGGTGTCCAGGCGCATCGGGTCGAGGGCGCGCCGGACCTCCAGCCGGGCGGTCTCGGCGCCGAGGTCGACGACGACCCGGTAGTCGGCGCGCTCGGGTCCGGGCAGCACGTCGGCCTCCACCACCAGCCGCTCGGGGAGGCCGTCGCGGTGCTTGACGTCCAGGTGCACCCAGGAGGCGTCGGCCCAGGCGTAGAGGTACTCGAAGGGGCCGTCGTCGGGCAGGTCCTCGGGGAGCAGCTCGACGGCGGCGTCGGGGAGCGGCGCGGGGTCGGTGGCCAGCAGCCCGAACCACTGCTCGTTGGTCAGCGGGTCGTGCCAGAGCTGCCGGCGCTCGCCGTCCTGGTGCTCCATGGTGTTCCAGGTGCGCTTGAACCACTCGTCTGCCCAGACGAAGACGAAGGCGCCGCCGATGCCCTGCGCCTCGATCATCCGCATCATCTCGGCGTTCATCGCCATCGCGTCCTGCTCGCGGTGGCCGCCCTGGTCGCGGCCGTTGGTGCCGAAGTGGGCGGTGCCCAGCGAGGCCGGGACGCCGAGCTCGGTGACCATCAGGGGCATCGTGCCCTCGAAGTGCCGCTGCAGGCTGCGCAGGTAGCCGGCGTACCGGTCCGGCTCACCGCGCCAGGTCTCGGCGTCCAGTCCCTGCTCGTAGCGCTGGAAGTCCGGGTAGTAGGGGTAGGCGTGGAAGCTGGCGAAGGTGCCGCCCGGCCACCGCGGCGTGGGGAGCACGTGCAGCGGGTCGACCCCCACCAGGTCCTCGGCCGCCAGCGGCTCCGACGGGTGCTCCAGCGGGTCGGTGGTGGGCCAGTTGGCCAGTGCCACCGGCACCGAGACGCCGCGGGCGGCCTCGAGCGCGGCCACCTCGTCGAGGTGGGTGGCGATCCAGCGCTCCGTGGCGGTCGCCTCCGCGGTGGCTGCGAAGTACCTCCCCGGCGTGTAGGGCGCGTCGGCCTCCCGCTCGTCGGTGCGGACCACGCTCTCGCCGTCCCACTCGACGCCGATGATCCAGGAGACCAGCCACGGGGAGACGTCGACGTCGTAGGTGCCCCAGGCGCGCCCGGGCATCCGCGGCCGGACCAGGTCGCCGTGGACGGCGTCGGAGAGGTCGCGCAGCTCCGCGGAGAAGGAGTCGTCGACCGCCGGGTGGTAGAGGGTGCGGTCCTCGTCGGTGTAGCTCTCGTCGGGCAGGTAGGCGCCCTGGACGAGGTAGATCGGGGACACCGGGTGGGCCTCGTTGTACGCGGCGAGCTCGCGGTAGAACCCGGGCGGGAGGAGCGTGTAGATCCGGACCACCCGGATGCCCAGCTCCCCCATCTGCGCCAGCCAGCGCCGGTAGTGCTCGGGGCCGATCAGGCCCACCTCTCCGGGCTGGTGGGTGGGGAGGGTGGAGCCCAGGTTGACCCCCGGCAGGAACGACTTCTCCCCCGAGCTGGTGTGCAGCCGGAAGCCGTCGGCGTCGGACTCGGCCAGCACGCTGAGCCCCCGGACCTCCTGCGGAGCCGGGTGCCAGGAGGTGCCGTCGCGCTCGGGACCGGTGCTGCAGGCCGCGGCGGCAGCCAGGATGGAGAGGAGGAGCAGCGTGCTCAACGCGCGTCCGGCTCCCATGGCGTCAGGCTACGGGGGTGGAGCGGTCGGCGGAGCGGTACGGCGACCTTGCCCGGCGTCACCGCGGGGCCGGCAGGGTGAGGACGAACCGGGTCCGGCCCGGCTCGGAGCTGACCACCAGCTCCCCGCCGTGGGCCCGCGCGATCGCCCGCGCCAGCGCGAGCCCGAGGCCCACGCCGCTGTCGTCGCGCGACCGGGCGGCGTCGCCACGGGTGAAGCGGGTGAAGACGTCGGGCAGCAGGGCGGGGTCGATCCCCGGCCCGTCGTCGGTGACCGCCACGGTGACCACCTCGTCGGTGCGCTCGACGGAGGAGACCACGGTGGTGCCCGGCGGGGTGTGCCGCCGGGCGTTGCTGAGCAGGTTGACCAGCACCTGGTGCAGCCGCTGCTCGTCGCCCACCACGGTGACCGCCTCCGCCGGCAGCTCCAACAGCCACCGGTGGCCGGTGCCGGTGACCCGGGCGTCCTCCACGCACTCCATCACCAGCCGGGTGAGGTCCACCTCGTCGCGGGCCAGCGGCCGGCCCGCGTCGAGCCGGGCCAGCAGCAGCAGGTCCTCGACCAGCGAGGTCATCCGCGCGGCCTCGCCCCGCACCTTCCGCATCGCGTGGGTGAGCGTGTCGGGCTCCGGGTCGCGGAGGCTGAGCTCGGCATACCCGGTGATGGTGGCCAGCGGGGTGCGCAGCTCGTGCGAGGCGTCGGCCACGAACTGCCGCACCTGCTGCTCGCTGCGCTCCCGCTGGGCCAACGCCGACTCGACGTGGCCGAGCAGGGTGTTGAGGGCGGCGGCCACCTCGCCGACCTCGGTGCCGGAGTCGACGAGCCGGTCCGGGACCCGGGCGGTCACCCCGATCTCCCCGCTGGTCAGGTCGGTGGCGGCGACCCGGCGTGCCGTGGCGGCGACCTGGCTCAGGGGCCGCAGCTGACGACGGACGACGGCGACCGCGACGCCGCCGGCCACGGCCACCACCAGCAGGGTGAAGAGCGCCTCCCAGCCGACCAGGGTGCGGACCGTCTCGCTGACGCCGCTGGTGGGCAGCCCGGTGGTCACCACGACGCCGCCCACCTCGCTGACCCGCACCCGGTAGTCCCCGGACTCCGGCAGCTCGACCGTCGCCACCTGCTCGCCCGGCTCCAGCCCGGCGAGCACCGCCAGCTCCTCCTCGCCCAGCATGCGCAGCGCCCCGCTCTCCTCGATCACCCAGCCGGAGCTCTCGTCCCCCGACCTCGCCGCGCTGAGCGTGCCCGCGTCCTGGCCGCGCACCTCCGGTCCCCCGCCGGGTCGCCGGTCCCGGGGCGGCTCGCCCGGGGCGCCGGTGGCCAGGGCGCCCACCGCGCGCTCGTGGGACTGCGCCACCTTCTGGTCGAGCTCGTCGGTGAGCCGGTCGTAGATCGCCGCGGTGGTCAGCGCGGAGATGACCACGCTGACCAGCGCGACGAGCACCACCACCGTGGCGGTCAGCCGTGCGGTCAGCGACGACGGGCCGACACCGGCGCGGGAGGGGCGGCGCACGGCGCTACTCCGCCGGCTTCAGCACGTAGCCGGCCCCGCGCATGGTGTGGATCATCGGCTTCCGCCCGGCGTCGATCTTCTTGCGCAGGTAGGAGATGTAGAGCTCCACCACGTTGGACTGACCGCCGAAGTCGTAGTTCCAGACCCGGTCCAGGATCTGGGCCTTGGAGAGGACCCGCCGAGGGTTGCGCATCAGGTAGCGGAGCAGCTCGAACTCGGTCGCGGTCAGGCTGATCTCCTCACCCCCGCGCCGCACCTCGTGGCTGTCCTCGTCGAGCTCGAGGTCGCCGACCACCAAGGTGGAGGTGCTGGTGCGGGCCAGGGCCCCGGAGCGACGCAGCTGGGCGCGGACCCGGGCCACCACCTCCTCGAGGCTGAAGGGCTTGGTCACGTAGTCGTCGCCGCCCGCGGTGAGGCCGGAGACCCGGTCCTCGACGGCGTCCCGGGCGGTCAGGAAGAGCACCGGCACCTCGGGGTGGCGCCGCCTGATCCGGCGCATCACCTCCAGGCCGTCGAAGTCGGGCAGCATGATGTCGAGGACGATCGCGTCGGGCTGGAGCTCGTCGGCCCGCTCCACCGCCGTCCGCCCCGTGTGCGCGACGCCGACCTGCCACCCCTCGTAGCGCATCGCCATCGCGAGCAGCTCGGTCAGGTTGGCCTCGTCGTCGACGACCAGGACCCGCAGCGGGCTGCCGTCGGCGCGGGTGAGCGGAGGCGCGCTGTCGGTCACCCCTCCAGGGTGCACCCGATCCGTCCTGCTGCACCTGTCAGGGGGCTGTGCAATTCCTGTGCGCTCAGGCGATGCGGGCTCACAGCGGATCCACAGCCACGACCCAGGAGCCGGACAGCCGGGCGACGCATCGTGGTGGACATCAGAGGACCACACCCACCGAGGAGGGACATGTCCACCCGATCACTGAAGAGGACGACGCTCGCGTCCACCGTCGGGCTCGCCCTGCTGATGAGCGGCTGCCAGGCCGGCAACGCCGCCGGCTCCGGCTCCGGCTCCGCGGACGACGCGGACGTCTTCGACCAGTCCACGCTGCACGACATCGACGTCCAGGTCGACCCCGACGAGGTCACGGCGATGATCGACACCTACCTGCGCGACGGCGAGAAGGAGTGGCTCAAGGCCGACGTCACCATCGACGGCGAGAAGTTCACCGACGCCGGTCTCCGGCTCAAGGGCAACTCCTCGTTGCGCGGCATCGACGCCGACTCCGAGCCCACCGAGCTGCCCTGGCTGATCCGGCTCGACGAGTTCGTCGACGGGCAGTCCCTCGACGGCTTCACCGAGTTCGTCGTCCGCGGCAACGACACCGAGACCTCCCTCAACGAGGCGGTCGCCCTCGACCTCCTCGAGGAGAGCGGCCTGGCCAGCGAGCACGCGATGGCCACCTCCTTCTCCGTCAACGACGCCGGCGAGGAGCTCCGGCTCGTCGTGCAGGACCTGGACGAGACGTGGGCCGAGGAGAACTTCGACGGCGACGGGATCCTCTACAAGGCCGAGTCCGAGGGCGACTGGTCCTACCGGGGCGACGACCCGGAGGCCTACGAGGACGTCTTCGACCAGGAGACCGGGGACGAGGACGACCTGACCCCGCTGATCGAGCTGCTCGACTTCGTCAACAACTCCTCCGACGAGGAGTTCGCCGCGGAGCTGCCGGAGCGGCTCGACGTCGAGTCCTTCGCGACCTACCTGGCCTTCGAGGACCTGATCGGCAACTTCGACGACATCGACGGGCCCGGCAACAACGCCTACCTGTGGTGGGACGCCGACGCCGAGCGCTTCACCGTCGTCGCCTGGGACCACAACCTGGCCTTCGGCCTGACCCCGGACGGCCCGGTCGCTCGCGGCGCGGACGACGACCGCGCCGGCTCCGCGCCCGAGGGGATGCCCGAGGCCCCCGAGAGCTCGGCGCCCGAGGGGATGCCCCAGCCGCCCGAGCGGCCGGAGGGCGCGCCGGAGACGCCCGAGGGGATGCCCGAGGGGATGCCCGAGGCCCCCGAAGGCTCGGCGCCCGAAGGGATGCCCCAGCCGCCCGAGCGGCCCGAGGGCGCGCCGGACATGCCCGAGGGAATGGCCGAGGGGATTCCCGAGGCCCCGGAGGGGATGCCCGAGGCCCCGGAGGGGATGCCCGAGCTGCCGGAGGGCTTCACCCCGGACGGACAGGACGGGCTCGGCGGACCCGGCCAGGACGGCCAGGACGGCCAGCGCGGCCCCGGCGGCCGCGACAACCCGCTGGTGGAGCGGTTCCTGGAGGTCGAGGAGTTCGCCGACCTCTACGACGAGGCGCGGGAGCGCCTGCAGGCCGAGCTCTTCGACAGCGGTGAGGCCACCGAGGTGCTGGACCGGTGGGTCGCGGTGCTCACCGAGCAGGCCGACGACCTGGTCGACCCCGACACCGTGGAGCAGGAGGCGGACGCCATCCGGGCCATGATCGAAGGAGCTGAGGAGAGCGCCGACCCGGAGCGCGCCACGGAGCCCGAGGCCGGGCCCGACGCGAAGCCCGACGCAGGGTCCGAGGCGGGGCCTGACCAGCCCGGCCGGGAGGACCGGTTCGACTCGGACGACCGGTTCGACTCGGACGACCGGTTCGACTCGGACGACCGGCACGACCGGCACGACCAGGGTCGGGACCGGAGCGACACCGGTCAGGACGACCGGCAGGACGACCGGCACGACGACCGGCACGACGACCGGCACGACCAGGACGACCTGGGCCGCGCCTGAGCCGACGTACGACGTCCCGGGTCCCTCCGCGCGGAGGGGCCCGGGACGTCCCGCGTCTCAGGGACGCAGGTGCACCACCAGCTTGCCCAGCGCCTTGCGGGCCTCGAGGTCGGCGAGCGCCCGGCCGAACTCCTCGAGCGCGTAGGTCGCGCCGACCGGCGGCTTCACCACGCCGCTGGCCAGCATCGGCTCCAGCGCGCGCCACTGCTGCTGCATGAACCCCGGGCGGGTCATCGCGTAGGCGCCCCAGCCCACGCCCCGGACGTCGACGTTGTTGAGCAGCAGCCGGTTGACCTTGACCTCGGGGATGCCCTGACCCGCGGCGAAGCCCACGACGAGGAGCCGGCCCTGGGGGGCGAGCAGCCGCAGCGAGTCGGTGAAGGCGTCGCCGCCGACCACGTCGAGCACCACGTCGACCCCGCGACCGCCGGTCAGCTCGGTGACCGCCGCCCGGAACCCGTCGAGGAGGACCGCCTCGTCGGCGCCGGCGGCGAGCGCCACCTTGGCCTTCTCGTCGGTGGAGACGACCGCGATCACCCGGGCGCCCATCCCCTTGGCGACCTGGACCGTCGCCGTGCCGACGCCGCCGGCGGCGCCGTGCACCAGCACGGTCTCGCCGGGCTGGAGGCCGGCCCGTTCCGCCAACGCGAACTGGGCGGTGAGGTAGTTCATGGGCAGCGCCGCGCCCTCGTCGTACGACGTCTGGTCGGGCAGGGCGAAGACGAAGTCGGCGGGCACCGCGACCAGGTCGGCGGCGCCGCCGTGCGGCAGCACCCCGGCGACCCGCTGCCCGACGCTGAGACCGATGACACCCTCACCGAGCGCGGCGACGGTGCCGGCCAGGTCGACGCCCAGGGTGAAGGGGGGGTCCGGCTTGAGCTGGTACTCGCCCTTGGAGAGCAGCAGGTCGGGGAAGGAGACGCCGACGCTGTGCACCTCGACCAGCACCTGCCCCGGCCTGGCGGTGGGCTCCGGCACCTCCCGGACCTCGACGTCGGCGGGACCGGTGGGGGTGACGACCTGGAGTGCACGCATGGCGGTCAGCCTAGGCGGAAGCGCGCGACGAGCGGATGGGCGACGAGCCCAGCACTCCTGGGCGCGCCGCCCGGAGTCAGCCGTTGTAGGTCAGGCCGATCACCACCAGGACCCCGCCCGCAAGGAGGAGGGACGCCGCGATGGTCAGCTCCCCCCACAGCGGCGTCGCGACCTCGCTCATCGCGGGGTTCTCGGGGTCGTAGCGGACCCACACCTTGCTCTTGCGCTTGGGCTTGCGGAACCACGGCTCGTCCTGGCCGACGCGCTCCTGCCCGGCGGCGTCGGTGTAGCGGTACTTGACGACGGTGCCGCTGTTGCCGCCCGAGGCCGAGTTGTCCCTGAACCGGACGCTGCCGACGGTGGCCTCGGCGAGGGTCCAGGTCCGGCGCCGCCGCCAGGCGATCCGCAGGTACTTGACCAGGAACAGGATCAGGAGGACGCCGAAGGCGACCGTGAACCAGTTCCATCCCACATCGGCGAGTGCGTCAGGCATGCCGCGACCCTAGTCCCGGGAGGGCGGAGCTTCAGCGGGGCTCGACCAGGCGGTCCATCTCGAAGTGCATCGGGTCGGTCCACGCCCACCGGCCACCCCAGGCGAAGCCCCACCGCTCGAGGATCGCCACCACCCGGCGGTCGATCTCCCCGGCGGTGCCACGCTGGTTGCCGGGCACGTTGAGGTCCAGGGCGATCCCGAAGGAGTGCAGGGAGAGCGTGCTGGACCCGGCGATCATCCGGGGGTGGTAGCAGCCGGCGTACTCCTCGGGGTGGATCTCGTCGGCGAGCCCGCTGGCCTCCACCTCGGCGAGGGCAGCCCGCAGCTGGGGCAGCACCACCCGGTGGCAGGTGACCGCGCCCAGCAGCGGCACCTCCTCGGTGCGAATGTTGGCCGCAGCCCACTCCCGGGCGGGCTGGATCCGGCCCCCGCCGAGCAGCCGGTAGGAGAAGGAGCCGACGGCCGCCGCCACCGAGCCCCCGGTGAGGAACGCCGTCCGCAGGGCCGAGACGTCCAGGTCGGGGCCGAGGACCTGCACCGAGACCGCCTCGCCGAGCAGCCCGCCCAGCACCCGCTCCAGTCGCGGGCGGACCACCTGGGGCGCGGCGGTGGCGGTGGAGACCAGGAGCGCGTTGCGCGGCGGCATGCCGAGGCGCGCCCCCCAGCCGGCGTTGAGCACCGCGTCGACCTGCGGCACCTGGGCGGCATGGGCCCCGATCCGCACCACCGGGGCGTCCTGGTCGTGGCCGAGCCGCAGCGCCTCCTCGAGCCGCAGGCGACGCACGACGCCGGGGTCGACCGCCGCGTCGCCGGCCGCCACCCGCTCCCAGACCCCCTGGTGGCGGGCGGTGCGGCGCTGGGTGAACCTCCGGTACTCGCCCGGGTCGACCGCAGCGACCGAGAGCGCCCGGTCCTGGACGGCGACCTGGCCGAGGGAGAGCGCCAGCACGTGGTCGACACCGGGGACCTCGCGGACGCGGGCGACCTCCTGACCGGTCAGCGTCCGTCTGGTGTGGACCAGCAGGTCGGCGGGGAGGAGCGGAGCGGCCAGCGGTCCCGGCGGCGCCGTCGTGGGGGGGCCGCCGGGTGCTGCCGGGTCGGCGGGTCCCAGCCCGAGGGAGCTCGGCCCGGACGCGGCCGGCGCCTGCTCCGGCACTCCACGCCCGTCGCCGGCGCAGCCGCTCAGCAGCACGGCGATCAGCGCTCCGATGAGCGCCGGTCCCCTCACGCGCCCGCTCCGTGGTGACCCCACGCCTCCACGCTACCGAGCGGGCCAGCCGCTAGCATCGAGCCGCAGGGACGTCACACCTCGGGAGGTCAGATGACCAGCGCACCGGTCGGGTCGGAAGAGGCGCGCGAGGCCAGTCGTGGGGGGTTCTCCTCCCGCAAGGTCTTCATCCTGGCCGCCATCGGCTCGGCGGTCGGGCTGGGCAACATCTGGCGGTTCCCCTACGTCGCCTACGACAACGGCGGCGGCGCCTTCGTCATCCCCTACCTGGTCGCGCTGCTGACCGCGGGGATCCCCTTCCTCTTCCTCGACTACGCCATCGGGCACCGGCACCGCGGCTCACCGCCGCTCTCCTTCGCCCGGATGAGCCGTCCCGCCGAGGCGATCGGCTGGTGGCAGGTGGGGGTCTGCTTCGTCATCGCCGTCTACTACGCCGCGGTGGTCGCCTGGGCGCTGCGCTACACCTTCTTCTCGATCAACGAGGCGTGGGGCGACGACCCGGGCGGCTTCTTCACCGGCGACTTCCTCCAGCTCAGCGACCCCGGCGTCACCGCCGAGCTGGTGCCCGGGGTGCTGGTCCCGCTGCTGGTGGTGTGGGTGGCGGTCATCGCCATCATGCTCGCCGGGGTGCAGAAGGGGATCGGGCTCGTCTCGGTCGTCTTCATCCCCCTGCTGGTGCTCACCTTCGGCGCGCTGGTGATCCGCTCCCTCTTCCTGCCGGGCGCCGGCGAGGGGCTCGACGCCCTCTTCACCCCCGACTGGAACGCGCTGACCGAGGCCACGGTGTGGGGGGCGGCCTTCGGGCAGATCTTCTTCTCGCTCTCCATCGGCTTCGGCATCATGATCACCTACTCCTCCTACGTGGACCGCGCCACCGACATGCCCTCGTCGGGGCTGGTGGTCGGCTTCGCCAACTCCGGCTTCGAGCTGCTGGCCGGCATCGGCGTCTTCGCCGCGCTCGGCTTCATGGCCCAGGCCAGCGGCAGCGAGGTGAGCGACGTCGCGCAGAGCGGGGTGGGGTTGGCCTTCATCGGCTTCCCGGCGATCATCAGCGAGGCGCCGTGGGGCGCCTTCATCGGCGTGCTCTTCTTCGCCTCGCTGGTCATCGCCGGCATCACCTCGCTGGTCTCGATCATCGAGGTGGTGATCGCCTCGGTCCGCGACAAGTTCGACCTCGGCCGCCGGTCCGCCTCCGCGGTCGTCGCGCTGCCGGCCGCCCTGCTGAGCGTCGCCCTCTTCTCCACCACCAGCGGACTCCACGTGCTCGACATCGTCGACCACTTCATCAACCAGTTCGGCATCCTGCTGGTCGCCGTGGTCTCGATGGTGGTGGTGGCCTGGGGCCTGCGGGCACTGCCGAGGCTCGCCGCGCACCTCTCCGAGGGCA
The DNA here is from genome assembly GCF_058134365.1 of Nocardioides sp. Z22_16. Taxonomy (NCBI): domain Bacteria; kingdom Bacillati; phylum Actinomycetota; class Actinomycetes; order Propionibacteriales; family Nocardioidaceae; genus Nocardioides; species Nocardioides sp. Z22_16. The sequence goes on from NZ_JBYTTI010000003.1 coordinate 290,954, forward strand.
GCGCGATCACCCTCGGGCTGTGGTGGCGGCTGCTGATCGGCCTGGTCACCCCGGCGGCGCTGATCTACGTCCTGGCCCAGGGATTCTGGACCGACATCGAGACCCCGTACGGCGACTACCCGACCTGGATGCTCGCCTGCTTCGGGTGGGGCTCGGCCGCCCTGGTGATGCTGCTCGGCTACGTGATGGCTCCGGTGCCGTGGCGGGGCGGGATCTCGCTGGAGGACCCGGGCGAGACCGAGGCGACGCCACCGGACGGGGCGGCTCTCTCGGACGAGCAGCACGACGAGAAGGGAGCGCCGCGTTGAACACCTCGGCGATCGTGATGATGGTGGTGGCGATGGTGATCATCTGGGGCGGGCTGGTGGTGGCGATCCTCAACCTGCGACGCAGCCCGGAGGAGCCGCCCGAGGGCTTCCCGCCGCGCGACCTCTGACTCGCCCCCCGCCGTCCGGGCCGTTCGGCTCAGCCGCCGGACGGCGCCTCGCCGGGCCCGGTCCGCAGCACCCGCGCCGCGAGCCAGGCCAGGCCGGCGGCGGTCGCCTCCGGCGTGCCGGAGGGCTGCATCACGTGGCTGAGCACGACCCGGACGATCACGTCGATGGAGATGTCGAGCTCGTCGGGCGTCAGCGCCACCTCGTAGCCGGCCACCCGCTCCTGGACGACCGCGACGGCGGAGTCCAGCAGCACGCTGGAGTGGCTCGTCAGCAGCGGGAGCAGCTCGGTGTCGGCCCCGTGGGTGGCGGAGACCACGGCCCGGAGCAGCTCGTTGTCGTCGGCGAGCTCGAGCACCCCGCGGACCGCCGCCGTCAGGGCCGCCCCCAGGTCGCGCGGATGCTCGTCGAAGGCGTCGGTCACCCGGCCCAGGAAGCGCTCCAGCTCCGCGTGGACCATCGCCTCGGCCAGCGCGCCCTTGCTGCCCACCTCGTTGTAGACGGTCTGCCGGCTCACCCCGACCTCGTCGGCCAGCCGGGCCATCGTGACCTGCGCCCAGCCGCTGCTGGTGGTGATCCCCGCCGCGGCGGCGACGATCCGGTCCCTCAGCGGCGCGGCCATGACGCGAGTCTAGGAAGGCGCCCCCGGGGCAGGTGGCGTCAGGTCACACTCTCCTGCCGCGCGACCGGCACGAAGTCCGCCTTCTCCCGCACCCCGCAGTCGGGGCAGCACCAGGTCGCCGGGACCTCCGCCCACGGCGTTCCAGCGGCGAAGCCCTCGTGCTCGTCGCCGGTGATCACGTCGTAGAGGTAGCCGCAGCCCGGGCAGCGGGCCGCCAGGACCTCCTCGGCGACCGGCTCGGCCGGGTCCGGAGGCTGCGTGGCCCCCGTCGGCCCGGTCGCCAGCGTCGCCTCGGCCCCCTCCGGCCCGGCCGGCGCGCCGTACCTGCGCAGGTAGGCCTGGCGGCGGCGCGGGCTGAGGTTGGCCCGCGACACGTCCCCGCCGAAGTGGGCCACCACCCGGGGGTCCATCACCCGGCGCCACAGCGGTGGCACCAGCGCCAGCACGATCATCCCGGCATAGCCGGTGGGGAGCACCGGGGACTCCTCGTAGTCGCGGAGCGCCTGGTAGCGCCGGGTCGGGTTGGCGTGGTGGTCGCTGTGCCGCTGCAGGTGGTAGAGCAGCACGTTGGTGGCGATGTTGTTGGAGTTCCAGCTGTGGCTGGGATCCACCCGCTCGTAGCGGCGGCGCTCCCCGACCCCGACCTTGCGCCGGAGCATCCCGTAGTGCTCCATGTAGTTCACGACCTCCAGCAGCGTGAACCCGACGACGGCCTGCACGACCAGGTAGGGCAGCAGCCCGATCCCCAGCCACGCGACCAGCGCCGCCCACAGCACCAGCGTCATCAGCCAGGCGTTGAGCACGTCGTTGCCGATCCGCCAGGGGTGCTGGCGACGGCGGGCGTAGCGGCGCTTCTCCAGCCGCCACGCCGAGCGCAGGCTGCCCAGGACGGTGCGGGGCCAGAACGCGTAGAAGCTCTCCCCGAGCCGGCTCGACGCCGGGTCCTCCGGGGTCGCCACCCGCACGTGGTGGCCCCGGTTGTGCTCGATGTAGAAGTGGCCGTAGGCGACCTGCGCGAGGGCGATCTTGGAGAGCCACCGCTCGTGCGACTCCTTCTTGTGGCCGAGCTCGTGGGCGGTGTTGATGCCGATCCCCCCGATGCAGCCGATCGAGATCGCCAGCCCGATCCGGTCCACCGCTCCGAGCTCGGAGGACCAGCCGGTGGGGTCGCCGCGCATCAGCAGGTACATCGCGCCGATGAAGCCGACGTACTGCAGGGGGAGGAAGAGGTAGGTGATCCAGCGGTAGTAGCGGTCGCGCTCCAGCGCCTCGATCAGCTCGTCGGGCGGGTTGGCGCGGTCGAGGCCGACGACCAGGTCGATGGCGGGGACGACGACCAGGATCACCAGCGGCCCCAGCCAGAACCAGACGCCCCAGCCGGTCGCCGCGTGGCACGCGTAGCCGACGAAGGCCAGGGACGGCACGACCAGCCCGATCAGCCAGAGCCGCCGCTTGCGGTCCCTCCACTCCAGCGTCGATCCGGGGGGCACGGTGCTGGCACGGGACTCGTCCGAAGGCATGGCGGCTCCCTCGTAGGCGCGGACGCAGGTTTACACGAAGATAGGGTTTGTAAACCACGCCTGGCAAGGGTGCGTCCGGCGGGCAGCCGCCGTGGGACCGGCAGCCACGAGACGAGTCCGCCGGCGCACCTGTGTGGTCTCATGTCCGACATGGAGTCCCCCCTGGAGCACCCCTTCGGCATCGACTTCGGCGGCACCGGCATCAAGGGTGCCCCCGTCGACCTGGCCGCCGGCGCTCTCGCCGGCGAGAAGGCGAAGATCGACACCCCGAGGCCGGCCACTCCGGCGGCGGTCTCGGCCGTCTTCCGGCAGCTGGTTGCGGAGTTCCCGGCCTCCTCCGCCCCCGTCGGGGTGACGGTCCCGGGCGTGATGGTGAACGGCGTCGTCCGGTCGGCGGCCAACATCGACCAGTCGTGGGTCGGGGCGGACGCCGACGCGGTCTTCACCGAGGCGCTGCAGCGCGAGGTGCACGTGGTCAACGACGCGGACGCCGCCGGCCTCGCCGAGGTGGAGTACGGCGCCGCTCGCGGCCGCTCCGGCCTGGTCATCGTCACCACGCTCGGCACCGGGATCGGGTCGGCCCTGGTCCACGACGGGGTGCTGGTGCCCAACTCCGAGCTCGGGCACCTGGAGATCGAGGGCCGGATCGCGGAGAGGCACGCCGCCAACAGCGCCCGCGAGCGCGACGGCCTCTCCTGGGAGGAGTGGGCGGCGCGACTGACCACCTACTACCGGACCCTGGAGCGGCTCTTCACCCCTGACCTCTTCGTCGTCGGCGGTGGGGTGAGCAAGTCGGCCGACAAGTTCCTCCCCCTGATCGGGATCGACACCGAGATCGTGCCGGCGGCGCTGCGCAACAAGGCGGGGATCATCGGGGCGGCGCTGGTGGCGAACCGGGCTCGATGACCGAGTCGAACGCCTCGAGCACCCCGCGTAGGTAGCGCTCCACGACGTCCCGCTCCTCCTCGGTGAAGCTGCGGTCCAGGCGGTCCAGCGCGATGAACATCGGCCGCAGGTGGCCCGAGGCCTCGCTGCGCCCGGAGTCGGTCACGTGGACCTCGGTGCGTCGCCGGTCCCCCTCGTGTGGGCGGCGCTCGGCGTGGCCCCGGGCGACCAGGCGGTCGACGATGCCGGTGGAGGCGGCGGTGGAGACGTCGAGGCGGCGGGCGACCTCCGCGGGCCCGAGGGCCTCGCGACTCAGGTGTGCCATCGCCTCGAGCTCACGGTCGGTGAGCCCGCTGCGGCGGGCGACGACCCGGTTGAGCCGCTGGCCACGGTCCAGGACCTCCCGCAGGGCCAGCAGGCTGCCGGTCTGGTCCCACGGCCGCGAGGTTCCCCCGGCGACCGCGCGGTGACGCTCCGCGCGGGATCCCGCCGCCAGGTCGGGATCCGGCGTGTCGTCGGGGCGTGCCCCGCGCGTGGCTTCCTCGGGCATATGACCTTCTCAGGGGGTGAGGGGGGCCGGCTTTGTGAGACCGTGGCAGGATTGCTAATCTACCTAGCAATCAATATTTCTAGTTATCCTACCTCGCGAGCCGGAGAAGATCAGATCATGCCTGCCACCCGCACCGCCGACGGCCCGCACCCCTTGGCCAGGGCTCTCACCCGCAAGGGCACCGCCTGGATCGTGGCGCTGGTGCCGCTGATCCTGGCACTGGGGGTCGTGGGGCTGGTGAGCGAGGGCGAGCGCAACACCGGGCCGACCGACGGGATGCCGGTCGGCTTCGACAGCACCGACGCCGCCGCCCTGCAGGCCGAGCTCCCCTCGGAGGACGCCTCGGTGGCGATCGTGCTCTGGACCGCCCAGGAGGGCGAGCTCACCGAGGAGCAGCTCGGCGAGATCGGCGAGCAGGTCGGCCCGCTGATCGCCGAGATGACCGGCAGCGAGGGCCGGAGCCGTCAGGGCGGCCCCGCCGAGGGCGCCGGCGGCGGCGACTCGCCGCTCCAGGTCGCGGACGACGGCACCGCGGCGTTCGCCGTCATCCCGGTCGCCGCCGCGACCTCGTCGGAGAACGCCGACCGGGTCGGGGAGCTGCGCGAGCTGCTCACGGAGGAGGTGCCCGAGGGTCTCGACGTGCAGGTGACCGGCCCGGCCGGCATCCAGGCCGACGTCGCGGCCGTCTTCGACGGCGCCAACTTCCGGCTGCTCGCCGCGACCGCCTCCGTGGTGGCGCTGCTGCTGATCATCACCTACCGCAGCCCGGTGCTGTGGATCATCCCGCTGACCGTGGTGGGCCTCGCCGACCGCCTCTCCGCCATCGTGGCCACCCAGGTGATGGAGCGCATCGGCTACGTCACCTGGGACGAGTCGACCATCGGGATCCTCAGCGTCCTCGTCTTCGGCGCCGGCACCAACTACGCCCTGCTGCTGATCTCGCGCTACCGCGACGAGCTCAAGCGGCACGAGTCACGGCACGAGGCGATGGCGATGGCGGTCACCCGCACCGCCGAGCCGGTCTTCGCCAGCTCCACCACGGTGCTGCTCGGCCTGCTGACGCTGCTCCTCTCGGTCTTCCCGGCCACCCGCGGCCTCGGCCTGGCCTGCGCGATCGGCATCCTGATCGCGGCCACCTTCGTGATGGTCGTGCTGCCCGCCGCCCTGGTCCTCTTCGGCCGGTGGATCTTCTGGCCCAGGACCCCCCACGAGGGCGACCCGGCCCTGGTGGACTCCAAGTCGATCTGGCGCTCGGTCGGCAACACGGTGGCCAAGCGCCCCCCGGTCTTCGTCGCCGGCACGATGGTCCTCCTCGCCCTGATGATGATCGGGCTCACCCAGATCAACACCGGGCTCGGCCCCGCCGACCAGTTCCTGGAGACCCCCGAGGCGATCACCGCCTCCGAGCGGCTGGGCGAGTCCTTCGCGGCCGGCACCACCGACCCGGTCCAGGTCGTCACCCGTGCCGATCCCGACGACGTGGTCGCGGCGGTCGAGGAGGTCGACGGGATCTCCTCGGCCAGGGTCACCACCGAGGGCGACGGCGTCGCCCAGGTCGACGCCGTCCTCGACGCCGCGCCGGGCAGCGACGAGGCGCGGAAGACGGTGGGCTCGGTGCGCGACGCGGTCGCCGAAATCGCCGAGACCTACGTCGGTGGCGGCGACGCGGAGGCGGTCGACGAGAACGACGCCTCGGTGCGGGACCGGTTCCTCATCCTGCCGCTGATCCTGCTGCTCGTCTTCGGGGCGCTGCTGCTGCTGCTGCGCTCCCTGGTCGCGCCCCTGCTGCTGGTGCTGGCCGTGGTGGCGACCTACGCCGCCGCGATGGGCTTCTCCTGGTGGATCTTCACCGGCGTCTTCGGCTTCGAGGCCCTCGACGTCGGGGTACCACTGCTGGCCTTCCTCTTCCTGGTCGCCCTCGGCGTGGACTACAGCATCTTCCTGATCACCCGCGCCAAGGAGGAGGCCCGCCGGCACGGCACGGGCCAGGGGATGCTCCGGGCGCTGGCGGCGACCGGTGGCGTGATCACCAGCGCGGGCATCCTGCTGGCGGCGGTCTTCGCCGTCCTCGGCGTGCTGCCGCTGGTGGTGCTGGCCCAGCTCGGCGCGATCATCTGCGTCGGCGTCCTGCTCGACACCCTCGTGGTCCGCACGGTCCTGGTCCCGGCGCTGGCGCTCACCCTGGGCGACCGCTTCTGGTGGCCGCGGAAGGTGCGCGACGAGGAGCCGTCGCGGGGGTGACCCGCCGGCACCAGCGGCACGGGGGGTCGGCCGTCAGGGGCTGCCCTGGTCGTCGACCCCCTGGATCGCCCGGGCCACGGCCTGGGGCACGTCAGGGTGGAAGACCGTGGGAATGATGAAGCTCGGGTTGAGCTCCTCGTCGGTGACCACGGCGGCGATGGCGTGGGCGGCACGGATCAGCATGTCGGTGGTGATCACGTGGGCGCGCGCGTCCAGCAGGCCCCGGAAGACCCCGGGGAAGGCGAGCACGTTGTTGATCTGGTTGGGGTAGTCCGAGCGGCCGCTGGCCACCACGGCCGCGCGCCTGCCCGCTTCGGCCGGGTCGATCTCGGGGTCGGGGTTGGCGAGAGCGAAGACCACCGGCTCGGGCGCCATCAGGTCGATCCACTCCGCCTGGAGGACGCCGGGACCGCTGACCCCGACGAAGACGTCCGCGTCGGTCAGCGCGGTCGGCAGGTCGCCTCGCAGGTTGCGCGGGTTGGTCTTGCGGGCCAGCGCCGCCTTCGCCGCCGAGAGACTGGCGTCGTCCCGGCTCAGGCACCCCTCGCGGTCCCAGACCACCACGTCGTGGGCGCCGTCGGCCAGCAGGAGGCTGACGATCGCCGAGCCCGCGGCGCCGCCGCCGGCCACCACGATCCGCGACTCCGCCAGGCTCTTGCCGACGACCCGGAGCGCGTTGGTGAGCGCGGCCAGGACCACGATCGCGGTGCCGTGCTGGTCGTCGTGGAAGACCGGGATGTCGAGGGTCTCGCGCAGCCGCGCCTCGATCTCGAAGCAGCGGGGCGCGGCGATGTCCTCCAGGTTGATGCCGCCGAAGCCGGGAGCGATCAGCTGGACGGCGCGGACGATCTCGTCGGTGTCCTGGGTGTCCAGGCAGATCGGCCAGGCGTCGATGCCGGCGAACTTCTTGAAGAGCGCCGCCTTGCCCTCCATCACCGGCAGCGCGGCGCCCGGGCCGATGTTGCCGAGGCCGAGCACCGCGGAGCCGTCGGTGACGACCGCGACGGAGTTGCCCTTGACGGTCAGCCGCCACACGTCCTCGGGGTTCTCCGCAATCGCCATGCTCACCCGCCCGACGCCGGGGGTGTAGGCCATCGACAGGTCGTCGCGGGTGCGGAGCGGCACGACGCTGTTGACCTCGATCTTGCCGCCGATGTGCAGCAGGAAGGTGCGGTCGCTGACCTTGTGCACCTCGACGCCGGCGAGGCCCCGGACCACCTCCACGAGCTCCTCGGAGTGGTGGGCGTCGGCCGCCGAGCAGGTCACGTCCACGACGAGCCGCTCGTGGCTGGACTCCGCCACGTCGATGCCGGTCACGATGCCCCCGTGCTCGGCGAGCGAGGTGGCCACCGCTCCGACGACACCGTGGTCGGGCAGCGTGTGCAGGCGCATGGTGATCGAGTACGAGGAAGCGGTGGCGGCCATGACCCCGACCCTCTCCCCGAGCCGGGGTTACCGACAAGTCACTTGGGTGAACCCTCCGCCGGGGGCGGCCTCGACCAGCGGCTGGCTACGGTCGACCCATGAGCGAGACGACACCTGAGCCCACGGTCACCGACAACGCCGCCGAGCACCGCTACGAGGTCCACGTGGGCGACGAGCTGGCGGGCTACTCCGCCTACGAGACCTCCGACGGGCTCGTCGACTTCACCCACACCGTGGTCTTCGACGAGTTCGGCGGGCAGGGTCTCGGCCAGGCGCTGGCGCGCGACTCCCTCGACGACGTGCGCGAGCGCGGGCTCCAGGCCCTGCCCCACTGCGCGTTCTACGCCACGTACCTGGCGAAGAACCGCGAGTACGTCGACCTGGTGCCCGAGGACCGCCGGGCCGAGTTCGACCTGGCCTAGCTGCTCACGCGGGGGCGTCGGCGGCGAGCGCCGCCTCGATGTCGGCGGCGATCTCGGCCGGCTTGGTCGCCGGCGCGTAGCGCTTGAGCACCTGACCGTCCCGGCCGACGAGGAACTTGGTGAAGTTCCACTTGATCCGGTTGCCCAGGACGCCGGACCTCTGCGTGCGCAGCCACTCGAAGACCGGGTGCGCCTGCCGGCCGTTGACGTCGACCTTGGCGAACATCGGGAAGGTCACCCCGAAGCGGCCGGTGCAGAACGCGGCGATCTCCTCCTCGCTGCCCGGCTCCTGCCCCGCGAACTGGTCGCACGGGAAGCCGAGCACGTGGAAGCCAGAGTCGGCGTACTGCTCCTCCAGCCGCTGGAGCCCCTCGTACTGCGGGGTGAAGCCGCACTGCGAGGCGGTGTTGACCACCAGCAGGACCTGGCCGCGGTAGGTGGAGAGGGGCTGCTCGGTGCCCTCGATGGTGGGGGCGCCGAAGTCGAAGATCGTGGTCACGCCGTCGATTCAACCCGCTGGGTGGTCAGCGGGCACCGGTCACGCGCCGGCGGCACGCGCCGCGATCCGGTCGAACCGCGAGGCCATCTCGTCGGCCAGCGCCTGGGCCCCCGACAGCGGCCGCACCATCACCATGAACTCGTCGATCAGGCCGTCGTCGTCGAGGTGCAGGAAGTCGCACCCGGTCAGCTGCCGCTCCCCCACCTTCGCCTCGAAGACCAGCGCGTGGTCGCGCGCCCCGGGGGCGCCGATCTCGGTGCGGTAGACGAAGTCGGAGAAGACGTCGATGACCTCGGTGAGGATCGAGGCGGTGATCGCCTTGCCGGGGTAGGGCTTGTGGGCGACCGGGCTCCGGAAGACGACGTCGTCGGCGAGCAGGGCGATCATCGCTTCGGCGTCGCGCGCCTCGACGGCGGCGCGGAAGGCCTGGGCTGTGTCCGGGGTGGTCTGACTCACGCTCATGCGCCGAACAGTACGCGTCCGGGACGCGCTGGCCCCGTCGTGACGCGACACACGGAGACCGAAGCCCGTGACCCAGGTAAGGTAAGCCTCACCTACCCGAAGGGATCCGCATGTCGTCGCCTTCGACCGTCGTCCTTCCCGGTCGCGCCACCGCGAGGGTGCGCCGCCTGCTGGGCGGAGCCGGCTCGGCCTCGCTGGTGGCCTACCGCCACGACGCGGGTCGACCCGTCGAGGTCCTGGCCCACGGGCTGAGCGCCGACGCGGCCCTGGTGGTCGCCGTCGCGACCGACGCCCTCCCCTGCGGCACCGACACACCGGCGGAGGTGCGCGTCGACATGTGCCGGGAGGCGAGCGAGCCCCGGGTGCGGATCGTCGCCGCCTCCGCCCACCTGCTCGGCGTCGTGGAGTGGGTCGCCGACGACCGTCGCCGGGAGGCCCTGGCCGCCGACGCGCTCGGCCCCGCCGCGTCGCTGGTCGGGCTGCCCGGCGTCGCCCTCGGGGTCGTGGCCGGCGACCGGGTCCTGCTGCACGACACCACCGGCGTGACGCCGTACCGGCTCGCCGAGCTGGAGCCCGTCGCCGCGGGGGCGAGCGCCTTCCCCACGCCGTCGGAGGAGATCGACGTCCAGGAGTCGGTGGCCCGGCTCACCTCCGCCGAGCTCGACGACCTCTGCACCGCGGTCGCCGAGGGCCGGATCGCGGGCGAAGTGCTGAGCGCACGGCCGGGCCCGGTCCACCCCGCCACGGCGGGCGCGGTCTTCTGCGTCGACGTCGACGGTCTGGGCATCGACCTGATGAAGGTGGAGCGCGAGCGGACCAGCGTCGTCTTCGTGCCGTTCCCCGAGCAGGTCGACGATCTCCGCGGCGTACGACGTCAGCTGGCGACGCTGCGGGCCCACGCCGCCACGCGGTGACCCGGCCGCCCGGCCGCGAGTCGGGTCAGGCCGAGCGGGGCTGGTAGGTCTCGCACAGGGCGGTGTCGCCCGCCACCTCGATCCCCGAGGAGGCGCACATCAGGTCACGGTTGTGCGTGCACTCGAGCCGCTGGCAGGCGCCCACCTGGCCTCGTCCCGAGGGGATGCCCCCGCGGGCGTCGAGCGTGATGAAGGTGCTGCAGGACGCGTGGCCGTCGGAGCCACCCACGGTGATCGCACCGGCGTGGCACCCGGCGTCGTTGAACGCACAGGCTGTGACGGTGCAAGAGCTGACGGTGGCGAGAGCAGTAGCCATGATCGTGACCTCCGGGTCGACGCGGGATCTGCTGGTCTCTCGACGGTAGAACCGTGTGACCTGGGTCGCAAGCAAGGCAAGGCGGCCCTCAGGAGCCCCGGTCGAGCCGCGCTTTGAGCACCGGCACCCCGGGGCCGTCGAGGTCGGCGAGCGCGACGGGCCGGCCGGCGATCGCCATCGCGATAGCCTCGCTGGTGCCGGAGACCCGCGAACCCATCCCGAAGGACCACGGCTGGTCGGTGACCTCGAGCTCGAGCCCGGCGAGCCGCTCCGGCGGGGTGACCCGGCGGGCGGCCCTGGTCACCAGGAAGCCGAGGGTGATCCGCCAGCCCGGCAGCTCCGGCATCACGTCGAGGCCGAGCGGCCGGGCCGCGTCGCGCAGGTGCAGGCAGGTGTCGCTCATCGGGCCCACCGCTCCCACCACGGGCGCCCGGAGCCGATGGTGGGCCCGCTCGCGCAGCAGCGCCACGATCTCGTCGGTCGGGCGCTCGGCGGCCTTGCGGGCGCTCTGGTCGATCATCCGGTCGAGGTTGCCCCTCGCGGAGACCAGTCCCTTGACCAGGTAGCCGACCGAGAAGCCGCCGCTCGGCGGCACCAGGTGAGCCGCCACCTCGCGCACCGTCCAGCCCGCGCACAGGCTCGGGGTGCGCCACTGCTCGGGGGTCAGGCCCGCGAACATCTCCGCGGCCATCAGGCGGTTGCGCGTGGCGACCGCATAGACCTCCTCCTCGCCCTCCTCCTGCAGGCTCATGCCTGACAACGTAAGGCAGCCCGTCCGGGATCACCAGAGGCCAAGGACCCCACAACCGGTCAGTCCCCGAGCTCGGCGGCAAGGAGCTCGCGGAAGGCCTCCACCTCGGTCGCCGGGCTCCGCTCCCCACCCTCGAGCAACCGGTCGACCTCGCGCGACCAGCGCGTGACCGACGTAGCGAGGTCGAGGTCGTCGGGCAGTCGCAAGAACCACTGCCGCCCGCCGGGGCGGGGCGGCAGCCCGGCGTCGGCGAGCAGGTCGTCGACATCCTGGTCGACCTCGGCCTGCTCTCGCGCGCTGCGCGGCCTGCTCCAGCTCCGGCTCACCCCTCCAGCCTCCTCGGTGACCCTGGTGATCGGCGGGTCGGCGAGAGGGGCAGACGCCGCCCGGGCGCGCAGGCACCACAGCACCAGGACGCCCGGACCGTACTCGTCCACCGGCTGCCAACCCTCTCCCGCCGGCGCCTCGTCCGGCGGCCCGTCGAGCAGCGGGACGTCGTCCCAGGAGTCGGTCATCGTCCACCCCGTCTCATCCCGGGAAGTAGCAGTTCTCCCCGCGCAGGCAGCGGTAGTCCGCGCCCTTCAGGGTGCCCAGTGTGAAGGCCAGGTAGTCGTACACCGTGAAGCGGCCCTCGCTCACCTCGACCGTTGAGTCGGCTAGCTGGAACCCGGCTCCGACCACCGCGGCGCGTGGTCCTTGTCAACGAGCACGGCACGGACCCCTTCCACGAAGTCGTGGCCGACCACGGCGCGCCGGGCAGCCTCCCGCTCCGCCGCCAGGCAGGCGGCCAGGTCGTGCTCGCGGCCCCACGCCAGGAGCCGGTCGGTCAGCTCGAGGCTGGCCGGCGAGGCGCCGGCGAGGAGGTCGAGCGTACGGGCGGCCCACGACGCCGCGCCCGCGCCCGGACCCGCGGCCAGGTCACGGAGCCGCACCATGACGTCGGAGAGCTCCGGCGCCCCGAACGCCCAGTCGATCTGGGGCCGACGGGCGCGCAGCTCGGAGGCCTCGACCAGCTCCGCGGCCGCGGCGGCGGAGTGCAGGGAGCCCAGCACGGCCCCGACCTCCCCGGCGTCCCCCGCGCCCCGCGCGAGGGCGGCCGCCAGGCCCGGCAGCCGGTCCGGCTCGACCAGGTGGGTGGCCACCCCGCAGGCCAGCGCGTCGCCCGCTGAGAACCTGGCCCCGGTGAGCCCCAGGTAGCGGCCCACGGCCCCGGGCAGACGGGGCAGGAAGTGGGAGCCGCCCACGTCGGGGAAGAAGCCGATCGCGGTCTCGGGCATCGCGAAGGACGCGCGGGGGGTCGCCACCAGGTAAGGGCCGTGGACGGCGAGCCCGAGCCCCCCGCCCAGGCAGAGGCCGTCGACCGCCGCGACGACCGGCACCGGGTAGGTGCCCAGGGCGAGATTCACCTCGTACTCGGCGGCGAAGAACTCGTCCCCGCGCTCCGGGTGCCCGTCGATCACGTGCTGGCGGACGGCGCGGATGTCGCCGCCGGCGCAGAAGGCCTTGGCCGAGGTGCTCTCGATGAGCACCGCCCGCAGGCCGGCGTCGCGCCACTCCGCCAGCGCCGAGGCGATGGCCTGCACCATCGCGAGGGTGAGCGCGTTGAGCGCGCGTGGCCGGTTGAGGAGGAGGCGCCCGACCCTGCCCTCGACGCGGGCGAGGAGCTCCGGCTCGTCGGCGGGAGTCATGGCGGCGGGGGTTCCTCTCGGGCTGGTCTGCACTACCGACCTCCGAAGGTGGGGGAAAGCACGAGGCCCCGGATCCGAAGATCCGGGGCCTCTCACGTGCGCGAGGGGGGAGTTGAACCCCCACGTCCTTTCGGACACACGGACCTGAACCGTGCGCGTCTGCCTATTCCGCCACTCGCGCGTGAAGCGGGCTCAGGCTATCCCACGCCCGCCCGGCGCCCCAAACCGGGCCGACCCACTCGGAGGAGGAGACGACGACGCCGGTCCGCCGGACCCCCCTCACCGCCGGTCAGGAGAAGACGACGGTGCGGTGGCCGTTGAGGAGCACCCGGCGCTCGGTGTGCCAGCGCACGGCACGGGCGAGCGCCCGGGACTCGGTCTCCCGGCCCAGCGCCACCAGGTCACTCACGCTCGCCGCGTGGTCCACCCGCGCCACGTCCTGCTCGATGATCGGTCCCTCGTCGAGGTCGGAGGTCACGTAGTGGGCGGTGGCCCCGACCAGCTTGACCCCCCGGTCGTGCGCCTGCCGGTAGGGGTTGGCCCCCTTGAAGCTGGGCAGGAACGAGTGGTGGATGTTGATGGCCCGGCCGTCCAGCGCCTTGCAGAGGTCCTCGGAGAGGATCTGCATGTAGCGGGCCAGCACCACCAGGTCGATCTCCAGCGACTCGACCAGGTCGAGCAGCGCCCGCTCGGCCTCGGGCTTGGTCTCCTTGGTCACCGGGACGTGGTGGAAGTCGATGCCGTGCCACTGCGCCAGCGGGGCCAGGTCGGGGTGGTTGGAGACGATCACCGGGATGTCGACGGCGAGGTTGCCCGACTTCCAGCGGTAGAGCAGGTCGTTGAGGCAGTGGTCGAACTTGGAGACCAGGACGAGCACCCGCGGCTTGACCTGGAGGTCGTGGAGCTCCCAGTCCATGCCGAAGGTGTTGGCGACGCCGGCGAACTGCGTGCGCAGCACCGCGAGCCGGGCGGTCTCCGGCGCCGTGCGCATCTGCACCCGCATGAAGAAGCGGCTGGAGACCGGGTCCCCGTACTGCTGGCTCTCGGTGATGTCGCAGCCCTGGCGGTAGAAGAAGTCGACCACCGCCCGGACGATGCCGGGGCGGTCGTCGCAGGAGAGGGTCAGGACAAGCTCGGTGGTCTCATGCTCGGTCACGGGTCGCGATCGTTCCACGCTGACCTGGGACGCTCGACGGGCACCCGCGACAGGCACCCGCGACGGGCCTGGTGCGCCCGTCTCGCATCGCGGTCGCCGACCGTGGTCCGCCGTGGCACCCGGACGCCGCGCGAGCTCCCCGATACGATCACCGGAGCCCGTCGTCCACGGGCGTCGCCGCACCCACCCCACAACGGGCCGACCGCCCCCATCGACGAGGAGGACGCGTGAGCGGGTTCCAGCGCTTCGAGCAGAAGCTCGAGCAGCTGATCTCCGGTGCCTTCGCGCGCGCCTTCCGCAGCGCCGTCCAGCCGGTGGAGATCTCCGCCGCGCTCCAGCGCGAGGTCGACAACAACGCGCAGATCCTCAGCCGCGAGCGCCGCCTGGTGCCCAACGACTTCCAGGTCGAGCTCGCCCAGACCGACCTCGAGCGGCTCGCGCCCTACGACAACGCGATGGCGCGCGACCTCGCCGACCAGCTGCAGGACCACGCCGACTCCCAGGGCTACGTCTTCCCCGGCCCGGTGCAGATCGGCTTCGAGGCCGCCGACGACCTGACCACCGGGCGCTTCCGGATCCGCAGCCGCGCCCAGGCGAGCGTCACCGGCGACGACCACCGCACCCGGCACCGCACCCCCAAGGTCCAGCTCGACGTCAACGGCACCCGCCACCCCCTCCTCCCCCCGGGCGTGGTGGTGGGCCGCGGCATCGAGGCCGACATCCGGATCAGCGACCCCGGCATCAGCCGCCGGCACGTCGAGTTCGAGGTGGCGGACCGCACCGACGGGCACCTGGACGTCTCCGTCCGCGACCTGGGCTCGACCAACGGGATGCTGGTCAACGGCAGGAAGATCGACCGCGCCCCCGTGGGCGACGGGACGGTGGTCCGCATCGGCAACACCGAGCTCACCGTCAGGGTCGTGGGCGACGACGCGGGCAGGGGCTGAGCCGATGTCGGAGCTGACGTTGTTCCTGATCCGCTTCGCCTACCTGGCGGTGCTGTGGATCTTCGTGCTCTCCGCGATCTCGGTGATCCGCTCCGACATGTTCGGCGCCCGCGTCCCGGAGGCGCGCGGAGCCAAGAAGAAGGCGGCCAAGCAGCCCAAGCCGGTCCGTCGCCGCGGCGCGCCCACCCACCTCGCGGTGGTCGAGGGCGCCAACGCCGGCGAGCGCGCCGACCTCTCCGCGGCCCCGCTGCTGATCGGGCGCGGCTCGGACGCCGCGATCCGGCTCGACGACGACTACGTCTCCACCCGGCACGCGCGCGTCGCCGCCTCCGGCGACCAGTGGTACGTCGAGGACCTGGGCTCCACCAACGGCACCTACGTCGGTGCCGCGAGGATCACCCAGCCCACCACCATCTCCCTCGGTACGCAGGTGCGGATCGGCAAGACGATCCTCGAGCTCCGGAAGTAGGCCGCTTCGTGACCGACCCCGAGAACGACACCGTCGCGCGGGACCCCTCGCTGGTCCGCAGGCCGCCGGTGGTCGAGCAGAGCGACACCGCCGAGCGCGACGTCGGTCCGGCCGGCCGCGCCGCGATGCGGCTCAACTACGCGGCGCTCTCCGACGTGGGGCGGGTCCGCAAGGACAACCAGGACAGCGGCTACGCCGGCCCCTGGCTCCTGATGGTCTGCGACGGGGTGGGCGGCGCCGCCCGCGGCGACCTCGCCTCGAGCACGGCGGTCTCGGTGCTGCGGCGACTCGACGAGCCTCCCGCCGGCAGCGACGGCGAGGCCCTGCTGACCCGGGTCGCCGGCGCCCTGCACCGGGCGCACGACCGGATCGCCGAGCTGGTGGAGGAGGACCCGGCCATCTCCGGGACCAGCACCACCGCCACCCTCGCCGCCTTCGACGGGCAGGTCCTGGGGATCGGGCACGTCGGGGACAGCCGCGCCTACCTCTGGCGCCAGGGCGAGATCAGCCAGCTCACCCACGACCACACCTTCGTGCAGGGGCTGATCGACGAGGGCCGGATCACCGAGGCCGAGTCGCGCGTCCACCCGCACCGCAACCTCATCCTCAAGGCGCTCGACGGCGTCCACGACCCGGCACCGGACCTCTTCACCGTCCAGCTCCAGGAGGGCGACCGGGTGCTGCTGTGCAGCGACGGCGCCTCCGGCGTCCTCGAGGACTCCCGGCTCGGCGACATCCTCGGCTCCGGCACCCCCGACTACGCCGCGGTCGAGCTGGTGCGCGCCAGCCTGGAGGCGGGCAGCTCCGACAACGTCACCTGCGTGGTCGCCGACGTCGTCGCGGCCACCGACCCGGCTCCCGACGAGCTCACCCCCCTGCTGGTGGGTGCCGCCGCCGAGCTGCCCCGCCGCAGCGCCGGTGGGGTGGCGCCGACCCCGGGAGCCGCCGGCACCGACCCGAGCCGCGGCACCGCGCCGCAGGGCGGGC
Source organism: Nocardioides sp. Z22_16 (assembly GCF_058134365.1). Classification (NCBI taxonomy): domain Bacteria; kingdom Bacillati; phylum Actinomycetota; class Actinomycetes; order Propionibacteriales; family Nocardioidaceae; genus Nocardioides; species Nocardioides sp. Z22_16. The sequence continues at coordinate 307,242 of NZ_JBYTTI010000003.1, forward strand.
CGGGTGGCACCGCGACCGCGGTGGCCGAGCGGCACCCGGTGGAGGAGCCGCTGGACGTCGAGGCGGTCCGCTACGCCCCGCGCGCCCCTCTGCGCTTCGTCTGGCTGCGGCGCCTGCTGGTCACCATGGTCGTGGTGGGGGTCGCCTGGATGGGGCTGGCCGCCGCCTGGCACTGGAGCCAGCAGCAGTTCTACGTCAGCGAGCACGAGGGCGTGGTGACGATCTTCCGCGGCGTCAACGCCGACATCCCCGGCCTCGAGCTCTCCAGGCCCTACGAGACCACCGACATCGCCATGGAGAACCTCTCCGACTACGACGCCAACCTGGTCCGCGAGGGGATCGAGACCGACGACCTCGCCAAGGCCGAGCAGACGGTGGACAACCTCGCCGCCCAGCAGGTGGGCTGAGACGTGACAGGCCGCCCGACATGAGCCAGACAGGAGCCCTGATGGGCTTCGTGCACCGCCGCCGGCGGGGCGCGGAGCTCTTCCTGCTCGTGCTCGCGCTCGCCGTGGGCATCGGCGCCTACGCGGCGGTCGGCCTCGGCGTCGACGGCGAGGTGCCGGTCGACCTGGTCGGCTACGGCGGCTGGCTCACCCTCCTGGTCCTGGCCGCCCACTTCACGCTGCGCTTCTTCGCGCCGTACGCCGACCCGGTGCTGCTGCCGGTCGTGGCCGCCCTCAACGGGCTGGGCCTGGCCGTCATCTACCGGCTGGACCTGGCCAAGGAGGCCGCCGGCCGGGCCCACGAGTTCGCCCAGCAGCAGCTGGTCTGGATGACCCTGGGCGTGGCCCTCTTCATCGGCACCCTGGTGCTGCTGCGCGACCACCGGGTCCTCCAGCGCTTCACCTACACCAGCGGGCTGGCCGCGGTGGTGCTGCTGCTGCTGCCCCTGGTGCCCGGCCTGGGCTACGCGGCCCTCGGGGCCCGGATCTGGATCCGGGTGGGCCCGCTCAGCTTCCAGCCCGGTGAGGTGGCCAAGGTGCTCCTCGTCGTGGCGGTCGCGGGCTACCTGGTGCTGCACCGCGACGCCCTCGCGCTCGCCGGACGCCGGCTGCTCTTCCTCGACCTCCCCCGCGGCCGCGACCTGGGGCCGATCCTGATGATGTGGGGCCTGAGCCTCGGCATCCTGGTCTTCCAGCGCGACCTGGGCTCCAGCCTCCTCTTCTTCGGCCTCTTCCTGGTGATGCTCTACGTCGCCACCGAGCGGGCCGGCTGGCCGGTGGTCGGGCTGGTGCTCTTCTCCGCCGGCGCGTTCGCCGGCTACCAGCTCTTCGGCCACGTCCGGAACCGCTTCAACATCTGGCTCGACCCGATGGCCTACTTCGACAAGACGCCGGGCTCCGGCCAGCTCGTCGAGGGACTCTTCGGGATGAGCTGGGGCGGGCTGATCGGCCGTGGCTTCGGCGAGGGCCGGCCCGACCGGATCCCGCTGGCCGAGTCCGACTTCATCGTGGCCGCGATCGGCGAGGAGCTGGGGCTGACCGGGGTGATGGCGGTCCTGCTGCTCTACGGGCTGATCGTGGAGCGGGCGCTGCGCACCGCGCTGATCTGCCGCGACGGCTTCGGCAAGCTGGTCGCGACCGGGCTCGCCGCGGTCTTCGCGCTCCAGGTCTTCGTGGTGGTCGGCGGCGTCACCGGCCTGATCCCGCTCACCGGCCTCACCACCCCCTTCCTCTCCTACGGCGGTTCGTCCCTGGTGGCGAACTGGGTGATCATCGCCCTGGTCGCCCGGATCTCCGACCAGGCCCGGCGACCCCCGCCGGACCTCTCCCCCGAGGCGGCGGGCTCCGGTGACGACGATGCGACCCAGGTGGTGAAGCTGCGGTGAACAAGCCGATCCGCACGGTGGCCGGCTTCTGCCTGCTCCTCTTCCTCGCGCTGCTGCTCAACGCCAGCTACCTGCAGTACTGGCGCGCCGGCGAGCTCGCCGAGGACCCCCAGAACCGCCGCATCGTCGAGGCCGCGTTCTCCCGGGAGCGGGGGGCGATCCTGGTCGGCCGCCAGGCGATCGCGGAGTCGGTGCCCTCCGACGACAAGTACGAGTTCCAGCGGGTCTACCCCAAGCCGTTCCAGTACGCGCCGGTCACCGGTGCCTTCACCTACTTCAGCCAGACCGGCCTCGAGCGCAGCGAGAACGACGTGCTCTCCGGGGAGGACTCGCGCCTCTTCGTGACCCGCCTGATCGACATGCTGAGCAGCACCGAGCCGCAGGGCGGCAGCGTCCAGACGACGCTCAACCCGGCCGCCCAGCAGGCCGCCTTCGACGGGCTCTCGGCGCTCCCCGGCGAGGTGGAGGGCGCGGTGGTCGCCCTGGAGCCGGCCACCGGCAAGGTGCTCGCCATGGTCTCGCTGCCCACCTACGACCCCAACCGGCTGGCCAGCCACCGGCTCGGTGAGGTGACGGCGGCCCAGAAGGAGCTCCAGGAGGCTCCGGGCGACCCGCTGCTCAACCGGGCCACCAGCACCCGGCTGCCTCCCGGCTCGGTCTTCAAGCTGGTGACCGCGGCGGCGGCCATGGAGAACGAGGGCCTCACCGCCACCTCGCGGGTGCCGGGCGGCGCGACCTACCAGCTGCCGCTGACCACCGGCGAGAGCGGCCAGATCGACAACGAGGGGCGGGCCTGCGGTGCCGGCCCGATCCCCTTCACCCAGGCGATGGAGAACTCCTGCAACACCACCTTCGCCGCCCTCGCCGTCGAGGTGGGCGCCGAGGGGATGATCGAGCAGGCCGAGAAGTTCGGCTTCAACAAGCAGTACCTCGAGGACCTGCCGCAGGCGACCTCGGTCTTCCCGACCGAGCTCGACGAGGCCCAGCTCGGCCAGACCGGGATCGGCCAGTTCGAGGTCGCGGCCACGCCCCTGCAGATGGCGCTGGTCGCCGCCGGGATCGCCAACGGCGGCTCGGTGATGACCCCCTACCTGGTCGACAAGGTCAGCTCCCCCAGCCTCCAGGTGCTCGACCAGACCGAGCCGAAGGAGCTGAGCAAGGCCGTCTCCTCCTCGACCGCGCGCGACCTCACCGAGCTCCTGGTCGCCACCGTCGACAGCGGCACCGCCTCCCCGGCGGCGATCCCGGGGGTCTCGGTGGCCGGCAAGACCGGGACGGCCCAGAGCGGCCAGGACGACGTGCCGCCGTACGCCTGGTTCGTCTCCTTCGCCCCCGCCGACGACCCCCAGGTCGCGGTCGCGGTGATGATCCAGAAGGCCGACATCCCGCGCGGAGAGATTGCAGGCGGCCGCCTCGGCGGGCCGATCGCGAAGGCAGTGATGGAAGCGGTGATCACCCAATGAGCGACCACGACGAGCCCCCGACCCAGAGCATGGGCGGCCCAGGTCCCGACGGCCCGGACCGCTGGGTCGACGACGCGCACCGCTACCGCCTCGACTCCCGGATCGCCACCGGCGGCATGGGAGAGGTCTGGCGGGCGACCGACACGGTCCTCGGGCGCACGGTGGCGGTCAAGCTGCTGAAGGCCGAGTACGCCGACGACGCCACCTTCCGGTCCAGGTTCGAGACCGAGGCCCGGCACGCGGCATCGCTGGCCCACCCCGGCATCGCCGCCGTCTACGACTTCGGCGAGGCCGGCTCCACCGACGGCTCCGCCGGACCGCGTCCCTTCCTGGTGATGGAGCTCGTCGAGGGCCAGCCGCTCTCGGCGCTGCTGCGCCCCAGGGTCCCGCTGGACCCCGACGCCGTCCGCGACCTGCTGGCCCAGGTCGGCGACGCGCTGGGGGCCGCCCACCGGGCGGGGATCGTGCACCGCGACGTGAAGCCGGCCAACCTCCTCGTCACCCCCGACCGCCGGGTCAAGGTGACCGACTTCGGCATCGCCCGGGCGGCGGAGGGGATGGCGCTGACCCAGACCGGCCAGGTGATGGGCACGCCGCAGTACCTCTCCCCCGAGCAGGCGGAGGGCGGTCGGGCCACCCCCGCCTCCGACGTCTACTCCCTGGGCGTGGTGGCGTTCGAGTGCCTGGCCGGGCGTCGTCCGTTCGAGGCCGACAGTCCCGTCGCCACCGCCTTGGCCCACCTGCGCCAGCCGGTCCCGGAGCTGCCGGAGGAGGTGCCGGCGCCGCTGGCGGCGGTCGTGCGCCGGGCTCTCGCCAAGGACCCGCAGGCCCGGTTCGCCGATGGTGCCGCCTTCGCGGCGGCCCTGCGCGACCCGGCCGCCCACGCCGCGGCGGTGCCCGACCACGAGCCGGCCACCACCGTGCTGCCACCCGGCGGCGACCCCGCCCCCACCGGCGTGCTGCCCGCCACCACCGCCACGACCGTGGGCCCGCCCGCCACCGGGGAGCTGCCCGCGCAGCCGGCGGAGGAAGGACGACCCTCCTGGCCGCTCGCGGTGGCCGGGGTGGTGCTGCTGGCCCTGCTCGGCGGCGCGGCCTGGTGGTGGTTCGCCGGTGACGGCGACGACGACGAGGAGCCGGAGCCGCGCCCGACCCGGTCGCAGAGCCCGTCCCCCTCCGAGGAGCCCACGGACGAGTCGATCGAGATCCGTGCCTCCGACTACGTGGGCCGCGACGTCCGCGAGGTGGTGCGCGAGCTCTCCCGGCTCGGCCTGGTGGTGGTCCGCGACGAGCGGGCCAACCCCGGTGACGAGACCCGCGGCGAGGTGGTCTCGGTCAACCCCACGGGCTCGCTGATGCCGGACGACCGGGTGACGGTCGCCTACTGGGGCGCGCCGCCCGAGGAGCCCAGCGAGGAGCCGACCCCGACCCCGAGCCCGAGCCCGACCGAGGCGCCCACCCCCACGCCCACCCCGACGCCGACGCCCACCCCGACGCCGACGCCGACCCCGACGCCCACCCCCACGCCCGAACCCACCCCTGAGCCTCCGGCCCCCACCGCGGAGGAACCCCCCGCGTCGCCCGACGACGCGGTCGACCCCACCCCGAGAGGCGATTGATGAGCAAGGCAGGGCCGACCGTCGTCGGCGGCCGTTACGAGCTGGGCGAGCTGCTCGGCCGAGGCGGCATGGCGGAGGTGCGCAAGGGCACCGACACCAGGCTGGGTCGCACGGTCGCGGTCAAGAGGCTGCGCACCGACCTGGCGAGCGACGCGACCTTCCAGGCCCGGTTCCGCCGGGAGGCCCAGTCGTCGGCCTCGCTCAACCACCCCTCCATCGTCAGCGTCTACGACACCGGCGAGGAGTGGACCGAGGACGGGTCGCCCGAGGGCGGGGTCTCCCAGCCCTACATCGTGATGGAGTACGTCGCCGGCCGCACCCTGCGCGACATCCTGCGCGAGGATCGCAAGATCCTGCCCGAGCGCGCCCTGGAGATCACCAGCGACGTGCTGGCCGCCCTCGACTACAGCCACCGCGCCGGCATCATCCACCGCGACATCAAGCCGGGCAACGTGATGCTCACCCCGAGCGGCGACGTGAAGGTGATGGACTTCGGGATCGCCCGGGCCGTCTCCGACGCCGCCAACACGATGACCCAGACCGCCGCGGTGGTGGGCACCGCGCAGTACCTCTCCCCCGAGCAGGCACGGGGCGAGACGGTGGACTCCCGCTCCGACGTCTACTCCACCGGCTGCCTGCTCTACGAGCTCCTCACCGGGCGGCCCCCGTTCATCGGCGAGAGCCCGGTCGCGGTGGCCTACCAGCACGTCCGCGAGCCCGCACAGCCGCCGTCGGTCCACGACCCCGACCTGACGCCCGAGATCGACGCCATCGTGCTCAAGGCGCTGGCCAAGCGGGTCGAGGACCGCTACCAGAGCGCCGCGGCGATGCGCACCGACATCGAGCGCTACCTCGCCGGGCAGGCCGTGCAGGCGGCCCCGGTCACGGCTCCGCCGTCCACGGCGGCGACCGCGGTGGCCGCCACCCCGGTGGCTCCGGCGCCACTGCCCACCGGCTCGCTCCCGGCACAGGAGAGCCGCACGCGCAAGGGTCCGCTCGTGCTCATCGCGCTGGTCGCACTGCTGGTGATCGCCCTCGCCGCGTGGGCCATCCCCAAGATGTTCAGCGACTCCGCCCAGGAGGTGCGGGTGCCCGACCTCATCGGGCTCACCGAGTCCGAGGCGCGCGCGGAGATCCGGGACGCCGGCCTGGTGGTCGGCACCGTCGACCACGAGCCGTCCGCCGACGCGGCCGCCGACGAGGTGATCAGGCAGGAGCCCAGCGACGTCTACGTCGAGGAAGGATCCACGATCAGCTTCACGGTCTCCACCGGTGCCCCGATGGTGGAGGTGCCGTTCCTGGTCGGCCAGGACAGGCGCGACGCCCGCGACGTGCTGCGCAACCGCAACCTCAAGGTGAAGTTCGAGGAGCGCGAGTCCGACGAACCCGCCGGCCATGTCGTCGAGATCAGCCCGGCAGCCGGCGAGACGGTCCCGGAGGGGACAGTCGTCACGCTCTTCTTCTCCGACGGGCCCGAGGAGATTCCCCAGCTGGTCGGGATGCGGCGGCGGGCCGCCGAGCAGGCGGTGAAGGACGCGGGCTTCGTGCCCGAGGTGGTGGAGACGACCGAGACCACCGAGCCCCGCGGCACGGTGGTGCGGCAGACCCCCGAGGCGGGACGGGAGGCACCGGCGGGCAGCACGGTCGTCATCTACGTCTCGGTCTACGAGGAGCCCGTGGAGGTGCCGACCCCCACCCCGGTGCCGCCGACCGAGATCCCGACCGAGATCCCCACCCCCACCGACGTCCCCACCCCGACCGAGATCCCCACACCGGAGGGATCGACGGGCTAGGCGCCGGGAGCCGGCGGTCCCGCAGGGGAGGGTCAGCGCTCGAGCGGCTTGGCGTAGCTGAGGTCGAGCAGTCCGTCGTAGGCGGGTGCGGTCTTGAAGTCCTCGACGGTGACGTCCCAGCCGACGGCCACCGACGGGTCCTGCGCGTCGGCCCGGTAGGCCTTGAGGTAGAGGTCGCCCTCGAGGGCCCGCAGGATGTCGATCTGGTCGCCGATCGCGGTGATCACGTACGGCGGCGAGTAGGGCACGCCCTGGAGCTGCACGGTGTTGCCGCTGCACTTGATCCCCGTGGTGGAGATGATCCGCTGGCCCTGCAGGGTGACGGCGGTGGCGCCGCCCTTCCACATCGCGTTGACCACCGCCTGCAGGTCCTGCTGGTGGACCACCAGGTCGTCGACGGTCTCGGTGGTGGCCTCGTCGAGCACCTCGCGTGGCGCGTCGTCCAGGACCACCGTGACGGCGGGGCCGGAGCGCGGGGTCAGTCCGGCCGGGTCCTCGAGGATGTCGATCTCGGTGTTGTAGCGGTTGACGGTGCGGTCGCCGAGGCTCTGGGTGAGCGCCTCGTTCTCCGCGGCGAGCTCGGTGAACCGCGCGGTGAGCGCGTTGGCCTCCTCGGACTCCGCCTCGACGAAGGAGGCCAGGTCGGTGTAGCGGGAGGGGCGCAGGTCGGCGCCGTCGCTGTTGTCCGCACTGACCGCGAAGAGCACGCCGCTGAGCAGGAAGACCACGGGTGTGCCGATCCACCACCCCCGCCTCGCGGGGGACGCGTCGGTGCCGGGCTCCATGGCGACTACGCTAGCCTCGCCCACCAACAAGCCACGAGGAGCGCCCACGGTGTCCAAGACCAACGTCAACCGGGAGTCGACCGAGGAGCGGAAGGGCAGGTCCCTGCCCTGGGCCTTCGTGCTCGCGATCCTGCTCGTGGTCGGCGGCATCGCCTGGATCGCCTACTACTACGTCGTGGTGCGGGTCGACCCCACCGCGGTGCCGCCCGGCGAGCCCGGCGGCCCGGCGTTCATCGCCGACCTGGGCAAGTGGAACTACGCGATCGGCTTCGGTGCCCTGATGGTCGGCCTGGCCCTCGCCTCGAGCCCCTCCTCCCCGCTCGGCCGGGGCAACGGCGTGGTGGTCGGCATGCTCGGCTGCTTCCTCATCGGCCTGATCTGGATCTGCACCTTCTACATCTTCAGCGGCGACAAGCTCTCCGACCTGTGGGTGCTCAACGACCTCGGCAACTACAACCTGATGGTCGGGATCGCCTTCATGGCCGTGGGGTTCACCTACGCCACCAAGTGGGAGTGAGACGCCCCACCACGCGCGCGGCTCGTCGTGACCGGAAGCACCCGGGACCCTGAAGGGTCCCGGGTGTTTGCACATCTGGGGAAAGCCCTGTGGAGAGTTACACGGGTGTAGTTATGCACAGGTTCTCCCCAGCTGTGGAGAGTCAGCCGAGCATCGCGGCGCGGGTCACGAACGCGATCGCGAGCGCCACGACGAGGACGCCGACTCCGGCGGACTGCCAGACTGCGCGCCGCTCTCCGCGCGGTGACCAGATGAAGATCGCGGTCGCCAGCGCCCCGCCCACCAGGCCGCCGAGGTGGCCCTGCCAGGAGATCCCGGGGAAGGTGAAGGTGAAGACGAGGTTGATCGCCAGCAGCGTGACGACACCGCGGAGGTCGCCTCCCACCTTGAAGGAGAGCACGGCGAGCGCGCCGATCAGCCCGAAGACGCCGCCGGAGGCGCCCAGGGTGCTGCCGCCGGGGTCGGCGAGCCAGAAGATGGTGGCGCCCGCCGTCAGGGTCGAGAGCAGGTAGACCGCCAGGAAGCGGATGCGGCCGAGCGCGGCCTCCACCGCCGGGCCGAGGACCCAGAGGCCGAGGCAGTTGAGCGCCACGTGCCAGACGTCCACGTGGACGAAGCCGTGAGTCAGCGCCATCCACCAGGCCCCGTCGGCGAGGCCGGAGACCCAGACCGTGTCGGGGCTCGTGGCACACGCGCCCTCACCGACGCCGGGGTAGTAGCTGTTGGGCGACCCCTCGATCGTGCAGTGGCCCTGGGGCAGCAGCACCAACCGGGAGGCCAGCCACGAGTCGCGCACGCCGGTGAGCAGCACCGAGACCCAGACGGCCAGGTTGATCCCGATCAGGACCAGGCTGGTCTGCTGCGGGTTGGCCGAGCGGCGTCCGCCGTAGGCCCCCCTCCCGCTGCGGGTCGACTTCGCGCCCTCGGCGACGCACTCGGGGCACTGGAACCCGACGGCGGCGTCGCGCATGCAGTCCGGGCAGATGGGGCGGTCGCAGCGCTGGCACCGGACGTAGGTCTCCCGACCGGGGTGCCGGTAGCAGACAGGCACCCCGGTCGCGGGGACGGGCGGCTCGCTCACGGGGAGGGGGCCGGTCGCGTCAGCGGGTGATCTCGACCGACTCGATGATGATCGGCTCCTTGGGGCGGTCCATCGCCCCGGTCGGCGCCTTGGCGATCGCGTCGACCACGTCGCGCGAGGCCTGGTCGGCGACCTCGCCGAAGATGGTGTGCTTCATGTTGAGCCAGGGAGCGGCTCCGACGGTGATGAAGAACTGCGAGCCGTTGGTGCCCGGGCCGGCGTTGGCCATGGCGAGCAGGTAGGGCTTGTCGAAGACGAGCTCGGGGTGGGGCTCGTCCTTGAAGGTGTAGCCCGGACCGCCGGTGCCGGTGCCGAGCGGGCACCCGCCCTGGATCATGAAGCCGTCGATGACGCGGTGGAAGCCGAGTCCGTCGTAGTAGCGGACCCCGGAGCGGCCGGCGTCGTCCCGGTATTCCTTGGTCCCTTCAGCCAGTCCGACGAAGTTGTCGACGGTCTCCGGCGCGTGGTTCGGGAACAGGTTGATGACGATGTCACCCATGTTGGTCTTCAGGGTGGCCTTCGGGTCAGCCATGACTGCCTCTCGCTCAAGTGGGTACACATGGAGTTGCTGCCCGATCTTCCCATGCCCCCCAAGAGGTCCGAGGTGCGACCAGAGCCCTGGCCCCGTCCGGGGAGGCGTGGTGAGATGGGAAACCACCCCAGAAAGGTTGATCACATGCGCATCCGCAGGCAGAAGACACTGCTGGAGAAGGCCCAGATCAAGGCCCAGGACGTCGCCGAGCAGGTCCGGCCGCAGGTCGAGGCGGCTCTGGTGACCGCCCGCACGTCGGCCCAGGAAGCCCGCACCCAGGCTGCGCCCTACATCACCCAGGGCAAGATCGTCGCGGCCGACAAGGCAGTCGTCGCCGCGGAGAAGGCGCAGGCCGCGGCCGGCAAGGCCTCGGTGGTCGCCGGCGCGGCCGCCGTCAAGGCGGCGGAGCTGGCCTCGGAGAAGGCCGGCAGCGTCAAGCAGGTCGCCTCGGAGAAGGCCGCCGCCCTCAAGGGCGAGCAGCCCAAGAAGGGGGGCAAGCTGAAGAAGCTGCTCCTGGTCTCGCTGCTCGCGGCGGTCGGAGGCGCGGTCTTCAGCAAGGTGCGCGGTGGCAAGGAGGAGAAGTGGCAGAGCTCCTACGTGCCGACCCCGCCGCCGTCCCCCGCGGGCTCGACCGGCGCCGCCGGGGTGGGCGCCGTGGGCGGCGCCGGCGCGCACACGGCCGACAGCAGTGACGACGTGGCCGGTGCCGAGCCGGGCGAGGCGCTGGCCGACGCCTCGGCTGAGCCCCACGCGGCGACCACTCCGGACGCGCCGGCCGAGGTCGTCGAGCTCGGCGACGCCCAGGGTGACGCCCCCCGGCCCTGACCGACCCGCTCTCACGACGCCCCGCTGAGCCTGGCTCAGCGGGGCGTCGTCGTCAGGTCCTGCGGACGGTGGGCCTCGACCCACTGGTCGATGCGGGCCCACCAGTCGAAGAGCCACTCGATCCGCGCCTCGGGGTCCTCGGGGATCTCCTCGCGGGGCACCTGCCACCAGCGCATCACGATCTCCTTGTCCATCGGCAGCTCGCGCCAGACGTCGCCGACGGTGAGCATGTGGTCGAGCCCGGTGTGGGCGACCATCAGCACGTCGGCGTCGGGGGCGGCGTCCAGGGCGGCGAGGAAGCCGCCGGGCTTCGGGGCCAGCACGTGGATCAGCGACTCCGCCCGCTCGGCCATCCGGCGCAGCCCGAGTCCGTGGAGCCGGGCGATCGCCCGCTCCCGGCGGGCGGGGGTGAAGTTCCCGCCCTCGGGGAAGATGACGAACGCGTCGTCGACGTCCAGTCCGCGGGCCAGGTCGGCGACCTGGGTCTCGGCCGCCGCGCCGCCGCCGGGGGAGATGAAGCGGGCGGGCAGCCGGTGCAGCAGGACCGAGATGGCGGGATCCCACGCCAGGGTGTCCTTGAGCACCACCCTCGGCTCGCGGGCGTACCAGTGCATCAGGGCGTACATCAGGGTGAACGAGTCGCCGGGACCGGCATGGCGGCAGCAGACCAGCACCGGGGCGTCGGGGGAGCGTGACGGGTCGGGACCGTCGGTGCGGATCCGGAGCCGCAGCACCCGGCGGGCCTCGCGGAAGAGCACCACCAGGAGCCCCTCGATCAGGTCGTAGTGGATGCCGGCCCAGTAGGGCGACCGGATCTGCCGGCCGAAGCCGCTGGCCAGCCAGAAGGCGAGCAGGACGACCAGGAGCAGCGCCTCGGCGCTCAGGTAGAGCAGCGCCAGCCACGCGATCCGCAGCAGCCGCCACCGGCCCGGCAGCAGGGGCGAGAGCGCGGCCACCACGATCAGCCACAGCGGCAGCGAGAGCCAGGCGAGCGCCGCGAGCCCCACCACGGCCGGGGCGACCAGGAACCGCTGCAGCGCCCACGCCAGCCGCGGACTCACCCCAGCCCCCTCATGCCAACGCCCTCATGTCAGGTGCTGGTCGAGGTAGTCGCGGACCGACTCGTAGGTCGCGTCGATCCGCGCCTCGATGCTGGCGAAGTCGCGGTGGGCCAGCAGGGAGTCGTCGCGGGCCGAGGTGCCGGCGGCGGGCAGCACGTGGGCCTCCACCTCGGTGGGCAGGGCGGCCATCTCGCGGACGAACCGGTGGCGTCGGGCGATCTCGAAGGAGACCCGGGCCACCTCCCAGGGGGTGGACGGGGCGGTCAGCGGCCGGTCGAAGCGGCCGACCTGGAGCACGAAGACGCGGTCCGCGCCGAGCTCGACCGCTCGGCCCAGCGGCACCGAGTTGACGATGCCGCCGTCGAGGTAGTGGTCGTCGCCGATCCTCGCCGGCGGCAGCAGGCCGGGCACCGCGGCGCTGGCGACCACCGCCTCCACGACCGGTCCCGAGTCGAACCAGTGTTCCGAGGCGCTCTCGATGTGGGAGGCGCAGACCTGGAGCCGGACGGGGAGCTCCTCGAAGGTGACCTCGCCCAGCTCCTCGCGGAGCAGCCGGGTGAGCGGCTGGGCGGAGTAGACGTGGGTCCGGGTGGTCAGGGCCCGCCGCACGGTGCGCAGGGGGCGGTCGCCGTAGACGTCGCGGTTGCGTGCGGCCGCCGCCCACAGCCGGGTCAGCCGGTCGACGACGGCGGGCGTCGGGTCCTGGGCCACCAGTGCGCCGTTGAGGGCGCCGATGCTGGTGCCGACCACGAGGTCGGGGACGACGTCGCGTTCGAGCAGGGCGCGGAGCATGCCCACCTCCACGGCGCCGAGCACTCCCCCGCCCCCGAGCACGAACGCCGTGGTCACCGGCGGCTAGCCGACCGGCTGGTGACCGCGGGGAGCCGGCTCGAGCTCGTCAGCGAACTCGGCCCGGACCTTGGCCGTGGCCCGGCGCTCGGACCAGAAGGAGAGGACCGGGACGGTGCCCATCAGCAGGGTGACCACCATGAAGCCGAGGCTCCACCTCGCCTTGCGCGCGAGCGAGAAGGCGAGGATGAGGAAGATCATGTAGAGCCAGCCGTGCAGGGTGCCCAACCAGCCGGTGATGAACTCGCCGAGCTCGTCGGCACGGCTGCCCTCGTCGAACCAGTTGGGGGTGGTGGGCACGAAGCCCCACATCTCGGTGCCGTCGAAGTTGGAGAGGGGTACGCCGACCAGGCACAGGACGATCAGCAGGACGCCGACCACCCAGGCCATGACGCGATACCGCGTGAGTGCTGCTTTCACGGCCCCGAGATTACCCGTCGCTCGCAAGGGCGCCGGCACGGTCGGACCCGCCCCCGAGAGCCCGTTCGTGGGCTTCTTCGTCGTCCGGTCCGTCCGGTCCGTCGTCGGACCCGCCGTGCGTCCCGTCGTCCGGCCCGTCGTCCTCAGCCTCGCGGGCCCGGGCCACCTCGTCGGCGCACCAGCGCCACCAGATGAAGGCGGCGAAGGCGGCGAAGACCCACCACTCGATGCCGTAGAGGAGGTTCTTCAGCCCGGTGGTGCGGGCCGTCTCGGGGAGCTGGGCGAGGTCGGCCGGAGCCAGCCCCGCGGCGGCCTCGCCGGGCTCTCCGGCGTCGGGGTCGAGGACCAGGAAGGCCCCGTAGAGGTCCTGGTCGACGTGCTGGATGGCGTCCGCGATCCGCAGCTGGGGGATGACGTCGTCGGTGCGGTCCTCGTCGGTCACCCCGGCGTTGCCCTCGGGCGGTTGGAGCCACCCGACGACCTCGGCGCGCCCCTGCGGGGGGTCGGGGAGCTGGTCGAGCTCGGCGAACCACCCGCGCACCACCAGCAGCGCCGCGTCGTTGCCGTCGTCGTCGACGGCGAGCGGGGTGACCGCCCAGAAGCCGTCCGCGCCGTCCTGGCGCCGGTCGGAGACCACGACCGTGCCGTCGGGGACCCAGGTGCCCGCGACCTCCACCGGCCGCCCGACCTCCGACTTGGGGAAGGGCTGGTCGGGCCCGAGCGCGTCGCTCAGCGGCACCGGCGGCAGTTGCGAGCGCTCGACCGCGGCGTCGCTGCGCTGCTCCTGCCAGGAGCCGAACTGCCACAGGCCCAGCCAGACCGCAGCCGCGACCAGGACCACGGCAAGGAGGTGGGCACCCCAGGCGACGGGGCGCAGGAGCGGGTGGGACAGCACATGACGAGCGTAGGCGGCGGGGGCACATCGGCACGTCTGAGGGCCTCGCGGGGCCGGCGACGCTGAGATCCAGGCCACGACGCGCGCCGGGGCCGGGGAGTGGACGTCCGACCACCAATCAGGCACACTTTAGTGAGTTAATGGACTTTGCTTGAAAGGCATCCCTTCATGCTCCTCGTCGCCGCCTTCGCTGTTGCCGGTGCCCTTGCCCAGCTGGTCGACGGCACCCTGGGCATGGGTTTCGGGGTCACCTCCGCCACGGTCCTGCTCTTCCTGGGCGTCGCCCCGGCCACCGCGAGTGCGGCGACGCACGCCGCCAAGCTGCCCACCACCCTGGTCAGCGGCCTCTCCCACTGGCAGGTCGGCAACGTGGACCGCGGCGTGCTGATCCGCATCGCCCTGCCGGGCATGGTCGGCGGCTTCCTGGGCGCGGTGGTGCTGACCAACATCAGCCTGGCCTCGGCCAAGACCTGGATGTCGGGCCTGCTGATCTTCTTCGGGATCCTGATCTTCCTGAAGTTCGGCTTCGACCGCAGCATCATCCGCACCCCGAAGAACGGCAGCACCGCCCGCTGGCTCTCCCCGATCGGGCTGCTCGGCGGCTTCGTCGACGCCACCGGCGGCGGCGGCTGGGGCCCCGTGGTCACGCCCAGCCTGCTCACCGTCACCTCCCACGAGCCGCGCAAGGTCGTCGGCACCGTCAGCCTGGCGGAGTTCCTGGTCGCGATCTCCGTCTCGGCCGGCTTCCTGGTCGGCATCGCCCACCAGGACATCCCGTGGCTCTACGTCCTGGGCCTGTGCCTGGGCGGCGTGGCGATGGCCCCGATCGCGGCCCGGCTCGCCGGCAAGCTGCCGCACGCCCCGATGGGCACCCTGGTCGGCGGCCTGGTCATCCTGACCAACGGGATGACCATCGTCTCCAGCACGGGCGGCCTGCCGCTGGCCGTCGACATCGTCCTGATCGCCGTCACCGTCGTGGTGACCAGCGTCGTCGCGTGGAAGGCCTGGGGCCGGGAGCGCATCGCCCGGGCGGCCGGGGAGGGTCGCGAGGAGGACGCTCTCGTCCGACGGTGACGCCGAGGCGCTCACCAGCCGCTCCCGCCCGGATCGCGGGATGCCGAGGCCCCGGCACGCAGTCGTGCCGGGGCCCCGGCGGTGTGGGTCAGCGGCCGAAGGCCTGGAACTCCGTGGCCCGCACGTTGAGGTCCTGGTCGCTGCCCGCCGAGCAGTCGGTCACCGCGCGCGGGTCCTGGTCCTGCTCACCGGCATAGTCCGGCCCGCCGGTGCACTGGTTGGTGACGACCTGGAGCCACAGGTGGGTCGCCCTGGTGCGCCGGATGTCGAACGACCGGATGATCAGGTCCGGCGCCCGCGGCCGGGGGGCCGTGGCCGGGAACGCGTCTTCCGGGCTGACGAACACCCGCGTGAACTCGTCCTGCTCGTCGCAGTCGACCCCGCGGGCGATGGAGCACGCCCACACCTCGAACTGACGCAGGGCCGAGTAGCGGCTCTGGCTCGGCTCCGCCGGGGTCCCGTCGGGGTTGGTGCGGGCCGGCCGCAGGTGCGCGCTGACCTGCACCCGCCGCACGTTCTGGCGCTTGGTGCCGGCCAGGTCGACGACGACGTGCTGCTCCGCGACCGGGGCGCCGAGGGCGGCCCACTGGGTGCCCTCCTCGTCGTCGACGAGGTTGACCAGGTCGGTGCCCGTGCCCTCGACCGCCGCGCCGTTGGCGGCGGACGCCAGGTTGGTGTCCATCCGCGGCGCGAGGGTCTTCGACCGGCCGGCGGAGAGCGCCGTCAGCGGGATGCGGGCATGCCCGTGGCCCGGGGCGCGGGCCACGAACTCATAGGTGCCGGGCACCATCTCCACCCGGTTGGGCAGCGCCGTGGTCGGGTCGGTGTCGGCCACCGGCACGGCCCGTGCCTGGTAGCGGCCGACGTAGAGCTGGGCGCCACGCACCAGGCGACCCTGCTCGTCGCGCGGGGCGAAGGTGAGCGCCGTCTCGCTGGCGTACGCCGACCGGAAGCTCGGCGTCGGGTCCGCGTCGGCGTAGCCGGCGCTGGTGGCACCCTCACCCAGGCCCCGGCGGGCGAAGGCGTTCCAGAGGATGTCCTGGTTGGCGCCGTTGAAGCGGAGCAGGTCCGCGGCCAGCAGCGCGTTGCGGGAGTCGACCTGACTGACCTGGCTGTTGGCCATCAGCAGGAACGAGTCGAAGACCAGCTGCATCCAGCGCCGGTTGCCCGGGCACCCGCTGACCGGTGTCTGACCGTTGGCGCACGACTTGTTGAGGGCCGCGTCCCCGGCGCCGTACCGGTCGATGAAGGCCTGCCGGATGTCGAAGTTGGTCGCAGTCCAGATCTCGCCGTCGGCGTGCACCTGCGGCCCGGTGACGTCGTAGCCGATGTCGCTGTAGTTGAGCGGGCTGCGGCTCATGTTGTAGTTGCGGATGCCGGCCACGGGGTCGCCAGTCGTGTACTGGCCGATCGTGAAGGCCTGCAGGCCCGCCGGTGCGTAGCCGTGCTCGTGGAGGTACTCCATGGCCATCTGGTCGCTCCAGCTCTCGCTCATGCCCTGCGGCGAGCTGACCCCGCCGTTGGGTCCGGCGATCATCCGGTTGCTGATGGCGTGGCCGTACTCGTGGCCGATGACGCTCATGTCGTAGTCGCCGTCGACGCACGGGGCGTAGAAGGCGCCGGCGATCGGCTGCCACATGTACATGTTGGTGATGGGCGCCTGGCCGTCGGGCGGGGTGAACTGGTTGGCGTTGTTGCGCGCGGCGAAGGTGGGCGGCCCGCCCGAGATCGCACCGGCCTGGGCGTTGCCCTGCTCGTAGTCGTTGCCGAGGCCACCCCTGCCGAAGTTCTCCTTCTGCATGTTCCAGGTGCTCTCGACGAAGCCCAGGTGGTAGGACCAGTCGTGCATCCGGTTGTGCATGGCGAAGAGGTTCGCGCGGGCGGCGTCGAGGTCGACGTTCTCGGGGGAGCCGAACGTCTCCGGGTTGCACCCCTGCTCGTACCACTGGTTGGTCCACGGGTAGACGTACTCCCGGGTCGGCGACGGGGTCGCCGTCTCGGTGCCGACGGTGCGCGAGCTGTTGCTGTTGCGGTTCTCGACCGCGATGGCGTTGTTGCCCAGCGTGGTGAACGTCGGCTGGTTGGTGGTCGGGTCGACGTCCCAGGGCAGCGAGGCGCTCGTGCCGACCGCCTCCTCGCAGCCGGCCAGCGGCGTCCAGCACCACGTCGCGCGGGTGTCGCGGGAGGAGTAGTCCACCGGCGGGTTGCTCGGGAACACCTCCCACTCGGGGTTGTCGGAGTCGTGGTCGACGAGGTCCTCCCGGACCAGCACCTCACCGGAGCGGGCGTCGACGTAGCTGGCGAAGCCGACGGCCTCGTCGTCCTCGGAGCGGAGCACCACCTGGAAGGCGGCGCGGGCCGCGGCGCCCGGCACGGGCACCGCGACCTCGGTCGTGCCGAGCACGACGGGCTCGGCGATGCCGGCGTCGCGGGCGGCGAGCCGCTCGGCGTCGGCCGCCGTCAGGGTGGCGGGCGCCGGTGCCGCGGCGTCACGCGCCAACGAGGAGCTCAGGTAGAGCACCTCGCCGTTGCGCACGCCCACGGCGGCGATGCCGTCGACACCGGCGGCGAGGTCGCCGAACTGCTGGCGCACGACCACGACGCCGGCGTCCTTGCCCAGCGGCCGGCTGGTGAGCACCTCGACCGACTCGGCGCCCCGGGCGGTGAGGCCCAGGAGGTCGCGGGACTCGGCGAGGAACCCGAGCGCGGCGGCCTCGGGGTCTGCGGGGAGCCCCGTGGCGAGGGGTGCGTCGGTGGCCATCAGCACGGCGGGCGTGCCGAGCTTGTTCCACCGGGCGGTGGCATCGAGGTCGTCGACGGCGGACCGCTGCTTGGCTGTCGGCGCGGCCCGGCCGTCGCGGACGTCCTTGTCGCGGGAGGCGGAGTCCTCGCCCTGGAACCCGGCGGCGCCGGCTCCTGGTGGACCCGCTGGTGGGGGGTCGGCCGGGGAGGCCGACGAGGCGAACGGTACGAGGGTGGCTGCCAGGGAGAGCGTCACGAGGGCAGCGCCGACTCCTCCGACCCGAGAATTGAGGTGCATCGGTGGGTCCCTTCCGGCGACCGCGGTCGCCGTGTCCGAGAAAGGTAGGGACCCCTCGTTCTACTCCGCGCCGGGCGCCGTGGGAAGGCTCTTCGCTCATTGCCGGTCTCGGCAGCGCTCTTCGGGACGTTTCGACAACGTCCCGAGCTGGTGGTGGAGCCTAGGGGACTCGAACCCCTAACCCCCTGCTTGCAAAGCAGGTGCGCTACCAATTGCGCCAAGGCCCCTGGAGAACCAGGTGAGTGAACCAGGTGAGCGCGGCTGCCCGTGGCAGCCGGCCGGCTCAGTTCTGCGGAGCGCTCGTCTCGACCGGGTCGGTGGCCTCGGCCCAGAGGGCCTGCTCGGTGCGACCCTCGTCGAGCTTCTTCTTGGCGAGGGCGGCGCCTGCAGCGGCCAGCAGGATCAGCACGAGCTTCTTCACGGTCTTCTCCTCGTCTTCACCGGGCGGGATGCCCGCGGCGAGTGCCGGGAGTCCGACCGGGGTGGTGGGCCTAACAGGACTTGAACCTGTGACCTCTTCCTTATCAGGGAAGCGCTCTAACCGTCTGAGCTATAGGCCCTCCTCCGACCAAGGCCGGACGACGTCTCCGCCGAGGCGGTGACCGCGGGGAAGACTACCCGATGCGCTCGGGGAGCGACAAAACGCCTAGTGCTGGTCCTCGGCGAGGGTGACCTCGATACCGCCCAGCAGTGCGGCGGACATGTTGTAGAGGAAGGCACCCAGCGTCGCGATCGCGGTCAGCAGGAAGACGTCGATCACCGCGACCAGCGCGGTGAAGCCCAGGACCCGCGACATCCCGACGTACTCGGTGATGTCGAAGGCGCTGGGGGAGTCCTTGGGGTCGGCGACGCTCGCCACCGTCTCGTTGATGGACTCCCAGACCCCCGCCGCGCCCAGCACGAACCAGACGATGAAGACCGCGACGAAGGTGACGATGCCGAAGGCGACCGAGAGCAGGAACGAGGTCTTCGTCACCGACCACGGGTCGAGCCGGGTCAGCCGCAGCCGCGCCCGGCGCGGCTGCTTCTTGCCCGCCGTCGTCGGCCTCATGGTGGCCGTGTTGCGGTGCTCCTCGGCCGCCTTGCTGAGCGTCGCGCCGATCCTTCCGGGCAGCGCCGTCCGCACGACCGTGTCCTCCGGCTCACGGCTGCGCGGGCGGGCGCTCTCGGTCATCAGGAGTCGCTCTCTGTGCTGCTGGTCTCGGTCTCGTTCTCGGGCTGCGGGTCGGTGCCCACCTCGACGTCGGTGACCTCCTCAGGCGTGACGTCATCTTCGATTGTTGCATCCTCGCGGGCTTCCATCGAGCGTGCGACGACCACGACCGAGTCGCCAGCCTTGGGAGAGACGAACTTGACCCCCATGGTGGAGCGCCCGGTGGGGCGGAAGTTCGCGTTGATCGGGCTGCGCACGACCTGGCCGCCGGCGGTGATCGAGAGGATCTCGTCACCCTCCTCGACGATGAAGGCGCCGACCAGCTGGCCACGCTCGGCGTTGGCCAGCGACATCGCCTTGATGCCCAGACCGCCGCGCGACTGCACCCGGTACTCCGGGATCGGGGTCCGCTTGGCGAAGCCACCGTCGGTGATGGTGAAGACGTACTGCGGGTGCAGGCCGAACCACGGGCCCTGCTCACCGACCGGCTGCTCGGCGCCGCCGGCCGTCGTCGAGGCGGCTTCCTCGACCGAGACCCCCGCCTCGTCGGCGGCGTCCTCGGCCTCGACCTGGGCGGCCCGGATGATCGACATCGACAACAGCGAGTCGCCGTCACGGAACTTCATCCCGGTGACGCCGCCGGTGGCCCGGCCCATCGGCCGCAGCTGGGAGTCGTCGGCACGGAACCGCACCGCCTGTCCCTTGCGGGAGACCAGCAGGATGTGGTCCTCGGAGTTGACCAGCTCGGCGCCGATCAGCTCGTCGTCGTCGTGGCGGAAGTTGATGGCGATGACGCCGGCCTGGCGCGGCGAGTTGTAGTCGGCCAGCCGGGTCTTCTTGACCAGCCCCTGCTTGGTGGCGAGCACCAGGTAGGGCGCCTGGTCGTAGTCGCGGATCGCCAGCACCTGGGCGATCGACTCGTCGGGCTGGAAGGAGAGCAGCCCGGCCACGTGACCACCCTTGGCGTCGCGGGACGCCTCGGGCAGGTTGTAGGCCTTGGTCCGGTAGACGCGGCCGGCGGTGGTGAAGAAGAGCAGCCAGTGGTGGTTGGTGGTGGCGATGAAGTGCTCCACCACGTCGTCGCCGCGCAGGGTCGCCCCGCGCACGCCCTTGCCGCCGCGCTTCTGGATCCGGTACTGGTCGCGCCGGGTGCGCTTGGCGTAGCCGCCGCGGGTGATCGAGACGACCAGCTCCTCGTCGGGGATCAGGTCCTCCATCGACAGGTCGCCGTCGGCCGCCACGATCTGGGTACGGCGCTCCGAGCCGAACTTGTCGACCACCTCGGTGAGCTCGTCGATGATGATCTGGCGCTGCCGGGCCTCGTTGGACAGGATGTCCTCGAGGTCGGCGATGATCCGCTCGAGCTCGGCGAGCCGGTCGACGATCTTCTGGCGCTCCAGCGCGGCGAGGCGGCGCAGCTGCATCGCGAGGATGGCGTCGGCCTGGAGCTCGTCGACGTCGAGCAGCGCGATCAGGCCGGTCCGTGCCTCGTCGACGTCGGGGGAGCGGCGGATGAGGGCGATGACCTCGTCGAGGGCGTCGAGGGCCTTGACCAGCCCGCGCCAGATGTGCGCGTCCTCCTGCGCCTTGCGCAGCCGGTAGCGCGTCCGGCGCTGGATGACCTCGACCTGGTGGGCGACCCAGTTGCTGATGAACTGGTCGATCGTCAGGGTGCGCGGCACGCCGTCGACCAGCGCCAGCATGTTGGCGCTGAAGTTGGACTGGAGCTCGGTGTGCTTGAAGAGGTTGTTGAGCACCACGCGCGCGACCGCGTCGCGCTTGAGCACGATGACCAGGCGCTGGCCGGTCCGCGAGGAGGTGTCGTCGCGGACGTCGGCGATCCCCTGGATCCGCCCGTTGTCGGCGAGCTCGGCGATCTTGAGCGCGAGGTTGTCCGGGTTCACCATGTAGGGGAGCTCGGAGATCATCAGGCAGGTGCGGCCCTTGGCGTCCTCGTCGATCTCCACCACCGCGCGCTGGGCGATCGAGCCCCGGCCGGTGCGGTAGGCCTGCTCGATCCCCTGGCGGCCCACGATCATCGCGCCCATCGGGAAGTCGGGGCCCTTGATCCGCTCGAGCAGGGCGTCCTGGAGCTCCTCCCGCGTGGCGTCCGGGTGCTGCAGCGCCCAGACGGCACCGGCCGCGACCTCGCGCAGGTTGTGCGGCGGGATGTTGGTGGCCATGCCGACCGCGATGCCGGCCGAGCCGTTGACCAGGAGGTTGGGGAAGCGCGCCGGCAGGATGGTCGGCTCGGAGGAACGGCCGTCGTAGTTGGGCTGGAAGTCGACGGTCTCCTCGTCGATGTCGCGGACCATCTCCATGGCCAGCGGCGCCATCCGGCACTCCGTGTACCGCATGGCGGCGGCGGGGTCGTTGCCCGGCGAGCCGAAGTTGCCCTGCCCGTTGATCAGCGGGTTGCGCATCACCCACGGCTGCGCGAGCCGGACCATGGTGTCGTAGATGGCCGAGTCACCGTGCGGGTGGTACTGACCCATCACGTCGCCGACCACGCGCGAGCACTTGGAGAAGCCGCGGTCGGGCCGGTACCCGCCGTCGTACATCGCGTAGAGGATGCGCCGGTGCACCGGCTTGAGGCCGTCGCGGACGTCGGGCAGCGCCCGGCCGACGATGACCGCCATCGCGTAGTCGATGTAGGAGCGCTTCATCGACGTCTGCAGGTCGATGGCCTCCACGCGTCCGCTGGGACCCGGTCGCTCGCCGCCCATGCTGGTGGTGTCACTCACGTGTGTGCCTATCTGCTCTCTGGTCGTCTCTACAGATATCTAATGATTTTGCTAGATTCTTAGATATCGAGGAATCGGACGTCCTTGGCGTTTCGCTGGATGAAGGAGCGGCGCTGCTCGACGTCCTCACCCATGAGGATCGAGAAGATCTCGTCGGCCTGGGCGGCGTCGTCGAGGGTGACCTGCAGAAGGATCCGGTGCTCCGGGTCCATCGTGGTCTCCCACAGCTCGTCGGCGTTCATCTCGCCGAGACCCTTGTAGCGCTGCACCGGGTTCTCCTTGGGCAGCTTCTTCCCCTGCTCCATACCGTCGCGCATCAGGGAGTCGCGCTCGGAGTCGGAGTAGACGAACTCGTGCGCGTGCGGCTTGTTCCAGCGGAGCCGGTAGAGCGGCGGCTGCGCCATGTAGACGAAGCCGTGCTCGATGAGCGGCTTCATGAACCGGAAGAGCAGGGTGAGCAGGAGGGTGTTGATGTGGTGGCCGTCGACGTCGGCGTCGGCCATCAGCACGACCTTGTGGTAGCGCAGCTTGTCGAGGTCGAACTCCTCGTGGATGCCGGTGCCCAGCGCGGAGATGATCGCCTGCACCTCCTGGTTGCCCAGGACCTTGTCGATGCGCGCCTTCTCGACGTTGAGGATCTTGCCGCGGATCGGCAGGATCGCCTGGATCCGCGGGTCCCGGCCCTGCTTGGCCGAGCCGCCGGCGGAGTCACCCTCGACGATGAAGACCTCGCACTCGAAGGGGTTGGTCGACTGGCAGTCGGCCAGCTTGCCCGGCAGGCCCCCGCCGCCCAGCAGCCCCTTGCGGTTGCGGGCCAGGTCGCGGGCCTTGCGGGCCGCCATCCGGGCCGACGCCGCGGCCTGCGCCTTGCGGATGATCTCCTTGCCCTCGGCCGGGTTCTGCTCCAGCCAGGCACCGAGCTGGTCGTTGACGACGCGCTGGGTGAAGCCCTTGGCCTCGGTGTTGCCGAGCTTGGTCTTGGTCTGCCCCTCGAACTGCGGCTCGGCGAGCTTGATCGAGATGATGGCGGTCAGGCCCTCGCGGATGTCGTCACCCGAGACCCGGTCCTCCTTCTTCTTGACCAGGCCCCACTCCTCGCCCCAGTTGTTGACCAGGGTGGTGAGGGCCGCGCGGAAGCCCTCCTCGTGGGTGCCGCCCTCGTGGGTGTTGATGTTGTTGGCGAAGGTGTGGACCGACTCGGTGAACGAGGTGTTCCACTGCATCGCGACCTCGAGGCTCATGTGGCTCGGCGAGCCCGCCGGCGTCTCGGCCTCGAAGGAGATGACCGAGGCGTTGGCCTTCTCCTTGCGCCGGTTGAGGTGCTCGACGTAGTCGACCAGCCCGCGGTCGAACTTGAACCGGCGCTCGATCCCGCCACCCTCGGCACGGTGCAGCGCGACGGCCTCGTCCTCGACGTCCTCGCTCACCGTCTCGTCCTCGACGGCGTCGGCGACGTGCTCGGCCGACGGGCGCTCGTCGCGGATGATGATCTCGAGGCCCTTGTTGAGGAAGGCCATCTCGCGCAGGCGGTTGGTGATCGTCTCGAGGTCGTAGTCGACGGTCTCGAAGATCTCGGTGGAGGCGTAGTAGGTGATGGTGGTGCCGGTGCGCTCGCCCTCCTCCATCTCGCGGACCTGCTCGAGCTCGCCCTCGGGCACACCGATGTGGAACGACTGGCGCCACAGGTGCCCGCGGTTCTTGACCTCGGCGATCAGCCGCGTCGACAGGGCGTTGACGACCGAGATGCCGACGCCGTGCAGGCCGCCGGAGACCTTGTAGCCGCCCCCGCCGAACTTGCCGCCCGCGTGCAGCATGGTCAGCGCCATGGTGAGCGCCGGGATGCCCTCGGTGGGGTGGATGCCGGTCGGGATGCCGCGACCGTTGTCCTCGACCCGGATGCCGCCGTCCGCCTGGAGGGTCAGCACGATCCGGTCGCAGTGGCCGGCCAGCGCCTCGTCGACGGAGTTGTCCACGACCTCCCAGATGAGGTGGTGCAGACCACGTGCCCCCGTCGAGCCGATGTACATGCCCGGGCGCTTGCGGACCGCTTCGAGGCCCTCCAGCACCTGGATCGCCGAGGCGTCGTACTCACCGTCGCTCGCGGTGCCCGAAAGGGCCGTCAGGGCGGTGTCGGGATTTCCGGCTTGGGTCTCAGCGCTCACGCAGGGCCTTCTTCCAGTCGCCCACAAGGGGCTGCTCGACATGCAGAAGGGTCCAGGCGCGAGAGCCAACGGACCCGGGCCTCAGTTTAGCCTCTGCGGCCCTCAAAGCCACACATCCCGCGAGGTTGGCAGGGCTACCCCGGAGGAAATGAGGCCCTAGGCGGCATTCCAGGGCCTTTCCGCGGGCCGATCAGGGGGCCTGATGAGGCCCCATACGTCCGGGAGCCCGCCAGATCGGCATTTCGCCGGATCGGGCGCGATCAGCCGTAGGTGTCGCGGGGACCCCGGCCGCGGGTGGAGCGCAGTCCCTTCTTCCACGACGGCAGGTGGGGGCCGAGCACCTCGATCAGCACCACCGTGCCGTGGCCGAGCTCCTCGTTGAGCCGGCGCACCAGGTTGGGGGCGAGCATCCTGAGCTGGGTCGCCCAGGCGGTCGAGTCGGTGCGCACGATCAGCTTCCCGTCGACCAGGGTCTCGGGGGTGCAGTGGTCGCCGACCTCCGAGCCGACCAGCTCCGACCAGCGGGCGAAGACGCTCTGGACCTGGAGGTCCGTCTCCCAGGCACGGGCGCTGACCAGCCGTTCCAGGGCGCTGCCCAGCAGCTGGGGGTCGCGGTCGTCGGGATGCGCGCCCGAGACCCGGCTCCGGCCCCGGGACCGGGGCGCGAAGGCACTCCCGGTCCCCCCGGACTTCTTTCGTCGCGCCGGGGTGCCGCCCGGCGCGCGGGAGGTGACCCGCGCCTGCGACCGGGCCAGGTCGAGCCCGTCGTCGCGGTGCTCCTCGTCGTCGGGAACCCCGGCGGCGGAGTCGGGGTCGGGGGAGTCGACGGGGGGCTCGCCCGCGGCCGGGCCGACCTCATCCACGGCGTACCTCCCCGTCGGCCACCAGGAAGCGGGCGCCGGCCAGCGCCTCGGGCACGTCCTCGGCCACCGCCGCGGTGACCAGCACCTGCTCGGCCCCGGCGACCAGCTCGGCGAGCTGCTGGCGACGGCCGGTGTCGAGCTCGGCGAAGACGTCGTCGAGGATCAGGATCGGGTCGTCGCCCTCGCTGCGCAGCAGGTCGAAGGAGGCGAGCTTGAGCGCCAGGGCCACCGACCACGACTCGCCGTGCGAGGCGTAGCCCTTCACCGGCAGCCGCACGTCGCCGTTGCCCAGCACCAGCAGCAGGTCGTCGCGGTGCGGGCCCACCAGCGAGACCCCGCGCTCCAGCTCGTCGCGGCGGCGTCGCTCGAGCTCGGCGAGGAGCTGCCGCTCCAGCGACTCCGCCCCGGGCGGCTCCGCCGAGGGCTCGAGCTCGAAGGAGCACTTGTAGTCGATCTCGGCGTCGTCGCGGGAGGCACCCCGGGCCACCGCCTCGTAGGCCTTGCCGACGTAGGGGCGCAGCGCCTCGACCAGCTCCAGCCGGTGGGCCAGCAGCTCGGCGCCCACCCGGGCGAGGTGGGAGTCCCAGACCGAGAGGGTGGAGAGGGCGGCCTCCTGCGACGAGCCGCCGCGGCGGGCGGCGCCGGCGGTCTTGAGGAGCGAGTTGCGCTGCCGCAGGATCCGGTCGTAGTCGGCCCGCGCCCCGGCGAGCCGGGGGGTACGCAGCACCAGCAGGTCGTCGAGGAACCGGCGGCGGTCGCTCGGGTCGCCCTTGACCAGGGTCAGGTCCTCGGGGGAGAAGACCACCGTGCGGACCAGGCCCAGCAGCTCGCGCGGTCGCGGCAGCGGCGACCGGTTGATCCGGGCGCGGTTGGCGCGACCCGGGTTGAGCTCGACCTCGAGGGTCGCGGCGCGGCCGTCCTTGACGACCACCGCGCGCACCAGCGCCTGGTCGGTGCCGGCCCGCACCAGGGGAGCGTCGGTGGCGACCCGGTGGGAGCCGAGCCGGGAGAGGTAGTCGACGGCCTCGACCAGGTTGGTCTTGCCCTGACCGTTGCGACCGATGAACGCGGTGGCCCCGGGCTCCAGCTCGACGTCGATGTCGGTGTAGGAGCGGAAGTCGTGGAGCAGGAGGTGCGAGACGTACACCGGAGCGCTAGCTCTCCCCGGCTTCGGAGTCGCTGCCCGCGCCGGCCTTCCGGGCGGCCGGGGCCTCGTCGGGCCCGCGGCCTGCTCGCTGGTCGCCGGCGACGTCCCCGCCCTCGGGGGCCGGGGTGCGCATCGCGTGGCCACCGAACTGGTTGCGCATCGCGGCGATCGCCTTCATCGCCGGGCTGTCGTCCTGCCGGGAGACGAAGCGGGCGAAGAGGGCGGCGGTGATCGCCGGCACCGCGACGGCGTTCTCGATCGCGGCCTCCACCGTCCACCGGCCCTCGCCGGAGTCCTCGGCGTAGCCCTGGATCCCGGCCAGCCCGGGTTCGTCGTCCAGCGCGGCGACGAGCAGGTCGAGCAGCCACGACCGGATGACCGTGCCCTCGCGCCAGGAGCGGAGCACCTCGGTGGTGTTGTCGACCACGTCGACGGCCTCGAGCAGCTCCCAGCCCTCGGCGTAGCTCTGCATGATCGCGTACTCGATACCGTTGTGGACCATCTTGGAGAAGTGCCCGGCGCCCACCTTCCCGGCGTGCACCGCACCGAAATCCCCCTCGGGCTTGAGGGTGTCGAAGGCCGGCTGCACCTTGGCGACGTCGTCGGGGGTGCCGCCGTACATCAGCGCATAGCCGTTCTCCAGACCCCACACCCCGCCGGAGACTCCGCAGTCGACGTAGCCGATGCCCTTCTCGGCCAGCTGCTCGGCGTGCTTGACGTCGTCGGTCCACCGCGAGTTGCCGCCGTCCACGACGACGTCACCCTCGGAGAGCAGCTCGCCGAGCGCGGTGACCGTCTCGTGGGTGGGCCCGCCCGCGGGCACCATCACCCAGACGACACGGGGTGCGCTGAGCCGCTCGACCACGGCCTCGAGCGAGTCGACGTCGCTGACCTCGGCGTTGTGGTCGAAGCCGACGACCGTGTGGCCGCCGCGGCGCAACCGCTCCCGCATGTTGCCGCCCATCTTGCCGAGTCCGACGAGCCCGATCTCCATGCGGATTCCTCCAGTGGTGTGACGGCTGGTCTGGTGCGACGACGGACGAGGCCCGCTGCGCCGTGCGTTAGGAGAGAAGTCTCCTCGGCATCAGCAGGTAACGGAAGGCGTGCTCGCCGTTGCCGTCGGTGGCGGAGATGACGACCGGCTTGGTCGCCTGGGTGAACGCCAGGTCCACCTTCTCCCCGTCGAGGGCGCTGAGGCCGTCGAGCAGGTACGTCGGGTTGAAGCCGGTGATGATCTCGCCGCCGTTGATCTCGGCCTCGAGCGCCTCGGTCGCCTGCGCCTCGTCGCCGGACTGCGAGTCGAGCACGACCTCGCCGTCGGCGAACTTCATCTGGACGGCCGTGTTGCGCTCGGCGACCAGGGCCACCCGCTTGACGGTGTCGATCAGGTCCTGCCGGTTGACGGTGGCCACCGTCAGGTGCTCGGCCGGGAAGAGGCTGCGGACCTTGGGGAACTCGCCGTCGAGCAGGCGGGTGGTGGTGCGGCGCACGCCGTCGGGCGTGGACCCCTCGAAGCCGATGATGCCGTCGCCACCGGCGGTGGCCAGCGAGATGGTCACGTCACCGCCCAGGGTCTTGGCGGTGTCGCTGAGCACCTTGGCCGGGACCAGGGCGGCGAGCGAGGCGTCGGTCTGCGCCGGCGACCAGGTGAGCTCGCGGTGGGAGAGCCGGAAGCGGTCGGTGGCGAGCAGGGACATCCGGTCGCCCTCGATCTCGATCCGGACGCCCGTCAGGACGGGAAGCATGTCGTCGCGACCGGCGGCGGTGACCGCCTGGGAGACCGCCTTGGCGAACTCCTCCCCCTTCACCACCCCGCTGGGGGCGGGGACGGTGGGCAGCGTCGGGTAGTCCTCGACCGGCATCGTCTGCAGGCTGAACCGTCCGGAGCCGCACTTGATCTCGAGCTTGGCGCCGACGAGCTCGCAGTCGACGGGCTTGTGGGGGAGGCTGCGGCAGATGTCGGCGAGGAGGCGCCCGCTGACCAGCACGCGCCCCTCGTCGGAGACGTCGGCGCGGACCTCGGCGCGGGCGGAGGTCTCGTAGTCGAACGACGAGAGCACAAGTCCGTCGTCCCCGGCCTCGATGAGCAGGCCTGCGAGCACGGGTGCGCTGGGACGCACGGGGAGGCTGCGGGCAGCCCAGGCGACGGCGTCGGCGAAGACGTCGCGGTCGACGCGGAACTTCACTTCGTTCCTCCGGATCTTGTGGTTCGAGCGTGGGGTGATCCTGCCATGCCCGGACACGTGCTGTCCGCGCGGTGCCCAAGGAGGTCGACGAGCAGGTTCTCCCCAGGAAGCGGTCCGGATGGTTGTTGAGGATGATCGGTCAATGGAGAGGTGAGTAGTCGTCATAGGGGTTGGGGAAACTGTGCATAACCTCGATCGACGCAGGTGAGAGCCGTGCGGGCCTGTGGGGGGCGCCTGTGCACGAGGTGTGCGTCCCTGCCCGCCGTTGTGAGGGAGGCCGGGTCCTTCGTCCGGTCCTGCGCAGGGGTGCACAGGGCTGTGGAGAGAACCGGGCCCGGGAGCACAGGAATTGCACAGGCGCCCGGAGCCGGTCCGAGCCGCTGCGGGCTCAGCCCTGTCGTGCCTGCATCTTGATGCGGTTGGTGAGCTCGCTGACCTGGTTGAAGACCGCTCGGCGCTCGGCGAGGAGCTGGTTGATCTTGCGGTCGGCGTACATCACCGTCGTGTGGTCGCGGCCGAACTCCTTGCCGATCTGCGGCAGGGACATGCTGGTCAGCTCGCGGCACAGGTACATCGAGATCTGGCGGGCGAGCACCAGGTGACGGCCGCGGCTCGGGCCGCAGAGGTCGTCGATGCTGACGCCGAAGTAGGCCGCGGTCTGGGCGATGATCAGCGGGGAGGTGATCTCCGGCTCGCCGCCTTCGGGGATCAGGTCCTTGAGGACGATCTCGGCGAGGGTCATGTCGACCTCCTGCCGGTTGAGGTTGGCGAAGGCGGTGACCCGGATCAGCGCGCCCTCGAGCTCGCGGATGTTGGTCTGGATCTTGGAGGCGATGAACTCCAGCACGTCCGGCGGTGCGGTGAGCCGGTCCATCGCGGCCTTCTTGCGCAGGATCGCGATCCGCGTCTCGAGGTCGGGGGCCTGGACGTCGGTGATGAGGCCCCACTCGAACCGGTTGCGCAGCCGGTCCTCGAGCGCCTCGAGCAGCTTGGGGGGACGGTCGGAGGTGAGCACGATCTGCTTGTTGGCGTTGTGCAGCGTGTTGAAGGTGTGGAAGAACTCCTCCTGCGTCTGCGTCTTCCCCTCGAGGAACTGGATGTCGTCGATCAGCAGGACGTCGACGTCGCGGTACCGGCGCTTGAAACGGTCCTGCCGGTCGTCGCGGATCGCGTTGATGAACTCGTTGGTGAACTCCTCCGAGGAGACGTAGCGCACCTTGGCCCCGGAGTAGAGGGAGCGCACGTAGTGACCGATGGCGTGCAGGAGGTGGGTCTTGCCCAGCCCGGACTCTCCGTAGACCAGCAGCGGGTTGTAGGCCTTGCCCGGGGCCTCGGCGACGGCGACCGCGGCCGCGTGGGGGAACCGGTTGGAGGAGCCGATGACGAAGGTCTCGAAGGTGTACTTGGGGTTGAGCCGGGTCTCCAGCGAGCTCGGGGCGCCGGGGTGGACCGAGGGGTGGAACGCCGGGTGGCTGACGCCCGGGTGGCCGGTGGCCGGCCCGCCGAGGCCGCTCGAGAGGGGCTGGGGAGCGTGGCCGAGGCTCTCGCCCAGGGTCTGGCCCGGTCGGCGGTCGGGGTAGTCATGGGACTCGGGGAGATGGACGACGTTCCGCTCCCACGGATTTGTCGACATGTCGTCTTGTTGCTTTGGCGCCTCGTCGGGGGCCACGGGGAGGGCGTGGTCCTCCAGCGCCGGGTTCACCGTGACGGCGATCCTGATCTCCCGGTGGAAGCGGACGCTCAGCGAGTCCTCGAGCTGGGCACGGAGCCGGCCCTCGAGCTGGCCCCGGGTGAAGTCGTTGGGCACCGCGATGATCGCCGTGCTCTCGTGCAGCGTCACCGGCTCGCTGGCGCGGAGCCAGGCTCGCTGGTTGGGCTGCAGCTGGTCCACGACACTGCGCCACACGGTGGCCAGGTCAACCGGCTCGTTCTCCACGTCTCTCCCTCATTGCCTGACGGCTGGATCGTCCCTGCCGATGGAGGTCTGCCGGGCCCAGAGGGTGACGGGACGACTCATCGCTCCACAAGGTTATCCACAGGTGTGCATCTTGCCCTATTTGGGTGACCGCGACCTGGTCCATGCCTCGGCCGAAGACGAGACACCGTCCTGTCTTCGCAGGTCAGAGGCGGTGTGGGCCGCTTTCCGAACGGGGCAGAGATCGGCGTCGCGAGGAAGGGGAGGAGCGTGGGGAGATCGTCGGGGGACGTGAAAAGTAACAACCTGCCGAGGGCGGGGGCAAGCCGTCATCCACAGGCTGGGGCGGGTCCCGAGCAGTCCTGGCGAGGCTCGGGAGCCGGTGGGGCGGCGCACCCGGTCGCGCGGGTTTGACCCTGGTTCTCCGCTCCGCGTACCGTTGGCAGGTCACCCGACGTCCGCTCGTGGTCGACCGGTGCCGCATGTCCACGGATATTCACGCCCAGACCATCGGCGTGTGCCGTGGGGAGGCGGTGCCAGCCGAAGCTTGGCGTACCGAATTTCCCGCCGGAGTGGACACCCGCAGAGACACATCGGAGAGAGCTCGTGAGCAAGCGCACCTACCAGCCGAACAACCGCCGCCGTCACAAGGTGCACGGTTTCCGCCTGCGCATGCGGACCCGCGCCGGCCGCGCCATCCTGTCGGCGCGCCGCCGCAAGGGTCGCAACAGCCTGGCTGTCTGACGCCGGGCCACGGCGGACCCGCGAGGACGTCGAGCACCCGATGCTGCCGAGATCTGCCCGCCTCACCCGGGAGGACGGATTCCGGACGGCGGTGCGCGGCGGACGACGGGCCGGGTCCGGAACCCTGGTCGTGCACTGGCACGACGACGGGGACGGACCGGTCCAGATCGGGTTCGTGGTGAGCAAGGCGGTGGGCAACGCCGTGGTTCGCAACCGCGTGAAGAGGCGACTACGCCACCTGACCCGGGAGCACCTTTCGGAGCTCCCGGGTCGTGGCGTGCTCGTGGTGCGCGCGCTTCCGGAGTCGGCCGGCGCTCCTTCCGGCCGACTGGCCACAGACCTGGACCGCTGCCTGTCCCGGGTTCTCGTCCGACGTCCGGGGACGTGAGCGCGCATGCGGCCTGATCTTCCGAGGGCGATCTCGTGAAGTACGTGCTGATCGGTCTGCTGCGGCTCTACCGCACCTTCATCAGTCCGCTCTACGGTCAGGTCTGTCGGTACCACCCGACGTGCTCGGCCTACGCCCTCGAAGCAGTCACCCGGTACGGCGCCCTCAAGGGGAGCTGGCTCGCGGTGCGCCGCCTCGGCAGATGCCATCCGTGGTCCCCGGGCGGCTACGACCCCGTCCCTCCCCGCGCCCCCGCCTCCCCCGTGGGTGCGGCTACGACCCCTACTCGAGGAGCTTGAGTGCTCGACTTCTTCGGTGCCATCGGCGGCGCCATCATGACGCCGCTCTACTACATCATCTCCGTGGTGATGGTGGGCTTCCACAACGTGCTGGGCAGGGTGCTGGACCCGCAGGGCGGCGCCTCGTGGGCGCTCTCCATCGTGGGGCTGACCCTGGTGATCCGGGCGGCGCTGATCCCGCTCTTCGTCAAGCAGATCAAGTCGAGCCGCAACATGCAGCTCATCCAGCCCAAGGTCAAGGAGCTCCAGAAGAAGTACGGGCACGACCGGGAGCGGCTGGCGCAGGAGACGATGGCCCTCTACAAGGAGGCCGGGACCAACCCGTTCGCCTCCTGCCTGCCGATCATCCTGCAGATGCCGATCTTCTTCGCGCTCTTCCGGCTCATCGACCAGGCGGCGAACGGCAACGCCCGCGGCGTGCTCACCGAGAAGCTGGCCGAGGACTTCGGCCAGGCCAAGCTGTGGGGCGTCATCCCGATCTCCAGCCGGCTGACCGAGGCGTGGGGCAACGAGTGGGTGGTGGTCGCCTTCGCGGCCGCCCTGGTGCTGGCGATGACCGCGACGACCTTCCTCACGCAGCGCCAGCTGATGAGCAAGAACATGCCGGCGGACGCGTTGAGCGGGCCCTACGCCCAGCAGCAGAAGATGTTGCTCATCGTCCTCCCGGTGGTCTTCGCGGTGGGCGGTGTGGCCTTCCCGATCGGGGTCCTTCTCTACTGGACGACGTCGAACCTGTGGACCATGGGCCAGCAGTTCTACGTGATCCGCAACAACCCTGCTCCTGGTACGCCGGCCCACGCGGCGAAGCTGGAGCGGGACAAGGCGAAGGCGGCCAAGAAGGGGCTGCCCGCGCCCGGCGAGGAGCCTGGCGCGGTGGCCACCGAGGAGGTCCCGGAGAACCCGAGGGGCCCGCGTCAGCAGCCGAAGCGCCAGACCCGCTCCCAGCGCAAGAAGCGCTGACCCACGACTGTCGGCGGCCAGGCCGCCAAACCCATCACGACGCAGGGAGAATCGCGTGTCCGAGACCGAGAACGACGTCCACGGTGAGCAGCCGGAGTCCCAGGAGCCGGCCGGCGGTCGACTGGGCAAGGTGGAGCGCCTCGAGCAGGAGGGTGACATCGCAGCCGACTACCTCGAGGAGCTCCTGGACATCGCGGACCTCGACGGCGATCTGGACATGGATGTCGAGGTGGACCGCGCCTCGGTCTCCATCGTGGGCGCGGACCTGTCGATGCTGGTGGGTGCGGACGGGGAGGTCCTGGAGGCACTTCAGGAGCTCACCCGCCTGGCTGTCTACCGCGAGACCGGCGAGCGCTCGCGCCTGATGCTCGACATCTCCGGCTACCGGGAGCAGAAGCGCCGCGACCTGGTGGCGCTCACCGAAGGTCTCATCGCGCAGGTCCGGGAGACGGGTGAGCAGGTGGAGCTCGAGCCCATGTCGTCGTTCGAGCGCAAGGTCGTGCACGACGCGGTCAAGGCGGCCGGGCTGACCTCCGAGTCCGAGGGCGCCGAGCCCCGACGCCACGTGGTCATCCTGCCGCAGTGACCGACGACGTTTCACGTGGAACCGCGGACGACTCCGCGGCGACCCCCCTGCCCCCTCTCCCCGAGGTGGTCAGGGGGGTCGTGCCGTCCGACCGGCTCCCGCTGCTCGTCAGGTATGCCGAGTGGCTGGCTGGCGACGGGGTGGTGCGGGGGCTGATCGGCCCCCGGGAGGTTCCTCGTCTGTGGGAGCGGCACATCCTGAACTGCGCCTGGCTGGCCGAGCTGCTCCCGGCCGACGCGCGGGTCTGCGACCTGGGATCGGGCGCCGGACTCCCCGGACTGGTCCTGGCCGTGGTCAGGCCCGATCTGCATGTCACCCTGGTGGAGCCCCTGCTCCGTCGGACCGTCTTCCTGGAGGAGGTCCGGGAGGACCTGGGCCTGGGGAACGTGGAGGTCTTCCGTGGCCGGGCGGAGGCGCTGCACGGCGCCCGGCTCTTCGACGTCGTCACCTCGCGCGCCGTCGCTCCTCTGCCCAGGCTCCTGGACTGGTCCATGCCGCTGGTGGACGCAGGTGGCGCCATGGTGGCGCTCAAGGGCTCGTCCGTGGAGCAGGAGATCGCCGAGGCCCGCACGGAGCTGCGTCGCCACCGGTGCGGTACCCCCGAGGTGCTCGTGCTCGGCGGCGAGGGGCCGGCCGTCCCGACCTATGCCCTGCGGGTTTCCCGGTCGGATCCCGGGGCGCTACCGTTGGTCGGCGCCGGACGCGGCAAGGAGAGAGGTCCTGGGCGCGCGCGAGGCGGGAAGAAGTCTCGGCCGCGCCAGTGATCCAGGCGGGACTGCAGCCGGGCCCATGCTCGGGCCAGCAGCAGCGCGTGGCTGTGAGGTCGGCAGGCGTCCGGCCGGACAGCCCGGGGCAGAGAGTGCAGACGGTGAAGATAAGGCGAAGGGGTCGACCGCGTGACTGAGGCAGAGCGAGGGATCACCTCCGAGGGGGCCGAGTTATCCACCGGCGAGTCACACCCCGCTGAGCGTGGAACGGGTGGGTTATCCACCGGTTATCCACAGGCTGAGGATTTCTCGAGCGGTCGGGTGGCCAATGGTGGTGGAGGGCCCACGGCGGACGTTCCACGTGAAACCCCGGCGAGTCCGAGCGCACCCGTTTCACGTGAAACCGGCAGCGACACCACCTCGGTTCCACGTGAAATGGCGACCGACGCCTCCCCCGGCTCCCGTCATCTCGTCGACGTGCTGGGCACGGTGAAGCCCACGAACCAGGCGCCCCCGGCGCCGGCGTGGGTCGGTCAGCCGGCGGGCGCACCCGAGCGGACGCCTCCAGCCACCCCTCGCACCGCCGGACAGATCGCCGAGCGTGCGCCCAGCACCTATGACAACAGCACCCCCTTGGCCCGAGCCGCGGAGCACGTGGTCCTCGCCCGCCACGGGGCGTTGGGCCGCTCCGGCCCCACCCGCCCGGAGAGCACCCGGGTGATGGTCGTCGCCAACCAGAAGGGTGGGGTGGGCAAGACCACCAGCACGGTGAACCTGGCCGCCGCCCTGGCCCAGCTGGGCCAGCGGGTCCTGGTGATCGACCTGGATCCGCAGGGCAACGCCTC
The DNA here is from genome assembly GCF_058134365.1 of Nocardioides sp. Z22_16. Classification (NCBI taxonomy): domain Bacteria; kingdom Bacillati; phylum Actinomycetota; class Actinomycetes; order Propionibacteriales; family Nocardioidaceae; genus Nocardioides; species Nocardioides sp. Z22_16. The sequence goes on from NZ_JBYTTI010000003.1 coordinate 341,726, forward strand.
CACCGCACTCAACGTGGAGCATCGCCGGGGAGTGCCGTCGACCTACGACATCCTCGTGGACACGGTTCCTCTCGTCGACGTGGTGACCACCTGTCCCGACCTGGCGAACCTCTGGGTGGTCCCCGCGACGATCGACCTCGCCGGCGCCGAGATCGAGCTGGTGAGCGTGGTCGCGCGGGAGAACAGGCTCCGCACGGCCATTCACGGACACCCGTGGGTCGGGCACGCGGCCGAGGTCGGCGACGACCGCTTCGACTACGTCTTCGTGGACTGCCCGCCGTCGCTGGGCCTGCTCACCCTCAATGCGCTGGTCGCCGGGGACGAGATGATGATCCCCATCCAGGCCGAGTACTACGCGCTGGAGGGCCTCGGCCAGCTCTTGGAGACCGTAGAGATGGTGCGCAAGCACCTGAACCCCGATCTCGCCGTCTCCACCATCCTGCTGACGATGTACGACGCTCGCACCCGCCTGGCGGCCGGGGTGGCCGAGGAGGTGCGTGAGCACTTCGGGGAGACCGTGCTCAAGACGATGGTCCCTCGCTCGGTCCGCGTCTCAGAGGCGCCGTCGTACGGTCAGACGGTGATGACCTACGATCCGGGTTCCCCAGGCGCGTTGTGCTACCTGGAGGCCGCACGAGAGATCGCCAGCAAGGGAGCGCCGACCCGATGAGCAACAGCTCGAGACCGCAGCGTCGTGGCCTGGGTCGTGGCCTGGGCGCGTTGATCCCGACCGGCCCCGCCGAGCCGGCCCCTCCCGAGACCTCGGGCGGCGAGGCCGCACCTGACGCGCCGTCGAGCGGCGGCGGTCAGGGCATCCCGGCCGACTCCCCTGTTCGCGGCACCGCCGGAGTCCCTGAGGGGGCCCCGGAGACGGCCACTGAGAGGGCCATCGTGGCCGGTGCCTACTTCCGCGAGATCCCGATCGCGGAGGTGCGGCCCAACCACCGTCAGCCCCGGCAGGTCTTCGAGGAGGAGGCGCTCGCCGAGCTGGTGCACTCCATCCGCGAGGTCGGACTCCTCCAGCCCGTCGTCGTCCGCCCCGCCGACTCCGGGGGCTTCGAGCTGATCATGGGGGAGCGCCGCTGGCGCGCCTCCCAGGAGGCCGGGCTCGAGCGGATCCCGGCGATCGTGCGGGAGACCGACGACGGGGACATGCTCCGTGACGCCCTGCTGGAGAACCTGCACCGCTCCCAGCTCAACCCGCTCGAGGAGGCGGCCGCCTACGGCCAGCTGCTCGAGGACTTCGGATGCACCCACGAGGAGCTGGCCCAGCGGATCGGGCGTTCGCGGCCCCAGATCAGCAACACCCTCCGGCTTCTCAAGCTGAGCCCCGCCGTCCAGCGGCGGGTGGCGGCCGGGGTGCTCAGTGCCGGCCACGCGCGCGCACTGCTGGCCGTCGAGGACGGGGACCTGCAGGACCGGCTCGCCCAGCGCGTGGTGGCCGAGGGCATCAGCGTCCGCGCCCTGGAGGAGATCGTCTCCCTCGGCGACCCTCAGAAGCCTCAGCGTGCCGCCCGTCGGGGTCGCCCCACGGCGCCCGGGCTCATCGACCTCGCGGACCGTCTCTCCGACCGGTTCGAGACGCGGGTGAAGGTGGACCTCGGCAAGTCGAAGGGGAAGATCACCGTGGAGTTCGCCTCGATGGACGACCTGCGCCGGATCGTGGACGTGATGGACCCGGACCGCGACCGCGAGAACTGACCTGCGAAAAAAGCAACAAGGCCATATGTCGACTTGTCGACATATGGCTTTGTTTACTTTTCGGGGTCAGGAGGCCTTCTTCGCCCGCCTCTCGGCCGCCTTGGCAGCCTTGCGCTGGGCCCGGGCGCGCCGCTCCTCGGCGTCCAGCTGGGCGGCCTCCTCCAGGGTGGGCGCGGAGCCACCGTGGCGGACCGGTACCCACCACGCGCCGGGCGGCTTCTCCTCCGTGGGGTAGCGGGCGATGGTGTCGTCGAGCATGGCCGACATCCGGGCGTGGAGCTCCGCGGTCTCCGCGGTCGGGTCCGCGCCGGTCGGCCTGAGCGGCTCGCCCACCGTGATCGCGATCGTCTTGCCGCGCTTGAAGTCCTTGGGGTGGTCCTTGGTGAAGAGCCGCTGGGTGCCGAAGAGCACCACCGGGACCACCGGGACCCCGGCCTCCGCGGCGATCCGCACGGCGCCGTTCTTGAACTCCTTGAGCTCCATGGCCCGCGAGATGGTGGCCTCGGGGAAGATCCCGACGAACTCCCCCGAGCGGAGGTACTCCACCGCGCTGTGGAACGAGGCGACGCCGTCACCGCGGTCGACGGGGATGTGGTGCATCGACCGCATCACCGGGCCGCCGACGGGGTTGTCGAAGACCTCCTTCTTCGCCATGAACCTGACGAGCCGCCCTCCGGCGAGATGGGAGGCCAGGCCGCCGTAGATGAAGTCGAGGTACCCCACGTGGTTGAAGGCGAGCAGCGCCCCACCCTCCGCGGGGATGTGCTCGGTGCCCTGGACGTCGAACTTCTGCCCGAGCAACCGGAAGCCGGCCAGACAGGTCTTGATGATCGGCGGATAGGTGATGTCCCGCATGGGTGCTGCTCCTGGAGTCGTGGACGGTGCCAGCGCAGCCTAGAGCAGAGGGTTCGGCGGCGGAATCAGCGACGGGTGGCCAGGAACTCCGCGATCCGGCCGATCGCCTCCTCGAGGATCTCCGCGTCAGGGAGGGTCACCAGCCGGAAGTGGTCGGGCTGGAACCAGTTGAAGCCGGTGCCGTGGGTGACCAGGATCTTCTTGGCCCGCAGCAGGTCGATGACGAACTGCTGGTCGTCCTCGATCCGGTAGACCTCGGGGTCGAGCCGCGGGAAGCAGTAGAGGGCGCCTCGGGGCTTCACGTTGCTGACGCCCGGGATCTCGTTGAGCAGGCGGTGGGCGAGCATCGACTGCTCGTAGAAGCGGCCGCCGGGCCCGATCAGCTCCTCGATGGACTGGTAGCCGCCCAGGGCGGTCTGGATGGCGTGCTGGGCCGGCACGTTGGCGCACATCCGCATGTTGGCGATCAGGGTGAGGCCCTCCAGGAAGTCCTCGGCGATCTCCTTGGGGCCGGAGATCATCAGCCAGCCGGCGCGGTAGCCGCAGACCCGGTAGGCCTTGGAGAGGCCGCTGAAGGTCAGCGTGAGGACGTCGGAGCCGGCGAAGGTGGCCGTGTGGTGGTGCACCGCGTCCTCGAAGAGGATCTTCTCGTAGATCTCGTCGGAGAAGATCACCAGCTCGTGCCGCCGTGCGATGTCGACCAGGCCCTTGACGGTCTCCTCGCTGTAGACCGCGCCGGTGGGGTTGTTGGGGTTGATCACCACCAGGCCGAAGGTGTCCTCGGTGATCTTGGACTCGATGTCGGCGAGGTCGGGGTTCCACCCGTTCTCCTCGTCACAGCGGTAGTGCACCGGCGTACCCCCGGCGAGCGTGACGGCACCCGTCCAGAGGGGGTAGTCGGGTGCCGGCACCAGGATCTCGTTGCCGTCGTCCACGAAGGCCTGCAGCACCATCGAGATCAGCTCGGAGACGCCGTTGCCGATGAAGATGTCGTCGACCCGGACGTCGCGCAGCCCGTGCGACTGGTAGTAGTTCATCACCGCCGTGCGGGCGGAGTAGATGCCCCGGGAGTCGCTGTACCCCTGGGACTCCGGCAGGTGGTGGACCATGTCGGCGACGATCGCCTCGGGAGCCTCGAACCCGAACGGCGCGGTGTTGCCGATGTTGAGCTTCAGGATCCGGTGGCCCTCGGCCTCCAGCCGCTGGGCCTCCACCAGGATCGGTCCCCGGACGTCGTACCGGACGTTCTGCAGCTTCTTGCTCTGTCTGATCGGGCGCACAAGGGCATCCTCTCAGGCCCAGGTGCGGCCTAGCATGGGGATATCAGGGATCCGACCGCTCGGCGACGCGTTGGAGGGACGAGATGTCACGCAAGGTGGTGCGTCTGACGCTCGACCACCTGCCCCTGCTCCCCGAGCACCCTCGCACCTGCCTGCGCTGGCAGCTCGACCCGGTCGCGAAACGCCGGGTGGCCCCGGACGAGCGCGCGGCGGAGCTCGAGGCGTGGGTCTCGGAGGTGCTGCGCGAGTGGGGGTCGTGCGGCCGAGCCGTGCTCTTCGACGAGGAGGTGGCCGGGTTCGCCCTCTACGCGCCCCCGGCCTACCTGCCCGGCGCCATGGACCTGCCGACGGCCCCGGCCGGCCCGGACGCCGTGCTGCTCGCGCAGCTCTGGGTGGCGCCGGCCCACCGCAGGGGCGGCGTGGGCAGGATGCTCGTCCAGGGGCTGGCCAGCGACCTGGTGCCTCGGGGCTTCGCCGCGGTCGAGGCGTTCGGCGACACCCGCGGGCTGGGGCCGAACGGAGAGGCCAGGGACTGCGTGCTCCCGGCCGCCTTCCTGGGGGCCGTGGGCTTCAAGACGCAACGGGCGCACAGCACCACCCCGCGGATGCGGATGGAGCTCCGGACCACTCGCGCCTGGATGAGCGACGTCGAGCAGGCCCTGGAGCGCCTGGTGGGTGCTGTGCGCCCGGCGCTGAAGCCTCAGCAGGGACGGAGCGTCAGATCAGGTCCTGGAGCTCCTTGAGGATCGCGGCCTTGGGCCGCGCCCCCACGATGGTCTTCACGACCTCGCCGTTCTGGTAGACGTTGATCGTCGGGATGCCCGTCACCTTGTAGGAAGCCGGGGTGACCGGGTTCTCGTCGACGTTCATCTTGACGAAGGTGATCTTGTCGCCGTGGCTGCCGGCGATCTCGTCCAGGATCGGGGCCACCTGGCGGCACGGCCCGCACCACTCGGCCCAGAAGTCCACGAGGACGGGCTTGTCGGACTTCAGCACGGTGGCCTCGAAGTCGGCGTCGGTCACGGCGGTCATGTTGCTCATGGTGGTCCTTCCGGTGGCGGTGGTGGCTTCCGTTGGGGGGTCAACACCGCGGCGGGGAGACATTGTTCCCCGCGCGGTGCCGAGGTTCAGACCTTCGCGGCCTCGACCTCGTCGACCAGCTCCTGGGCCAGCTCTGCGTCGACCTCGTCGGCCGGGGCCGTGGCCGCGGCGAAGTCGAGCATGGCGACGAAGCGCTCGGCGTCCAGCGCGGCGGCACACCCCGTGCCGGCGGCGGTGATGGCCTGACGGTAGTGGTGGTCGACCAGGTCGCCGGCGGCGAAGACACCGGGCAGGTTGGTCGCCGTCGACGGGTGCTTGACCAGGACGTAGCCGTCCTCGTCGAGGTCGACCTGCCCGGCCAGCAGCTCGGAGCGCGGGTCGTGGCCGATCGCGATGAAGAGGCCGGTGACCTCCAGGGGCCGCTCGTCCCCGTTCACCGTGTCGCGCAGCGTGACCGACTCCAGGCGCTCGGCCCCGTTGATGGCGGCGATCTCGGAGTTCCAGACGATCTCGAGCTTGGGGTCCGCGAACGCCCGCTCCTGCATGATCTTGGAGGCCCGGAGCTCGTCGCGGCGGTGGATCAGGTAGACCTTGGAGGCGAACCGGGTGAGGAAGGTCGCCTCCTCGATGGCCGAGTCGCCGCCGCCGACGACGGCGATCGCCTGGTCGCGGAAGAAGAAGCCGTCGCAGGTGGCGCACCAGCTCACGCCGCGCCCGGAGAGCTCCTCCTCGCGGGGCAGCCCGAGCTTGCGGTAGCCAGAGCCGGTGGCCAGGATCACCGAGTGCGCGGTGTACGTCGCGTCGGCGGTCTTCACGACCTTGACGTCGCCGGTGAGGTCGACCTCGACCACGTCGTCGGGGATCAGCTCGGCGCCGAACCGCTCGGCCTGCGCGCGCATCTCGTCCATCAGGGCAGGACCCATGATGCCGTCGCGGAAGCCCGGAAAGTTCTCGACCTCGGTGGTGTTCATCAGCGCCCCACCGGCGGTCACCGACCCCTCGAAGACCAGCGGCTCGAGGGCGGCACGGGCGGCATAGACCGCCGCGGTGTAGCCGGACGGGCCGGAGCCGATGATGATGACGTTGCGGGTGCGGGTCTCGGCGGTGTCGCTCATGGTGCGTGGCACTCCTGCAGGTTCGGCGGTGGTCGGACGATTGCTAGAACCGATCGTAGGTGAGCCTTGTTCCCCTGGTCAGGGCCTCGGCTCAGGGGGTGGCCGGGAGCAGGACCGAGCGGGCGGGACGCGTCTGGCCGCAGCGGTGGACCAGGGCCCGCTGGCCGTCGGGACCAGGAGGCCGCAGCACCACAGCCGCCGGGCGGCCCTCGTAGAGCGCCGGGTAGACGGCGTCCCGGGCATGCCAGGTGTCCGGCAGACAGCTCTGGGTGGCGAGCTGCGCGAGCGCCCCCGGCGCGGGGTCCGTGGCGCGCAGCGCCAGCAGCTCCGACTCCAGGCCGACGTCGCTCAGCCGCACCGGCTCAACAGGGACCGGGAGGCCGCCGTGCTGGTCGGCCTGCGGCTCCGGGGCCGGACCTCTGCTGCCCCCGGCGCCGTCCTCGCCCAGCAGGCGGGGCTCCTCCGGCCCGGTCGACCCCTGGGAGCCGGCCTCCGGGGAGCCGGCAGAGTCCTGGGCACCTGCCGAGACGTCTGCGGAGTCCGGCCCGGTGGTGCCGACGAGCTGACCGACCGCGACGCCGCCGACCACCACGGCCGCGGCGGCGGCGACCGCCCATCCGGCCACCCGCCGGCGCCGGCGGGTGGCGAGGAGCGTCACCCCGGCGGGCCCGCCCTCCGTCGCGCCCTCCGTCGCGGCGCGCTCGGCGACGAGCCCGGCGAGCACGTCGTCCAGCCGCGTGGCGACATCGGGAGGCGGGGGCTCCTCGGCGCGCGCCGAGGCGAGCAGACGACGTACCTGCTCGTCCTGGTCGCTCATCCGTCCACCCCTCGGGTCTCTGGTCGTGGTGCCGTGTCGCGGAGCGCGCTCGTCTCCTCGGATGGGACGCGCCGCGGCGCCGAGCGGTTCCCGGCCCGGCTCGCTGGTCCGGAGGGATCAGGCCCCGGGTCGTCCAGCAGGTCACCGAGCAGCTCGGCGAGACGGCTCCGTCCCCGGGAGCACCGCGACTTCACCGTGCCCGCCGCACAGTCGAGGATGAGGGCCGCCTCCGCGACCGGGTAGCCCTCCATGTCGACGAGCACCAGGGCGGCCCGCTGCTCCGCCGGCAGCTCCCCGAGCGCGGCGGTGATCCGGGCCCGTCGCTCGTGGTCGACCACGGTCTGCGCGGGATCGGCCGGCTCGCTCTCCCCAAGGCCGCGCCCCGCCGCGGCCGGCCGTTGCTCGAGGTCGTCGGGCAGGGGGTCGGCGGTCCGCACCCGGGCGGCGCGGTGCCGGTCGAGGCAGGCGTTGACCACCACCCGGTGCAGCCACGTGGTGACGGCGGAGTCGCCGCGGAAGGAGCCGGCGCGCCGGAACGCCGCGATCATCGCGTCCTGGAGGCCGTCCGCGGCGTCGTCGGGGTTGCCCATGGTCCGCAACGCCACCGCCCACAGGCGGTCGCGGTGACGGGCGAAGAGCACCCCGAAGGCCTCGGGGTCGCCGGCGACGTGGGCGGCCAGCAGCTCCGCGTCGGTCGGCGCCGAGGTCACCCGCTGACCACGATCTCGCGGATCTCGCCGCGGAAGTCGGCGTCGACGGGGGGCAGCGCCGTCAGCCAGACGGTCACGTACCTCGCCTGCTCGGCCTCGTCGAGCTCGATGACGATCGTCTCGTCGTCGGTGCCGGACCCCACCGGCTCGGTGTCGGGTGCGGAGGTGGGCGGCTCCTGGCCGAGGTAGACCTCGGCCGTCGTGGTGCCGCCGCGCACCGAGATCTCCACCAGGCGCACCCCCTTGACCTCACCGAGGTCGAGGGTCAGGCCCACCCCGTCCTTGAGGCCGCCGGGCCCGAACTGCTGCCGGTAGCTGCTGGTGATCCACGACGTGTTGTCGTCCCCGTCGACGGCGTACGGCGTCAGCTCCGGGTTCTCGTCCTGCGGGGGGCTGCCCTCGGGGTCGAAGTCGGTGGCGGAGACCCCCGTGTAGGGCGTGAGCTCGCTCGTGCCGGAGCCGGCGCCGCGGGACTCCGGCTCGTCGTCCTCGTCGCCGCCACCCCGGCCGCCGAGCTGGTAGGCGGCCACGACGGCGAGCAGCACCAGGGCCGCCAGCCCGATGAGCCAGGCGAGGTGGAGCCAGCGGCGACCCGGCACCCGGTCGGGCGCGATCACCGGGACCATGCCGGAGTGGCTGCCCGTGTTGGAGGAGCCGTGCCCGGTGGAGGTGTCCCAGGGCCAGTACTCCGCACCCTCCACCGGCGCGGGCCGCGGCGGGCGGGCGCGCCGCACCGGGGTGCCGTCCTCGGGGTCGACGGCGAAGAGCGGCCGGGCGGCCGGCTCCTCGAAGGCGGGTGGGGGCGCCGGCCGGTTGCCGCGGGCGCGGAGCCACTCGACCTCCTGGTCGTCGTGGAAGACCGGCATGCCCGCCTCGGTCGGGATGCCGTCGACGTCGCTCGTCGCCGGTCCGCCGGTCCCGGCGGTCGCGGCTGCGGCCGGGGGCGCGGGGTCAGCCGGGGGCGCGGGCGCCGGCGCCGCAGCGGCGTCCGGCTCCGTGTCGGGCCCGGCGTCCGGCTCCTCGGTCTCCGCCGCGGTGACCGACGGCACGGCGACGAGGCCGGTCGCCTCGTCGCCGAGGAACTCCTCCAGCGCGTCCCGGATCCCCGCCGCGGTGTGCAGGTCGTGGGTGGAGCGGTGTCCGAGGACCGGGAGCCCGCCGCCCCGGGGGGTCCCGTTGCGCCCCGGCGCGCGCTCGCCGAGCACCTCGTCGCAGATGTGGTCGAGCACGCGGGGGATCCCGGCGCGCACCTGACGGGGCCGCAACGGGTGGTCGTGCACCCGCGGCGCGGCCGGGACGGGCGAGTCCCTGGTTCCGGGCCACCGCCCGGTCAGTGCCGCGTAGAGCACGCCCGCCAGGTTGCGGACGTCCTCCTCGATGCCGTCGGGGGGAAGGCCGTGCAGGGCCGCGTCGACCCCGAACCCGATGATCCTGACCTGACCGTTCTCGTCGACCAGGATGTTCTCGGGGTGGAGCCTGCCGTGCGCGCGGCCGGTGCCGTGCGCCACCGCGAGGGTGTCGGCGACCTCGGCGACCAGCCAGGCGGCGCGGCGCGGGTTGAGGGGACCGTCGTCGGCGAGGGTGCGGTCCAGCGAGGTCCCGTTCCCCCACTCGTTGACCACGTAGCAGTGGTGCTCGTCCCGGTCGGCGTCCAGCACCCGGAGGGTGCGCCGGTCCATCAGCGCGGCGGAGCGGCGTGCCGCCGTCATCAGGGCGTCGGCACGCTTGTCGTCGCTGGGGATCAGGTGGACCGCGACCTGGCGGCGCAGCACGTCGTCATGGGCACACCAGAACCACCCACCCTCGGTCTCGCTGAGCAGGTCGACCATCTGGTACCGCTCGGCGAGGACGTCGCCGGCACGGATCGAGGTGGCCACGGCCCTCCTGGTCTCTCGGGTGCCCGGTTGCTTCCCGGTCATGGTACGGCGCTCTCAGCGTGCGCGGAGCCGGCGACGGACCGTGTCCACCACCGGATCCACCAGCACCGTGACCTCGGTGAGCCGGAACCAGCGCGCCAGGAGCAGGAGCACGGTGACGTCGACCAGCCCGACGACTGCTCCCCGGCCGACGGAGACCAGCGGGTGGGGGGTGGCACCGAGCCCGGAGAGGGCCCGGGAGACGAGCCAGGCGACCAGGGTGGCCACCGCGACGACCAGGAGCAGCCTGATCAGGAAGCGGACGAGCCGCGGGGTGTCCAGACCACCGAGGACGTGGCGCAGCACCGCGTAGCTCAGCAGCGACACCACCAGGTAGGCCAGCGTGTAGGCGACCACCAGGGCCGGGGCGGTGTCGACGGCCGACGCCTCGCGGACCAGGAGCACCGCCGCCACGATGTTGACCGTCGCGTGGACCAGCTGGATCAGGAAGACGGTGCGGGTCCGCTCGAGGGCGTAGAAGCCGCGCAGCATGAAGTAGTGGACGGTGAAGAAGACCAGCCCGAGGCCGAAGAGGGAGAGCGAGGGGACGAAGTTCCCCGCGTTGCCCGCACCGGCCCCCCAGCCGTACGCCGCGTTCGCGACGTCGCGGGCGACCACGGGGAGGAGCGCGGCGAAGGGGATCACCACCCCCAGCGAGGTCCGCATCGTCGACCCCAAGGTCTGGGCGAGGTGCCGGTTCTCCCCGTCGGCGGCATACCGGGACAGGCGGGGGAGCACCGCGGTGGCGAACGAGACCGTGATGATCGCGTGCGGCACCATCGCGACCAGCATCGAGTTGCTGTAGACGGTGACGCCCGTGCCCTCGGCGGACCCGGTGGTCCCGCTGGTGGCGAGCCTGGTCACCTGCCAGTAGGTGACCTGGTTGACCACCACGAAGAGGACCGTCCAGATGCCCAGGCGCAGGGTGTGGCCCAGGCCGGTCCCGCGGAAGTCGAACCGCGGCCGGTAGCTGAACCCCGCCGCCCGCAGGTAGGGGAGCAGGATGAGGAGCTGCACCACGATGCCGGCGGTCGAGCCGAGACCCAGGAGCAGCTCCTGCCCGGTCGTGAAGGGACCGGTGAGCCCCGCCCCGGCGACCGGGCCGAAGACCACCAGGTAGACGACCAGGACACCGATGGCGAGCAGGTTGTTGGCGATGGGGGCCCACATCATCGGCCCGAAGGTGCCGCGGGCGTTGAGCACCTGCCCGATCAGCACGAACATCCCGTAGAAGAAGACCTGCGGCAGGCAGAAGCGGGCGAAGGCGATGGCGGAGTCGCGCTGCTCGGCCAGCGCGGGCGAGGCCAGCACGTCGTCGAAGTAGAAGTCGACCACCGTGGGCGCCGCCAGCACCAGCAGCAGGCTCACGGCGCCCAGGAAGAGCGCGGCGAGGGTGATGATGCGGTTGGTGTAGGCCTCCCCGCCGTCCTCGTCCCGGGTCAGGGCCCGGACCAGCTGGGGGACCAGCACGGCGTTGAAGACCCCGCCGGCCAGCAGGATGTAGAGGGCGTTGGGGATCGTGTTGGCGACGTTGAAGAGGTCGGCGTGCAGCGCGCTGCCCAGGGCGGCGACCAGCAGCAACGAGCGCAGGTAGCCCGAGAGCCGGGAGAAGGCGGTGCCGACCGCCATCACCGCGCTGTTCGACGCGATCGACCGCTGCTCCTGCTCGGTCTCCGGCGCGCTCATGTCGCTCCCTGCTCCGTCTGTGCCTGGTGGATCTGGGTCTGCTCTGCTTCGACCTGCTCTGACTCGTCACGCTCTGCTTCGTCGCGCTCGGCCTCGGCCTGCTCGGCTTCCGCCTGCTCACGCCGGGTCCGGCGGTTGCCGCGCACCAGGCGGACGCCGATCGCGCCGAAGAGCATGGCGGCGCCGACGGCCATGATCACCCACAGGGTGCCGCTGACCTGGGAGGTCCGCACCGGGTAGGTCGCCGAGGCGCCGAGCGGGGTCCCCTCGACGTCGGTGACCCGCAGGGTCAGCTCGTCCTTGCCCTGCCGGGTGGCGGTGGCCGAGAGCCGCAGCAGCCTCCGCGAGCGCGGCGCCAGGGTGAGCGGCTCCTGCTCCTCGATCCGCAGGCCGCCCTGGCTGCTCGCCGCGATCCGCACCTTGACCCAGACGTCGAGGTCGTTGACCAGGGTGACGCCCAGCGTGCCGTGGTCGCTGGAGAGCGTGGCGCGCAGCGGGGTGTCCACCCGGATCGAGCCGAGGCGCTCCTGCAGCCAGGCGGTGCCCCGCACGTCCTGGCGCCGCCACGCGCCGGCGTCCTGGCGGGCGAAGTAGGAGAGGCTGGGCAGCACCGCCTCCACCAGGTGGGGCACCAGGCCGGAGTCGCGGGTCAGGACGCCGGCGAGCAGCCGGGCCCGGTCGAGACGCTGGGTGGCGGCGTCGATGCTGGCGGCCGGGAGCTCCGCCTCCCGCTGGGCCTCGCCGAAGACCAGCGACTCCGCCGGCAGGTCGGTGCCTGTCGCGCCGGCCCCGTCGCCGGCCGGCGCCGGCTCGGCGAGCACGTCGGCGCCGACCAGCTTGGCGAGGGGGCGCAGGCGCAGCAGCCCCTCGTCGAACGTCGAGTAGAGGACGGCCGACCCGGTGGCCGGGTCCCAGTTGGGCGGCGGCGCGATCACCAGCGGTGAGCGGTTCCCGCTGAGCAGCCGCAGGGCCGCCTCGCTGACCACCCGCTGCCGGACCGCGATCGGGCCCGCAGCCGGCTCGGGGCCGGGCCCGCCCGCGGCGACTCCGGAGGAGGTGGTGGCGAACGTGTGTCCCAGCACCCGGCCGGTGCTCGGCACCTGGCCCAGCGGGTCCTGGAGGGCACGGTCGCTGAGCAGCATCAGGGTCTCGGGCGCGGCCTCCGAGACGACGTCGGGGGAGAGGTAGCCGTCGGGCGCGGCGAGGACCGGGGTCGACTCGATGCCCAGGTAGGTGAGCACCTGGGTGGAGTGGGCCCGGGCCATGGCGAGCAGCTCCGGGTCCTGGCGCTGGAGCGCGGAGGCGTCGACGTCGCCGTAGGGCAGCGCGAGGACCGGGTGCTCGGCCATCTCGGCGGTGAAGATCTCGAGCCAGCCCTGCGCGGCGGCCGCGGCCGCCTCCTGAGCGGGGTCGGGACGCGCGTCGTTCTCCTGAGGCGGGTCGGGGAGAGCGGCCGGGTCGGTGGGTGAGGGGCTCGGGGCCTCCGCGCCGGGGGTCTCCCCCTCCGGGTCGGCCGGCTCCTCCTCGGCTCCGGGGAGCGGGGTGAGGCTGGCGCGCGGGTTGCCGGCGGCCAGCTTCATCGCGGTGTGCGGCACCGCCGGGTCGAGCAGCCACGTCACCGGTCGGTCGCCGGCGGACCGGCCGGCCTCGAGCAGGTTGCGCAGCCGGCCACCGGGGCCGAAGAGCTTGGCCCACTGGCCGGGGTTGGCGACCCGCCCGGCGGGGGTGTGCCGGATCGGGGCCCGCAACGGCAGCACCAGGGCGGCGTCGAGCCGGGTCCGCTCACCGGACAGGACCGGGAGGAAGGTGCGCGCCCGGCCGTCGGTGTACTCGTCGCGGGGCTGGGTCTCGGTCTGCCCGATCGCGTGCACCCCGGCCCAGTAGACGCCGTCGCCTCCGAGGAGGGAGCCGGCCGGGAGGTAGGCGGTGAAGGTGGTGGACTCCCCGGGGGCCAGGCTCGGGATGGTCTGGAAGGTGCCGGGCGCCACCACCCGGGGGCCGAGGTACTCGCTGTCCGGGGTGGCCGCCGCCGAGGCGAGGGTGGTGGGGTCGAGGATCGGGCTCTCGGAGTGGAAGGCGTGGACGTTGATCGTGGTCCACGTCTCCCGGCTCTCGTTGGTGATGGTGCCCGCGATCGTCACCTGCTCGTCGGCCCGTGGCACCGACGGGGTCAGCTCGGAGATCTGCAGCTTCAGCGGGTCGTCCTGGGCGTCGCCCGGGGCGGCCTGGGCGGGGAGGCCGAGGGTGGGCAGGAGCAGGGTCGGCAGGGCCAGCAGCACCGCCAGCAGCACCGGGATCAGCACGCTGGGACGGGGCCGCGACGCCGGGTGCACGACCGGGCCCGCCACGGGGCCAGGCAGGAACGGTCGACGGCGGGGCACCCCACGACTGTAGTGCGCCTAGACTCGCTCCTCGTGTCCGACGCCCCTGTCCCGCCCCCGCTCAGCATGGTCGAGGTCCAGCGAGCGGTCGCTGCCGAGCTGGACCGGATCGGCGCGGTCGTCGACGACCTGGGGGCCCGGTTCGCCGCCGCCGGTCACGAGCTCCACCTGGTCGGCGGGCCCGTCCGCGACGCGATGCTGGGCCGGCTCCAGAACGACCTCGACTTCACCACCGACGCCCGCCCCGAGCAGACCGAGAGGCTGCTCAAGGGGTGGGCCGACGCGGTCTGGGACATGGGCCGGGCCTTCGGCACCATCGGCTGCCGCAAGGGGGAGTGGCAGGTCGAGATCACGACGTACCGCGCGGAGACCTACGACCCCACCTCCCGCAAGCCCGACGTCGACTTCGGCGACTCGCTGGCCGGTGACCTCGGTCGCCGTGACTTCACCGTCAACGCGATGGCCGTGCGGGTCCCGGACCGGACCTTCGAGGACCCCTACGGCGGCGTGGTCGACCTGGCCAACCGGGTGCTGCGCACGCCCGGCCGCCCCGAGGACTCCTTCTCCGACGACCCGCTGCGGATGATGCGGGCCGCCCGGTTCGCCGCCCAGCTCGGCTTCGAGGTGGCGCCCGAGGTGGTCGAGGCGATGCGCGCCATGGCGGGCCGGATCGAGATCATCTCCGCCGAGCGGGTCCGTGACGAGCTGGTCAAGCTGGTCTGCGCGCCGTACCCGCGCCGTGGCCTGAGCCTGCTGGTGGAGACCGGGCTGGCCGACCACGTGCTGCCCGAGCTGCCGGCGCTCGCGCTGGAGCGCGACGAGCACCACCGGCACAAGGACGTCTACGAGCACACGCTGATCGTGCTGGAGCAGGCGATCGACATGGAGGACCGGCTCGGCGGCGGTCCCGACTTCGTCTCCCGCTTCGCCGCGCTGATGCACGACGTCGGCAAGCCGCGGACCCGGAAGTTCGTTGGCGACGGCACGGTCACCTTCCACCACCACGACGTGGTCGGCGCCAAGATCACCCGCAAGCGGATGAAGGCGCTGCGCTTCTCCAACGACGAGATCGAGGCGGTCTCCAAGCTGGTCGAGCTGCACCTGCGCTTCCACGGCTACGGCTCGGGGGAGTGGACCGACTCCGCGGTGCGCCGCTACGTCCGCGACGCCGGCGACCAGCTGGAGCGGCTGCACGTCCTCACCCGCGCCGACTGCACCACCCGCAACGCCCGCAAGGCGGCGCGGCTCCGGCGCACCTACGACGACCTGGAGGCGCGGATCGCGCGCCTCTCCGAGCAGGAGGAGCTCGCCTCGATCCGCCCCGACCTCGACGGGACGCAGATCATGGAGATCCTCGGCATCGGTCCCGGCCGTGAGGTCGGCGAGGCCTACCGCTACCTGCTGGAGCTGCGGATGGACGAGGGCCCGATGGCCCCGGAGGCGGCCGAGGCCCGCCTGCGCGCCTGGTGGGCGGCCCGTCAGGGCTGAGTCCCGGCGACGTCCCGCGTCGGGGCCCGGAAGAAGAACCGCTTGAGCCCCTCGGCTGCCAGCACGTAGCCGCAGGTGATCAGCAGCAGCGCCGCGACCACCGCCGCGGGCAGCGGGCGCAGCCCGAGCAGCTCGGAGAGCTCGGGCACGAAGGGGAGCGCCAAGGTGAGCGCGGCCACCGCCACCGAGGTGACCAGCAGGGCGGTGCCGGGGCGGCTGCGCACCGCCGGACGCCGGGTGCGCAGCACCAGCAGCACCGCCAGCTCGGTCAGGGTGGAGCCGACGAACCAGCCCGAGCGGAACAGCGTGGAGCCGGCCTCGAAGACCTGGAGCAGCACCGCGAAGGTGAGCAGGTCGAAGAGGGTGCTGAGCAGCCCGAAGGCGACCATGAAGTCGCGGATGAACCGGATGTCCCAGTGCTGAGGCCGCTGCAGCTGCTCGGGGTCGACCTCGTCGACCGCGATCGTGGTGCTCGGCAGGTCGGAGAGGAAGTTGAGCAGCAGGATCTGGCGGGGCAGCAGCGGCAGGAACGGCAGGAACGCCGAGGCGATCACCATGCTGGCCACGTTGCCGAAGTTGGCGCTGACCGTGGTGAAGACGTACTTGAGGGTGTTGGCGAAGGTCTGCCGGCCCAGGCGCACGCCGTGGCCGAGCACCGCCAGGTCCTTGTCGAGCAGCACGATCGCCGCCGCGCTCTTGGCCACGTCGACGGCGGTGTCGACGGAGATGCCGACGTCGGCCAGGTGGAGCGCGGCGGCGTCGTTGATCCCGTCGCCCAGGTAGCCCACGGTCGCCCCGGAGTCGCGCAGCGCGGAGATGATCCGCTCCTTGCGCAGCGGGTCGACCTCGGCGAAGACCTCGACGTCGCGGACCCGGAGGACCAGGTGGTCGTGGTCGAGGGCGTCGATGTCGTGCCCGGTCAGCACGGTGCCGGCGTCCATCCCGACCTCGGTGGCGATGTGGGCCGCCGCGAGCCGGTTGTCCCCGGTGATCATCCGGACGCTGATCCCGGACTCCCGCAGCTCCGCCAGCGCCTGGCGCGCCCCGGGCTTGACCGGGTCGGCGAAGGCCAGGAAGCCGACGAACTCCAGGCCCTCCTCGTCGGCCACGCTGACCGTGGCGGCGTCGGGCAGGTCGCGCCGGGCGAGGCCCAGCACCCGGTAGCCGCCCTGGCTCAGCTCGGTGAAGCGCGCGTCGAGCCGGGCGCGGTCGGCGGTCGGGCAGACGTCGGCCACCGCGTCGTAGGCCCCCTTGCAGAGGAGCTGGCGTCCCTCGGGCCCGTCGACCAGGACGCTGAGCCGCTTGCGGGTGAAGTCGTAGGGGACCTCGGCGACGGCGTCGTACGCCGGGTCGAGCGGGTGCGCGGCGAGGACGGCGGCGTCGATGGGGTTGGTGAAGCCGGTCTGCAACCCGGCGTTGGCGGCCGCCATCGCCGCGACCTCCGGACTCTCGGCGCCGGAGGCGTCCACGGCGGCGTGCAGCCGGACGGTGCCCTCGGTCAGCGTGCCGGTCTTGTCGGTGCAGAGCACGTCCATCGCCCCGAAGTCCTCGATGGCGTCGAGGCGCCGCACGATCACCTGCTCGCGGGCCATCCGCCGGGCGCCGCGCGAGAGGCTGACCGCCACGATCGCCGGAAGCATCTGGGGGGTCAGCCCGACGGCGAGCGAGAGCGAGAAGAGCAGCGAGTCGGCGAACGGGCGCTCCAGCAGCAGGTTGAGCGCCAGGATCGCCACGGCCAGC
Organism: Nocardioides sp. Z22_16; assembly: GCF_058134365.1. Lineage (NCBI taxonomy): Bacteria > Bacillati > Actinomycetota > Actinomycetes > Propionibacteriales > Nocardioidaceae > Nocardioides > Nocardioides sp. Z22_16. The sequence continues at coordinate 358,456 of NZ_JBYTTI010000003.1, forward strand.
ACCCCGGTGACCCGCGCCAGCAGCAGGCCGAACTGCCGGATCCCCTGCTGGAACCCGGTCGCGGGGGCCTGCTGCTCCAGCCGCCGGGAGAGGCGCCCGAGCTCGGTGCGCGCGCCGGTGGCCACCACGACGGCCAGGCCCCGTCCGCTGACCACGTGGGAGCCGAGGAAGAGCGCGCTGTGCCGCTCCGCGGCGCCCGCGTCCCTCGGTGCGGGGTCAGGGTGCTTGTGGGCGGGGAAGGTCTCGCCGGTCAGGGCGGACTCGTCCACCTGGAGCGCGTCGGCGCTGAGCAGCCGGCAGTCCCCCGGGATCACGTCGCCGGCGTTGAGGAGCACGAGGTCGCCCGGCACCACCTCCTCCAGCGGCACTCCGACGGTGGTGCCGTCACGCCGCAGGTCGGCGTGGACCCGGACCAGGGCCAGCAGTCGCTGTACCTCCAGCGCGGCGCGGTGCTCCTGCCAGAAGCCGAGCAGCCCGCTCAGGGCCACGATCGCCAGGATGATGACGGCGTCGGTGACGTCGCGCAGCACCATCGACACCACGCTGGCGGCGATCAGGATGAGGATGATGGGCTCGGTGAACTGCTTGGCCAGGTCCCTGAGCCAGGATCCGCGGTGTGCGGGCGCCAACCGGTTCGGGCCGAAGGAGTCCAGCCGGTGAGCGGCCTCCTCGGCGCTCAGGCCGGCCTCGGTGGAGCCCGCACTGCGCAACACCTGGGGGACGGGGCACGCCCAGAAGGCCTCGGGCACGTCCGCCTGCGGCTCCTCGGCGTCGATCATCTCCGGCCCGCCCGTCGTCGTACCACCCGCCCAGCTGCCCGTCCCCAGCCAACGTACGCCTGACTTCGCGGGTGCGATACAGGTCGCGGGAGGAGACCCTGCGGCCGCCCGTGCGGCGCGCCGGTGCCCTCGCGTCCCCGGCAGGACGTGCTCTACATTGCGCAGATGACTTCGCCGAGCGCAGACCTGGTCGAGCCCCTGATCGAGCAGACGATCGACGTCCGCGCGACGCCCGAGCGGGTCTGGGCGCTGGTCTCCGACCTGCCCCGGATGTCGCGGTGGAGCCCGCAGGTGGTGCGCAGCTTCCTGCGCGGCGGGCGCCCGGTACGGCTCGGCAGCCGGATGGTCAACGTCAACCGCCGCGGCCTGCTGGTCTGGCCGACCCAGGCGAAGGTGGTGCGCTTCGAGGCGACGCGCGAGATCGCGTTCAAGATCAAGGAGAACGGCACCACCTGGTCGTTCACGCTCGAGCCCGCTGCCGGGATCGACGGCACGGAGGCGGAAGGGACCAGGATCGTGCAGCGGCGCGAGGCGACCGGTGGCACCAGCGACCTCTCCCGGCGCCTGGTGGACAGGTTCATGGGCGGCCAGGCGACCTTCCAGGACGAGCTGCGCGCGGGCATGCGGCAGACGCTGGCCCGGATCAAGGCCGAGGCCGAGGCGGCGCCCTCGCGTTGACCGGGTGGTGACGGCCCGCGGGCTTTAGTCCCGGTCTGGTCTCGCGATGTCCCCACCCTCCACCGCCGTGCGCACGGCGTCCAGCGCGGTCCGGGGCCCGACCCCGATCGCCTGGGCGCGGGCCAGGAAGTCCCGGGTCAGCTGGCGGAGCACCGCATCCGGCCCGGGCGTCACGTCCTCGGCGACCCGGGTGCCGGCTCCCCGGCGGGAGACGACCAGGCCTTGGCTCTCCAGCTCGGCGTAGGCCCGGCCCACCGTGCCGACCGCCAGCCCGAGGTCGCCGGCGAGCTGGCGCAGCGGGGGCAACCGGTCACCCGCCCGCAGGATCCCCGCCCCGATCAGGTCCTCCAGCTGCCGGCGCACCTGCTCGTAGGGCGGCGTCGGGTCCCGCGGGTCGACCCGGAGAGCCGCGTCAGGCACGCGCGGTCTCCTGCTCCCGGGCGAGCGGCCGAGCAGCGGGCGGTGTCAGCAGCGCGACCAGCGAGGCGACGAGCGTGACGAGCGCGAGCACCCCCACGCCCAGCGCCAGCCAGCCGACGGCTCCCCACCCGGGCCGGGGGCAGGCGTGCTGGAGCAGCGTGGTGCCGGCCACCAGGGCGAGGCCGATCATCGGCGCGGAGACGACCACCCCGAGAGCTCCCACGATCGCCTGCATCGACGTACGTCGGTGGTGGTCGGCCTCGGCCGGCGTCCCGCCGAGGGGGCGGCGGGTGACCTGCCATGCCGCTGCGGCTGCCACGGCGAGGGCCACCGCGACGCCCAGGGCGTAGGGCACCACGTAGAAGGAGCCGGGGTAGGGGCTCCGCATGGACGACACGGCGGCCGAGCAGGCGGCCCACAGCGCCCGGCCGTCCCGGCCCATGTCGTCTGCCGAGGCGGTGAGCCAGGTGAAGCTGCACAGGGCCGCCCCGCAGACGCCGAGGCCGGCCACGAGCCGGGTCGGCCCCGGGGGCAGGAAGTCACGGACCCGGCGCGGTCGCAGGTCGGCGGTGCGTGGACCGGAGTCGAAGCGCGGCCGGACGACCAGCTCGCCGAGCACGGCCGCGAGGAGGGTGGCCAGCCCGAAGAGGATCGGCGCGTGGATGGCGTCGACCCACAGACCCGGGGACGGCACGATCCCGCCGTCGGACAGCTGGCCGACGGCCAGAGCGGCGCCGAGGAGGATGCCCGCCCCGCGCACCAGCGCGACCAGCCGCGCCTCCCGCCCCAGCCGCCGGGCGCCGCGTCGGCGTACCAGCACCACCAGGAGGCCCAGCAGGAGCAGCGGGACCAGGAGCAGCCCGAGGCCGAGGACCAGCTCGAGCGGCCCGGGCAGCAGCGGGGCGAGCTCGTCATCTTGTGCCAAGGGCATGGAACAAAAGATGGCAGCGGGTGGCAACTTGTGTCAAGGGCTCAACACAAGTGCCTCGTCGCCTCGCCGGACGTCATCACCCGCGGTCGCTCGCGCGACCACCGGCGATGACGTCCCACGTCGGAGGGCGCCGCCAGAACGACGAGGACCCGCCAACCCCCAGGGGGCTGACGGGTCCTCGTCGCAACGTCGGGCTAGGTCACTCGCCGCGGATGAACGCCTCGAGCTGGGTGCGACCCTCCTCGTCGGGGATCTGCACCGGCGGGGACTTCATCAGGTAGGCCGAGGCCGGGATGATCGGGCCGCCGATGCCGCGGTCCTTGGCGATCTTGGCCGCGCGGACGGCGTCGATGATGATGCCGGCCGAGTTCGGGGAGTCCCAGACCTCGAGCTTGTACTCCAGGTTGAGCGGGACGTCGCCGAACGCGCGACCCTCGAGGCGCACGTAGGCCCACTTGCGGTCGTCGAGCCACGCGACGTAGTCCGACGGGCCGATGTGGACGTTGCGGTCGTCCGCGCCCACGTTGCTCAGCGAGCCGTGCAGGTTGGAGGTGACCGCCTGGGTCTTGGAGACCTTCTTGGACTCCAGGCGCTCGCGCTCGAGCATGTTCTTGAAGTCCATGTTGCCGCCGACGTTGAGCTGGTAGGTGCGGTCCAGCGCCACGCCACGGTCCTCGAAGAGCTTCGCCATCACCCGGTGGGTGATGGTGGCGCCCACCTGGGACTTGATGTCGTCGCCCACGATCGGGACGCCGGCGTCCTCGAACTTCTTGGCCCACACGGGGTCCGAGGCGATGAAGACCGGGAGCGCGTTGACGAACGCCACGCCCGCGTCGATCGCGCACTGGGCGTAGAACTTGTCCGCCTCCTCCGAGCCCACGGGGAGGTAGGAGACCAGGACGTCGACCTCGGCGTCCTTGAGCACCTGCACCACGTCGACCGGCGCGGCGCTCGACTCCTCGATGGTCAGGCGGTAGTACTTGCCCAGACCGTCCATCGTCGGGCCGCGCTGCACCTCGACACCGAGGGTGGGGACGTCGGCGATCTTGATCGTGTTGTTCTCGGAGGCGTTGATGGCCTCGGAGAGGTCCTTGCCGACCTTCTTGTCGTCGACGTCGAAGGCGGCGACGAACTCCACGTCCTTGACGTGGTAGTCACCGAAGACGACGTGCATCAGGCCGGGGACCGTCCCGTCGGGGTCGGCGTCCTTGTAGTACTCCACGCCCTGGACCAGTGACGTGGCGCAGTTGCCCACGCCGACGATTGCTACACGTACCGAACCCATGGGCTCTCCTCATTTCTTGATGCGAAATCGTGCGTTCTCGCGATGTTCGTGACGGACTGGCACTCAGTCCGGGATGACGGGCTCGGTGACCGGGCCAGCCTTGGAGTGACCGTCCCGCTCGGCCTTGATCAGGTCGGACAGCCAACGGACCTCACGCTCGACCGACTCGACGCCGTGGCGCTGGAGCTCCGCGGCATATCGGTCGACCTCCTTCTGGGTGCGGGCCAGATCGGTCTGCACCCTCTCCAGCCGCTCCTGGAGCCTGGTACGACGTCCTTCGAGGACGCGCAGCCGGATCTCCATGTCGGTGGAGGAGAAGAAGGCGAAGCGGATGTCGAAGTTGTCGTCCTCCCACGCGGCGGGGCCGACCTCCGACATCAGGCGCTCGAACTCCGCGTGTCCGGCCTCGGTGACCCGGTAGACGATGCGTGGGCGGCGGGTGACCGGCGCGGGAACCGTGTCGACCTCCTCGATGAGCGAGGCGCGCAGCATCTTCTTCAGGGCTGGGTAGAGCGAGCCGTAGGAGAGGACGCGGCTCCACCCGAGCATCAGGTTGAGCCGCTTGCGGAGCTCGTAGCCGTGCATGGGTCCTTCGTGCAGCAGTCCGAGGACTGCTAGCTCGATGGTCTCTCCACGACGTGCCACGCGACCTATCGTAGCGATATATCCGTCACAACTGAACACCGTGTCCCCGCCTGGGCCTCCGGCCACCCCGCCGCGACGAATCCGGAGATGCCGTGCTTCCCTTTAGTCTTGCCCGCGTGAGTCAGACCCGTAGGAAGCCCGGGCCCGCCGTCAAGAAGAGGCCGGCCAAGAAGAAGCTGACCCGGAAGCAGTGGGCCAAGAGGGCCGCGCTCGGTGTCGGGCTGCTGGCCCTGGTCGTAGCCCTGCTCGGCGTCGGCACCTTCGTCGTGGCCTACCAGACGATCGACGTCCCGGACGCCAACGAGGAGTTCGAGACCCAGACCTCCTTCGTCTACTACGCCGACGGCGAGAGCGAGGTCGGGCAGTACGCCCGCCAGAACCGGGTCTCCATCCCGCTCGACGACGTGCCCGAGCGGATGCAGAACGCCGTCGTCTCGGCGGAGAACAAGAACTTCTGGAAGGACAGCGGCATCGACCCCAAGGGGATCGTGCGGGCCGCGTTCTCCAACGCCGCGGCCGGCGAGACCACCCAGGGCGGCTCCACCATCACCCAGCAGTACGTGAAGATCCTCTACCTGACCAGCGAGCGCAAGCTCTCGCGCAAGGTCAAGGAGGCGATCCTCTCGCTCAAGATCCAGCGCGAGATGAGCAAGCAGGAGATCCTCGAGGGCTACCTCAACACCATCTACTTCGGCCGCGGCGCCTACGGCGTCCAGGCCGCCTCGGAGGCCTACTTCAACAAGGGCGCCAAGCGGCTCAAGCTGCGCGAGGCGGCCTTCCTGGCCAGCGTGATCAACAACCCCTCCGCCTACGACCCGGCCAACGGCGACGAGGCCCGCGAGTCGGTGACCGCCCGCTACCGCTACACCCTCGGGCGGATGGCGGCCGACGGCCACATCAGCGAGGAGAAGGCGGAGACGGCCATGAAGCGGCTGCCCAAGTTCCCCAAGCAGGAGGCCCAGAGCGCCTACGGCGGCCAGAAGGGCCACATGCTCAAGCTGGTCCGCGACGAGCTGCTGCGGCTCGGCTACACCGAGTCCGAGATCGACGGCGGCGGCCTGCGGGTCACCACCACCTTCGACCCGCAGATGATGAGCGACCTCCAGGAGGCGGTGATCGAGGAGCGGCCCGAGGGGTTCGGCGACAAGGAGCTGCACGTCGGCGCGGCCACGGTGGAGCCCGGCACCGGCGCGCTGAAGGCGTTCTACGGCGGGCAGGACTACCTGGACTCCCAGATCAACTGGGCCGCCACCGGCGGCATGGCCGGCTCCACCATGAAGGCCTTCACGATCGCCACCGCCATCAAGGAGGGCTTCTCCCTCAACGACCGGTTCGACGGGAACTCCCCCTTCACCTTCCCCGACGGTCTGGAGGTCTACAACGCCGGTGAGGGCGCGACCGACCTCGGCTCCTCGATCTCGATGGTCACCGCCGCCGAGAACTCCACCAATACCGCGTTCGTCGACATGAGCGCCGCGATGGACAACGGGCCGCGCAAGATCCACGACCTCGCGGTCGCCGCCGGCCTGCCCCCGCAGGAGTCCCAGGAGAAGTTCCCCGGCATCCCGTCGCGCACCGTCGACCTGCTCCCCGACGACGCCCTGATCACCCTGGGCAAGGCCCGGGTCAGCCCGATCAACATGGCCAACGCGTACGCGACCTTCGCCAACGACGGCGAGCGCGCCAACGTGCACGTCGTGCAGAAGGTCGTGGAGGCCGACGGGGAGACCACCTACGCCCGCAAGGACTCCACCCGCCGGGTCGTCGAGGAGGACGTCAACGCCGACACGGTCTACGCGCTCGAGGAGGTCGTCAACGATGGCTCGGGTAGCGCCGCCCAGGGCGTCGGCCGCCCCGCCGCCGGCAAGACCGGCACCGCGACCAACGACAAGGACCAGGTCTCCTCGTCGTGGTTCGTCGGCTTCACCCCCCAGCTCTCCACCGCCGTGATGTACGTCCGGGGCGACGGCGACGACCAGCTCGATGACTGGCTGCCCTCTTTCTACGGCGGCACCTATCCAGCGCAGACCTGGAGTGCCATCATGGAGCGGCTCAGCGAGGGCATGGAGGTCGAGGACTTCCCGGACCCGGTCTTCCTCGACGGTGACGCACCCTCCGAGGGCCACGAGTACGTCCCGCCGCCGGCGCCCGCACCCAAGCCTCCGGCGGCACCGCCCAAGGTGAAGCCCAGCAAGAGCCCCAAGCCGACCGAGGAGCCGACTCCGACCGAGGAGCCGACCCCGACGCCGGCACCACCGCCGCCGCCGGAGACCCCGGCACCGCCGCCCCCGCCGGAGACCCCGGCACCACCGCCCCCGCCGCCGGAGACCCCGGCACCGCCGCCCCCCACCGTGCCGGTGCCCGTGCCGACACCGACCCAGCCCTGAGGGGCTAGGAGCAGCAATGACGCGACGGCCCGGCTCCCAGGAGCCCGGGTGGGTTCACCCCACCCAGGACGACCCCACGGTGACAGCGCTCTCCGAGGTGGTCGGCGGGCCGGTGGGCAGTCGGGCCGGGTCGCACCCGTGGTGGACCCCGGTGCGGGTGCTCCTGGTGCTCACCGCCCTCTGCTTCAGCCTGGGCATGGTCAGCAAGACCCCGTGCGCGGCGACGGAGTGGCAGAACGAGCAGATCCGCTACGACGCGATGTGCTACTCCGACATGCCCTACCTCTACACCGGGCGCGGCTTCCTGGAGCGGCACTGGCCCTACTCCGACGACGCGGAGGTGCGGGCCACCTACCAGACGATGGAGTACCCCGTCGGCATCTCGTACTGGGCCTGGGGCACCAGCTACGTGACCTGGTGGCTCAGCGGCTCGCCGGCCAGCGACGACCCCGAGCGCGACATCCCGGCCGAGAGCACGCTCTACGTGGCGGTCAACGCGGTCGGCTTCCTGATCGTCGCGCTGCTGAGCACCTGGCTGCTGGCCGGCGTCAACCGCGGCCGGGACCTCGCGGGACGGATCCGGACCCGCCCGTGGGACGCCGCCGGCTTCGCCCTCGCCCCCGCCCTGGCCATCACCGGCCTGGTCAACTGGGACCTGCTCGCCATCGGCTTCGTCGCCGGGGCGCTCTGGGCGTGGTCACGCGGCCGCCCGGTCCTCACCGGGGTGATGATCGGGCTCGGCACCGCCACCAAGCTCTACCCGCTCTTCCTGCTGGGCGGGGTGCTGGTGCTCTGCCTCAAGCGGCGGCGCTGGGCCGACCTCGTCTCCGCCGTCAGCGCGACCTTCCTCGCGTGGGGCCTGGCCAACCTGCCCGCCTGGCTGACCGGGCCGCAGGACTGGGAGGTCTTCTGGAGCTTCAACAGCGAGCGGGGCGCCGACCTCGGCTCGCTCTGGCTGCTGTGGCAGCAGTACAGCGGTGAGATGGTCTCGCTCGAGCTGATCAACCGGGCGTCCTGGCTCTTCTTCGTCGCCTGGTGCGTGGCGGTGCTCGTGGTCGGGCTGGTCGCCCCCAAGCCGGCGAGGCTGGCCCAGCTGGGCTTCCTGATCGTGGCCGGCTTCCTGCTGGTCAACAAGGTCTACTCGCCGCAGTACGTGCTCTGGCTGCTGCCGCTGGCGGTGCTGGCCCGGCCCCGGTGGCGTGACCTGCTCATCTGGCAGGCCGCCGAGCTCCTCTACTTCGCCTCCGTCTGGTGGTACCTCGGCGACCACCTCGCCTCCGGCTCCGGTGGCCAGCCGGTGCCCTACTGGGCGGCCATCGTGCTGCGGGTCGCCGCCGAGCTCTACCTCGTCGTCCTGGTCACCCGCGACGTGCTGCGCCCCGAGCACGACCCGGTCGACCGCGACCTCGACGAGCCGGGACCGCCGCCGCCCGGCGGGCGCGCCGACACCGAGCCCGAGGAGGGCGACGAGGACCACGACGGCGCCGCGGCGACCGAGGGTCAGACGACCTCGACCCGGTCGAACGAGGTGGCGGTGTAGCGGACCCGGACGTCGATCCGGTCCCCGACCTGCGGCACCCGCGTGCCGGAGGGCAGGAAGAGCATCGAGGCCTGCATGTGCGGCGGCTCGGCGAAGAGGCGCTGCTTGCCGTCGATCGAGTAGGGGGAGCGCACGAAGCCGACCGCGTCGAGGCCGCCCCGGGCCAGGGTGGCGGCGCGCGCCTTGATCGACTGGTCCCCGGTGGGGGCCTCCAGGCCGATGCCGTGGGCGGTGCCCCCGCTGACCACCAGCAGGTGCCCCGACTTCGGTGCCGTGCGCGAGCGGTAGCCGAAGACGTCGCCGCGCTCCACCGGGTGCACGTCGAGCACCGTCGCGGTGACCCGCAGCGCGTCGCGGGCGCCGAGCCACAGGTCGGTGCCGATCCGCGGACGGATCGAGAAGTCGGCGTACGACGCCCGGAGCCGGGCCAGCTCGTCGGGGACGAGGTGGCTGACCCACAGGGTGCGCGTCGGCAGCCCCGCGGCGACCACGTCGGTGATCAGTCGGTGGACCTGGCTCAGGTGCGAGCCCTGGGCGAGCGGCAGGTGCATGGCCACCCCCTCGAGGCGGCCGCGCGCGGTGAGGTCCCCGAGGTCGCGGAGCTGGCGCCCGGTCATGCCGTGGCGCAGCATCGAGGTCACCAGCTCGAGCACGTAGCGGGCGTCCGGCTGCCGCTCGAGCAGCGCGGGCAGGTCCTCGGGGCGGCTGACGGTGTGGACCACCCGGCCGGCCAGGGCGGGGTCCAGATCCAGCGCGGGGCCGAAGGGGCGCCACGGGGTGAGGACCAGCAGGTCGCCGGAGAAGCGGCTGGCCACCTCGCCGAGCTCGTCGTAGGTGCCGACGGCGAGCACGTCGCCGACCCGCTGGCCGACGGGCAGGTCGGCCGGCTGGTCGAACTGGTCGGCGAGCCACTGGGTGCGCCGGGCCAGCCGGCCCAGTCCGAAGCCGTACCCGTTGCCCTTGGCGACCGGGACGATCCCGGGGGTCCGCTCGGCGACGCCGCGCAGGTGCTCGCGCCAGCGCTCGCCGTCGACAGTGAGGGTGAGGCTCATCCGCGCCTCCTCATGTAGAGGGCGAACGCCTGGTAGAGCGGGCGGTTGAGCGGCAGGTCCCACTCCCCGGCGTACTCCACGGCCTCGCCGCCGGTGCCGACCTTGAACTGGATGAGTCCCACGTGCGGGTCGTCGGCGTCCAGGGTGTCGGTGATGCCGCGCATGTCGTAGACGTCGGCGCCCGCCGCCAGCGCCTGCCGGATCATCGCCCACTGCACGGCGTTGGAGCCGCGCACCTCGCGCTTCTCGGTGGAGGAGGCACCGTAGGAGTACCAGGCGTGGGCGCCGACCCGGATCGAGATGGTGGCCGCCACCAGGTCGCCCTCGTGCCGGGCCAGGTGCAGGACGATCCGGTCCGGCTCCTCGGCGGAGAGGGCGTCGAACATGGTGCGGAAGTAGGAGAGCGGCCGCGGCGTGAAGCGGTCGCGCTCGGCGGTGTGCACGTAGAGCGTGTGGAACGCCTCCAGCTCGGTGCCCAGCTCGGTGGCGGAGCCGCTCGAGGAGACGACCTCGACGCCGGCCTTCTCGGCCTTCTTGATGTTGCGGCGCCAGAGCTGGTTCATCCCCTTGAGCACCTCCTCCTCGGTGCGCGGGCGGCCGTCGGCGACCAGCGGGAGGTGGAAGTTGTACTGCGGCTGCCCGGCGGCGAAGCCGCCCTCGACCGACTGGGGGAGCCAGCCGAGCTCGTGCAGCTGGGAGACCACCCGGGCGCCGGCCTGGCTCCGCTCCAGCGGGACCAGGTCGTCGAGGCGGCGCACCGCCTCGTCGGCGATGCCCGCCTTGAGGCTGGCCGCCGACCAGCGGCGCGTCACCACCGGCGGGCCCATCCGCACCCCGAAGGCGCCCTGGCCGCGCAGGTGCGCGGTCAGCGGGGTGAGCCAGCGGGCCAGGTCCTGGTCGTGCCAGTCGATCACCGGGCCCTCGGGCAGGTAGGCGAGGTAGCGCTTGACCTTGGGCAGCTGCCGGTAGAGGACCAGGGCGGCTCCCACCATCTGCTCGCCGTCGGCCCCGGCGGCGAACCAGCCGAGCGACTCGTGACGCCACTCGCCCTTCACCGACCCCCAGGCCGGCGTCTGCAGGAAGGAGGCCGACCGACGGGTGCGGAGGAAGTCGAGGTGCTGGGCGGCGGTGACCACCCGCAGGTCCAGCGGGGTCGCGGGGACGGCGGCTGGTCCGGGGGTCTGGTCAGGCACGCGTCGAGGCTACCCGCGCCGCTGCCCGGGGCCGAGGAGGGACCGGGGCGAGGCCCCGGGCGGCCTCAGAGACGCTCACGGAGCCACGCGGCGTCGGCGACGTGCTGGTCGGCGCCGCCCGGCGTCTCCAGCACGACGGGCGCGCCGGCGTCGCGGACCACGGCGGCCAGCAGGTCCGGGTCGACCCGACCGGCGCCCAGGTTGGCGTGCCGGTCGGCGCCGGAGTCGAAGTCGTCGCGGCTGTCGTTGCAGTGGACCAGGTCGATGCGGCCGGTGATCGCCAGCACGTCGGCGACCACGGTCTCCAGGGCGTTCCCGCCCGCGTGGGCGTGGCAGGTGTCGAGGCAGAAGCCGACCCGGTCGGCGCCCTCGGTGCCGTCGATCGCGGCCCAGACCCCCGCGATCCGGTCGAGGTAGCGGGTCATCGCGTTGTCGCCGCCGGCGGTGTTCTCGATCAGCAGCGGCACCTTCAGGTCGCTCGCCTCGATCGCCTTGCGCCAGTTGTCGAAGCCCACCGCCGGGTCGTCGGACTTGTTGACGTGGCCGCCGTGCACGATCAGGCCCTTGGCCCCGATCTCGGCGGCGGCGTCCAGGTGCTTCTGCAGCAGCTTGCGGCTGGGGATGCGGATCCGGTTGTTGGTGGTGGCGACGTTGACGATGTACGGCGCGTGCACGTAGAGGTCGATGCCCGCGGTCTCCGCCGCCTCGCGCAGCGCCGTCGCGCCGCCCGGGTAGGCGATCTCGGGGCCCTGGTAGCCCTGGGGGTCGCCCAGGAAGAACTGCACCAGTCCCATGCCGCGGGCCTGGGCCTCACCGACCGGGTCGCGCTGGTCGACGTGGGCGCCGACGACCGGGGAGCTCCCCGGGTCGCCGGTGGTGTCAGGGCTGCTGCTCGTGCTGCTCATGGCAGCGAGTCTAGGAAGCGCGGCCTCACGCGCCGAACATCCGGGCGATCAGCAGGAGGCAGGCCACGGTGACCCCGGTGGAGACGCCGATCACCAGGAGGGGCATCAGGGCGAGCGCGACCGGGCCCAGCCCGGTGGCGACCCGCAGCGCGGCTCCGCTCCTGGTGTCGGGTGCGGGCCCGAGCCGAGGGCGTACCCAGACCCCTTCGGCCGGCGGCACGGTGAGCCGGCGCAGCACCACCAGGGCGGCCTGGGCGTCGGCGGGCCGGTGCTCGGGTGCATCCGCGAGCAGCAGCTCGAGCAGGGGGCGGAGCCGGCTCGACGGCACCGCCGCGCCCTGGACGGGCCGCCGGCCGGTCAGCAGGTGGAGGCCGAGCATGCCGACGGCGTAGAGGTCCTGACGGTGGTCGGGCGGGGCGCCGGCCGCCTGCTCGGGCGCCATGTAGCCCGCGGTGCCGACGGCCGACGGCGAGGTCGTGAGCCGCTCCCCGGCGAGGTTGACCGCGATGCCGAAGTCGGCCAGCCGGACGTGCAGGCGGCCGTCGTCGCGCGGCTCGAGGAGCAGGTTGGCGGGCTTGACGTCGCGGTGCACGATCCCCGCGGCGTGCACCGCGCCGAGCGCCAGCAGGGTCTGCTCCAGCACGCCCGCCACCAGCCCCTCCGGCAGCCGCCCGTGGTCGGCGAGCAGGTCGGCGACCGAGCCGCCGGTGACCAGGTCCATGGTGAGCAGCACCACGTCTCCCTCGGCGGCCCACCCGGTGGGCGCGACCACGTGGGGGTGGCGGAGCCGGATCGCCTGCTCGCGCATGAAGCGGGCGAGCAGCGCCCCGGAGTGGTGGCCCAGCACCTTGACCGCCACCAGGCGACCGTCGTGGAGGTCGCGGGCCCGCCAGACCGAGCCCATGCCGCCGGCGCCGATCTGGTCGAGCAGGAGGTAGCGCCCGGCGACCAGCCGGGTCGGCGCCGCCGACCCTGGCCGGGGGTGTGCGGACGGAGTCACCCCGAGGACGTTAGGCGCCGGGGCCGACGGGCCGGCCAGACCATCCACAGGGCGGGCCGCGGCCGTCCCGCAGCGGCGTCCGCGCGATTCTGCCGGCGCCGCTGCGGGCTGTTAGCCTTGGCCGGTTGTCGGTGCGCCCTCCTCAGTGGGAGACGCTCACCGCGACCGCGACCCGGTCCCGTCGGGACCGACCGTCGTGAACGCAAGCCCTCCTGCCACGGAGAGTCCGTGGCCGCCCGAGTCCAGAGGAGGTGGAGACCGCTTTGCGTGCATATGAAGTGATGGTCATCCTCGACCCCAGCCTTGAAGAGCGCACCATCGAGCCGTCGCTCGACAAGTACCTCAACGTCATCCGCAACGACGGTGGCACCGTCGAGACCGTCGACGTCTGGGGACGTCGTCGTCTCGCGTACGAGATCCAGAAGAACGCCGAGGGCATCTACGCCGTCATCTCGATCAAGGCCGAGCCGGCCACGGTCAAGGAGTTCGACCGCCAGCTCACCCTCAACGAGTCCATCCTGCGGACCAAGGTCATCAAGCCCGGCAAGCGCTGACCGTTGTGGGCCGCTCCCTTGTGGAGAGGCCCCCCGCCTGTCGGTGCCGTCGGCGACGATGACACCGGCAGACATTCGCACCACATCACCGATGGATCAATGAGGGAGTCCTGACATGGCAGGCGAGACCGTCATCACCGTGGTCGGCAACCTGGTCGACGACCCGGAGCTGCGCTTCACCCCCTCGGGGGCACCCGTGGCCAACTTCCGGATCGCGTCCACACCGCGGACCTTCGACAAGAACTCGAACGAGTGGAAGGACGGCGACGCGCTGTTCCTCTCCTGCTCGATCTGGCGTCAGGCGGCGGAGAACGTCGCCGAGTCCCTCCAGAAGGGGATGCGCGTCGTGGTGCAGGGGCGCCTCAAGTCCCGGCAGTACGAGACCCGCGAGGGTGAGAAGCGCACCGTCTTCGAGATCGACGTCGAGGAGATCGGTCCGTCCCTGAAGTACGCGACCGCCAAGGTCACGCGCACCACCCGTCAGGGTGGCGGCGGCGGTGGCTTCCAGGGCGGTGGCGGCGGCGGTGGCGGCTACTCCGGTGGTGGCTCCTCCTCCCAGGCCGACGACCCGTGGAGCACTCCGGCTCCGTCGCAGCCCGCACAGGGTGGCGGCGGGTACGGCGCCCCGCAGGGTGGCGGCCAGGGTGGCGGCCAGTCCGACCCGTGGGGTGCTCCCGGGGTCGGCTCGGACGAGCCCCCCTTCTGATCCATCCCATCCGAATACACCTCAACCATTCCGGCCTGATCGGCCGGGCTTCTAGAAAGGAAGCACCACAATGGCCAAGGCAGTGATTCGCAAGCCCAAGAAGAAGGTTTGCCAGTTCTGCAAGGAGAAGGCGACCGGTGTCGACTACAAGGACACCACGCTGCTCCGCAAGTTCATCTCCGACCGCGGCAAGATCCGCGCCCGTCGGGTGACCGGTAACTGCGTCCAGCACCAGCGCGACGTGGCCATGGCGGTCAAGAACGCCCGCGAGGTCGCTCTGCTGCCCTACACGTCCACCGGTCGCTGAAGGGAGACGGAGACATGAAGCTCATCCTGACCCAAGAGGTCGACGGCCTCGGTGCCCCCGGCGACGTGGTCGAGGTCAAGGACGGCTACGGCCGCAACTACCTCGTGCCCCGTGGCGAGGCCATCCGCTGGACCCGCGGTGGCGAGAAGACCATCGAGTCCATCAAGTCCGCCCGCGCCTCGCGCGCGGTGCGCGACCACGCCCACGCGGTGGAGCTGAAGGGCAAGCTCGAGGGCCAGTCCGTCCAGCTCAAGGTCCGTGCCGGTGAGGGCGGTCGCCTCTTCGGCGCCATCACCCCCGCCGACATCGCCGACGCCCTGTCGGCCGCCTCCGGCGAGACCGTGGACAAGCGGACGCTGGTGCTCGGCAACCCGATCAAGGCGCTCGGCAGCCACGAGGTCTCGGTCAAGCTGCAGGACGACGTCTCGGCCAAGGTGACGCTCAACGTCATCCCCGCCTGACGCGTCCGCACGCACAGGCTCCGGCCCGTTCGCCCCTCACGGGGCGGGCGGGCCGGAGTCGTCTCCGGGTCAGACCTAGGCCCTGGCCCCGGTGACCATCCAGGCGTCGCCGCGCGCCCGGTGCAGCAGCACCACGCCACGGCTGCCCATGAAGACGCTCACGAAGGCGACCCAGACCCACACCAGCCCGCCTCCCCACCAGGCGGTGAGCAGGGCGACGGGGGCGAAGGCCACCAGGGTGACGAGGCCCGCCTTCGCCAGGTAGGTGCCGTCGCCCGCCCCGATCAGCACCCCGTCGAGCACGAAGACCACGCCCGCCAGCGGTTGGCCCAGCGCCATCACCAGCAGCAGCGGGACGAGCAGGTCGCGCACGGCGGTGTCGGGGGTGAAGAGCGCCCCGAGCCACGGGCTGACCGCGGCGATGAGGACGCCGGTCACCACCCCCGACCAGAGCCCCCAGGCGATCATCCGGCGGGTGAGGCTCCGAGTGAGGTCGAGGTCGCCGGCCCCGAGGGCGCGGCCGGTGAGCGCCTGGGCGGCGATCGCGATGGCGTCCAGGACGAAGGCGAGGAAGGTCCACAGGGTCAGGGCGATCTGGTGGGTGGCGACCTCGGTGCCGTTGTCGCCGGTGACGCCCATGGCGACCGCGTAGGTGAGGACCAGCAGCGAGGCGCGCAGCGTGAGGGTGCGGATCACCAGCCCGACGGCGGCGTGGGCCGCCGCGCGGATGCCGGCGACGTCCGGGGTCAGCGGGGAGCCCTCGCGCCGGGCCGCCCGGACGACGACGGCGACCAGGAGGGCGGCGGAGCCGGCCTGGGCGAGCACCGAGCCCAGCGCGGCACCCTCGATGCCCAGGGCCGGCACCGGCCCGGTACCGAAGACCAGCAGCAGGTTGAGGACGACGTTGAGCGCATTGCCGACCACGGCCACCACGAGCGGGGTGCGGGTGTCCTGCAGCCCGCGGAGCACCCCGGTGGCGGCGAGCATGAGGAGGAGCGGGGTGGTGCCGAGCAGCGCGATCCGCAGGTACTCCTCGGCGTAGCCGCCCACCTCGGGGCTGACGCCGAAGGCGGCCACCAGCGGACCCGTGAGGACGATCCCGGCCAGGGTGGCGCCCACGCCGATCAGGACGGCGAGCCAGAGCCCGTCGATGCCTTGGGCCAGGGCGGTGCGCAGGTCGCCCGCGCCGAGGTGCCGGGCCACGCTCGCGGTGGTCCCGTAGGCCAGGAAGACGCAGAGGCCGACGATCGTCTGCAGCACCACACCGGCGATGCCGAGGCCGGCGAGCTGCTGGGTGCCGAGGTGCCCGACGATGGCGGAGTCGCTGAGCAGGTAGAGCGGCTCGGCCACCAGCGCGAAGAACGCCGGGACAGCGAGGCGGAGGATCTCGCGATCGGTGGTGCGCACCACCTGAGTGTAATGGGCAGGATCGCCCCCTGATCACTACGCGTGACGTATGTGACACCTGTGGACATCCGTGGGATATCACACCTCGTCGAGGGCCATCCCCTACTTGTCGACAAAGCAACCACGAGGTTTCACATGTCGAGCACGGTGTGAAATTTAACTTCTCCCCAACTTTTATCCACAGGCTGAGGACGACGTTTCCGCAGGTCAGACGGCGTGTCGGTGAAGTTGTGGACATGTTTTCCACACAGCACCCCCCGGGTGGTGCACAGATCTGGGGGACTCCTGCACCATGAACCCCCAGTTATGCACAGACCCTGTGGATAACGGACTGTGCGGATGCGGGCTCGGGCACGTACCGTCGCGCACGGACGCAGGAGTGTCGGAGGGTCTTCCTACCCTGATCACCACCGCGAGAACCCTTCCCCACGCCCTCCCGGAGGCCCCCTTGAGCATCGCCGAGCACGACACGGTCGGGCCGAGCGAGCCGCCGTACGACGGGTACGAGCAGTGGGGTGACGGCCCGGCGGCCTACGCGCCCGGCGAGGCGCCCCGCCGGGAGGGCGACCGGACCCCGCCCCAGGACAACGCCGCCGAGCAGAGCGTGCTGGGCTCGATGCTCCTCTCCAAGGACGCCATCGCCGACGTCTCGGAGGCGGTCCGCGGGATCGACTTCTACCGGCCGGCGCACGAGCTGATCCACGACGCGATCATCGACCTCTACGGTCGCGGCGAGCCCGCCGACCCGGTGACCGTCGCGGCCGAGCTGCACCGCCGCGGCGAGCTGCAGCGGGTGGGGGGCGCTCCCTACCTGCACACCCTGTCGGCCAACGTGCCGATCGCCGCCAACGCCGGCTACTACGCCGAGATCGTCCGGGAGAAGGCGATCCTGCGCCGTCTCGTCGCCGCCGGCACCAAGATCGTGCAGATCGGCTACGCCGGCGAGGGCCAGGTCGACGACGTGGTCGACCAGGCGCAGGCGGAGGTCTACAAGATCACCGACAAGCGGGCCAAGGAGGACTACGCGCCGCTCAGCGACATCATGAACGGCGTCCTCGACGAGATCGAGGCGATCTCCAACCGCGAGGCCGGGCTCTACGGCGTCCCGACCGGCTTCGCCGACCTCGACGAGCTGACCAACGGTCTGCACTCGGGCCAGATGATCATCGTCGCGGCCCGCCCCGCCATGGGGAAATCAACCCTGGCTCTCGACTTCTGCCGGGCGGCGTCGATCCACAACAACATGGCCTCGGTCTTCTTCAGCCTCGAGATGACGCGGTCGGAGATCGTGATGCGCCTGCTCTCGGCGGAGGCCAAGATCGCGCTCAACCACATCCGCAACGGCAACATGCAGGAAGAGGACTGGGACAAGCTCGCCAAGAAGATGGGCGAGGTCTCGGCGGCGCCGATGTACATCGACGACTCGCCCAACATGACGATGATGGAGATCCGGGCCAAGGCCCGCCGGCTCAAGCAGAAGCACGACCTGCGCCTGATCGTCATCGACTACATGCAGCTGATGAGCTCGGGCAAGAAGGTGGAGTCCCGCCAGCTCGAGGTCTCGGAGTTCTCCCGCCAGATCAAGCTGCTGGCCAAGGAGCTCGAGGTCCCGATCATCGCCCTCTCGCAGCTCAACCGTGGTCCCGAGCAGCGCGGCGACAAGAAGCCGATGATGAGCGACCTGCGTGAGTCGGGCTCGCTGGAGCAGGACGCCGACATGGTGATCCTGCTGCACCGCGAGGACGTCTACGAGAAGGAGTCGACCCGCCCCGGCGAGGCCGACCTGATCATCGCCAAGCACCGCAACGGGCCGACCCGTGACATCACGGTGGCCTTCCAGGGCCACTACTCGCGCTTCGTCGACATGGCGCACTGACACGCTCTCGTTGTCGACGAGCAGGGGGCCGGCAGTGGAGCGAGCTCAACGGCCAGTTCCTGTCGGTCGCCGAGGACCTTGCTCGACCGGTGGGGCTGACCGCCAGCCTCGTTGAGGCCGATGCATACCGGCGGACGCAGACACCCGCAGGCGTCGACGCCGCGTCGAAGCCCAGCTCCGCCGCTCGCGCGGCGATCCTCTCGAGGGTGTCTGCGGCCAGTCCCTCGGTCGGATCGATCACGTCACCGGGCCGGGGAAGAAGCGCTGGCGGACCTGCGCGGCCAGCTCGGCGCCAGTGGCCGTGGACGTGTCCAGCTCGAGGTCGTAGTCGATCCCCGAGTGGACGGCCTCGGCCTGCGCTGCGGCCATACCGGCAACCCGGTCTCCGCGTCGGAGCTCCCGCTCGGCTGCGACCGACGCCGGGGCGCGTACGCCGATCCAGGCGGTGGGAATCTCGCGCAGCGCCTCGCGCCAACGACGCTGGGCGCTCGGGCCGCTCACGAAGTTGTCTTCGATGATCACCTGCCCACCGGACTCCGCCACGGCACTCACGCCCCGCATCCACTGGTCCTCCACGGCGGCGAATGCCGGGCCCGGCGTGACGCCTCCGTCGGCGCCCACCTCCAGACCGCCGCCCGCGCGGAGCAGGCGTGGTGGGGCGGCCTCGATCAGGGTGTCCACGCCAAGCCGGAGCCAATAGCCGGCAAGCTCCTCCTGGAGAGACCTGGCGAGCGTGCTCTTGCCGGAGCTCGAGCCGCCGTTCAGCACCAGGACCCGGACCTTCCCGCTCATGTCGACAGCTCCCCACCTCAGACAGTGCAGCCCGCCATCAGGGTAGGGCTTGTTCGGCCGTGGGACAGCGAGTGGCCGAGACGATTCGCCGGGCGTCGTACACGTGGTGCCAGGCGTCGTGTGGGTGTCGTGCCGCACGATGCCATGGGCGTCGGAACAACGTGGCGGCGTAGGCCGTTCGCTCTTTATGACAACCCTCGGCTTCATCGGCAGCGGCAACATCGGCGGCACCCTGGCCAGGCTCTTCGCGGCCCAGGGGAAGGACGTCGTCGTCAGCAACTCGCGCGGGCCCGAGACGCTCGCCGACCTCGTCTCGGAGATCGGTGAGCGCGCCCGCGCCGCCACCGCCGAGGAGGCGGCCCAGGCCGGGGAGGTCGTCGTCGTGTCGGTGCCGTTCCTGGCCGTCGACCAGGTGCCGGCCGCGCCGCTGGCCGGCAAGGTCGTCATCGACACCAACAACTACTACTTCGAGCGCGACGGCCATGTCGCTGAGATCGACGCCGGCGAGACCACGCCGAGCGAGATCCTCGCCGCCCACCTGCCGCAGTCGCAGGTGGTGAAGCTCTTCAACGCCATCCAGGCCGGCCACCTCGCCACCAAGGGCGTGCCCGCCGGCACCCCCGGTCGTCGTGCCCTGCCGATGGCCGGTGACGACGCCGCGGCGAAGGCGACGGTCACCACGCTCGCCGACGAGATCGGCTACGACGTCGTGGACGTCGGCCCGCTCTCCGAGGGCTGGCGCTTCGACCGCGACCAGCCGGCGTACGGCGCGGAGGTCGACGCCGCCGGTCTCACCGAGCTGCTCGCGCAGGCCACGCGCGACTCCGTCTAGAGGACGTCGGGCTCGCTCCTCGATGCCGTCGGCTGGTGGCTCAGGTCGACGACGCAGAACAGATTCCCCTCGGGGTCGGCCAGGACGACGAAGTCGGCGTCCTCGGGGGCCAGGAACTCAGGGTGGTGCGGCTGGCTCGTGTATCCCAGGGCCCCGGACCAGAAGGCGCCCGCGCGACCTGCCTCTGACACGTTCAGCACGAGCGCCCCGATTCTCACCATGCCCGTCACCGTGGCACGACGTGTTCGGACAGGCAACGCCTGACCGGCGCTCCGGCGCGCTGTGAGGTCTGACCCACGAGGGGGCTGGCGCTGGCTAGCATCGCGGGATGCACGCCGATGCGGCTTTCCTCGCCTGCGCCCTGCTCGCGGGCCTGGGACTCTTCCAGCTCGCTCTGGTCCTCGGCGCTCCGTGGGGGCGGTTCGCCTGGGGTGGTCAGCACGACGGAGTGCTGCCGGCCCACCTGCGGGCCGGCAGCGTGGTGGCGATCCTGCTCTACGTGCTGTTCGCCCTCGTGCTCCTCGATCGCGGCGGCGTCTACGACGTCCTGCCGGACTCCGTCTCCGTCGTGGGCGCCTGGCTGCTCTTCGCCTATCTGACCGTGGGGGTGGTCATGAACGGCATCTCCCGCAGCCGCGCGGAGCGGCTGGTGATGACCCCGGTGACCCTGCTGCTGGCTCTGTGCAGCCTGGTCGTGGCGCTGCGCTGACGCCAGGAGCACCCATACAGCACCCACAGCCACGGCACCGGCCTGGACTCCGTCGTGGGAGTTCTCCTCCGGAGGATGCGTGCGGCTGCGCGTGCGACGGTCCCCGAGACGGCCAGTGCTGAGCCGGCCAGTGCTGAGCCGGCCGCTCGGGGACCTTCCGCCTCAGCGGCGGTTGCGCTGGTGACCCCGCCACGGGTAGCTCTGACCCGCTGCGGCCTTGCCACGCGTCTTGTCGTGGCGGTGACCCCGCGTGCCGAACGGGTCCTTCGAGGCGCCGAAGTAGTACACGGCGTAGCTGGCCGCGTCCGACATCTCGTCCAGGCCCCGTAGGGCGCCCCCGGCCATCTTGCGCTGGGCGGCGCGCTTGGCCGCCTCGTCGCCCTCGGGGGCGAGGCCCTCCGCGTCCAGCGGCGGCACCCCGGTGAGGATGGTGGTCAGGTTGTCGCAGGCCTGGTGGTAGCACGGGTCGTACCAGGAGCCCGCCGCACCGCCGTACACCTCTTCCTGCTCGGCGGTCTTGATGCCTTCGGCGCCGGCGAAGACGCCGCCGGCGGGGATCCCGCGCAGGGTGAACCCCACGTAGTCGGAACGGCCGTCGAACGGCACGCGATCGGACCGGAGGCCCTGGGCGCGGAACCAGTCGTCGTGGACCTGCTCGACCTTGCCGGAGCCCACCGGACCGGCCGGGTTGCCGGGCGCGGCGTTGCCGTCGCCGTCGTAGACGGAGCGCACGTAGTTGGGCGAGGCGAGCATGTCGTAGTCGAGCATCACGTCGATCTGGTCCACCTCGGCCTGGCTGAGGCCGAACGCGTACTCGATCGACCCGACCAGGCCGTTCTCCTCGGCACCCCAGAACCCGAAACGGATCTTGTTGCGCAACCGGTGCCTGCCCTCACTGAGCTCCTCGGCCTGCGCGAGCAGCGTCGCAACCCCCGAGCCGTCGTCGTTGATGCCCGGTCCCGCGGGCACGGAGTCGAGGTGCGCGCCGACCACGACCACGTGCTCGGGGTCGCCCCCGCGGGTCTCGGCGATCACCTGGGGCAGGAAGCGGTCGGTGAACTCGCCGTAGACCTTGAAGTCGACCGTGGGGTTCAGCCCCTGCTGGTAGGCCTGGAGCAGCTCGTTGCCCACCGTGTAGCTCGCGACCACCGCGGCGATGGTCGCCGGGACGTCGGGCAGGTTGTCGACGAAGACCGGGTTCTGCCGCTCGGGGGTGTTGCCCTCGTTGTAGATGATCACGCCCGTGGCTCCGGCCGCCTGGGCCAGCGCCCACTTGTCGACGAAGGCGCAGGTGCCGCGCTGGACGAGCGCGACCTTGCCCTCCACGCCGGCGTAGTCCGCCGCCGTGCAGCCGCTCGTCGAGCCGCCGGTGGGCGGGTCGAGGATGCCGCCGACCGGGAAGACCGGCGCGCCCGTGAGCTCCACGGTGGGGGAGTTGGCCATCGTGATGAAGTCGGCGGTCGGCTGGCCGTCGTCCTCGGCGTCACCCGGCACGTAGGTCTTCGGGGTCGGCGAGACCTGGTTGAGCACCGGCGGCTGCGACTCCTCCCAGAACGGGAAGTTGAACTGGTCGATCCGCACCCTCAGGCCGGCGTCGCGCAGCGTCGAGACGACGTAGTCGACCGACTCCTGGTAGCCGGAGGAGAAGACCTCGCGGGTGTCGTCGTTGAGCGACGCGATCCGTTGGAGGGCGACCTGGTGCTCGGTGATCTCCTCGAGCGAGACGCCGCGCACGAACCTCCGGGCCTGCGGATCCTTCGGGGTGACGCCCTTCGACGTCTTGGAGGCACTGACCTGGGAGGACCGCTCGGGCTGAGCGGTGGCCGTGCCGGACGAGACGGCCGCCGCAGCGAGCAGGGCCGAGGTCGCGCCTGCTGCCACCAGCTTGGACGCAGTGTTCATGGCTTCCCCTTCGGGCTGCCGACGAGCGGGTTCGGCGAGGTGCCGATCGGTCGGCCGCCGTTTTTTACTCTACGAGTCCGGCGACCGCTCGGCGTGTGCCTCAAATGGGGCATCTTGAGCGTCGCCGTCACCGTGCTGAGGTGGCCGCGCGATGCTCACGTCGGCCTCGGTACGCCGGCCAGCTGCATCTGGCCGAGCCACAGAGCCACGTCGCGTCCCACGGAGGACGAGCCTTGCACCCGCACCTCCCCGCTCCGCAGCACGTCACCCCACTGCCGGTCACCGCGCCACACCTCGGTCATGGTGCGCAGCGGGGTCTCGATCCCGGCGGTCACGTCGAACCCGGGGTCGTAGTCGCAGACGTCGGCCTCGGCCCCGCTCACGCAGAGCCACCAGCGCGCGACCTTCGCGGGCACGTCGGTGAAGCGGAAGGCCACCACCGTGCGGCCGCGCGGCCACCGGTCCACTGCCACGGTCCGGCGGATGTCCCACATCAGCAGGTGGGGGTCCAGGTCCTGCTCCCCGAGGTCGCCGATCCACCGCACTCCCCAGGCGCCCAGCGCCTCCACGACCGGGCGCAGCTCCTCGCCGCTGGCGGTCAGCCGGTAGCTGCTGCGACCGGCCTGGTCGCCGACGCGCTCCACCACCCCGACCCGCTCCAACGTGCGCAGCCGCTTGGAGAGCAGGGCCGGAGACATCTTCGGGTTCCCCCGGCGCAGCTCGTTGAAGTGCGCGCTCCCCGCCAGCAGCTCGCGGACCACCAGGAGGGTCCAGCGCTCGTCGAGGACCTCCATGGCCTTGGCCACGGGGCAGAACTGACCGTACGACGTCATCTGGCCTCCTGCTCTGGAGCGCCCCCACCCACCCAGTAGACCCCCGTAGCGCGCCCGGCACCAGTACCGATCCTGAACCGTTGCTGGTTCACATCTGGCACTGGAGCCGGGGCCGCGGCCGGGCAGACGCTGGTGGGATCAGTCCGACTCGAGGAGCAGAGATGACCGACCAGACCCTCACCGACCGCAGCACCACCCCGCCCGACGACCTCAAGGCCCGGCACCGGGCGATGTGGGCGCTCGGCGACTACCCCTCCGTGGCCACCGAGGTGATCGCCGAGCTCGGGGAGACCCTGGTGCGCGCCACCGGGATCACCGGAGGCGACCGGGTGCTCGACATCGCCGCCGGCTCGGGGAACGCCGCGCTGCCCGCCGCCCGGACGGGTGCCCGGGTGGTGGCCAGCGACCTCACCCCCGAGCTGCTCGGGGCCGGCCGGCACGAGGCCGAGGCCCAGGGGCTCGAGGTCACCTGGGAGGTGGCCGACGCCGAGGCGCTTCCCTACCGCGACGGCGAGTTCGACGCGGTGCTCTCGTGCGTCGGCATCATGTTCGCCCCGTTCCACGAGCGCAGCGCCGCGGAGCTCCTGCGCGTGGTCCGTCCCGGCGGCCGGATCGGCCTCGTCTCCTGGACGCCCCAGGGGTTCATCGGGCAGATGTTCGGTGCCATGAAGCCCTACGCCCCGGCGCCCCCGCCCGGTGCCACGCCGCCGCCCCGCTGGGGGGACGAGACGCACGTGCGGAGCCTCCTCGGCGACCGCGTCACCGACGTCGAGGCCAGCCGGGAGCAGCTGGTGGTCGACGCCTTCGCCACCGCCGAGGGGTTCCGGGAGTTCTTCAAGGAGAGGTACGGGCCGACCATCGCGGTCTACCGCGGCATCGCCGACGAGCCGGAGAAGGTGGCCGCCCTCGACGAGGCGCTGGCCGAGCTCGCGCGCGCCCACGAGCGGCCCGACCACACGATGCTGTGGGAGTACCTGCTGCTCACCGGGCGCAGGTGCAGCGACTGAGCCCCGGACCACCGGGTGCTGCTCGGGGAGCTGTGAGGGTCGTCGTTCTCCTGCTCGCCGAGCTGGTCGGCGAGGGAGACGGTGAGGCCGCCGACCAGGAAGGCGACGAGGGCGGTCGCCAGCGTCGCCGTGGACAGGTGCGGGACGAACCGTCGTGCGCCCGTGGCCTCGGTGCTCGCGTGGTGGTACTCGTGGGTGAGCGCGTGGCCCTTGCCGCGCTGGAGCAGGGCGCGGTTGACCGGGTAGGCGGCGCAGAACGCGGCGGCCAGGGCGATCGTCATCGAGACCCAGAAGAGGGCGTTGACGAGTCCGGCGTCCATCGCGCCGGGGACGGCGGCCATGACGGCGTTGTCGACCACCTCCATGGTGGCGATGGAGAGGGTGTCCGCAGCCAGCACGAGCCGCAGCGCCGCGGCGAGCCCGAGACCCGCCCGGAGCAGCGGGAACGTGGAGAGCGTGTAGCCGAAGAAGAAGGCGAGACCGACCGCCAGCACGATCGTCCACCCGGTGCCCAGGTCGACCGCGGTGCCGATCATCAGGCCGAGGATCTCCCCGATCGCGCACCCGGTGAGGCAGTGCAGGGTGGCGCTGAGCGCCATCGCGCGGACCCCGGCCGCCTCGTGGTCGTGGGGCTCCACCTAGCGTCGCCTCCACCACGGACGCCGGGGCTCCGGCTCGACCCGGTGACCGAGGGCGACCCGCAGCATCCGGAGGGCGGCGGCGTCGCCCTCCACCCGCGGGGCGGTGCCGGGGTAGCCCTCGAGCCAGCGCAGCAGGGGCCCGGAGTCGTCGACCAGGGCGAGCGCCGCGGGACCCGCCGCCGCGGGGGCGATGGCGTCGCCGCGCGCGTCCCGGCCGTCGCTGAACCGGACCCACCACGACCGCCCGGTGTCGGCGGCCACGAGGTGGGCGGGCGCGGGATGCCAGGCCACGTCGGCCTCCGGCTCGCTCCAGTGCGCCAGGGCCCGGTCGACGCAGTCCGAGGCGACCTCGGGTGGCAGCCCCGGCGCCGGGAGGCCACGCGCGTCGCACGCCGCCGTCGCGAAGCTGATCGCCTCGTGGGCGAGGAGGCGCGCCACGTCGTGGGAGGTGCCGGGCCGCCCGAAGTAGTCGAGCTCCTGGTCGGGGCCGAGGTCCACCAGCAGGCGGGTCAGCCGGTCGCGTGTCCGCCCGATCGCCTCCAGGACCTCGTGGTGGCCCTGCGGGGACGGGTCCGCCTGGTAGGCGCGCCAGTCGGAGTCGGGGTGGGCCAGCAGCCACGCCCAGACCTCCAGCGTCGCCAGGTGCTCGCGCGCGTAGTCCGAGGCCTCCGCGCCGTGCGGCGGCACCGGCGCGTCCGGAGCCAGCCCGCCGAGGGCGTCGAGGGCAGCG
The DNA here is from genome assembly GCF_058134365.1 of Nocardioides sp. Z22_16. Classification (NCBI taxonomy): domain Bacteria; kingdom Bacillati; phylum Actinomycetota; class Actinomycetes; order Propionibacteriales; family Nocardioidaceae; genus Nocardioides; species Nocardioides sp. Z22_16. The sequence continues at coordinate 384,028 of NZ_JBYTTI010000003.1, forward strand.
CGTCCGTGCCGGTCGAGGAGGTCGAGGTACTGCGCGTGCGGGAGCCGGTGCGACGTGGTCACGGGAAGTGCTCCCTCAGGCGTCGGTGCCGGTGCCTGAAGAAGGCACCGACCACCACGGCCAGGAGCCGGGCGAGACCGGGAACGGGCAGCCGCGGTTGCAGGGTGACCCGGTCGTCCACCCGGGTGCCGCCCGCGACCGGGGTCAACCGCCGCTCGTGCTCCCAGAGCCGCATGCTCGCCATGGTGGAGCGTTCGAGGAAGCGGACGCCCGGCTCGACCTCGACGACGGTCAGGTGGTCGAAGTCGAACGGGACGAGGCCGAAGAGACGCAGCCAGGCGCGGCCGACGGGCTGCCCCAGGGGCACGGTCTCCACGGTCAGCCCGGCGGCCCGGCGGGGCATCCGCATCGTCATCCAGGGCCGCATCTCGTGGTTGATGCCCTCGGGGTGGACGACCCGCTCCCAGACCGCAGCCGGGGGAGCGGGCACCATGCTGTGGTGCTCGATGGTCCTGGTAGCCACCTGACCTAGCCCTCCGGGCGGGACCCGGGCGACCCCGGCGCCGTGCCCTCACGGCGTTCGTGGAGCCGCTGCTGGGCGGCGGCCAGGTACGCGAGGCAGGGTGCCTCCGCCGCCGGGTGCTTCTCGGTGAGGTGGAAGACCCACCGGTCCATCGCGGCCATGAACCCGTTGTCGCCGCCGGGCCGGTAGGTGGACCAGGGGCGTCCGGCCTTCGCGACGCACTCCGAGCAGCTGATCTTGTAGACGAACTGCTTGTCGGCGCCGACGTCGATCTTCACCCGCGCCAGCGGGCCCGCCTCGACGGCGGCCTTGCGCTCCCGGGCGGATCGGCTCGCCGGCATGGTGCACCTCTTCGTCTGCTGGTCAGGCCCAGGAGCCTACGTCGGCGGCCGCGGGCGGGCCCACGCACCTCAGTCGCCGCTCCGGTCTAGTCCACCCGGTGGGCCAGCAGATCTCCTACGCCAGCTGCTCCACGAGGAGCGCGTCGAGGCGGAGGGCAGCGGCACCATCTCCTGAGTGGGACGCTGGTCCCATGAAGGTCGAGGTGGCGCGCGTCGAGCATCTGCGGTTCGCCGACGGCAACCCGGTGCGCGCCGCCTCCGGCGTGACCGCGTGGGGCGACGGCTTCCTGGTGGCCCAGGACGACGCGACCCACGCGGCGTGGTTCGAGGCCGGCCTCGACGGTGGCGCCGCCGTGCCGGTCCGGCTCCTGCCGACCACCGGCGGGCACGAGGTCTTCGGCACCGCCTCGGGGACCAAGCACCTCAAGCCCGACCTGGAGGCGGCCTGCGAGGTCCCGATCGCGGACGGCCCCGGGGTGCTGCTCCTCGGCTCGGGGTCGTCACCGGCCCGGATGCGCTGGTCTCTGCTGCGTCCCCGCGACGGCCGCCCCGCCAGCGACGCCGTGGACATGACCGCGCTCTACGCCGTCGTCGCCGAGACTCTGGGGGTCGAGCCGGGTGGGCTCAACATGGAGGGCGCGCACCTGGTCGCCGGCGACACCCTGCGCTGGTACCAGCGCGGCCTGCCCTCGGCGGGCGTGCCGTCGGCGAGCGTGGACCTCGCCCTGGCCGCCGTGCTCGACGCGGTGCTGGGGCGGACCCGGCCCGACGAGGTGCCGGTGACCAGCCCACACCTCTACCGGCTCGGCGACGTGGCGGAGGTCGCGCTGGCGATCACCGACGCGCTGCTCCTCCCCGACGGCACGGTCCTGGTCTCCGCGGCGGCCGAGGACAGCCCCAACGCCCAGGACGACGGCCCGGTGGTGGGCTCGGCCCTGGCGCTCCTCGACGGCCCCGCCACCAGCGCCCTGGCCCCCCTGCCGACGGTCGGCGGGGCGGTCCCCAAGGTGGAGGGGCTGATGCTGCTGGAGGCCTCGGCACACGGGGCCCGGCTGCTCGCCGTCGCCGACGCCGACGATCCACAGACCCCCTCTCTCGCCCTGGTGCTCGACGTCACCCTGTGAGGCTGAGGCTCCGGCCGCGCCGCCCCGGCGTCACGCGGAGATCCAGTACCGCCGCTTCCCCACCCGCACGTCCTCCAGCACGCCGCCGTTCCCCTCGATCGTGCGTGCGGAGGCCACGTTCTCCTCGTCGCAGGTCACCAGGACCCGGGAGAGGCCGAGTTCGCGCGCCCGCGCCACCCCGAGCGCCAGGGCCCGGCGGGCGTGGCCGCGCCGCCGCCGCGACGGCCTGATGCTGTAGCCGATGTGACCGCCGACCTGGAGCAGGCGGTCGGTCAGCGCGTGCCGGACCGCGAGGAAGCCCACCATCTCGGGGCTTTCGGTCACCCAGTAGTAGTCGGAGTGCACCCTGCCGTCCGGCAGCTGCGCCGACGGGTCGGACTCGCGCGCGACCGCCGTGAGCAGGGTGTCGAACGACGTGCGGTCGGGCCCCAGGCCGGGCACCAGCCAGTGGCCCGACCCGTCCTGCGGTCCGTCGCCGAAGTCGCGCACGCACGTCGCCCAGGCGTCGTACAGGTCGGGCGAGGGGAGGGAGAGCGACGTCACGAGTCGGCAGCGAGCTCGCCCTCGGAGCGCAGCACGCAGAACTCGTTGCCCTCCGGGTCGGCGAAGACCACCCAGCCGCTGCCCGGCCCGTAGTGGCCCCGCAGGTCGGCAACCTCGGTCGCCCCGAGCGCGCGCAGCCGCTCCACCTCCTCGTCGCGGGTGCCCTGCCGCGGCCGCAGGTCGAGGTGGGCCCGGTTCTTCACGCTCTTCGCCTCCGGCACCTCGATGAAGAGGATCGAATGACCGGTCTGCGGGTCGCGGATCATGCACTCCTCGTGGCCAGGGAGGTTGGGGTCGCCGTCGACGTCGACGTAGTCGAGCACCGGCTTCCACCACTCGGAGAGCTCGTAGGCGTGGCGGCAGTCGAAGGAGGTGTGCGAGACGAAGCAGCTCATCCCCGCACTCTGCCCCGCGGCACCGGGGTCGGTCCACCCAGCCGTCACGCACCGGCGTCCCCCGCCCCGGGCGCCTGCCAGGAAGCACGCCGGGCAGGATGGGCCGGTGAGCAACGTGCAGCCCGCCTCCGACGGCCGGCGACCGGTGGCCGTGGTCCGGCCCCGCCGACCCGCCGACCTCCCGCTGCTGGGCGAGGCGCTGCTCGCCCAGCAGCCCCGCACCCGCTACCCGTTCCGCAACCCGTTGCCGGTGCCGACCGAGCAGTTCCTGCACGGCCACGACGCGGCGGCCGCGTGGACCGCCGAGCTCGACGGCCGCCCCGTCGGGCACGCCTGCTGGACCGGGCCGGTCCACGGCTCCGGGGACGCCGGAGAGATCAACACCGCGGCCGCCCGCGCCCATGGCACCCCGACCGACCGGCTGGCCTGGGTCCGCTCGCTCTTCGTGGCGGAGCAGGCCCGGGGGCTGGGGGTGGGCCGCCTCCTGCTGGAGACGGTGGTCGCCGACATCCTCGCTCGCGACCTGCACCCCTGCCTTGAGGTGCTGACGGTGCACGAGGCGGCCGTCGCGATGTACGCCGCCGCAGGATGGCGGGAGGTGCACCGGACCCGGCCCGCGTGGCTGCGCGCCGTGGCGGGCAGCGAGGGCCTCGAGGTCTGCGTGCTGGTGCTGGCCGGGTCTCGCGGCGAGGCCCTCGCCGGTCGCCACTAGGGTCTCCGGCATGGCCGTGCGCTACGACTGGTTCCTCGCCCCCGACGACGCGACCGCCGCGGGGGCGCTGGCACCGGGCGCGTCGGCGTACCGGACCGTGGCCGACACCCGGGTCGATCCGGTCGCCCAGGGCGGCACGCTCGAGGCCCTGCTCACCGGCCGACCGTCGGCCCAGATCGCCGCGGACCCGCGCTGGGGTGCCCGGTTGGCGGAGCGGGACGGCGGGGAGCGCCAGGTGCTCACCGTCACCGACGGGCTGGTCGACGCCCTCGCCGGCGCCGACGGCGACCAGCTCGCCGCGGCGGTGGGCCCGTGGTCGCGGACCGAGGAGTTCGGCGGCGCCGTCGAGCCGGAGACGCTCCGGGTCCAGCTCCACCTGCTCGCCTCCCTCGCCCGGGCGGCGCGTCAGGACGGCGGCTCGCTCTACTGCCGCGTGCAGCTCCCGCGGGTCCCGTGACCGGCGAGGGCGTGGACGACCCCTGACTCCCGGGGCCCCGCACCCGGCATGATGGCGGGATGACGACCTCGGGAACGACTGCGAGCGGCGTGGACGAGCGCAGCCTGCGCTCCCTGCGCGGCTGGAACCTCGCACTCACCGTCCTCCACCTCGTGCAGGCGGCGGCCGTGGTGTGGCTGGCGACGGACTTCGCCATCCCCATCACCGAGTCGCTGCCGGCCGGACCGCCGGGGACGCCGTCCGAGTCCCCCGAGGCGCTCTTCGACCTGCCGATCGGTCCGGCGGTGGCCACCTTCCTCGCCCTCGCCGCGGTCGACCACCTGCTCACCGCGACGGTCCTCCGGCGCACCTACGAGGGCGACCTGCGGGGCGGGATCAACCGCTTCCGGTGGGTGGAGTACTCGTTCAGCGCCACCCTGATGGTGGTGCTCATCGCGCTCTACACGGGGATCGACGGGATCAGCGCCCTGATCGGCATCGCCGGCGCCAACGTCTCGATGATCCTCTTCGGCTGGCTCCAGGAGTCGGCCAACCCGCCGGGCAGCGAGCGGCTGACGATGAAGCCGTTCTGGTTCGGCTGCGTCGCGGGCGCCACGCCCTGGGTGGCGATCGCGTACAACCTGGTGGCGGCCGACGAGGTCCCGGGCTTCGTGATCGGGATCTTCGTCTCCCTCTTCGTCTTCTTCAACAGCTTCGCGCTCAACCAGTGGCTGCAGTACCGACAGGTCGGTCCCTGGCGCAGCTACGCGTTCGGGGAGAAGGCCTACCTCGTGCTCAGCCTGGTCGCGAAGTCGGCCCTGGCGTGGCAGATCTTCGGCGGCTCCCTCGCCGGCTGACCGCCGCCTCCGCGCGGTCACGTCCGGCCCCGCTGTCGCGTCAGGAAGGTGGACCCGACCAAGGAGGAGCGTGGGATGATGACGACGCAGGAGTTCGAGACCGAGCGGCCGCGGCTGGTGACGCTGGCCACCCGGGTGCTGGGGGACGCCGACGAGGCGCAGGACGTCGTCCAGCAGGCCTGGCTCCGGCTGGACGCCACCGGTCGCCGGGCGGACGCCGGGGACCCGGGCCAGCCCGGTGGGGCGCCGATCGACAACCTGCCCGGCTGGCTGACCACGGTCACCACCCGCCTCTGCCTGGACCGGCTGCGCGCCCGCACGCCCGTCCCCGTCGACGACCTCGCGGTGACGTCGCACGCGCCCGACCCGGCCGACGAGGTCGCGATGGCCGACACCGTCGGCGTCGCGCTCCAGGTCGTCCTGGACCGGCTGACCCCCGGCGAGCGGGTGGCCTTCGTCCTCCACGACACCTTCGGCTTCGAGTTCGCCACGATCGCGTCGGTCCTCGACACCACCCCCGCCGCGGCCCGCAAGCTGGCCTCCCGGGCCCGCGCCAAGGTGCGGCAGCCGGTGCCGGAGGACACGCTCGCGCAGTGGCAGGTGGTGGACGCCTTCATGGCCGCCGCCCGGGAGGCGCAGTTCGAGCGCCTGCTCCAGCTGCTCGCCCCCGACATCGAGGTCACCGCCGACGACGCGGCGCTGCTCGCGGGGACCCCGCAGCGGATCGAGGGCGCGCAGCAGGTCGCGGAGTTCTTCAACGGCAGCGCGCAGGCGGCCCTCCCGGTCCTCCTCGACGACCGTCCGGGCGCCGCGTGGTTCCACCGCGGCGAGGCGCGGGTGCTCTTCGACTTCGTCGTCGAGCGGGGCGCCGTACGCCGGATCACCTTCCGCGCCGACCCCGCCGTCCTCGCCCGCGTGGTCCGCCGCGACGGAGCCGGACCGCGCGGCTGAGCGGCAGCCGGTCACACCCGGGCGACGCCACTCGTCAACCAGGCAGAGAGAAACCGACACCAGGAGGAAGAGCACCATGAAGACCATGACCTGCCGTCAGCTCGGCGGCCCCTGCGACCTGGCCCACCACGGCGAGACCGCCGACGACGTGATCAACGCCCAGGACCAGCACCTCAAGGAGGCGGAGAAGGCCGGCGACGCCAGCCACCAGCCGGCCCGCGACGAGATGAAGGGGCGGTGGCGCCACCCGAAGAAGTCGCTGGGCTGGTACCGGGGCATGAAGCAGGCCTTCGCCGACCTGCCCGCGGACTGACGCCACGCCCGGGAGGGGGCTCAGTCCCCCTCCTGCGCGGCCTGCTCGTCGAGCAGCGCTCGGGCGTGCTCGCCGTGCTCCTCCTGCGCCAGCGCCCGGCGGAAGCTCGCCAGCTTCTCCGCGCCCCCGGGGAACGGCGGGAGGAGCGGCACGTCCGGGTCGACCACCGCCTCCAGCACCACCGGCCGGTCGGCCGAGAGCGCCCGCTCCCAGGCGGCGTCGACCTCCTCGGGCCGCTCCACCCGGATCCCGGTGAGGCCCAGGAGCTCGGCGTAGCCGGCGTAGGGGAAGTCGGGAAGCGACTGGCTGGCGTCGTAGCGCGGGTCGCCCTCGGTCTCGCGCTGCTCCCAGGTCACCTCCGCGAGGTCACGGTTGTGCAGGACGAGCACGACGAACCGGGGGTCGGCCCACTCCCGCCACCGGTGGGCGACGGTGATCAGCTCCGCGACGCCGTTCATCTGCATGGCACCGTCGCCGGCCAGCGCCACCAGCGGCCGGTCGGGCGCATCGAGCTTGGCGGCCAGGCCGTAGGGCAGGGCGGAGCCCATCGAGGCCAGGGTCGAGGAGAGGTGCGCCGGTACGCCGGGCGGCAGCGTGAGGTGCCTGGCGTACCAGTAGGTGATCGACCCGACGTCGACGCTCACCCGGGCGTCGTCGGGCAGGCGAGCGGTCAGAGCCCGGACCACCCGCTCGGGACTGAGCGGCACGGCGGTGCTGCCGGCCCGCTCCTGCGCGATCGAGTGCCAGCGGGTGACCTGCTCGGCGACCTCGTCGCGCCAGGTCAGGTCCTGCCGCTCCGCGAGGAGCGGCAGCAGCGCCGTCAGCGTCTCGGCAGCGTCGCCGACCAGCCCCACCTCGACCGGGTAGCGGTTGCCAAGATGCCGGCCGTCGAGGTCGACCTGGACCGCCCGCGCCTGCCCGGGGGCCGGGTAGAACTCCGTCCACGGGTCGTTGCTGCCGACGATCAGCAGGGTGTCGCAGCGGTCCAGCAGCCAGCCCGACGCGGTGGTGCCGAGGTGGCCCATCACCCCGCAGCTGGTCGGCAGCGTCTCGTCCCACCACGGCTTGCCCAGCAGGCTGGTGGTCACCCCCGCCCCGAGCCGCTCGGCCACCGCGCGCACCTGGTCGCCGGCGTCCCGGGCGCCCTGGCCGACCAGCAGCGCCACCCGCTCCCCGGCGTTGAGCACCGCGGCCGCCTCGGCGAGGTCGTCGTCGGCCGGCACCACCCGGGGTGGCCGCCACTGCGGCACCGTCGGGACCACCCCGTGCTCGTGCGGCAGCTCCTCGGGGGCCGGCTCGACCTGCACGTCGTGGGGGAGGATCACCACGCACGGGGAGCGGGTCGCCAGCGCGGTGCGGAAGGCGCGGTCCACCACCATCGCCGCCTGCTCCGGGGCGAGCACGGCCTGCACGTACTGCGCCGCGACGTCCTTGAAGAGGCTGGTCAGGTCGATCTCCTGCTGGTACTCCGCGCCCAGGGCGGTGGTGGGCTGCTGCCCGACGATCGCGACCACCGGCTGGTGGTCGAGCTTGGCGTCGTAGAGGCCGTTGAGCAGGTGGACCGCCCCGGGGCCCTGGGTGCTGATCATCACCCCCACGCCGCCGGTGTACTTCGCGTGCCCCACGGCCATCAGTGCGGCGTTCTCCTCGTGCCGCGCCTGCACGAACTCCGGGTCGCCGCCGGCCCGGCGCAGGGCGCCCATCACCGGGTTGATGCCGTCACCGGAGTAGCCGAAGAGGCGCCCGACGCCCCAGGCGCGCAGCCGCTCCACGACCAGGTCGGCCACCAACCGTTGCTCCGCCATCGCTGCTCCAGTGCTCGGGGACCACCCAGGGACCACCCAGGGACCCACTCGGTGCCCGCCCGGCGCGCCCGGCATGCGCGGGCTGGGCGCCGTCCCCAGATGCCGCCTCAGGCGGTGGACCGGTTCCGCCGTGCCAGGACCCAGAGCATCGAGACCACCGCGACGGCCAGCCCCGCGGCGCCGACGCCCAGCGTGGTGGCGCGCAGCGGCGCGGTGAGCGCGTCGAAGACCTCCCGGGCGGCGGCGGTGGAGCGCCCGGCGTCCTCGATCTCGCCCAGGTAGCGGAACCGGAGCAGGGCGAGCGCGACCAGCACCCCCGCCATCGCCACCGCGACCCCGAGCCCGCCCCAGCCCAGCGCGCGGGCGCGCGACCGCGCCGCCACCACGGCGAGGAGGAGCACCAGCACGCTCGCCGCCAGCAGCCACGGCGCCCAGGCGTCCACCAAGCGCGCCGCTCGCACCGCCTCGCCCACCTCGGGGGAGTCCACCAGCACGAACGACGCCTCGACCTCGGGGATCAGCTCCGCGAACGGCACCCCGGCGTCGACCAGCCGCCGCTTGGCCTCGGCGATCAGCGGCGCCAGCTCGACCCGCACGGTCGTGTCGCCGACCCGCACCCCCTCGTCCTCCCCGCGGACCGCGGCCACGGCGCGACGGTGTGCGGACTCCACCGCTGTCCGCCAGGTGTCGGCGAAGGCGTCGGTGGCGACCAGTCGCTCGAAGGAGGACGCGACCGCCTGCCGCGCGGGCGCCAGGGCGGGGACGCGCTCCAGGACGGCGTCGGTCATCCCCGCGGCCACCTCGTCGCGGACCGCGGGCTCCTCGATGACCGGGGCGACGGCGGCGCTGAAGCGCGCGTCGTCGAGCAGCGTCCGGTCCGCCCACGTCGCGGGGACGGCGACGGCGAGCAGCAGCAGGCCGACGACGAGCAGCAGCGCCGAACCCGCGCCCACCCTCCTCGACCCCGCGGCTGCCATGCGTCGAGTCTGCCCCGGCGACCCTGGGCCACGCGTGGGCGACCCTGAGTCACGCGTGGGCGACCCTGAGTCACGCGTGGGCGACCCTGGGCCGCGTCACGGCGGTCACCGTAGGCTCACTGTCACCGCCGCGCCCGCCCCGCGACCGATCCGCGCCCCAGGAGGCCACGTGCCCGACCCCGTCTCCCGTCCCACCGCCGCCCGGATCCGCAGGCTGCTGCCCGCCGCGGGCCGCGGCAGCAGCCGGTCGGCCCTGGGGGTCACCGTCGCGGGGGGTGTCCTCACCGGCCTCGCCGCGGCCCCGGAGCGGGTCGGCCGGCTCTTCCGCCGCCGCTTCCCGGTCGTCGCGGTCACCGGGATGACCGGCGTGGGCAAGACCCAGCTCGCCGACCGGCTGACCCGGCGCACCACGAACGCCGGCGCCGCCGAGGTCGGCTCGGCGGTGATGGAGCGCCGTACCCGCCGCTCCCGGCGGCTCCAGGGGTTCCGCTTCCTGGTGGTGCCGGGCGACAACGCCGCCACCAGGCTCGGGGCGCTCGACGAGGTCTTCCACGACGAGCCGGTCGACGGCGTCGTCCACGTGGTGGCCTGGGGCCACGCCACCCCCCGGCGCACCGCCGGCACCACCGGCGCCGCGAGCGCCACCCGGGAGGAGCAGCTCGCCGCCGAGCTGGAGGACTGGACCATCACCGCGCACCGGATCGCCTCCATGGCGGTACGCCGCGACCGGCCGGTGTGGCTGATCGTCGCCGTCACCAAGACCGACCTCTTCCCCGACCGGGTGGAGGAGGCGCTCACCTACTACTCACCCGGCAGCGGCTCGCCCTTCGCCGACCGGCTCGACGAGCTGCGCGCCCTGGCCGGCGGGGCGCGGCTCTCCGTCGACGTGCTCCCGGTCTCCAGCGAGGGCGGCGACCGGCGTGCCGCGGTCACGGCCAAGCAGGCGAGCGCCCTGGTCGACGCCCTGGCCGCACGCATGGCCCAGCTCAGCGGCCACGTCTGAGCCCGGGTCTCCCGCGCCGCGGGATACGGTCAGGGCAACATCGGGACCCATCCGGGCCGGCACAGAGGGAGAGACACGTGAGCGACGACCTGTTCGACATCGACCAGTCCCAGAAGATGCGTCGCGAGGAGGCTGCCGCCAGGCTGCACGCGCTGGCCGACGCGCTGGCCCGCCACAACTCCGTGGAGTTCGAGAAGAACGGTCACCGGATCACCGTCGACGTGCCCGACGAGGTCACCCTCAAGATCGAGGTCGAGATCGGTGGCGACGAGAACGAGCTGGAGATCGAGCTCACCTGGTGACCGCGACCTGGTGACGAACCAACCCCTGTGACCCTGAGGAGACCCGCGTGTCCGACCGCGACATCGAGGCGATCGTCGCAGACCTCGAGGCCGGCGGGGTGCACGTCGGTCCGGGCGCCGAGGGCTGGATCCCGCCCGAGCAGCTCGACAAGATCCGGACGGCCGCCCGCGAGGGCGGCGTGCCGCTCAACCTGGTCCTGGTGCAGCCGCCGGAGGAGGGCATCCACGGCGGTTCCGACCTGCTGGTGCGGGTGCACGACGCCGGCGGACCCGACGGGCTCTACCTGGGCGTCAACAACGTCTGGCGCACCCGTGAGGGCGAGGCCTTCTACCCGCGGCTGCCCGACGGGAGCGAGCTCAACCTGGCCGTCCTCCAGTGGGGAGAGGTCGCCGGCTCGGCTGACCTGACCGACGACGTGGAGCTGGTGCTCTCCGAGGGCGACCGCGGCCCCGACGGCGTCGGCTCCCCGCACGAGCTGGGCGAAGGACTGCTGCGCATCGTCGAGGGACTCGGCGCCGGCACCTTCGACGAGCTGGTCGCCGACGCGCGGGAAGGCCGGACCGCCTCGCTCGAGCAGACGCGCAAGGAGCGGGAGGAGGACCAGGGTCAGACCGCCACTCCCGCCGACCGGCCCGACCGCGACGCCGACGACGACTTCGGGGTGGCCGAGGGCCTGCTCGTCGTGCTGGCGACCGCGGCGCTGGTCGTCGGCGTCAAGGTGGCCGTCGAGCGCGTCCGGGGCCGTGGCCAGCGGTCCCGGACCTTCGTGCTGCCCGACTCCGTCCTCGAGCGGGTCCGAGCGGCGGGCGACGTCGAGCTGGTCCGCCGGGCCAGGAACGACGTGCTGCTCCTGGGCGAGAGCATCGACGCCGCCGAGATGACCGGGTCCGACAGCGCCGCCTGGGCCGCGGCGCTCGACCACTACGAGGCGGCGGGCCGGGTGCTGCCGGCGGACGACTCCCCGGGCTCCGTCGACCCGCTCGACGCCGTGGGGGCCGTGGTCCTGGCGGCCCGTGGCCAGGAGGCGCTGGCCGCCGCGAAGCGGGGCAGGCCGTTCACCCCCACCACCCCGTGCTTCCTCAACCCCTTGCACGGGCGCGCGGGCCGCGACCGCACCCTTGAGCACGACTCGCGCACCGTGACGGCGCCGATCTGCGAGGCCTGCCGCCGCGACCTCCAGGCCGGCCGTCGCCCCGACGTCCTCGACGTCGTGGTCCACGGCACCCCGCGTCACTACTTCGAGACCGACCGGGAACCGTGGGCCTCGACCGGCTTCGGGTCGCTGGAGCCCGACCTCGTCACCCGGATCCACCGGGAGCTGCGGTGAGCGCCCCCGCCGGCCCGACCCCCGACCAGCTCGCCGAGGCGCTGCTGGAGGACCCGGTGCAGGTCGACGTCCTCTTCGGCAACGGCCACACCGAGGAGGTGCGCGAGGGCCTGCGCGAGATCGTCGAGGAGGCCGACTTCCCGGCGTACGTCGTGATGATGCCGGCGCCTGACGGCCTCTCCGGCAACGACCCCGACCGCGAGCTCGCCACCCTGCTCCACGAACGGATCGGCGGTGATGCGGTCTTCTGGGTCCAGACCGACCCGATGAGCTACGGCCACGCGTTGGCGACGTTCGGCGACGTCCCCGACGAGTCGCTGCTCTACCGGGCCCAGGACGAGCACGCCCCCGGGGGAGGGGCCAACGGGGAGGTCAGCCTGGCCGGCGTGGCCGCCCGCGACCTCACGGTGCTCGCCCAGGACGGCGACCTCACGGCCGAGGAGTGGGGAGCCTTCGCCGAGGAGGAGGTCTGGCGTGACCCCCCCGAGTGGGACCTCGACTACGAGCACCCGATGCCCGGCACCTACGCCGTCTGGTCGACGACGGCGTTCCTGGTGGTGGCCGGCTGCGCCTGGCTGGTGCTGCGCTTCGTGCACCGCTGGCGCACCCTCCCCGGTCGCTCGCCGCGGCGCCGCCCGGTCGAGCCGGAGCTCTCGGTGGAGCCGCTGCCCGGCCCCGCCGAAGTCCGCGCCCTCGCCGAGCGCGAGCTCGACGAGCTGGCCGAGCGGTTGGCGTCCCCGACGGGGACGGCGCTCACCGAGGAGACCCGCATCCGGGTGGACGGGTCCTACGACACCGCCCGGACGGTGCTGGAGCGGGTCGGCAGCGACGACGCGGACCTCGACGACCTGGTGGGCGCGCTGGTGCTGACCCGGACGGCCGATCGGGCCCTGGACTTCGCCGCCCGGTCGCGGAAGGGCCGTCCCAAGCCCTACCGCCCCTGCTTCTTCGACCCCCGGCACGGCGAGGGACAGCACCGCCGACGGGTGCCGGTCGCCGACCGCGAGCTCACCGTGCCCGTCTGCGCGTGGTGCCGTGACGCCCCGGAGGGTGCGCTGGTGCCGATGCGGGTGCCGGTGGGAGTGCTCGGCCGCCGCCGCCCCTGGTACGAGGCCGAGACGGTGTGGGCGCGGACCGGCTACGGCGCCTTCGTGGACGACCTGTGGCACCCGGTCGCCGCCGAGCAGCGGGAGCTGCGATGAGGTGGTGGACCCGGCTCCCCGTCTCCCTCGCGCTGGGGGCGCTGGCGGTCGTGGTGGTGGTGGTCCGGATCGACGGCGGCGCCGACCGGACCCTCGGCGGTGCCGGCGACCGGGTGGAGGTGGCCGTCGAAGGTCTCCGCGACGACCGCGTCCACGTGGCGGACGACGGTCGCCACCTGCTCGACGAGAAGGGCGAGGCGGCCGTCGCGGCGGCGATCGCCGAGCGCGACCTCCCGGTCCACGTGGTCGTCTGGCAGGAGAGCCGCTCGGCCGGCTACGACCACTACGTGCTGGCCGCACAACAGATGCTGCACCTGCTCGACGAGCCGGGGATCGTGGTGCTGTGGCAGGGCCCGGAGCAAAGCACCACGCAGGTCTCCGAGGGATACGCCCTGGTCGACGGCCCCTACGACGGGCCCCGGGTCGAGCAGGAGCCGGAGTACCTGGGCGAGGCGGCCCTGCGGTTGCCGGAATGGATCGCGCAGCTGCCCGACGAGCCGCTCGAGCGTCGGGCGTTCGACTACTACGGCGGCCCCGTCGGCGGGTTCTTCGCCGGGCTTCTCTACGCCTCGCCGATCCTGCTGGGCGTGTGGGCGGTGCTGGCGCTCGCCCTGCGCTGGCGCCGTAGAGCGGTGACCCGCGAACCGGCCTAGGCTCGGGGGAGACGCCGTTCCGCCGACCGGGGAGGTCCGATGGCGCAAGAGGTGATGCTGCGTGACGGCACCGACGCCTGGGTCGTCGCACTCGAACGCACGGACAAGCAGCGGCTCGCGGAGGCGTTCGAGCAGCTCTCGCCGGAGTCGCGACGCCTGCGCTTCCTGGCACCCATGACCCGGCTCAGCGACGCGATGCTCTCGCACCTCGTCGACGACGTGGACGGGGTGGACCACGTCGCCCTGGTCCTCTGCCCCGAGGTCGAGGACCACGTCTACGCCCCGGTCGCGATCGGCCGCCTCGTGCGCTATCCCGACCTCCCGGACGCCGCCGACCTGGCCGTGACGGTCAAGGACGAGTGGCAGGGCCGGGGAGTCGCCTCCGCGCTGCTGCCGGAGCTGGTCCGCAGCCGCCCTGCCGGGGTGACCAGGGTGCTCACCGAGGTGCTGCAGGACAACCCGGCGTCCCTGGCGATGCTGCGCAGGCTGGGACCGATGACGATCCTGGACACCGGCTCCGGCGTCCACGACGTCGAGGTGGTGCTCGACGCGGCCGCCCCGGCCGCGGGCCCCGAGGTCTCGCTCGTCGCCGGGAGCGTGGGGGAGCGGTTGCACCCGGTGCTGGCGGATCCGCGACGCAGGAAGCTGCGCAGCCGCGACCTGCTGTGCCACTGGTTCGCCGACGCCCCGCGCCGTCGCTGAGGCCCCACCGGCCCGGGAGCGGGAGGTGGTGACCTCGGCGAGGTGACTTCTGGCCGGGTGGGTCAGCCCAGCGTCGAGGTGTCGATCACGACCCGGTAGCGCACGTCGCCGGCGACCACCCGGTCGTAGGCGTCGTCGACCTGGTCGGCCGAGATGGTCTCGACTTCTGCGCCGATCCCGTGCTCGGCGCAGAAGTCGAGCATCTCCTGGGTCGCCGGGATGCCGCCGATGTTGGAGCCGGCCAGCGTCCGGCTGCCGCCCACCAGCATCCCCGGCGGCACCTCGAAGGCGCCCGGCGGGAGGCCGACGTTGACCAGCGTGCCGAGCGGCTTGAGCAGCTTGAGGTAGGTGCCGATCGGCAGGTCGGCGCTGACGGTGTTGACGATCAGGTCGAAGCTGTTGCGCAGGGGCTTCAGCGCGGCCGGGTCCTCGGTGGCGGCGTACGACGTGGCGCCGAGCTCCTTGGCGTCGTTCCGCTTGGCGTCGCTCCGGCTCAGCACGGTGACCTCGGCGCCCAGCGCCGCGGCCAGCTTGACCGCCATGTGGCCGAGGCCGCCCAGGCCGATGACCGCGACCTTGCTGCCCTCGGTGACGCCGTAGCGGCGCAGCGGGGTCCAGGTGGTGATGCCGGCGCAGAGCAGCGGTGCCGCCTCGTCGAGGCCGACGCCCTCGGGGATCCGGACGACGAAGCGCTCGGAGGCGACCACGCGCTGGGCGTAGCCGCCCTTGGTCTCCTCGCCGTCGTAGCCACGGCCGTTGTAGGTCATCACCGCACCCTGGGCGCAGAACTGCTCCTCGCCGGCCACGCAGAACTCGCACTCGCCGCAGCTGTCGACCATGCAGCCGATGCCGACCCGGTCGCCGACCCGGTGGCGGGTGACCCCGGCGCCGACCGCGGCGACGGTGCCGGCGATCTCGTGGCCGGGGACCATCGGGAAGATCGCCTTGCCCCACTCCTCGCGGACCTGGTGGATGTCGCTGTGGCAGATGCCGGCGAAGGCGATGTCGATCAGGACGTCGTCGTCGCGAAGCTCGCGGTGCTCGACGGTGCGCTGCTCGAAGGGCGCGCCGGCCGAGGGGGCGACGAGGGCTCGGGTGGAGGTCTGGCTGGTCATCTCGCCAGTGAATCAGACCGGCCCAGAAGCCTCCGAGCGGCGGGCCTCTCCGGGCAGCAGCAGCTCCATCGGCAGGTGCGGGATCCCGTCCTCCAGGTAGTCGGGCCCGGTGCGGGTGAAGCCGAAGCGGGCGTACCACGCCTCCAGGTGGGCCTGGGCGCCGATCCGGACCAGTCCCGTCCCGATCAGCCGCAGGGCCTCCTCGACCAGCCGGGCCGCGTGCCCCTCACCCCGGTGGTCGGCCCGGGTGACGACGCGGCCGATCACGGCGGCGTCCGGATCCCGCAGCACCCGGAGTGCCGCGACCACCTCGTCGTCGGCCTCGATCCACAGGTGCCGGGTGGTCGGCTCGTCGTCGCGGCCGTCGAGCTCGGGGTAGGCGCACTCCTGCTCGACCACGAAGACGTCGACGCGCAGGCGCAGCAGCGCGTAGAGCCGGGCGGCGGTCAGCTCGGAGAACGCCGCGACGTGCACGGGGTGAGCGGGGCCGTTCATGACGCGGCCGCCTCGAGCACGAACGAGGCGCGGATCTCGTCGGCGGTGAGTGGTTCCACGCCAGCCAGCCTGTCACGCCCCGGAAAGCGGCCGGCGCCTCAGGCGCGGCAGAGGATCTCGCCGTGCAGGAGGGAGATCCACCCGTCGGCCGAGTCCGCCCACCGCCTCCAGGCCGCCGAGATCCGCTCCAGGTCCGCCCGCGCGGCGCGCCCCTCGTCGAGGAGCTGAGTGGCCATCGCAGACTCCAGGATCCGGTCAGCCCACATCCCTCCCCACCACTGCCGGTCCCGGTCGTCGGCGAAGCACCAGGTCGAGGAGGTCGCGGTGACCTCCTCGAACCCCGCCTCGCGGGCCCAGGAGAGAAGCCGGCGCCCGGCGTCCGGCTCCCCGCCGTTGGCTCGCGCGGCGGCCTGGTAGAGGTCCATCCACTCGTCCAGCTCCGGCAGGGCGGGGAACCAGGTGAAGCCGTGGTAGTCGCTGTCGCGAACCGCCACCAGGCCGCCCGGCCGGGTCACCCGGCGCATCTCGCGGAGCGCCTGGACGGGATCGCCGACGTGTTGGAGCACCTGGTGTGCGTGGACCACGTCGTAGGTGTCGTCGGGGATGGCCAGGGCGTGCACGTCCTGGACCTCGAAGCGCATGTTGGTGACGCCCCGCTCGGCCGCCAGGTCCCGGCTGAGCGCCAGCTCGGGCTCGCCGACCTCGGTGGCGGTCACCGAGGCCACCCGCGAGGCGAGGTCCACGCTGATCGTCCCCGGACCTGCGCCGACGTCGAGCAGCACCATGTCCGGCTCGAGATGGGGCAGCAGGTGGGGCGCCGAGTTCTCGGCGGTGCGCCACCGGTGGGACCGCAGCACGGACTCGTGGTGGCCGTGGGTGTAGGTGTTCACCCCACCATGGTGGCGCAGCGCCGGCCGCGCCCCGCGAGGCCGACCGACTGCTGGGCCCAGAGTCTCTGGCACGCTCTGTGCCATGGCGCTGGCTGACCGACCGCTGGTCCCCGAGGAGTGGGTGGCCCGGATCGACGCGATCCTCGGGGCCCTCCCGGGCTGCGCCAAGGAGCCGGCCTGGACCGGGACCCGCTGGCGGGTGGGCAGCGCCACCGTCGCGCACGTCTTCGGGGGCGAGGACCAGCGCTTCCGGATCACCTTCCGGGGGGAGCCCGACGAGGTGGCTGCCTTCGAGCACCTCGGCGAGCCCTACTTCCGTGCCGGGTGGGGCGGGAACCTGATCGGCATGCTGCTCGACGAGCAGACCGACTGGGAGGAGCTGGCCGAGGCGCTCATCGACTCCTACTGCGTGCAGGCGCCCGCTCACCTCGCCGCGCAGGTCGAGCGCCCGGTCCCGGAGCCGACCGACGGGGACAACTGACAGGAAGGTGCGTCACATCCGTCCGTGGCGCATACTCCTTGGGTGCCTGACGAGATTCCGGGTGAGATCACCCGAGCGCTCTCCGCCCTTGCGGAGATCGTCTACGAGCGCCCGGACTACGAGGAGATCTACGCCGCGATCACGCGGACGGCGGTCGAGGTCGTGCCGGGCTGCCACCACGCCGCGATCAGCATCCTGACCGGTGGCGGCGAGATGACGGTGCACGGTCCCACCAGCCCCGTGGCCCAGCTGATCGACGACCTCGAGGCCGAGCTGCGCGAGGGCCCCTGCTTCGACGCCATCGTCGAAGAGGCCTTCCAGATGGACAGCGACCTGACCAACGGCTCCACCTGGCCCGAGCTGGCCCGGCTGGTGCTGGAGCGGACGCCCGTGCGCGGGATGATCGGGTACCGCATCCGCGTGGGACAGCGCAAGGGTGGGGCGCTCAACCTCTTCTCCGAGGTCCCCGGCGAGCTGGACGAGGCCTCCGCGCGTGCCGGTGCGCTCATCGCCGCCTTCGCCTCCGTCGCCCTCGGGGCCGCCAGCCACCACGCCCAGGCGCAGACGCTGCGGGAGGGGCTGATCAGCAACCGCGAGATCGGCAAGGCGACCGGGCTGCTCATGGCGGCGCACGGGATCTCCTCCGACGAGGCGTTCGAGGTGCTCCGCACAGCGTCCCAGGAGCTCAACCTCAAGCTGGCCCTGGTCGCCCAGCGGGTGATCGAGGACCAGGCCCAGAGCGTCCGCCTCCAGGCCGCCTCAGAAGGACAGCCTTCGCGGATTGAATAGTCGCGGGTTCGGCGCGGAACGCTCGGGTACCAATGCTTCACAGTGGTCGTCGCGCTCCAGCAGCGGGGCGCGGCGACCGCTTCCCACGTTCCGTGGGAGCCGGGATCTTCGGCCGAGCACTGTTCCAGGTGTTCTCTGGACGACTACCCGACGGTAACCGTACCCTCGAGCAGGCGTGCCCTGCAGCGGGGCGCACGTGAGAGGCCGTGGGCGATGACCACCACGTTGGACGTCGAGCTGACCGAGCGGGTCAGGCTCGCCAGTGTGTCCCGGACGATCGTGCGCGCCGTCAGCTCCGAGCTCACCCTCTCCCGGGTCGTCGAGGTCTGCCAGACCGCGATCCTGGCCGGGTTTCGGGCCTCCGGCGTGTGGATCCAGGCCTTCAAGGGCGACGAGCTCGGTCACGACGCGGTGCGCGACGACAAGGGCCGGACCATCGACCTGCCGCACGAGCTCAAGCTCACCGGCCGGGTGGTCGCGCGCGCGATGTGGGACGTCCAGGGCGTCGCCATCTTCGACGGGGCGACCACCCCCGACTGGGTGCTGCCCGAGGGCGACCAGCAGCGGGTCTACGAGATGATGGCCGAGCTCGGGATCACCCGGCTGCTGAGCGTGCCGATCGGCGGCGGCCGCGAGTGCCTGGGCAGCCTGGTGCTCAGCAGGCACGATTCCGACAACGGCTGGACCCCGGGTGAGCAGCGGGCCGCGCTCGACATCGGCCGCGACCTGGGGCGCGCGCTGGCCACCGCCCGCGCCTTCGAGAAGGAGCGCCGGGTCGTCGCCGAGCTGCGCGAGGTCAACGGCTACAAGGCGCGCCTCATCTCCACCCTGGCCCACGAGCTGAAGAACCCGCTCACCGCGATCCTGGGCCACGTGGAGATCCTCGACGGCGACACCGAGCTGCCCCACGGCGTCCTGCACTCCATCGAGGTGATCGAGCGGGGCGGCAAGCGGATGCAGCAGCTGGTCGAGGACCTCCTCGTCCTCTCCCGCTCCGACCAGGAGGTCCAGCCCTTCGAGCCCGCCGCGGTCGACCTGGTCACGGTGGTCGACGAGGTGCTCGACCTGCTCGGCGTCGAGGTGCTCCGCAAGGGCCTCGCCGTCCACCGGGAGCTGCCCGGCGGCGTGGTGGCTGCCTGGGGCGAGCGCCAGGAGCTCTACCTCGTGGTCACGAACCTGGTCAGCAACGCCGTCAAGTACACCCCCGAGGGGGGGAGCGTGACGGTGCGCCTGGAGCAGGGCGACGGGTCGGCGGCACTCCAGGTCACCGACACCGGACTCGGCATCTCGGAGCAGGACCAGGAGCACCTCTTCGAGGAGTTCTTCCGGTCGACCAACCCCGCGGCTCTCTCCTCGCCGGGCAGCGGCCTGGGTCTCTCGATCGTCCAGCAGGCCCTGGAGCGCCACGACGGCACGATCACCCTCAGCTCCCGGCTCGGTGAGGGGACGACGTTCCGCGTCACCGTGCCGGCGCCCCCGGCATGAGCGGCCGGACGAGGACGGAACCGAACGCGGGCCAGGCACGTCCCACCCCCATGAACGCCATCCCGCGCCTCCGTTCGGTCAGCACCCGGGCGGCCGCCGTCCCTCTCCTCGCGCTCCTGCTCGCCCTCGGTGCCTGCGGCACCGAGGACGGCACCGCCGCCGACGAGCGCACCGGTCCGGTCGAGCCCGACCCCGCGGCGGGCGTCGACGAGATCGCCGCGCAGGGTGGAGAGGTCTGCCCCGCCCGGCTGCCGGAGCCGGCCGACCAGGACGCCGAGGAGCTCGGCGCCCCGGCCGCGGCCGCGCCGCAGCTCTCCCCGGCCCAGGAGGCGTGGGTCTGCCGCTACGACGCTTCGGGCTCCGCTTGGCAGCGGGTGGGCGGGCCGCAGCCGGTCGCCCAAGAGCTCCTCGCCGGCCTCGACCGCGACCTCGGCGCGCTGGCCCCGGCGGCGCAGGACCGCATGTGCACCCAGGAGCTCGGCCCGCGCTGGCTGCTCGTCACCGCGCAGGAGAAGGACCTGACCGGGGTGCTCGTCGACGGCTTCGGCTGCCGGGAGGTACGCCTGACCAGCCGCCCCGCCGACCGCGTCGCCGGGCTCGATGAGGAGGCCGGCGTGGTCCCCGGCGTGCTCGAGGCGCCCGAGACGCTGCTGAAGACGCTGCGCCAGGTCGGCGAAGCCGTCGACGCCGCGCCCGGCGACCCGGCCGGGGGCCAGCAGGAGCGCTGGGACGCGATGGTCGAGCGGCTCGGCTGCCAGGGGATGGCGTCGGTCTTCATGAGCGGCGCGGGCGAGCCCGACCCGGGCACCACCGTGCGTCGGGCGGTCGCCGGCTGGTCGCGACCGGGCGGAGAGGTCCGGATCGACTCCCGCGCCGGCGACCGGGCCGAGGCCTCGGTGGTCGTCGACGGCAAGGCGGTCGTCGTCCTCGCGCTGCTCAGGCACCAGAACGGCGGCTGGTTCGTGGAGGGCGGGGCCGAGTGCTGAACGCCGGTCTGGTCCGCCGTCTCGCGGACCGCCGCGGCGGCATGGTGCTCTTCGGGCTCACCCCGCCGCGCACCGAGAGCCCGCCGGAGAAGGTCAGGCAGGTCGCCGAGCGCACCTTGGAGCGGCTGGCCGGGCTCGACCTCGACGGGATCGTCCTCTACGACATCGACGACGAGAGCGACCGCAACCCCGACGAGCGGCCCTTCCCCTTCAGCTCGACCCTCGACCCGGCCGAGTTCGCCGAGGAGTTCGCGGCGTGGGAGAAGCCGCTGGTGATCTACCGGTGCGTCGGCAAGTACGACGAGGAGGAGCTCGCCGGCTGGATGAAGGCGCAGGACCCCGCCCGGGTGCTGACGGTCCTGGTCGGAGCCTCGTCACGCGAGAAGCCGGTCCGGACCACGCTGCCCCGGGCCCACGAGCTGCACCGTGAGCTGCAGCAGGAGCTGCCGCAGGAGCCGGGCAGCGACCGGCCCGGCGGCCCGGCCGGGCTGCTGCTCGGCGCCGTGGCGATCCCCGAGCGGCACGCGGAGCGCGGCGCGGAGCACGCGCGGCTCCTCGCCAAGCAGGCCCGGGGCTGCTCGTTCTTCGTCACCCAGGTGGTCTACGACGTCAACGCCGCCAAGGACCTGCTCTCCGACTACGCCTACGCGTGCCGCGCCGACGCGGTGGAGCCGGTCCCGCTGGTCTTCACCCTCTCGGTCTGCGGCTCGGCGAAGACGCTCGACTTCCTGCAGTGGCTCGGGGTCCGGGTGCCGCGGTGGATGCAGAACGAGCTGCGCCACACCGACGACACCCTCGCCGAGTCGTTCGACCAGTGCCTGGCCACCGCCGCCGAGCTGGTCGCCTACGCGGAGCGGCTCGGCGCCCCGATCGGCTTCAACGTCGAGAGCGTCTCGGTGCGCCGCGCCGAGATCGAGGCGTCGGTGGAGCTGGCGGCCCGGGTGCGCGCGCTGCTGCCCCGCTGAGCGGGCCCCGCGGGCGCGGCGCCGGCCGGTCGGCTAGAGCTGGATCGCCGGGCCCCGCGGGTCGACCTCGTCGGGCTGCCGGGCCTTCTCCTCCACCATCTCCCTGGCGTAGCGCAGCAGCGCCACGGTGACCGCCAGCAGCGGGACGGCGAGGAACATGCCGACGATGCCGGCGAGGCCGCCGCCGGCGGTGACCGAGAGGATCACCAGCGCGGGCTGCAGGTCGAGGGTGCGGCCGACCAGCATCGGCTGGAGCACGTTGCCCTCCAGCTGCTGCACGACGACGATCAGCAGCACCACGATGAGGGCGTTGGTCGGACCGTCGGTGACCAGCGCGACCAGGGCGGCGATCGCCCCGGTCAGGAAGGCGCCGATGATCGGGATGAAGGCGCCGAAGAAGATCAGCACCGACAGGGGCAGCCAGAACGGCACCCCCAGGATCACCAGGCCGATGCCGATGGCCACCGCGTCGACCAGGCCCACCGCGGCCTGGGCCTTGATGAAGCCGCTCAGTGTGACCCACAGCCGCCGTGAGACCTCGACCGCGTGGGGTGCCGCCCGCGGCCCGGCCAGCTCGCTGATCCACGGGACGAACTTGGGCCCGTCCTTGAGGAAGAAGAAGCAGAGGACCAGCGCCAGGATCCCGGTGATCAGGAACGAGGTGGCCGTGCTGACGCCGGTCAGGACGCCGCCGGCGATCGAGCCGGCATTGCCCTGGGCTTGCTCGAGGATCTGGTCGAAGACGTCGTCGAGCTGCTCGCTGCTGACGTTGAAGGGCTCCTCGGCGATCAGGTCCTGGAGCTCCCGGATGCCGTCGAGCGCGGCGTCGCGGACCTCCTCCCACTGACCCATCACCTGGGGCGCGAGCACGAAGACCAGGCCGACCATCGCGCCGAGCCCGGCGAGCAGGGTGATCAGCGCCGCCAGGGCCGCCGGCATCACCTTGCGGAGCAGCTTCGTCGGCGGCCAGAGCACGGTGGCCAGCAGCAGCCCGAGCACCACCGGGAGGGTGACGTCCCAGATCTTCCCGAGGATCCAGAACCCCACTACCGTGGCGGCACCGATCAGCAGCAGCCGCAGCGACCAGGTCGCCATCCGGCCGCCCACCCGGTCGAGCACCTCGCCGCGGGTCGGCGGCTTGGGGGGTGGGAGCGGCGCCGCGGGGGGCAGACTGGGCACGACGGCCTGAGGGGGTGGCGTCCTACGTCTGCCGAGCACGTCTCTCTCCGTCACTGGTGTCCTGCGGGATCCGGGCGTGTCCCGGCCCGCCAGTGCCCAACCCTGCCTGACTTCATCCCCGTCGGGCGCGACGCCCCGCCGAAGTGGGCTCAGCCAGCCCCTCAGCGCCAGCCCAGCGCCGGCGCCACGTGGGTGAGCAGGCTCTCCAGCACGTGGGCGTTGTAGTCGACCCCGAGCTGGTTGGGCACGGTGAGCAGCAGCGTGTCGGCCGCGGCGATCGCCTCGTCCTCGGCGAGCTGCTTGACCAGCACGTCCGGCTCCGCGGCATAGGTCTTGCCGAAGCGGGCGCGGCCGCCGTCGATGTGGCCGACCTGGTCCTGGCCGGTGCCCTCGTGGCCGAAGTACGCCCGGTCGGTGTCGTTGACCAGCGGGAAGATGCTGCGGCTCACCGAGACGCGGGGCTCACGCGCGTGGCCCGCGGCCTGCCAGGCGTCGCGGAACCGCTGGATCTGCTCGGCTTGGAGCTGGTGGAAGGGCACACCGGTGTCCTCGGTGAGCAGGGTCGAGCTCATCAGGTTCATCCCCTGCGCGGCGGTCCACTCGGCGGTGGCGCGGGAGCCGGCGCCCCACCAGATCCGGTCGCGGAGCCCGGGCGAGTGGGGCTCGACGCGGAGCAGCCCCGGCGGGTTCGGGAACATCGGCCGCGGGTTGGGCTCGGCGAAGCCCTGCCCCTCGAGCACCTGGAGCAGCACCTCGGTGTGCTGACGGGCCATCTGGGCGTGGTCACCCTCCTGGCCGTCCGGGCCGGGCGCGGGCTGGTAGCCGAAGTAGCGCCACCCGTCGATCACCTGCTCCGGTGACCCCCGGCTGATGCCGAGCTGGAGCCGGCCGCCAGAGATCAGGTCGGCGGCCCCGGCGTCCTCGGCCATGTAGAGGGGGTTCTCGTAGCGCATGTCGATCACCCCGGTGCCGATCTCGATCCGGCTGGTCCGGGCGCCGACGGCGGCCAGCAGCGGGAACGGCGACGCGAGCTGCCGGGCGAAGTGGTGCACCCGGAAGTAGGCCCCGTCGGCGCCGAGCTCCTCGGCGGCCACCGCGAGGTCGATCGACTGGAGCAGCGCATCGGCCGCCGTCCTGGTCTGCGACTGCGGGGACGGCGTCCAGTGGCCGAACGAGAGGAATCCGATCTTCTTCATGCCGCCCACAACACCGAGTCGGCGAGAACCCTTCCGCGTGACCGGGGCCACGTCCGGCGCCGCCGATGCCCAATTGTGTCGATGCCCAATTATGTCGATGACTGGTGCACGCGCGTGCTGCGACGCTTCACCCGGGCGGCACCACCGGTGTCCGGGAAAGCGAGGGACATGTGGCTCGGGCACACCTGGCCGCGCTGGCGTGCGCCGGACTCCTGATCGGCGTGCACGACGAGGTCGGCTCGGCGGCGACACAGACCGAGCTGGCGCCCGTGGTCCGGTGCTGGCAGGAGGCCTCGGCCGACGTGCGTCAGCGCCTGGAGTCGCTTGAGCGGCTGCGCGACGGCGTGGGCGACCCGACGCTCTTCCAGCGGGCCGCCGTCACGCCCCAGGTGACCCCCGCGTGGCTCTCCTGCTTCCCGTGAGGGGCGTACCGTGGGGGCCGTGATCATCGACATCTGGGCCGATCTGGCCCACCTCGACAGCTACCTTGCGAAGGTCGCCCTGGAGTCCGCGCTGGCCGAGTGGGAGCACCGCGACGAGGTGGAGGTCGTCTGGCACGCCTACCAGGTGGAGCGCCCCTCGACGTACGACGCGCACCGCCTGGTGCACCTCGCCGAGACCCGGGGCCGGGCGGGAGTGCTCCGCGAGCTGATGATGAAGGCGTTCGTGACCGAGGAGGAGTCGGCCACCGACCGCGCGGTGCTGCTGCGCCTGGCGACCGAGGCGGGGCTGCCGGCCGGGGAGGTCGCGGAGCTCCTCGGCTCCGACGACCACGGCTACGACGTGCGGGTGGACGAGGCGACCGCGGCGCAGATCGGCTTCGAGGCCGCGCCGTACCTGGTGATCGACCGCAAGTACGGCGTGGGCGGCCCCCAGCCGAGCGCCGTCTACGTCTCGGCGCTGGAGTTCGCCCGCGAGCACGCCGACGAGTCGCCCGAGGAGCGCGCCGCCTCGGTCTGCGGCGGGGCCTGCGGCTCCTGCGCCTGCGGCGCCTGAGCGTCCCCGCAGGGCCGGCTGAGCATCACCGCTACGGGTAGTTCCGGTAGCCCTCGCGGTAGGTGGGGTAGGCCGGCTCCCAGCCGGCCTCGCGCAGCCTGCGGTTGGAGAGCCGCTTTCCGTGCGCGTGGGCCGACTCCGGCCTGGGCGGCCGTGGTCCCCCGAGCCGCTGGGCGAGGTAGCCGGCGACGTCGCCCATGCTGGCCGGCTCGTCGTCGGAGCCGATGTAGAGCGACTCCGGCGCCTGCTCGCGGGTGAGCAGGTGGACGATCGCCCCCGCCGCGTCGTCGCGGTGCACGCGGTTGGTCCACCGGTCGGGGTCGGTGATCCCGCCCGCCATCACCTTGGCGGCCAGCCGGCTGGGCCCATGGCCGTAGAGGCCGGAGAGCCGGAGCACGGTGCCGCCCGGCACCAGTGAGAGGAACGCCTGCTCGGCCTCGAGCAGCACCCGGGCGCGCCCGCTCGCGGGGCGGGCGACGGTCTCCTCGTCGACCGGGGTTCCCTCGGCCACCACCCCGTAGACGGCGGTGGAGGAGACCAGGACGGCGCGGCGGGGGCGCTGCCCGGCCGCCTCGAGGGCGGTGAGGGCGCGGCACATCCCGTTCACGTAGGTCTCCCGGTAGGACTCCTCGGTCCGCGGGTGGGCGGTCAGGGCCACCACCAGGTGCTCGAGATCGAGGTCGGGCAGGACGGGGGCGTCGCGGGTGAGGTCGGCGGAGATGCCGATGAGCGGGGCCGGCACCCGGTCCGCGTGGCGGCGGATGCCGAGGACCCGGTGGCCGTGCTCGGCGAGCAGCTGTCCCACGCGGGAGCCCAGACCGCCACAGCCGACCAGCAGGGCGTCGCCGCGCGGTGCGGGCGGGCTCGTGTCGTCGACCATGACGCCACGGTACGTCCGCGGACCACACGTGCCCGGCGCCGGGCGCCCCCCTCACGGGGCCTCCGTCACCCCTGCTGGGCCGCCCACGCAGGTACGTCGGCGTCCCGCCGGCCGCGATGATCCGTCGCCGTCGCCTCCAGGAGGCCGCCGAGCGGGTGCGCGACGACCCGACGATCGAGCTCGCCACGGTGGCGGCCGAGCTGGGGTACGCCGACCACGCGCACCTGACGGCCGACTTCCGGACCGTCCTGGGCTTCACCCCCAGCAGCTACCGTCACAGCTCGCGCAGGTAGCAGAGCATCCGGTAGTCGGTGCCCGGCTCGACGTTGACGAAGCCGTGGCGCTCGTAGAAGCGCCGGGTGTCGACGTCGACCTCGTCGACGTTGATGTGCACCTCCCCGGCGCCGTGCTCGTCGACGGTCTCGAGGGCCCGGGTGAGCAGCACCGTGCCGATCCCGTGGTCGCGCAGCCGGGGGCGCACGTAGAGCTCCTCGAGCTGGGCGAGGGGTCCGTCGTAGTAGGGCGTGGGGCGAAGGGTGAGCAGCGCGAAGCCCACCGGCTCCTGCCCACCGCCCTCGCCCTCGCCGAGGGCGAGCAGCAGGAAGACGTCCTCGCGGGCCAGCAGCGGCCGGAAGCGTTCGGCGAGGACGGCGGCCGAGGGCGTCGGGGTCTCGAACTCGGTGTTGAAGTCGAAGAGGAGACGGCCCGCCACCTCGGCGTCGGTGGGGGTGCCACGCCGTACTGTCACGTCCTGGGCTGCCACGACCACGACCCTTGCACGACCTGGCCCTGCGTGGAAGAACAGGTGTGAGATGACGTCCCCCCAGGAGCAGCCGATGGGCATCGAGATCCGTCCCGCCACGCTGGCGCGGTTCGACGACGTGGCCACCATGCTGGGGCCCAAGCGTCCGGACGCCAGCGTCTGCTGGTGCCTGAGCCACCGCGTCGACTCGCGGACCAACCGCGAGCTGACCGGCCCGGCTCGCGGCGAGTACGTCCGGGGGCTCTGCTCGCGCGAGGTCTCGCCGGGCGTCCTGGCCTACGACGGCGACGAGGTGGTCGGCTGGGCGGCGGTCGCGCCCCGGGCCGGGCTCCCGGTCGCCCGCTCCACCAAGATCCCCGCGATCGACGACCAGCCGGCGTGGTCGATCTTCTGCGTCCGTGTCCGGCCGGGGCACCGACGCCGCGGCATCTCCCACCACCTGGTCGCCGGCGCCTTCGACTACGCCGCCGACCACGGCGCCCCGGTGGTCGAGGGATACCCGGTCGACAACCGGGGCGAGCGGGTCGACCTCACGATGGCCTTCGTGGGCACCCGCAAGCTCTTCGAGGACGCGGGCTTCGAGATGGTGGCGCCGACCGACGCGGTCGCCGGCGGCTTCCCGCGCGTGGTGGTGCGGCGCTGGACCTGACCTGACCTGACCTGGCTGGACCTGACC
This sequence comes from Nocardioides sp. Z22_16, assembly GCF_058134365.1. Classification (NCBI taxonomy): domain Bacteria; kingdom Bacillati; phylum Actinomycetota; class Actinomycetes; order Propionibacteriales; family Nocardioidaceae; genus Nocardioides; species Nocardioides sp. Z22_16. Next base: position 411,091 of record NZ_JBYTTI010000003.1, read on the forward strand.
GGGCTCAGCGGGGCAGCCGCGCCAGCCGCTCCCGCAGCGCCGCCACCCGCTCCGGCTCCCACCCCTCCGGCTCCAGCATCGCCACCCAGGCGGTGAGCGGCTGGGTGCCGTACTTGTGGCCGAAGTCCTCCTCGAAGGCGGTGCTCACCGCCATGTCGACCGCGAGGTTGAGGAAGGTCGTCATCGGGGACCACTCCATCGCCGGGTTGACCGCCGGGTCCAGCGGCTCGGCCAGCCAGTCGGGCTCGTCGTAGGCGGTGCCCCAGTCCCACCAGACGATCGGGTCGTCGGCCTGCTGGAGGAAGACGGTGTGCGGCCGTCCGGTGACGTCGGAGTCGCGGTTGGCGAAGAGGACGGTCGTGCCGTCCCCGACCACCGGCCTGACCTGCGGCGAGCCGGCCCGGCGCTCCCGCTCGGCCTCGCGGCGCAGCGGCATGGTCTCCGGAGGGCCGACCCAGAGCGAGGCGGAGGTCCGGTCGACCAGGTCGTCGAGATCGGCGAAGGCAGCGCTGCCGCCGAACGAGCCGAGGCTCTCGCCCGCCACCAGCAGCGCGGGGCGCTGCCGCGCCGGCTCCTCGTCGATCCGCGCCTGCACCGCCTCGACCAGAGCGCGCCCCGACTCCCGGGCGGCCTCCGCCTCGGTGAGGAAGGCCAGCGGGCTCGGCAGGTGCGAGTACTGCATCGAGACGGTGGCCACGTCCCCGGCGTAGAGGTGCTCGACCGGCTGCACGATCTGCTCGTTGACCCACCCCGTCCCGGTCGGCACCACCACCAGGACGGCCGCCCGGTCGAAGGCGCCGAACGTCTCGAGCTCGGCGAGGGCGAGGGCGGCGCGCTCGTCGGGGTCGTCGGTGGTGGCCCGGCCGACGTAGACGCGGACCGGCTCCACCGGCTCGACGCCCTCGGGGGCCAGCTCCGCGAGCTGGTCCGGCGTGGCGCCGCGGCGCAGGAAGCGGCGTCCCTCGTCGCCCACCTCCTCCCACGCCACCGCCGAGGCCGGGCCGGCGGAGCGGAGCAGCGAGGTGGGTGGCTCGGCGCCGCCGTCGATCTCGAGGTCGGAGAGGGTGAAGGCCTCGTTGAGCGCATCGAGGGTGCGTTGGTAGACCCAGGTGTTGAGGGCGGAGACCACCGCCCACAGCACCAGCACGGTGGCCAGCCCGGCCGCGATCCAGCGGGGGAGCAGGCGGTCGCCCAGGTTGGTGGCCCGCCGGCGCAGCCACCGCACCGGCCACGCCAGACCGAGCAGCGCCACGGCGACCACGAGCGCCACGCCCACTGAGCCGCCGTAGAGCAGCGGGGCGCTGGCCGGCTCGTGGCCGAGCCGCTCCCAGGTCCACCGGTGGGCTTCCACCGCCCGGGCGCCGGACCACCCCACCCAGCCCAGCACCAGGACACCGAGGGCCACGCGGAGCCGCAGGTCGGCTTGGGCAGAGAGCGGCCCCGGGCCGGCGGCGAGGCGGTCGCGCAGCAGGCGCACGCACCAGGTCAGGAGGGCGCCCACGGCGTAGCCGACGGTGAGAGCCACCCCGGAGACGACGCCCTGGAGCAGCCAGTCGCGCGCCAGCAGCGTCGGCTGCCACGACTCCACCAGCAGCAGCGCCCCGAGCAGGACGCCGAGCAGCCGCGGCCGCCGGACGAGCCGGGTGAGACGCCCCGCGGCCGGTGCGGGACCGGTGGCCGCCGGGGTGCCCTCGTCGCTGCTGGGGGGCATGGGCCGAGCGTAGTGCTGTTTCAGGCGCCCTGGCTCAAGCGCTCTGGCGGACCCCGAGCGCCCAGTCCTGCACCCACTGCGGCAGGGTCAGGTCGCGACCGGCGGGGACGCCGCCGATCGCCTCGACCACCTCGGCGGCCGGCACCGAGCCGTCGCGCTTCGACAGCACCCGGCACTGCACCACGGCCTGGGCGTACATCTCGCCCGCGACCAGGAACGTCTGGGTGAAGTACATCGCCTTCTCGTCGATGCCGAGGACCTCGGTGCGCAGCTCGAACCGCTGCCGGGGCTGGAGCGAGCGTCGGTAGCGGATCGTCTGCGCGGAGACCACGGCGTACCAGCCGCGCCGGCGGGTCGAGGCGAAGAAGCCCGAGCGCAGCATCAGGTCGACGCGGCCCAGGTCCATCAGGGCCAGGTACTTCGCGTTGTTCATGTGGCCGACCGTGTCGAGGTCGGTCGGCTGCACGCGGAAGGGGGAGGTCACGCCGTCCCAGAGGTCGACGCGCCTGCGGCGCCGCGAGGTGAGCAGCATCCTGAGCAGGCGGAAGTAGAGGTTCACGAGGGAGAAGTCTGCGGGCCGGCGAAAAGAACTTCGCCGGGGGGTGTCGCAAGCGACGGGTGCCGTTCGTGGAAGGGGTGAGGGCACGGCACTAGCGTCGTGCTGACGTCGAACGAGAAGGAGAACGTCATGGCCGAGTACCTGCTGTCCGTCTGGGGCGAGACCGAGCCCGCCGGCGACTACGGTCCGTATGCGAGCAAGGAGGAGATGGAGCAGGCCTTCGAGGAGACCGGCCGCTTCAACGAGAGCCTCCGCGAGCGCGGTCACTGGGTCTTCGCCGGCGGCCTCCAGCCCGCGCACACGGCCACCGTCGTCGACGGCACCAAGGACGACGCGGTCACCACCGACGGCCCCTACCTGGAGTCCAAGGAGCTGATCGGCGGCTTCTGGGTGATCAACGCCGCCGACCTCGACGAGGCGCTCGCGCTGGCGGCGGAGGGCTCGAAGGCGTGCCGGGGCAAGGTCGAGGTCCGGCCCTTCCAGTCGGAGTGAGCGGGGCGGTGAGCGAGCGCGGCCCCGACCCGTCGCACGAGCGGGTGGGCGAGTACTCCGTGGGGCACCGGATCGAGGAGCTCCACCGCGACGAGTTCGGCCGGATCGTGGCGGCCCTCGCCCACCGGTTCGGCGACCTGGGGCTGGCCGAGGAGGTCACCCAGGACGCCTTCGCCGAGGCGGTACGCCGCTGGCCCGCCGACGGCCTGCCCCCGCACCCGGCCGGGTGGCTGGCCACCACCGCCCGCCACCGCGCGCTCGACCGGGTGCGCCGCGAGTCGACCCGGCAGGCCCGTCACCAGGAGGCGATGGTGCTCCACCCTCCCGACCAGCCCGGTGACCCGTGGGGGCCGCCCAGCTCGATCCCCGACGAGCGGCTGCGGCTCCTCTTCACCTGCTGCCACCCGGCGCTCGCCCCGGCGGCCCGGGTGGCGCTCACCCTGCGGCTGCTGGGCGGGCTGACGGTGCCCGAGATCGCCGCCGCCTTCCTGGTGGAGGAGCGGGCGATGGCCCAGCGGATCACCCGGGCCAAGCAGAAGATCGCCGCCGCCCGGATCCCCTACCGGGTGCCCGCCGACGCCGACCTGCCCGACCGGCTCGGCGCCGTGCTCGCCACCCTCTACCTGGTCTTCAACGAGGGCTACCTGCCGCGCAGTGGCGACCAGCCGGTGCGCATCGACCTGTGCGTCGAGGCGATCCGGCTCACCCGGGTGCTGCGCGTGCTGATGCCCGACGAGCCGGAGGTGATGGGGCTGCTGGCGCTGATGCTGCTCACCGAGGCCCGTCGCCCGGCCCGGGTGGTCGAGGGTCGCCTGGTGCCCCTGGCCGAGCAGGACCGCTCCCGCTGGGACCAGGCACTCGTCGCGGAGGGGCACGCGCTGGTGCGCGAGTGCCTGCGCCGCAACCGGGCCGGGCTCAGCCATCCCGGTCACCACCAGCTGCTCGCCGCGATCAACGCGGTGCACACCGACGCCGTGAGTGCCGAGGAGACCGACTGGGAGCAGGTGGTCGCGCTCTACGACCAGCTGCACGCCGTCACCCCGACCCCGGTGGTCGCGCTCAACCGGGCGCTCGCGCTCGCCGAGCTCGACGGCCCGGCCGCGGCCTTGCCGGTGGTGGACGAGCTGGGCGGTGCCGGCTTGGGCGGTGCAGGCTCGGGCGGTTCGCTCGCGGCGTACCAGCCGTTCCACGTCGCCCGCGCCGACCTGCTCCGGCGGCTCGGCAGGAGTGACGAGGCGCGCGCCGCCTACGACCGGGCGATCTCGATGACCGACAACGAGGCCGAGCAGGCGTTCCTGCGCGGTCGGCGCGGCTGAGCGGGCTTCGGCCCGGCTGCGGGGGTCACGGCATGTGAGCATGCCACGCGGGCGCACGCTCACCGCCTCCTGCGGAACCGGACGTCGCCGTTCGGCATCCTCGTCGTCGCGTAGCCGGGGTCGTGCGCCCGGTGGTGGTGCCACGACCAGAGGAACTCCAGGTCGGCCAGGTCCGAGGTGCCCCCGACGCCCCAGGGGTCCCGAGCGTGATGGGCCTCGCACCAGGCGGACGGGATCGTGCATCCCTCCGCCCCGCAGGTGCGTTGGGTGAGCGTCCTGGCGTCTCGTTGCTGCGGGGTGAAGAGTCTCGACGCCCGCCCCAGGTCGAGCGGGACCGAGTCGGTACCGAGCACGGCCGGGATCAGCGTGGCCTGGCACGCCATCCGCCTGGCCTGGGCCGCGGAGATGGTGGTGACGTCGTCGCCGTTGCTGAGGATCGACCCGGTGCCGAGGCCCGTGCGCAGCGCCTCGAGACCGATCGTCACCAGGATGCGGGTGGCGGAGCCGCCGTGCCTGGGCATCCGGGCGGGGTCGGCGGCCTCGAGGAACGCGCAGAACGCCATCCCGTGCAACCGGTCCTGCGGCAGCCGCTCGCCAGTGGACGGGTCCCGGTGCCCGAACGCCGCCAGCCCGGTGGCCGCACCGGTGGCCCTGCCGTCGTCCTGCTTGGGCGAGGTCCAGGAGTCGAGGAAGGTCCGGAACCTCGCAGCGACATGGTCGGGGATCCGACCCTTGACGTCCGTCGAGCCGTCGCCACGCCGGTGCAGGGTCAGCCTGGTCGCGGCGTTCGCCCGGCGCTCGGCGCGTTCGAGGAGCTTCCGCTCGTGCTCGTCGTAGGTCTCGGGCGCCACGACCTGGAGGATCTTGGCGCCCAGTGCGGCGAGCTGGGCAGGACCGAACCTCGCCGCGTCCGCGACCAGCTGGGCCTCGGCTCGGTCCAGCACCTCCGCGGGCACCTCCTCTCCCGGCAGCGGGTCGCAGACCAGCGCGTCGAGGGCCTTCACGACAACCCGGGCCTGGAGGAGGTTGACCGAGCCGTCCTCGAGTGCCGCGCCCACCCGTGGCCACCGCGCGTCGACCGCCTCGGCCAGTCGCTCGGCCGCCCGAGCCGGGCCGAAGCCGGAACGGGTCCGGGCGGCCAACCAGTCGGCGGCCGACCTGGCACCGTCGTCCTCGGCGACCCCTCCCGGACCGCCCGCGGACCGGAGCAGCCGCATCCGCAACGACTCGACCCGGTCGCCGAGATGGGAGAGCTCGAGGAGCGCCTCGCGCTGCGCCTGCCCGGAGAGGTAGCGCGGGTCCGCCTCCTTGGCGAGGTCGAGAGCACTCGCGATCAGCCCCACCGCACGCGTGATCGGGTGCTGGTCGACACCGTGTTGGTCGACCCCGTGTTGATGGACGCCGTGCTGGCACATGCGGACCTCCGCCCCGACGTTCGTCGCGGAGCCCGATTGCCTCGCGACACCACCGAGTCAACCGTCCGCCACCGACAAGTCGCCCCCCTCGAGCCGCCCATCCCAGAGTCCGGACATGTGTTCGAAAATAGACGAAAGTCCCAGATTTTCTCTCCCCAGGACCCTCCGAGCAAAACGGCCGGAAAGGGGGCGTACCCCTAGGATCACCCGCGTGCTGAGTCTGCGGGGGTTGACGAAGGAGTTTGGCGGGCGCGTGGTGGTCGACGGGTTCGACCTCGACGTCGAGCCCGGCGAGGTGGTGGCCCTGGTCGGCCCCAACGGGGCGGGAAAGACCACGGTGATGCGCTGCGTGGTGGGGATCGAGCAGCTCGACGCCGGTGAGGTGCTCCTCGACGACAAGCCCCTGGACACCCGCGACGCCGAAGTGCGCGGCGACGTGCTGGCGCTGCTCGACGACAACGCCTGGTTCCCCGACCTCACCGTGCTGGAGCACCTCGACCTGCTGGCCCGCGCCGACAGCGTGGTCGACCCGACGGTGGTGGCCGGTGAGGCGCTGGCCGAGGTCGGGCTGGCCGCGGTGGCCGACCAGGTGCCGGGCACCCTCAGCTCGGGCCAGCGGCAGCGCCTTTCCCTGGCCGTCGCGCTGGTCCGGCCGTGGCGGCTGCTGCTGGTCGACGAGCCCGAGCAGCGGCTCGACACCGAGGGCCGCGCGTGGCTGGGGCGCTGGCTCGCGGAGCAGGCCGACCAGGGGCGCTCGGTGCTGATGGCCTGCCACTCGGAGGAGCTGGTCGCGGCGGCGGGCGCCCGGGTCGTCTCGGTGGACGCCAGAGACGCCAGCGACGCCAGCGACGCGGGCCTGGACGCCGGGTGAGCGCACACGGGGCCGCCACCGCCGACCGCGGTGGCGACGACGTCGCGGCCCGCGAGGTGGCTCGTGAGCTGGCGCGGGCCCGCTCGCGCGCCCACGACACGGCCGAGCGGTTCAGCGACCTCTACGTGTGGGTCTTCAGCATCGCCCTGATCACGGTCTGGATCCTCTCCTTCGCCCGCGAGACCTTCGCCGGACGCACCTGCCAGGCGACGGGCTGCGTGCTGCAGGAGCACCCGACGTACGCCGCCGTGGCGGTCGGCTGCCTGGGCCTGGGGGTGCTGCTGGGGGCCGTGGGTCAGGTCGGCCCCGTCTCGGCCGACCGGGCGGTGGCGCGGTGGCTGCTCTCCACGACGGCCGACCGGGCGGTGCTGCTGCGCGGCCCCTTCGGCGGGGCGGTCGCCGGCTCGGCCCTCGGCGGGGTGGTCGTGGGCCTGCTCGCCGCGATGGCGGCCGAGGGCGGGGGACTCGAGCCCGCCACGCTCACCGTCGGCGCCGCGCTGGGCGCCGTGGTCGGCTCCCTCGTCCCGGTGGCGCTGCTGCTGTCCCAGGCGGACGCGCCGCGGGGAGTGGCGCCGGGCACCCGGGTGGCCGCGTCGCTGGGCCTGGTGGGGGTGGGCCTGCTGAGCTGGGTGCTGCTGGGCGGCGAAGGGCTTCCGGGCCTGCCCGGCGCTCCCGACGACGGGGTGCTCGCGGTCGCGTGGGGGGTGGCCGCGGCGCTCGCCGTGGTGCTGGTGGTGACGCTGCCCGTCCTGCTCCGCGCCTCGGGCCGGCTCGCCGAGCTCTCCGACGCCCAGCTGGCCCGCGGCCGCGAGGTGGTCGACGCCGTGGCCGGCTCCGCCCTGATGATGGACGCCGCGCTGCTCAGCGGCCTCCAGCGGCGCCGCTCCGACCAGCGGCGCGGGCGGCACCGCTCCCGGCCGCTGCGGGGGCGCGGCGCGGTCGCCTTCCTGGTCGCCGACGTGCGGCAGCTGCGCCGCCGGTGGCGGTCGGTCGCCCTCACCTTCCTGGCGCTGCCCGCGGTGCTGGTCGCCGGGGAGGGGTTCGGCTACGGCGCGGCGATCCTGTCCGGCTCGATGGTCGTCGCCTGGGCGGGGCGCCAGGCCGGTCAGGGCCTGCGCACCTGGCTCGGCTCGGCCGGCCTGCGCCGCTCGGTGCGGGCCGCCTCGTGGCAGGTGACGGCGGCGCTCACCCTCCCTCCGACGCTGGCGTGCGCGCTGGTCGCCGTCCCGGCCGTGGTCCTGGTGGACGGCCCCTGGTGGGGCGGGATCCACCTGGCCGTCGCCGGCCTCGCGGCCACGATGCGCGCCGCCGACCCGGTGCCCCTGGAGCTCGGCGCGGTGGTGACCACCCCGGCCGGGGCGCTGCCCACCGGGCTGATCCACGCCCTGCTGCACGGCCCGGACCTCGCGCTGGTGCTCGGGCTGGCGCTCGTCCTGCTCGGTGAGCCGTGGGTGCTGGTGCCGGCGGTCGCCGCGCTGGGATGGCAGGTGGCCAGGGACCGCTGACCGGGGGCAGGATGGCGAGGTGTCCACCACCCGCGACCCCTCCGCTCCGGCCGTCGGCCCCTCCGGGCCCACGCTCCGGCTGCCCCGCGTGCCGGCCCAGGGTCTGCACTGGGGTGTCTCCCACGGTCTGCCCCGGCTGGCGCTGCGCACCGCCGCCCGCCGCGGCGACCTGCAGGGCCTGCTGGTGCGCGCCACCTCGCAGCCCGACCCGCAGGTGGCGTGGGAGGTGATCGAGCAGGTGCGCGCCCGCGGTCCGCTGCCGGCGACCGCCTTCGGCCGGATCACCGCCCACCACGCGGTGGTCAAGGAGGTGCTCACCAGCGGAGCCTTCGGCGCCGGGCTCCCCGGGCCGCCCCAGCCGCTGCTGATCAAGCTGCTCGACCTGTCGGCCCCGCCGACGATCCACCCGGTCCGCCCGCCGTCGCTGCTGGCCACCGAGCCGCCCGACCACACCCGCTACCGGCGCCTGGTCACCCGCGTCTTCACCGCCCGTGCGGTCGAGAAGCTGCGCGAGCGCACCGAGGAGATCGCCGCCGACCTCCTCGACCGGCTGGCCGCGCGCGCCGCGGACGGGCCGGTCGACCTGGTCGAGGCCTACTGCGCGCCGCTGCCCGTCGCGGTGATCTGCGAGGTCCTCGGCGTCCCGGAGCACCAGCAGCAGCACGTGCTCCAGATGGGCTCTGCCGCCGCCGCCAGCCTCGACATGGGTCTGCCGTGGGCCGAGTACCGTCAGGTCGACGCGGCGCTGGCCGAGTTCGACGGCTGGCTCACCGACCACCTGGCCCGGCTGCGCTCCCGCCCCGGCGACGACCTGATGAGCCAGCTGGTCCGGGCCCAGGAGGACGGCGTCGGGCTGGACGAGAAGGAGCTCAAGGCGACCGCCGGACTGGTGCTCGCCGCCGGGTTCGAGACGACGGTCAACCTGCTCGGCAACGCGGTGGTGCTGCTCAGCCAGGACGCCGACGGCCGGCGCCAGGCCGAGCTGCTGCGCCAGGACCCCACGCGGTGGACCAACGCCGTGGAGGAGGCGCTGCGGGTCGACCCGCCGGTGCTGCTGACGGCCCGGACCTGCCGGGAGGAGACGGAGGTCGCGGGCACCCGCGTCGCCCCGGGCACCCTGGTCGCCACCCTCCTCGGCGGCGCCAACCGGGACCCGGCGGTCTTCACCGACCCCGCCCGTTTCGACGTGACCCGCGCCAACGCCCGGGACCACCTGGCCTTCTCCGCGGGCCGCCACCACTGCCTGGGGGCCTCGCTGGCGCGGATGGAGGGTGAGGTGGGCCTGCGGGCCCTCTTCGACCGGTTCCCCGACCTGCGGCCCGCGCCCGGCGCCGTACGCCGGACCACCCGGATCCTGCGCGGCTACGACCGGCTGCCGGTGCGGCTGGGCTGACCCGGGCGAGCCGGCGGCGCGGGTTGCCGGCGTTCGGGGGTGGGTACCGCCGACGGGTGGACTCCCTGACCTTCCTCGGCACCGCCACGACCCTGCTCAGGCTGGGCTCCTTCACGCTGCTGACGGACCCCAACTTCCTGCACCGCGGCCAGCGGGCCTACCTGGGGAAGGGGCTGTGGAGCAAGCGGCTCACCGAGCCGTCGATGCAGCCGGCCGACCTACCGCCGCTGGACGCGATCGTCCTCTCCCACCTGCACGGCGACCACTTCGACCGCATCGCCCGCCGCGAGCTGCCCCGCGAGCAGCCGGTGTTCACCACCACCAAGGCGGCCGCCACGCTCCGCCGCTGGGAGTTCGAGGCCCACGGACTGAAGACCTGGCAGCAGGAGGTGCTGGCCAAGACGGGGGAGACGGGCGAGGAGTCGCTGACCGTCGAGTCGCTGCCCGGCATCCACGCCCGCGGGCTGATGGGCGTCCTGCTGCCACCCGTGATGGGCAGCCTGCTGACCCATCGGGCCGCGGGTCAGGTGACGCGGCGGGTCTACCTGAGCGGCGACACGCTGACCGGCGACCACCTCGACGAGATCGCCCGGCGTCACCCGGAGATCGACGTCGCGGTCGTCCACCTGGGGGGCACCCGGGTGCTCTTCCACACCGTGACGATGGACGACGCGCAGGGGGTCGACTTCCTGGAGCGGGTGCAGCCGAAGAGGGCGATCCCGGTGCACCACGACGACTACCGGGTCTTCCGCTCGCCACTGGTCGACTTCGAGCGCCGGGCGCGGCAGTCGGGGTGGGGCGAGCGGGTGCAGACCGTGCAGCGCGGTCAGACGGTGCTGCTGTGAGCGCCGACCTGCTGGGCGCGGCGCGGCCCGGACAGGCACGTCGCCGCCGCAGGTCCGTTCATCACCTCGCACCTCGGAGGGCTAGGACTGACTGGACGGGCCCTGTGCAGCCAGCCACGCCGGGTCCGGGTCGACGACCTGGAGGATCTCGACGACGATCCCCTCCGGCCCGGTGACCTGCAGCCGCCGCTGGCCCCACGGCTCGGTGACGAGCGGCTTGATCATCGTGGCGCCGGCGGCGACCAGTCGCTCGTGCTCCGCGTCGACGTCCGGCACCACCAGGGCCAGCATGGCCCCGTGGACGCGGGGGGTGGGCTCGACCCATGTGTCGTGGTCCTGCTGCACGAAGTCGACGCTGAGCTCGGGGTGATCGGGGTGCTGCGTGCTGGCATACCAGCCCAGGTCCACCAGCACCCGGAAGCCGAGGTGCTCGGCGAACCAGGCGCCGGCGCCCGAAGGATCTTGGGCGGCGTAGACCGCGCCGATGCGAGTGGCGTGCATGGTGACTCCCTTCCCCAGGAGCCGGTCAGTCTGGCACGCGTCTCCACGTCCCTGCCACGGGTTTGGGCGCGGGCAGACCTTGACTGCGTCAGCGGCTCCCTTAGCGTGCCAGGCATGGATATCAAGCTCGAGAACGTCGGGATCGCCGTCCGCGACCTCGAAGCCACCATCGCCTTCTTCACCGACCTGGGGCTCACCGTCCTTGGACGCGCCGAGGTCAGCGGGGAGTGGACGGAGACGGCCGTCGGCCTCGACGGCAACCACGCCAAGATCGCCATGCTCCAGACGCCGGACGGCCACGGGCGGCTCGAGCTCTTCGAGTACCTCCATCCCGAGGCGATCGAGACCGAGCCCACCCAGCCCAACGAGATCGGCATGCACCGGGTGGCCTTCTCGGTCGACGACCTCGACGCCGCGCTCGAGATCGCCGCGAGGCACGGCTGCCGCCCGCTGCGCGGTGTGGCGACGTACGAGGACGTCTACAGGCTCACCTATGTCCGTGGGCCCAGCGGGATCATCGTGATGCTGGCTCAGGAGCTGAAGCCGGCCGCTGGGGGAGCGGGCGGCGATTCTCGGGGCGGGTAGGTCGACAGGGTGGCTGGACGGGTGCGTCCAGCGTCAGTGGCGTTGTGTTGAGTGTCTTTTCCCGAGGATCAGGCAGCGGCGGCGGGCAGCCTGCCAGCTGTTCAGGTGCTGCACTTCGCCCACTGTGACGCACCACCACTGCTTTCCTGAGACCTGTCCCGGGTTTAGCGCGGAAGTGGGAACTCGTTCGGGCGCGGATCCCACACCGGGACAACTTGCCAGGCCCCGAAGTGCGGCGGCCACTACGCTGCCCCCACCCGCGTGGCGGGCTCGAACGCGCGAGGGGAGAGCGAGCAGTGGCAGCGGTGGAGACGGCGGCGGAGTGGTTGCAGCTGGGACTGAACGCCGCTGCGGTGGTCGGCGGCGGCGTGGTCTGGAAGATGTACTTTGAGAACCTCAAGTCCGCGGTCAACTCCAAGCAGGCCGAGGTCGATTTGGCCAACAAGCAGGTGGACATCCTGAAGGACAGGATCACCGACTTGGAGAAGCGCAGCCCGGAGGTCGTTGAGCAGGTGCTGGCCGAACGCATCTCGATCCGCGAGAGCGAGATCGAGAAGTTAAGGGCGGACAAGGACCAAGGCTCGCAGGAGTTGGAGCGAGTCGAACAGGAGGTCGCCGTCCTCCGACGCAGCCTCGACCAGACGGAGGGCTTCCGCGAGATGTTGGCAATGGAATCCGAGCCGCCGCAGCCGGGCGACCCGGACTACCACGCGTACCTGCGATGGGTGGACGAGCATGGCGACGAGGGCGACGAGGGCGACGACGACGAGCAGGTGGTCGAGATCGCGGTGGAGCACCTTGGCAATGTGGGCGTTGACAGCGGCCAGCTCTTGATCACGGACCCGTGCTACATCGACAGCGAGTGGCAGGACGAGCCGTACCAGGGCAACCGCGTCTACCGAGACAGCGAGACGGGCTCGATCGTGAAGTGGGGCGAGCACTTCCAGCGTTTCAACGAGTCCCTGCAGGGCTACGGCGAGACCCCCAACGCTCTCATCGAGTCGGGCCGGTTGGTCCAACTGCCGCCGCCCCCCACGCCGGAGGCCTTCCCATACTCGTACAACGGAGCCTGTCAGGCGACATTGACCACCGGACACGGCGAACTCGTCTACAGCAAGGGTCACCCGGGGGCGGGAGTCGTGTTCAGCACAGCCTGGGGCGACGGGATCTATCCCATCTATGGCGAGAAGCACGACGGCAGGATCGTCCGCGTGTACGTCAACGTGGGCTGAACTGCTGAAGAAGGCTCAGCGCGTCGCATGGTCGTGGACACGTCTCTGACAAACCTCGTTGGTTCAGGAGAGCCAGTGCCCGCCTGCTGCTCCCGCCGCGGCCGTCCAAACTGTCTCGAGCATGTGCTGGAGATAGTGACGTTGATGTGGTGCCTCGGGGTAGTTCTTGCTGGTTGAACCTCTGTGCTTGCCTCTGTTCATCGGCTTCTCCTTCCTAGAGCGCCCTGGACGCTCTGATAGAAGACGAACCGCTGAGAGCAGTACAACGACTAGCACTCCCGCTACGAACTGAAGGGGTTGCACCCTCCAGCACTGGCGCACCTCAACCAACGAGGTCTACACCAAGTCTAGGGGTCCGCACCGACAGCCCGACCCCAGCCGCCCGTCCTTCCGCGGCGTATCCCCAACAGACGAGGGTGGACGAGGCAAGCAGCTGCCACTACTGAGTGTTGAAGGCATTAGCTGTCGTCGAACGGAAGTTCATCTGGCGGCGGCGTGATGCGGTGCTCGAGAACCCGCTCTATGGAGCGCTCCATCACGAAGCCGCTGCCGCCATCGCGGAACTGACGATCACGCATTTCGACGACGAGCACATCGGACGGCGCGAACCGCTCTTCACCCGACCCCATCTTGTCGACGAAGCCGAGGTCGTTGACGCTCACCCACACGCTGCCGGACCCGTCGTTGACACGCCACTTATTGCCGGGGTTCATCCCGAGTGTCTCGATACGGATGGTCACAACACGCGTGTTGTCGCTGATGAGGTTCGGATCCTCAGGCGGCGCGTTGAACGCTCGCAGGTCTTCGCGGCGGATGATCGCGTGTCGGTTCTGGGACCGCAGATCGATCTCATCGACGCCCTGCTGGCGCAGCGGTTCGAAGACGCGGCCAGAGATACGGCGGAAGTCCATGCTTTCGATGAGCTGTTGAGCTTGAACTGGTGCTTCGATCTCTGTGCCGTCGGCCCACTTCACGCGAATCTGATCCGGCGCGATCGGCTCCACGGATTGCTCGCCGCCAACTTGATCCCGTTTGACGACCCAGCGAAGGCCAGCAATAACGACTGCCGCCAACTCGGCGGTGTTCGCTGCTGCGCTCGCGCCGTCGCTCGACATGATCCCGATCAGGGTCTGGCGCTGCTCTGCCCAGGCAAGCCACATGTCGACGACCAGCGATCCGTCGCGCTGCGCGGTGATCTCAAGCGCGGGAGGCAACCCGAATGGCGACCCGACGCGATTGTGAGCGACGACGAAGAGATCGGCGAGCGCGAGCAATGACGGTGCCAACAGCCGCACGTCCATGCCGTTCGACACGAGCGCTGCACCTGCGTAACGAATGCTCAGCGGCTCATGCCGAGGCGCGTCGCCTTCGGCGGGTGCGTCAGACATGTCCGCAACATAGGGGCACGCGCTTCGGCGCGTCTGGCAATTCGTAAAGAACTGGCGTAACAGGGTGCGGTCGCCCGTCGCCTCGCGCGTCGACTCTCGGGGTCCTCATCGCTCGGTTCGTGCGCCCGCGTCTATCCGCCGCCTATGCCAGCACCAACCGGCTCGCCGACGTACCGGAACGGCCGGCAGCTAATGGCCCGGTGGTGCGAAGGCGCGCCGTACCGTCTCGCGGAGTAGATCGCGGCGCTTTTGGTGGACCGCGGCCGGCTCGTCCGCGGTCGCGGCGTAGACGTTGCTCACGGGCGACCACGCCATCGACATCGCGATCACCAGTGCCATCACGTCGAACGGGTCGGCCCGGCCAGCGACGTCGCTGATGGCGCCCGACCGCTGTGCCGACGCGATCGCCGTGAGTTTGGGCTCGTCGATGCGGTTGTCGCCCAGGAGGTGCCCCGTCGGTTGTCGTTCGAGCCGGGCCCAGGTCGCGAGCCGGATCAGGTCGGGGCGGTCGAGGTACTCGTCGTACAACCGCACCGCCCAATCGGCGAGGTCGTCGGCGGAGATCGGTACGACCTCCATGATGCGCTCCAGCGAGGCCGCGAAGACGGCGTCGAAGAGCCGGTCCTTGCTTCCGAAGTACGAGTAGAGCTGGCCCTTGTTCGTGGCAGCGGCGGCGGCGATCCGGTCGACCCGCGCCCCGGCGATCCCGTGCCGGGCGAACTCGTCGGCCGCCGCCTCGAGGATCCGTTGTCGGGTGGCCTCACCCTTGCTCGTCAGGGAGATGCCCGAGGATCGCGGCGTGTTCACGAGCCAAGAGTACCAACCGGTCTGTTTGGAAATTGGAACTCCGTCCGCCTAGAGTTGACCGGACAAACTAACCAGTTGGTTTTAGGAGCTCGAAATGCGAAGCACCACCGCCTACCAGGCAGCAACCCCCGGCGCGAGCCTCGAGCAGGTGACGATCGAGCGACGCGACCTGCGATCCGACGACGTGGCGGTGCGGGTGACGCACTGCGGGGTCTGCCACTCCGACTTGCACGCGCTCGGGGCCTCGGAGTCGAGCGCCTTCCCGGTCGTGCCCGGTCATGAGTTCGTCGGGGAGGTCGCCGCTGTCGGTGCCGCGGTGACGGCGTTCGCCGTCGGCGACCCGGTCGCCGTCGGCAACATCGTGGACTCCTGCGGCTCCTGCCCGATGTGCCGGGCCGGCCAGGAGAACTTCTGCCGGGAGTTCCCCACCCTCACCTACGGCGGACGCGACCGGCTCGACGGCTCGGTGACACAAGGCGCGTACGCCGCGGAGTACGTCGTGCGCGACCGGTTCGTCTACCACCGTCCGCCCGGCCTGGACCCCGCCGCCGTCGCACCGCTGATGTGTGCCGGCATCACGGTCTGGGAGCCGCTGCGCCGCTGGCAGGTCGGCCCGGGAACCCGGGTCGGCGTGGTCGGTCTGGGCGGGCTGGGCCACCTCGCGGTCAAGCTCGCGCACGCGCTCGGCGCCCAGGTCACCGTCTTCACCACCTCGCCGAGCAAGTCGGAGGACGCGCGCGAACTGGGCGCTCACCAAGTCGTCGTCTCAACCGACGAGTCCGCGATGGCCGCGGTCGCCGACTCCCAAGACCTGGTCATCGACACCGTCTCGGCCGCCCACGATCTGACGCCTTACGTTGCAGCCGTCGCCCTCGACGGCACTCTGTGCTCCCTCGGGCACCTCGGCACGGTGACCATCGAAACCACGGCGCTCCTGATCGGTCGCAAGAGCCTGTCGTCCGCCGGCAGCGGAGGCCGACCAGCCACCCAGGACCTCCTCGACTTCTGCGGCCGACACGGCATCACTGCCGACGTCGAAGTGCTGCCGTCGAGCGCGGTCGCGATCGCGCTGGACCGGCTCGCCCGCAACGACGTCCGCTATCGGTTGGTCCTGGACCTCACGGACCTCAGCTGAGACAGAGTCGTCGGTCCACGACTCCCCTATCGATGCCGGGGGCAGCCCTAGAGCCGCACGGATCTGTCGATGAGCGGACGGGCTAGGTCCATAGGGAGTTTCCCGGTGCGAATGACGCGAGCGCCGCTTCGCGCGTACCTCCATCTAGCCGGAACACACCTACGTCGGCTGCCACGACCTTAACCACTACAGCGGATGACGAATCCGAGCCTCGTCATTGGGTGGCGTCATCAGGGCGTAGAGGACAAGGTCGAAGCGCAGAACTACCGTGCGTTTGTCCCGGTCGCTGGGGTGGGGCCGCAGAGCGAGCGCGCCGCGCCCGAAGTCGCCTGAGAGCAAGACCGCTTCCGGAGCGTTCGGATCCCAGGTGACGGCCTGGTCGCACGGTCTTTACTGGCGCCAGGTCACAGGTTGTCCGTCGGGGAGGCCGTAGCTGGTCGAGAACTGGCCCCAGCGGAGTCCGACGACGTCGGCGCCGGTTCTGGTCTGGAAGACCACGCAATCTTTCACGGTCTCCCCGGCTTTGGGGGCACCCGAAAGGCCACGCGGCGGGCACGGGGCGAAGTCGGGCCCCATGGTCCACTTGCTGATCTTCTTCCCCCCACGCAGCACCGGCTCGACGTCGGGGTCGAGGTAGTAGCCGCCGATCCGACCCGATAGGTAGGTCATCGTGATGTCGACGTACCAGAACTCGCCGCGACCCGCACGCGACCGTTGTCTGGGGTCCATGCCGGGGGACAGGATGTCGTTGCGGTCGCCACGTCGCACTCCGGTCACGGTGAGCTCTACCTCGCCTCCTCGAGGGGAGACGTGCTGGACCGGGACGGTGGCGGTCTCGCCGATGTTCAGCTGCGTGCCGGGAGCCGTGATCGGGGGGGCGGTCCGGTCTGGCTGGGGTGTCGGTGTCGGGTCGGCCGGAGCGACCGGGTCCAGCCCGCGTGTGTCGCCCGTCTCCCAGGGGCGGAGGGTGAAGGCCGTGGCGGAGACGACCAGCACCAGGACGAGTGCGGCGCCGCGTACGAGTCCACGGCGACGGACACGCCGGCGACCAGCCAGGACGACCTCCCGGGGGTCGACAACGTGCCAGTCCTGGCGGCTGGCGTCGTCCAGCAGATTGCGGAGATCGACCATCACTCACTCACTTCCAGTTCCACCTCGTGGTGCCAACCTGCCTCGACCAGAGTGCGGCGCAAGGTGTCGAGCCCCCGTGCGGTCTGGCTCTTGACGGTGCCGTGCGAGCAGCCCATGACCTGGGCGGTCTGTTCGACGCTGAGGTCCTCGAAGTAGCGCAGGACCACCACGGCTCGTTGTCGTGGGGCGAGCGAGCCGAGCGCCGCCATGATCATCGTTCGTTCGGCGTGCGCGCCCGCGACGTCGGGCACCGGGTGCGGGACGGGTTCCTGGGACTCGTAGCGCTCACGCGTGCCCCGTTTGCGCGCGGCGTCGATGGCGACGTTGACCACGGTGCGACGCGCGTACGCGAGCAGGCTCTCCAGGTGGTCCAGCCGGGGCAGGGCCACGTAGAGCCGCACCAGCGCCTCCTGGGTGACGTCATCGGCCGACGACCAGTCGCCCGTGATCAGGAAGGCCGCTCGTCGCAGGCGCCCCTGGTGGGCGGCGACGAACTCCACGAAACTGCGCTCGTCTCTGCGCGTCATCAAGAATCCTTCCCGAGGGTCGAGCATCGCTCCCTCAACCATGGTGACGTGCGCCGCGGGAAGGTGGTTGCATCAGCGGCCGCGATCGTCGCGGGACGGAAGGGGAGCCCTGCCGGTCCTATCGGCTCGCCCTCTCCAGCCAGCGGTGCTGCGCCTAAGCGATGTGGCGCTCGGTCTCGGGGCAAGGCCGGCTACGCGGTTCAAGCGGCGCGACGCAGAGCCCACAGCAGGGCCCTTGAACGGCGGCGGGACCGGGGTCACCAGACGGCTCGGTCGAGCCCCCAGGGTCGTGACGGCGCCGGGTAGTCGTCGAAACCGGGAACCGCGGGGCGGGCCGTGGTCACCCCGTCGTGGGTCACCACCGGGCTCGGGGTCGCCGGCGCCGGGTGCTCCGGGGTGCGGCCGGGCGCGTCCAGCAGCCACGACGCGGTCCGCGCGAGAGACGAGGACAGGTCCCTTCCGTGGCCGTCGGCGGCACGGTCGACGAGTGCCAGGATGGTGGCCGCCGCGAGGAAGTAGCCGGTCGCGTGATCGAGCGCCTGGGCAGGCAGCGCTCCCGGTTGCTCCCCGTCGTCGCTCTCCAGCATCGCGATCCCGGAGGCTGCCTGGACGATGGAGTCGAAGCCGCGCCGCCCGGCCCACGGGCCCCGGTCGCCCCAGGCGTTGAGCCGGGCATGCACCAGCCCCGGCGGGGGCGCCAGCCCGAACGCCTCGACCGCGCCGAGCCGGTAGCCGGTCACCAGGACGTCGGCCTGGTCGAGCAGCTCCTGGGCGCGGGGGCGATCAACCCGGAGGTCGAGCACCGCCGACCGCTTGCCCTGGCCGGTGTCGAGGTGCTGCGCGGCGATCTCCGGCAGCTGCGGGGGGTCGATCCGCAGCACGTCCGCACCCAGCAGGGCGAGGGTCCGGGTGCAGACCGGACCGGCGATCACCCTGGTCAGGTCAAGGACCTTGACCCCGGAGAGCGGCCGAGGGCCGCCGGCCAGGGTGGCGCTCCGGACGTCGTCACGGCCGTGGCTCACCACGAGGGGGCCCTCGGCAGCTCGTCGGCCGGGCTCGCTCGCCCGCCACTCCCGCTCCGTGCGGACCCGGACGAGGAGCGCGCCGGCGGCTGCCGCGGCGTCCTCCAGCTCCTGACCCCGGCGCTCCGCCAGTGCCGCCGCCACCTCGTCACGGCCGGCATCCGGTCCCTGCCCGAGCAGGACGCGCAGCCGCTCCGCGTGGTGCGGGTAGTTGCCGTGCGTGCGCACCCACCCGTCCGCGGAGGCGAAGAACCCCGACAGCGGCGCGAAGCCCTCGACCCTGCGCCCGTGGACCCGCAGCAGCCGGTCGCTGCCGAAGGATCCGGCGACCCGCTCCGGGTCCAGCGGGGCGTCGACCACGGCTCCGGTCGCTCCGGCAGCGATCGCCGCCCGACGCACCGCCTCGACGGACGCGGTGGCCAGGTCGAGAGCCGGGAGTGTGCCGGCGAGCCAGGAGCGACCATCCATGCCGGGTGACCCTAGCGCCCGACCCGGGTGACCGCCGGGCCTGATCCGCCCTCCCGAGTGCCCGTGAACCCGCCGAGGAGGTGGCACGTGGTGAAGCGATTCGCCCCGTCCGGCTGAGCCACGATCCGCCAGCCCTCCCGGATGCCGACGTTGCTCAGCGCGGAGGCCATCGCGTCGGGGTGCCAGCGCCAGGCCCGGGCGACCGCGTGGTCGAACTCGATCACCGGCTGGGCCGGATCGTCGCTGCACTGGAACGCCACCATGACCTGGGCTCCGGGCCGGAGGCGGCCCGCCCAGGTGGCGAGGATGCTGGGGACCAGCGCCGGGTCGACGTGGATCAGGCTGAACCGAGCGACGATGCCTGCCCAGCCCGGCCGGCCGTCGGGGAGGTCGCCCAGGGTGGCATCGCTCAGGGCCCAGCGCAGCTGAGGGTAGTGACGCTGCGCCCGCCTCAGCATCCCCACGGACGGGTCGATCCCCACGACGTCCAGTCCACGCTCGGACAGGTCGTGGGTGACGTGCCCGGTCCCGCAGCCGACGTCCACCACCGTCCCGGGCGGCCCGCTCGCCAGCACGGCCTCGGCGAAGAGGGCAGTCGCCTGTCGCTCGAGCGCCGAGACGTAGCCCGCCGGGAACGCCTCGTCGTATTCGGCAGCCAGCGCGTCGTAGCCGGGTTGGACTGTCATCGGCTCATCATCGCAACCGGGCGGCTACTCCTGCCGCTCGCCGAGCACGCAGAACTCGTTGCCCTCCGGGTCGGCCAGCACCACCCACCGCACGTCCCCCTGGCCGATGTCGACGCGACGCGCGCCGAGGGCGAGCAGGCGCGCCACCTCGGCCTGCTGGTCGTCCGGCCTGAAGTCCAGGTGGAGCCGGCTCTTGGCCCGCCTGGGCCCGCTGGCGGGCACGAAGTCGATCCCCGGCATCCGGTCCGGGGCGGGACGGATCTCGAACTCGTCGGCCGTGTCGTGGACGACCACCCAGCCGAGGGCCTCGGCCCACCACTGCCCCAGCGACCGGGGGTCGGCGGCCTCGACGATCACTTGCTCCCATTCCAGGCTCATCGCGCGATGCTAGGGCCGAGGGCCGCTCGCTCGCCAGACGACCGGTCGAGCAGAGCGCACGGTCAGCCCGGCTCCACCTCGGTGAGCGCCAGCAGCTCCTCGCGGGCCTGCGTCAGTTGCTCGCCGGTGAGGTACGCCGTCCCGATGGCCGCGGCGAGCCCCTCGGCGGCGTGCCGCACCACCAGCGCCCGCCCGGCGGGGAGCCCGTCGGCGTCGAACGCCTCGTCCCAGGCGCGGGCATCGGCCTCCTCGAAGGCGGCGGTGAGCTCGGCGGAGCCCATCGCGCCCAGCGCGGCGAGCAGGCCGCTGGGGCTGAAGACGACCTGGGCGATCTCCTCGCTGCCGCCGGTCAGGGCCCGGACGTAGCCGCGGGTGAACTTGCCGGGCCGGTTCTCGGCGAGGTCGACGTGGGCGCGCACCTCGTCCCACATCCGCGCGATGGTGTGCTCCACGAGGCTGGCGATCAGTTCGTCGCGGGTGCGGAAGTGGTGCATCAGGCCGCTCTTGGTCACCCCCGCCTGCTCCGCGATCTCGGCGAGGCTGACCTTCGCGCCCTTCTGCACGATCGCCCGCTCCGCCGACGTGAGGATCGCCCGCCTGGTGCGCTCCCGGTCGCGCAGCAGCTCCCGCTCAGGCGGCGTCATGGGCCACCACCACCTCCTCCGACCTGGAGACCGAGGGGATCACCCGCCAGGCGATCGCCGCCGCCACCAGCAGGACGGCGGCGGCCACCCACGAGGTGGTCTGCATCGCCGCGGCGAAGGCGTCCTGGGCGGCGACGACCACCGACTGGTCCTCGACCCTGGTGACCGCGGCCGCCAGCGAGTCCCGCACCGACGCGGCCGTGGCGGGGTCCAGGGACGCCGGCAGGTCGAGCCTGGCCCGGTAGGTCGCCATCTGCAGGGAGCCGAGCAGCGCGATGCCGAGTGCCGCGCCCAGCTCGTAGGCGGTCTCGGAGATCGCCGAGGCGGCACCGGCCCGCTCCTTCGGGACCGCGCTGACCACCGCGTCGACCGACAGCGTCATCGCCACCCCGATGCCGAGGCCGACCACCGCCAGCGCCGCGCCCAGCCCCCAGTAGGAGTCCCAGGTCGCGGTCGCGCCCACCCCGGCCAGGCCGGCGGCGGCGACGCCCAGGCCGAGCCCGATCGACCGGCCCGCGCCGAGGCGGCCCATCAGCACCCCGATCAGGAGCACCACCAGCATCGACGCGATCGTCGCCGGCAGCTCGGCGAGGCCCGCCTTGAAGGGGCCGAAGCCGCGGACCAGTTGGAGGTACTGGGAGAAGAAGAAGAGCAGGCCGAGGAAGGCGAAGATCGAGAGCAGGTTGGCGGCGACCGCGCCGCTGAAGGCGGGGACGCGGAAGAGCGAGATGTCCACGAGCGGCACCGTGAGCCGCGACTGACGGCGTACGAAGGTCCACGCCGACGCCACGCCCACGGCCAGGGCGCCGACCACCAGCAGGTCGAAGCTCTCCGCGATCCAGTGCTTGACCGCGAAGACGACCGGCACGATCGCCAGGATCGAGAGCGCGGAGGAGACCAGGTCGATCGGCTGGGTGGAGCTGCCCCGCGACTCCGGCAGCAGGAACCAGCCGGCGACCAGGGCGAGGATCATGATCGGCACGTTGATCAGGAAGACCGAGCCCCACCAGAAGTGCTCGAGCAGCACCCCGCCCACCAGCGGCCCGAGCGCCGCGCCGGCGGTGGCGCCCACCGACCAGATGGCGATCGCCCGGGTGCGCTGCGTCGCGTCGGCGAACATCGCGCGCACGATCGAGAGCGTGGAGGGCATCAGCGTGGCGCCGGCGACGCCGAGCAGGGCGCGTGCCGCGATCAGGGTCCCGGGGTCGGGGGCGAACGCGGCCAGCACCGAGGCGGCGCCGAACGCCGTGCTGCCGATCAGCAGCAGCTTCTTGCGTCCGATCCGGTCGGCGACGTTGCCCATGGTGACCAGCAGCCCGGCCAGCACGAAGGAGTAGATGTCGCCGATCCACAGCAGCTGGCTCGAGGTCGGGTCGAGGTCCTGGGTCAGCGACGGCACCGCGAGGTAGAGCACCGTGCCGTCGATCGCCAGCAGCATCACCACCAGCACGAGCACGCCGAGGGCGGCCCACTCGCGGGGGCCGGCCATCCGGGGGGTCACGTCGTCATGAGGCACGCAGAGGATTTAACAGTCCAGATGGACTGTTGAACAAACCAATAAGACGTCGTCCTCGTCACAGACGCGCACCTCCCGGGACCTTCGGGTCAGCGCAGGCCGTCCCGCAGCTCGGCCAGCGCCGCGTCCAGGTCCACGCGCGGCTGCCAGCCCCACCGCCGGGCCCGGTCGGCCAGGATCCGCCCGGTCCACGCCGGGCCCTCCTCCCACACCGGCTCGACACCGAGTGCCTCGGTGACCGTGCCGAGGTAGTCCTGCCAGGTCGCTGGACCGGAGGCCACGTTGACCGGCGTGCAGGCGCCGGCGACCGGACCGTGCTCCGGGTCCTCGGCGTCGGCGACCACGCCGGTGGCCACGTCGGCCGCCAGCGCCGCCAGGTCGTCGACGTGCACCCAGGCGAACGACCGCTCCGGGATCGCGTGCCGCTCCGTCTCGTCCTTGCCGATGTCGGCGGGCCGCAGGGCGTTCCAGACCGAGGAGCCGCCCGCCCCGAGGATCGCCGGCGGACGCAGCAGCACCCTCGTCGTCCCCGCCAGGTCGGCGAGCGCGAGGTCGAGGTCGCGCTTGATCACCGCGTAGTCGCCGGCGTCGTCGGTGGCCAGGTCCGAGGCCTCGTGCACGTCGCCCACCCCGGGGCGCCGGTCGTAGACGGCGGCCGTCGACACGTGCACCAGCCGGCTCACCCCGGCGTCGGTGGCAGCCCGCGCCAGCACCAGGGTGCCGTCGTACCCGACCGAGCGCTGGGCGTCGGCGTCCCCGTCGAGCGGGTGCACGGTGGTGACCACCGAGTCCGCGCCCGCGACCACCTCGGCGGCGAAGGCGGGATCGGTGAAGTCGCCGACCCGCTCCTCGACCCCTGGCAGCTGAGGTGCCGTGCCCGGGCGGCGGACCACGGCCCGCACCGTCGCGCCGCGCTCGCTCAACGCCGCACAGACGTGGCTGCCGACCAGACCGTTGGCTCCGGTGACCACGACGACGGGCAATGGCAGGCTGGGAGACGTCATGGACCCACCCTGGCAGGTGCGCCCAACGAGCTCGCGGCGTCGAGCGCGCCGACAGGGCGCCGCGTCGTCCTGCCGGCGCCGCGTTGTCCTACCGGTCTCGCGTCACCAAGGCGTGGTGCGGGCCATCGCCAGCGCGCGGTCGAGGTCGAACGGGTCGTTCTGCATGTGCAGCCACGGGCGGCCGAACCACAGGTAGGCGTCCACGTGCTCCGCGGCCGCGGCCGCCAGCTCGGGGCTCAGGGCCCACCGCGGGTCGGCCACCTCGACGGTGGGCGGGATGCCCAGGGTGACGCAGACCCGCTCCTGCGGGGTGCGGCAGACGTTGGCGTTGTCGGGGTGGGAGCCGCGCCCCAGGTTGAACTCGAACCCGCGGCCGTTGGAGGAGGTGTTGACCACGAAGTGCCGGTCCGGGATCCCGCGTCGGGCGAGCTCGGCGACCACCTTGGTCCCGAACGCGATGTCGTCGGGCAAGGCGACGTAGTGGGTGGAGTTGAGCGCGAACCCGCGCACCCGGTCGACCCCGGCGCGGACCAGGATCTCGGCGGCCTCCGCGGGGTTGTCCTTCGGCCAGTCGGCGGCGCCTGCGTCGATGTAGACGCTGGTGTGGGGCAGGGCGGCGAACTTCGTCGCGGCGTACTTGATCAGCTCCGACGGCAGCCGGGAGCCGCCCGGGGCGCAGAGGGCGAACGGTCCGTCGGGCTGGAGCACGATCGCGGCGTGGGCCGAGCCCACGCCCGCGGCGAACTCGTCGATCCAGAACCGGTAGCTGGCCTGCTCCGCGGGGGTGGGCAGCCGCCGGCACGCCTCGTGCTCCCACGGCACCATCCGGAAGACCGACATCTGCACCAGCACGTCGGGGTCGCCGCCGGTGCTGTTGGCGACGTAGGCCGCCACGTTGGCGCGGATCTCGCGGTCGGGGATCCAGGCGCCGAACCACTTCGCCTTGGGCCGCAGCGCGATCTTGGCGAGCAGCTCCCGGTTGACCCCGCTGGAGCTCTCGTACGGCGCCCACGCCTGGTCACCCGGCCCCTGGTAGACGCCCATCGGGTGCCCGGCGAGCGGGTTGTCGGCGGCCGAGGCCCTCGCCTGCTTCTTCGCCTGCCGCTCCGCCTTGCGCTCCGCCTTCTTGCGCGCCTGCTTCTTCGCCTTCTTCTCGGCCTGCCGCTCGGCCTGCTCCTTCGCCTTGCGAGCGGCCTTCTTCTCCGCCCGGCGTTCTTGGCGCTCGGCCTTCCGCTCCGCGGCGTCGTCGGAGTCGGCTCCTCCGGGGCCCGGCAGCTGGTCGGGGTTGGTGGCCGTCGTCTCGGAGGTGGGGGACCAGGAGGCGGGGAGGTTGGTCGCCACCGCGACCAGTCCCACCAGCAGGACCACCACCACGGCCAGCGCGACCCCGCCGCGGATGAGCGCCTCGCGGCTGCGGCCGGGCGTGGGGCCGGGCGGCGTGGGGCGGGACGGTGGGGACGGTGTGGACGGCACGGGGACTCTCCGAGGACGGTGACGGGACGCCGTGCAAGGTTCGCACGCTCCGGCGGTCCGCGCACCCGGAGCGCCCCACACCGTGGCCCGATCCCGCGGGAGGCCGCCGCGGCCGGTCGACGAGATACCGCATTTCGGGCGTTTGGCGGAGGACGTCAGGGGGCACTGTGCGGTGCGCCCCACTCGGGGGCCTCGCACTTGAGACCACAGGTGTCTGACGATCATTCGAATCCCAGGAGCATCTGTGTCCAATCACACCGCCACCGCCGACGTCAACCAGCACCAGCGCACCGGCGCGCGCGACAGCCGTCGCATCAGCACCGAGACCAAGGCGTCCGTCAAGACCACCGAGCTCATCGCCTACGTGGTGGCCGTCGTCGGCGTCCTGATCGCCTCGGCGCTCGTCGACGCGAGCGACTTCGGGCCCCAGGAGGCGTGGTTCTACGTCACCCTCCTCACCATCGGCTACATGGTCAGCCGCGGCTTGGCGAAGTCCGGCAGCCGCGACTTCTACGACGACGACCACCGCTGAGCAAGACCGCACAGCACGCCGCCTGAGCGCCGCCCTCCGTACTGGGGGGCGGCGTTCTCGTCTGGGGCGGCTAGCCGTCAAAAGGTGAAGATCCCCCTGGTCGCCGTCCGGAATCCGGGAGAAGATGTGGCGGGCGTCCGAGCTGGGCGCCAACTCTTTCTCGGAAGGATCATCCATGACCTCCAGGTCCATGAGGCGGCGAGCTGCGCTCGCCGCCACCACCACGGGCATCGTCGCCGCTGCCGCGCTCGTCTCGGTCACCAGCGCCGGCGCCGCACCCACCACCGGGCAGGCCTCCACGCCCGTCCCCATCGCCACGCCCGACGGCGCGGTCTCCAGCTACCTCCTCAACGCCCGGAACGCCAACCCCGGCCACACCAAGCAGCTCGAGCGCGCGGTCGAGAAGGCCGGCGGCGTCGTCATCCAGAGCTGGCCGCAGATCGGTGTCATCGTCGCGCACGCCGACGTCTCGACCTTCCGGGCCGACGTGGCCAGGGCCGCGGGCAACAAGCTGGAGTCCGTCGGAGCCACCCGCACCGTCCCGGTCTCCGAGGGCACCCCCGAGGGCCTCGGCGTCTCGTGGGGCCCCGGCGCCTCGGGCTACAAGCGTGAGGCCAAGAAGCCCGCCAACGGCGACATCGGCTCCGAGCCCACCGTCGTCACCTCCGCCGACCCTCGTGAGAACGAGCAGTGGGCGCTGCGGATGATCAAGGCCGACCAGGCCCACAAGATCACCGAGGGCAACCGCAACGTGCTGGTCGGCGTCCTCGACAGCGGCATCGACCCCGACCACCCCGACCTGGTCCCCAACCTCGACGTCTCCGAGTCGGTCAACTGCACCGACGCCGGCCGGCCCGACCAGTCGCCCGAGGGCTGGGCGCCGACCACCAGCGACCACGGCACCCACGTCGCCGGCACCATCGCCGCCGCCCGCAACGGGGTCGGCGTCGTCGGCGTCGCGCCCGGCGTCCGGATGGCCTCGGTCAAGGTGGTCAACGACGCCGGCTACATCTACCCGGAGTACGCCGTCTGCGGCTTCGTGTGGGCCGGTCAGCGCAAGATGGACGTGACCAACAACAGCTACTACGTCGACCCGTTCCAGTTCTGGTGCGGCGACCAGCCCGACCAGTACGCCGCGATGGAGGCGGTCCGCCGCGCCGTCGCCTGGTCGACCGACCGGGGCGTCGTGCACGCCGCGGCCGCTGGCAACTCCTCCTACGACCTGGCGAACAAGACCGTCGACACCAGCGCACCCAACGACAGCACCCCGATCACCCGCACGCTCAACGACACCTGCAAGAAGGTGCCGGGCGAGTTCGACGGCGTCGTCACGGTCTCCTCGGTCCAGCAGTTCCCCGCCGGCACGACGGACAGCCGCCTCTCCGGCTTCTCCAACCGCGGGCTCGGCGTCATCGACGTCGCCGCCCCCGGCTCGGCCATCCTGTCGACGATCGTCCGCGACAACGGCTGGGGCTCCAAGAGCGGGACGTCGATGGCCTCCCCGCACGTCGCCGGCGTGCTGGCGCTGATGAAGTCGGCCCACCCGGAGCTGACGCCCGCGCAGATGATCGAGCGGCTGCGCGCGCAGGCCGACGACAAGCCGTGCGGCACCACCACCGCCGGCGCCCCGTGCGTCGGCACCGACGCCGACAACAGCTACTTCGGTGAGGGCATGGTCGACGCCCTCGACGCCGTGAGCTGACCTCGGGTCACCGCATCACACCACATCACCCGGCCGGCGCCGGTCCCGCACGGGATCGGCGCCGGCCGCGTCGTCTCTGCCTGCGTCGTCTCTGCCTGCGTCATGCCGGGGGGTCGTCCGGCGCTCGGCAGCTGACCAGCACCCCGGCGACGAGCCCGTCCCCGATCAGAGCGCCGATCGTCTCCTGCTGGGCCCGGGCCCGCTGCCAGCGTTCGTCGCCCCGGTGGTCGCGGGCGACGACCTCCTCGACGCGGTCGGCGGCCTCGTCCCACTCCTCGGGGGTGCCGGGCAGGTCGGCCAGCGGGATCTCCTCGACGAGCCGGAGCCCCGTCGCCCTCAGGTCGTGGCGCAGCTCGTCGCGGCTGGGGAAGAAGTTGCCCTCCGGCTGGTCGGGGAGCGAGTCGACGGTCCGGGTGTAGACCAGCAGCCCCACCGGTCCGCCCGGCCGCACGACGCGCTGCAGCTCGGCGAGGTAGGCCCGCTTGTCCTCGACGGTGCAGAGCACGCCGAGCGACCAGGCGGCGTCGAACGCCGCGTCGGCGAAGGGGAGTGCGAGCCCGTCGGAGACCACGACTGGCCGGTCGAAGAGGCGCCGGGCGGCTCGGCAGGCCCCCTCCATCGGTTCCGCCAGCGTCGGGTGGACGCCGTACGAACGGGCGGCGTACTCCGCCGGGCCGCCGACCCCGGCGCCGGAGTCGAGGAGTCGGGCGCCGTCCGTCAGCCCCATCGCGGTGGCCAGCCAGTCGAGCCCGGCCGGGCTGCCGCTACCCCGGCACGCGGCGGGCACGGCATGGTCGTCGCCGAGCTCGGCCACCGCGGCCGCCGTCCACCAGGCGACCGTGTCGAACTCGTCGGCCATCGACTCCGGTGTCTCTTCACCGGTCGGTCCTGTCTCGCTCATCGGCTCCGTCTCCTCTGTGCTCGTCTCCTCATGCGCCGTGGCGGATCCGCCGCGCGATCTCGGCCTTGACCTGTGCTCCCGCCAGCGGTCCGGCTCCGGAGCCGAGCCCGGAGAGGTTGACTCCCGCCACGCCCTCGATCGCCAGCAGCGCCCGGGCCTCGGCGACCGCCGTCTCGATGCCCGCCGACCGTACGTCGCCCGACCCCAGCACCCGCGCCACCTGGGCCGGATCGAGGCTGAGACCGGGGAAGCGCTGGAGCACCCGCGCCGAGCGCCCGTCGGTGTAGGCCGCGACCGAGGCGATCACCGGGATCGTCAGCCCCAGCGCCCGCGCGGTCGCCACGAAGGCCGCCACCTGCGCGGCGCTGCCGACGTGGTTGAGCACCGCCAGGTGGGCCCCGGCCCGTTGCTTCTCCACCAGCCGCGCGGGCCGGAGGTGGTGCGGGGGTGCGGAGGGTGCCTCCGGGACGGCGACCGCGTGCCCGGCCTCGGCGGCCATCGCGGCCAGCCGGGTCCCGTCGAGGTCGAAGACCTGGGTGACCTCGGGCCGCACGCCCGGGGTTCGGATGTCCCCGGTCACGCAGAGCACCCCGTCGACGCCGGCGACGGCGAGCCCGGCCAGCTCCTGCTCGAGGACCAGCCTGTTGCGGTCGCGGCAGGCCAGCGTGACCCAGGGGACGCCACCGGCCTCGGCGACCAGCGTCGCCATCTGGGTGGGCGGGAGGTCGGGCCGGTTCTGGTGCTCGCCCACGAGCACCGCGTCGCAGGAGTCCGCGAGGGTCCGGGTGACGGCGGCCAGCCCGTCGGGGTCGTAGGCCGGGACGGTGAGGTCGGCGAGCACCACCGGGCGCTCCCCGGCGGCCGCGAGGAGGGCGCTCCGGGGTGCGGTGCGCGGCGTCTCGTGCTGCCAGCGCACCGGCTCGGCGTCCGGTCCGGCGAACGGGCACGGGCGCCCGTCCAGCTCGCAGCCGTCGTCGTCCCGGACACCGCCGCACGGCCCGTAGGTCATCAGCTTGGGACAGGCGGTGTGTCCCTCGGCCTCGGGTCGCGGCGCCGTCACGCGCCCTCCGGGGAGGGGGACGGACGCCGACGGCAGGGCATCCCCAGACTCTAGTGGGGCCGGGCGCCACCCGTGCTCGCGAAGGGATGGGGGACTTTTTTCGAACAGGTGTCCACTGCTCGGAATGGTGGCGTGATCGGCGGCAGAAGTGTCGGTGGGACCGGGTTGACTGGCTCCGTCGGGAGGGCATCGGGGCTCTGCCGAGCGGCACGGGACGGGGGGCCGACGATGTGGGAGCAGGCGGGAGACGCACACCCGATCAGCCGCGCGGTCGCGCTGATCGGCGGGGCGCTCGACCTGGCGAAGGACGCCGACCCGGTGCTCCTCTCGGAGGCTGCTCACCGCGAGGCGCTGGTGGAGCTTTCCCGGCTGGGCGACCGGATGGAGTCGTTGCGGATGCGGGTCCTGCACGCCGCCGGGGCCGCGGGTGGGGTGGCCGAGGAGGACGGGGCGCGGAGCGGGGCGAGCTGGCTGGCCGGCCGCACCCGGTGCGGGTTCGCGGCGGCACGGGCCGCGGAGAGACTCGGTGAGGCGGTGGCCTGCCGCTGGCACCGGGTCGGCGTCGGGCTCGAGGCAGGCGAGCTCAACCTGCAGCAGGCCAGGGTGATCGTGAAGGCCCTCGACGCCCTGGTCACGGACCCGGTCCCGGGCGAGGAGGTCCCGCCCGAGGTGCTGGCCCGCGCCGAGGCCCACCTGGTGGAGGCGGCGGCCACGTTCGACCCGAAGGCCCTCGAGACGCTGGGGGAGAAGATCCTCCAGGTCGTCGCCCCCGAGACCTACGAGGAGCACGAGCGCAAGGCGCTGGAGCGGGCCGAACGCCGGGCGCACGCCGCCACCCGGCTGACCCTGCATCGTCGCGGCGACGGAGCCACGGACGTGAAGGCGCGGATCCCCGACCAGGTGGCCGCGAGGTTGCGCACGGTCCTGGAGGCGTGGACCTCCCCGAAGCAGGACGACGGGTCCACGACCGGTGGAACCGGCGCGGCGACCCCGTTCGGGGGGTTCGCGCACCGCGACCCGGCCACCGGGGTCCGGCTGCCGCAGGAGCGGCTGCTCGGGTTGGCGTTCTGCGCGTTCCTGGAGGCCGCCGACCCGGCCCGGGTGCCCTCCCAAGGAGGCGGGGCGACCCGGGTGCTGGTCACCATCGGGTTGGCGGAGCTGCGTACCGGGCTTGGCACGGCCGCGATCCTCAGCAACGGCGACGACGTCACCACGATCAGCGCGGGGCAGGCCCGGCGGTTGGCGTGCCAGGCCCAGCTCGTGCCGGTGGTCCTCGGGACCGACTCGGTGCCGCTGGACATGGGCCGGGCGGCCCGGCTGTTCACCCCGGCCCAGCGGGATGCGAAGACGTTGACCCAGCGGGTCTGCGGAGCCGAGGGGTGCACGATCCCCTCCACCTGGTGCGAGGCCTACCACGCCCGCGATCCCTGGGGCCACGGCGGCCGGTCCGACCTGGCCGACCTGCTCTTCCTCTGCTCCTGGCACCACCACCGCGCCCACGACCCGGCGTACAGCACCGAACGGATGCCCGACGGCGGGGTCCGGTTCGCCCGGCGCACCTAGGTACAACTGGACCCTGTCGGTGAGCGTCACTAGGTTGCCGAGGTGCGTACCCCCGCCCCTCTCCAGCACGCGAACTTCCGCAGGCTGACGGCGGGCACCACGACCAGCGCGCTCGGCAACGCGATCACACCGGTGGCCCTCGCCTTCGCCGTCCTCGACCTGGGGGGCTCCGCCACGCAGCTCGGGCTCGTCGAGGCGGCCTACGCGCTGACCAACGTGCTCACCACCCTCTTCGGCGGGGTGCTGGGCGACCGGGTGCCGCGTGCCGTGCTGCTTCAGGGCTCGGCCCTCGGCGCCGCCGCCACCCAGGCGTTCATCGCCGCCAGCCTGCTCGGGGGCTGGGCGAGCATCACCTTGATCGGGGCGGTCGGCATGGCCAACGGCGCGCTCGCCGCCCTGAGCGGCCCCTCCTCCTCGGCGCTCACCCGGGAGACCGTCCCCGAAGACGTCCTGCCCTCGGCGATCGCCCTGCGACGGCTGCTGCAGAACACGGCGATGATCGTCGGCTTCGCCGGAGCCGGGATCCTGGTCACGGTGGCCGGCTCCGGGTGGGCGATCGCGGTCGACGCGGTGGCGTTCGCGCTGGCGGCGTACTTCTTCCACCGCCTCGACCTGCCCTCCACGCTCGCCGACCCAGCCCTGGCCCGTTCTCTGCTGGGCGACCTGGGCGAGGGTGCCCGGGAGGTGCTGCGGCACGGGTGGCTGTGGATGCTCATCCTCCAGGCCACGCTCTACCACCTCTTCTACGGCGGGGTGCAGGGCGTGCTCGGGCCGATCGTCGTGCGCGACACCTGGGACGCGGCCGCGTGGGGCTGGGCGCTGGCCGTGCTGATGGCCGGCTTCATGGCGGGCGGGCTGGTCTCGCTCCGCTGGCGTCCGCGCCGGGGCCTGCTCGTGGGCACGCTGCTGCTCACCCTCACCGCGTGCTTCCCGGCCGCGATCGCGCTGGGGGACAGCCTCACGGTGCTGCTCGTCGGGGCCTTCCTCCACGGATTCGGGCTGGAGATCTTCTCCGTCAACTGGGATCTGGCCATCCAGCAGAACATCGCACCCGACAAGCTCGCCCGGGTCTACTCCTTCGACCTGGTCGGCTCCTTCCTGGCCCGCCCCCTCGGGCTGGCGCTCGTGGGTCCGGTCAGTGCGGCGACGGGCGTGACTGCCTGGCTGTGGGTCTGCGTCGCGGTGATCGCCGGCGGGTCCCTCGTCGCGGCCGCGCTGCCCTCGGTGCGCCGAGTCGAGCGGGCGGTGGCCGACCCCTAGGTGGGCGGTCCCGGCCGCACCGCACACGTCGGCCCTGCGGGGCACGGTGGTCGCTCCGCGTCTTGATCTTCCCCCGGCCCCCGGCCCCGGCCCCCGGCCGCAGCAGTCATGACTGCCAGGTACCCGGGGCGGGGTCACGAATCCTGCGCGCCGCAGCGCGTGGTGACCTCCGCGGCGCAGTGGTCCCCGATGCCGGCGACCTTGTTGTCGCGACCGTCGGCCCGGTCGCGTCCGGGGCCACCGACGAGCCGGTCGCCGCGCCGGGCCAGCGTGGTGCCCCGGAGGTCGTCGTTGCCCGGTCCACCGAACGCGACGGCCCGGCCCGAGGGATCGCTCGGCGCACTCCACGGCCACCGTCCTGACGGCGCGTGGAGGCTGACGATGTCCGCCCCGGATCCGAGACGGACGAGCAGGTCCAGTCCGTAGACGCGGACCCCGTCCTCCCCGGTACCACCGTCGACGCGGACCTTGGAGCCCGAGCCCAGCACCGTGTCGTCGCCCGGCCCGGCGTGCACCCGGACCGAGGTGCCCCGCGCGCTGTCCACGTCGTCGTCACCGCCCCCCGCACGCACCGTCACCCGGTCAGCGATCGCCGAGATCGACTCATCGGCGTCGGTCCCGACCACCGTCACGTGGCCGCCGTCCGCGCGGCTCGTGGCTCCCACGCGCTCGAAGCCGGTGAAGGGAGCGGTGGTGCCGTCGCAGCTCGCCTCTCCCGCCAGGCGCACGGTCAGGACCGAGCACCGGGTGAGGAAGCCGCTGGTGTCGACGCCCGGGCCGCCGTCCATCGTGCGGAACCGCAGCCCTTCGCTGAACCCGAACCGTCCCGAGCCCTCCAGGGCGTCGTTCCCGGCGCCGAGCCGGACGTCGCCGTACTGCCCGCCGTAGAACGTCAGGGTCTCGTCGGCGTCGGAGCCCTGGAAGGAGACCGGCAGCGGCCACCGGCGGCCCTCGGTGCCCAGCACGAAGCGCGAGACCTGACCCTGCCAGGCCAGCACCTGCGTGCCGGCCACCGAGGCGCGGCGTGCCACGTTGTCGATCAGGACCTCCCCGGCCGTCAGCGGATCGGTGACGCCCGGCCGGGGCAGGTGCAGCGACACCTCGGTCGCGGGCTCGAAGTCGATGCTTCCCTCCGGCGCCATCGCCCCGTCGTAGTGGAGCTCGGGCGTCCCGGTCCCGAACGTGATCCGGTCAGGGTTGGTCGCGCCGGCCGGTGCCGCCGACCACAGCACCTCTCCGCCCTCGTTGCCGTACTCGTCCGTGCCGCGCCCGTTGCCCATGTCGATCATGTCCTGGTGCCCGCCGACCGGGTCGACCGCCGGCGGCTTCTCGTCGTATTCGACGAGGTCGGTGTCGGCGTAGACCTCCTCGGTCATCTCCGGAGCGCTGCTGCCGGTGAAAAGGTCGTCGCCGCTGCCGAGCCCGACGGTCATGAAGCCGAATGACGCCGCCTGGTTGATCACCACGTCGTCGCCCGCGCCGGCGTCGACGGAGCCCGACGAAGGGATGATGTCGCGCCCGGCCTCCACCCACCCGAGGTCGAGGCAGATGGTGTCGTCGCCGCCCAGGGCGTCGAAGTAGTCCCAGTCCAAGGGCTTCATCGCGACCACGTCGTCTCCCTCGGTGCCCAGCTGGACCCGCTTGCTGGCGACGATCGTCACCGGCTTGCCGGCACAGGTGGACGCCGCGGGGGGCTCGGGCGCTGAACCGGACCCCGTGCCCGAGGCCGTGCCCGAGGCCGAGGCTGACGCAGCGGCGAGGACGACGCCGGGTACGACGGCTGCCAGCGCAGCAAGTGCAGCCAGCGTGGGACGTAGGACGAGGACGGGCCGGACTCGCTTCACAGGACCCCCGTGGTCGTTCAGCTCCCCGGGCGATGGCACCGGGAGACCCATGGGAGCACGCCGGGAGGCCTGCGGCCAACGGCCTGCCTGAGGGGTGGGTCAGGAGGAGGCCGGAGGCTCCGACTCTTCCTGGCCCGCCACGCAGAACTGGTTGCCGTCGGGGTCGGCCAGCGTGACCCAGCGGAAGGAGTCGTCGCCGCGGCGCGCCACGAGCGTCGCTCCGGCGCCGACCAGCCGCTCGACCTCCCCGTCGAGGTCTTCGGCGATGAGGTCGAGGTGGACCTTGTTCTTGCCGGACGTCGGGTCGCCGACCTGCTGGAAGGCGAGCGTGACCGGGCCGCCGGTGACCATCAGGAAGCTGCCGTCGTACGGGTCGGCGACCTCGCCGCCCACCTGGTCGGCCCACCAGCGCGCGAGGGGCGCCGGGTCGCGGGAGTCGAAGTTGACCATGCCGAGTCGAAGAGTCATGTGCCGACGGTAGAGGCCCGCTCGGGAGGAGGCTAGGTGTGAGGTCCCGCTAGGGGTCCAGCAGGTCGCGGACCGCAGCAGCGATGGCGGCGGTCTCCGCGGCACGGACGCCGGGCCGTCCGGCGACGTGGCCGAGCTCGGAGTCCAGGAGACGCAGCTCCGCGCCGGGGACCAGCGCCGCCTCGACGGCGGAGTCGGCGGGAGTGAAGTACAGGTCGGTCGCCGATGGCATCACGATCGTCCGTGCCGTGATCGAGGCCAGCACGTCGCCGACCGAGGCGTAGCCCAGGGCGCGGAAGCCCCGGTCTGCCCCCTTGCGCGCCCCTCGCCCGCCGCCTCACCCGCGTCGAGGAAGAACTCGCGGGTAGGTGGTGGCCCACTCGTAGGCCTGCATCGCCCCCATCGACCAGTCCGTCACCAGGCGGAGCCGGACGTCGACCCCTGGCGGACCAGTCGCTTGTAGCTGTTGACCGTCGGCGCGATCACCGCACCGCCCACGCCGGCCCTGCGAGGCACCGTGGTCCCTCCGCGTGTGGCGCGCGTGCTGGTCACGGGCGAAAGGTCCTGAGTCAGTGCACCAGCTTGAGCCCGACGATGCACCCGACCAGCCCCAGGAGCAGCAGCACCTTCGCCACGCTGAAGGACTCCGCCCCGGTGGCCATCCCGTAGGCGACGGTGAGGGAGGCGCCGATGCCGACCCAGGCGGCGTACGCCGTGCCCACCGGGAGGGTGCGCAGCGCGTAGGCCAGGCCGGCCATGCTCAGCACGATCCCGACCAGGAAGACCAGCGACGGCCCGAGCCGGGAGAAGCCCTCGGACTTGCTCAGGGCCACCGCCCACACCGCCTCGAGGATGCCGGAGAGGACGAGCACGATCCACGCCATGACGGACTCCACCCTGGCCGTCTTGTCGCGTTCCGGGTACGGCTCCCTCGTCCGGTGGAGCCGGCCGGCTCCACCCGCAACTTTAGGCACCGCACCCCACGCGTGGCAGATTCGGGACCTCACCGAGGCCGCACTGATCGCGAGGAGGAGTCATGCACCGCGC
Source organism: Nocardioides sp. Z22_16 (assembly GCF_058134365.1). NCBI lineage: Bacteria > Bacillati > Actinomycetota > Actinomycetes > Propionibacteriales > Nocardioidaceae > Nocardioides > Nocardioides sp. Z22_16. The sequence continues at coordinate 446,072 of NZ_JBYTTI010000003.1, forward strand.
CCCGCACCGCCGTGCACCGCACAGCCCATCCCCGCGCACGCAGCCCCGCCCAGCCACGCGCCGGCGGAGCCGGCCGATGCGTCTGCTGACGGTGGCGGCCGCGGTGCTGCTGGCGCTCGGAGCGGCCGGGTGCGGGGAGGATGAGTCGCCGGACGGCACGAGCCGGGTCCAGCAGCCGGAGACCCGCGACCCCTCCCGGTCGTCAGGACCGGTGGCCCGGGGGCACGCACCGACCGCGGCCGACTTCGCCGCACTCGAGGAGCGCTACGACGCGCGGCTCGGCGTCCTCGCGGTCGACACCGGCACCGGGGCGACGGTGGCGCACCGGGCCGACGAGCGCTTCGCCTACGCCTCGACCGCCAAGGCGCTGATGGCGGCGGCCCTGCTCGACCGGCTCGCGCCCCGCGCGTGGGACGAGGTGGTCCGCTACGACGAGTCCGACCTCGTCGCCCACTCGCCGGTGACCGAGCGACACGTGGCGACCGGGCTGACCCTCGCCCGCCTCGCGGAGGCCGCGGTGCGGGAGAGCGACAACACCGCCGCCAACCTGCTCCTCGCCGAGCTGGGCGGGCCGGCCGGGTTCGACCGCGCGCTGGAGGCGCTCGGTGACGAGGTCACGGTGGCGGCCCGGACGGAGCCTGATCTCAACGCGACCGAGCCCGGCGACCCCCGGGACACCACGACGCCGCGGGCGTTCGCCGAGGTGCTGCGCGCCTACGCCGTCGACGGCGGCCTGGCGCCGGCCGAACGCCGCACCCTGCTGCGCTGGATGAGCGGCAACGCCACCGGCGACAACCTGGTCCGCGCCGGCGTGCCCGCCGGGTGGCGGGTCGCGGCCAAGTCCGGGGCAGCGGCGTACGGGACCCGCAACGACCTCGCGCTCGTCCGTCCGCCAGGCCGGCCGCCGATCGTGGTCGCCGTCTTCTCCGACCGCAGCGGGCCCGACGCGGAGCACGACGACGCGCTGGTCGCCGACGCGGCGCGGGTCGTGGTCGGCGCCCTGCGCTGAGGGAGGGCCAGGGTCCGGGGCGAGCCCCACGTGCCCGGCTCGCGTGCCCGGCTCACGTAGCCGGCGCATGCCCGGCCCCGGGTCCGGGCACTGTCCTGGACATGAAGGCCCCGAAGCTCGCGGGCATCGCAGCGACCGGCTCGTGGGTAGACCCGGACGGCTACCGGACCCCGTCCGGTGAGGTCCACGCGTGGGTCCCTGGCGCCAATCAGACCCTCTGCGGACTCTCGATCCACCGCTCCGGCCTGCGCCGGTTCTCGCAGGTGGAGTGGGCCGACGTGCAGCCCGCTTCCGGCGGGGAGGCCGACCGGGTCACCGACGTCTGCCGCCGCTGCGCCGCCGGCATGGGTGAGCGCCGCGACGAGCGTCCCTGGCAGCGGATCAACCCCCGGCCCTGACCCCCGGCCCTGACCCCCGGCCCTGACCCCCGGCCCTGACCCCCGGCCCTGACCCCGCCTGAGTCGCCGAGGCATGGGCTGGCCCCGCACCTGGCCGGCCGCGGACCCGGAGACCTGGGGGAATGGGCTCTCCTGACGCGGGTACGTCTTCGCATGAAGTCGACCCAGAACCCCGAACGCCGGACCGGCCGCCTGGTGCGCGGCCTCGGTGTCGCCAGCCTCGGCCTCGGCGTCCCGATGATCTGGAAGCCCGACGCGGTGGCCCGGCTCGCCGGAGTGGACGACGATGCGACCGCCCCGGCGGTGATCCGCGCCGTCGGCGCCCGCGAGCTCGTCCACGCGGCTGCCTGCCTCGTCGGTCCGCAGCGCTCGGTGTGGACCCGGGTGGTCGGCGACACCCTCGATCTGGCGCTGCTGGGCCGGGCGATGGGCTCGCGGAAGGGCGAGCGGCTGACCCGCGTCAACCTGGCCACCGCGGCGGTCGCCGGGATCGCCGCGCTCGACCTCTATGCCGCGGTGCGCAGCGCTCGCTCCCAGCACGGCAGCGGGCGCCCCGGCCCGCTGCAGCTGGAGGCCTCCACCACGGTCAACCGACCCCCCGACGAGGTCTACGCCTTCTGGCGGGACCTGGCCAACCTGCCGTCGTTCATGCTCCACCTCGAGTCGGTGACCCCGAAGGGGGACGGCACCAGCCACTGGGTGGCGAAGGGTCCGGCCGGCAAGAAGGTCTCCTGGGACGCCGAGATCACCAGCGAGGAGACCGGACGCCGACTGGCCTGGCGCTCGCTGAAGGGTGCGACCGTGGACAACTCCGGCACCGTCCTCTTCGCGCCGGCTCCCGGCGACCGGGGCACCGAGGTCCGGGTGGTCCTGCACTACGACGTCCCCGGCGGACTGCTGGGCCGGGCCGCCGCGCGGCTCTTCGGCGAGGAGCCGGAGCAGCAGGTCCGCGACGACCTCCGCCGCTTCAAGCAGGTGATGGAGACCGGCGACGTGGTGCGTACCGAGATCCTGCCCCAGGGCACCGAGGCGAAGCGGCAGTTCCTCCAGGGGCCCGCGCAGCCCAGCGAGAGCACCAGCACCGAGGGGAGCATCCGATGAAGGCGGTCGTCTGGCAGGGCCCCAGCAAGGTCAAGGTCAAGGAGGTCCCGGACCCCGCGCTGCTCAACCCGCGCGACGCGATCATCAAGGTCACGTCGACCGCGATCTGCGGCTCCGACCTGCACCTCTACGACGGCTACATCCCGACGTTCATGCCCGGCGACATCTTCGGCCACGAGTTCATGGGCGAGGTCGTCGAGCTCGGGCCGGGCTCGACCGAGCGCCGACCGGACCTCAAGGTCGGCGACCGGGTCGTCGTCCCGTTCCCCATCGCCTGCGGCGCGTGCACGCCGTGCCAGCGCGGGCTGACCTCGCTCTGCGAGAACTCCAACCCCAACGCGGGGGAGGCGGAGAAGGTGATGGGCCACTCGCCGTCCGGCATCTTCGGCTACTCCCACATGCTCGGCGGCTACCCCGGCGGGCAGGCGGAGTACGTCCGCGTCCCCTTCGCCGACGTCGGGCCCTTCAAGGTCGACGACGACCTGACGGACGACCAGGTGCTCTTCCTCACCGACGTGCTGCCGACCGGCTGGATGGCGGCCGACATGTGCGACATCCAGAGGGGCGACGTCGTCGCGGTCTGGGGTGCCGGGCCGGTGGGCCAGTTCGCCTGCCTGGCCGCCGAGATCATGGGCGCGGCCAAGGTGATCGTGATCGACCGGATCCCCGAGCGGCTCGAGATGGCTGCCGAGCACACCGGCGCGCACCCGCTCAACTACGAGGAGACCTCCGTCCTGAAGGAGCTGCGCGAGCTCACCGCCGGGCGCGGCCCCGACCGGGTGATCGACGCGGTCGGCATGGAGGCCCACACCGACGTCACCGCGATCCACGCCTACGACAAGGCCAAGCAGGTCGCCAAGCTCTCCACCGAGCGGCCGCACGCGCTGCGCGAGGCGATCCTCTCGGTGGCGAACGGCGGCACGGTCTCGATCGTCGGCGTCTACGGCGGGCTGGTCGACAAGTTCCCGATCGGCTCGTTGATGAACCGGTCGGTGACGGTGCGGACCGGTCAGGCGCACGTGCACCGCTACCTGCCCGACCTCTACCGGCGGATCCGGGCCGGGGAGTTCGACCCGCGGTTCATCATCAGCCACCACCTGCCGCTGGCCGACGCCGCACACGGCTTCGACCTCTTCAAGCACAAGGAGCAGAGCTGCACCAAGGTGGTGCTCAGGCCCTGAACCCGGCCATGCTCGGAGGGTGAAGGTCGACCTGAAGAAGACGCTGGACTCCTACCGGGCGCGGCGGGGCGAGTTCCGGGTCCTCGACGTGCCGCCGCTGCGCTACCTGGCGGTGGACGGTCACGGCGACCCGAACACCTCCCCGGCGTACGCCGACGCGCTCGCGGCGCTCTACCCGGTCGCGTACGCGGTGAAGTTCGCCAGCAAGCGTGAGCTGGCCCGCGACTACGTGGTGCCGCCGTTGGAGGGCCTGTGGTGGGCGGACGACATGGAGGTCTTCACCTCCGCGCGGGACAAGGCGCGGTGGGACTGGACGATGCTGCTGCTGGTCCCCGACGGGGTGCCGGCCGAGATGGTCGACGCTGCGGTGGAGCAGGTCCGGGCCAAGCGCGCGCCCGCTCGCCTCGACGACGTACGGCTCGAGACGCTGGAGGAGGGCCGCTGCGTGCAGACCCTGCACGTCGGGTCGTACGACGACGAAGCGGGCGTGCTCGCCGAGCTCCACGACCGCGTCATCCCCGAGGCCGGGTTGCGGATGACGGGCCGGCACCACGAGGTCTACCTCAGCGACCCGCGGCGCACCGACCCGGTGAGGCTGCGGACGATCCTGAGACAGCCCGTCGCGCCGGTCCGGGAGTGAGAGCCCCTCCCAGGTGGCCGGCAGCGTGGCCCGGCAGCGCGGCTCCGGAGCCGCGGGTCAGGGCGCGAGGAGTCGGCGGACGGCGTCGCGCAGCGTGGCGCTCTCGGCGCCGCCGTCGAAACCTGGTTCGGTGACCACCACCCCGAGGTAGCCGTCGAGCAGCGCCTGGAGCCAGACGACCAGTCGCTCGGGCGGCAGGTCGCCGCGCACGTCGCCGGCGGTCATCGCCGCCCGCACCCAGGGCAGCAGCCCGTCGCGGATCGCCGCGGTGTCGCGCGCGAGGGCGGCGGCGACCTCCGGCTCGGTCATCACGGCGCCGACGGCACGGACCAGCCCGGCCACCCGGGTGTCGGCCATCTCCTCGGCGGTGTGGGCCACGTAGTCGTCGAGGACGGCCCGGGCGTCGTCCCGGCCGGCCTGGGCGGCGAACCACTCCTGCTCCTCGCGGGTCCCGAGGTCGAGCATGGCGAGCAGCACCTCGAGCTTGGTGGGGAAGTAGTGGAAGAAGGTGCCCGACCCGATGCCCGCCTCCCGGCAGATCGCGGCGGTGGTCGCCCGGTCGTAGCCGTCCCGGGCGAAGCAGGTGAGCGCGGCGTCGATGATCTGCAGGCGGCGTGCCTCGTGGCGCGCGGGGTCGACGGTGCGTGCCATGGAACCTCCCGGTCGGGATGACATTCGTGGAGTGATGACTCTAGTATCACCAAGATGAGCACACAGGGTGACAGCGGGCGACCCCTCGAGGACACCGTCGAGCTCGGCGCGTCCCACGCGGAACTGATCGTCGACACGCGCCGGGCCCCGTGATGCCCTCGACCCCGGAACGCTGGTTCCTCCACCACGACGGCACTGCCCACCGCGTGGAGATCGTCGACTCCGGCCTGGGTCGCCGGCTCACCTGGACCGTGGACGACGCGGAGGTCGCGACGAAGAAGACCTCCGACGAGCGGGTGGTGCTCGACGGCGGCGACCGCGGCGCGATCGGGGTCCGGCTGCCGATGATGTTCGGTCCGGCGCGGCGCGTGACGTGGTGGGGACGCGACGCCGAGCTCGGCGCCGCCGCTGCCGCTCACACCGGGGTCGGCGGGCTCGACCTCGACCCGGAGCCCGGGTCGAAGGCCGCCGCGCGCGAGAGGTGGATCCGCGAGCACCCCCGGCAGTACGCCGCTCGGCGGACCGCCGCGGCCGTCGCCGGGGTGGTGGTGCCGCTGCTGCTGATCTGGCTGCTGGGCCGGTTCGCGCTGCCCAACATCCCGTGGCCCGACATCCCCTGGCCCTCGATCCCGTGGCCCAACTGGTCCATCCCCTGGCCCTCGATTCCCTGGCCCTCGATCCCGTGGCCGGACTGGAGCCTCCCGGACTGGAGCCTGCCGGCGTGGCTTCGCCGCCTCCTCGACCTGCTGAAGTACGTCTGGCCGGTCCTGCTCGCCGCTGCCCTGGCCCAGCGCGAGGTGAAGCGGCGCCGCGACCAGGACGCGCGCAAGCGGCTCGCGGCCGAGCGTGCCAAAGCCGAGGCGGAGGACCCCGATCACCCCTAGGGTCGCCCGCATGACGCGATCGTGGTGGGGCTGGGGCAACGTCGAGGACGCAGTGGTCGGAGCCGAGGCGGACGAGCTGGTCGCCCGGGTGGCGGCGCTGCTGCCCGACCACGACTTCACCCCGCACGAGCCTCCGGCCGTCGCCGACCTCGACCTGCGGGCGCCGCGCGTCGACGTCCCGGACTCGCTCGCGCCGATCGCCTCCGCCGACCCGCACGACCGCGCCGGGCACACCCACGGCAAGGCCTACCGCGACGTCGTCCGCAACCTCCAGGGGCAGCTGACGCACTCACCCGACCTGGTGCTGCGCCCGCGGCACGAGCAGGACGTCGTGGACGTGCTCGACTGGGCGGGTGGCTCGGGCGTGGCGGTGGTCCCGTTCGGCGGCGGCACCTCGGTGGTCGGCGGGGTGGAGGCGCGCTTCGACGGACCAGCGGTGAGCCTCGACCTCGGCGCGCTCGCCCGGGTGCTGGAGATCGACCCGGTGAGTCGGGCGGCGCGGATCGAGGGCGGCGTCCTCGGCCCGGCGCTGGAGGCCCAGCTGAGGCCGCACGGGCTGACGCTGCGCCACTTCCCGCAGTCCTTCGAGTTCTCCACGCTCGGAGGCTGGCTCGCCACCCGGGCCGGCGGTCACTACGCCACCGTGCTCACCCACATCGACGACCTCACCGAGAGCCTGCGGGTGGTCAGCCCCGCCGGGATCGGGGAGTCGCGGCGGCTGCCTGGCTCGGGAGCCGGACCCTCGCCGGATCGGATGTTCCTCGGCTCCGAGGGCACGCTCGGGATCATCACCGAAGCCTGGATGCGGCTCCAGGACCGGCCGCGCTGGCAGCAGACCTGCACGGTCGACTTCGACCGCTTCGACGACGCGGTGGCCGCCACCCGCGCGGTCGCGCAGAGCGGGCTGCACCCGTCGAACTGCCGGCTGCTCGACCCGATGGAGGCGACGCTCAACGCCGGCTCCTCGACCCGTGGCGGGCTGCTGGTGCTGGCCTTCGAGTCGGCCGACCACCCGGTGGGGCCGTTGCTCGATCGCGCGCTGGAGCTGGCCCGCGACCACGGCGGCAGGCCCGGCCCGGTGCGCGGCAAGGGTGAGCCGACGCGCAGCGACGGCGACGGCAACGGCGACGGGGCAGCCGAGGGTGCAGCCGACGGGGCGGCGGACGCGTGGCGCTCCTCGTTCCTGCGGATGCCCTACCAGCGCGACGCCGTCACCCGCCGCAGCCTGATCGCGGAGACCTTCGAGACCGCCTGCACCTGGGACCGGTTCCCCGTCCTGCACGCGGCGATCACCAGCGCGGCGTACGACGTGATGCGCGACCTCGGCGCACCCGGCGTGGTGACCTGCCGCTTCACCCACGTCTACCCCGACGGCCCCGCGCCGTACTACGGCGTCTACGCCTCGGGCCGGTGGGGCTCGCTGCTCCCGATGTGGGACGAGATCAAGGCCGGGGTCTCCGAGGCGATCGCCACCCACGGCGGGACCATCACCCACCACCACGCCGTCGGCAGGGACCACGAGCCCTGGTACTCCCGCCAGCGGCCCGACCCCTTCGCCGCGGCGCTGCGCGGTGCCAAGGACGCCCTCGACCCGCACGGCATCCTCAACCCCGGCGTCCTCGGTCTCTGACTGAGAGGCCGAGCCAGCGCGCCAGCGCCCGCAGCTCCCGGTCGACCGCCGTCCGCAGCGTCCGGCTGAACGGCGCGTCCTCGTGCACCGCGTCGACCCGCAGCACGCCGGCGTCCCGGTCGGCGGTCGCGTCGACCTTGCCGACCAACCGGTCGCCGTGCAGGACCGGCATCGCCCAGTAGCCCCACCGCCGCTTCGCCGCGGGCTTGTACATCTCCAGCTGGTAGTCGAAGTCGAAGAGCTCGGCCATCCTGGTCCGGTCGAAGACGAGCCGGTCCAGCGGGGAGAGCAGGACGGTGCGGCCCTCGAAGCGCTGGTTCCCTGAGTTCGGAGCCTCGGGGTCGGCCTCCAGGTAGACCGGGTCCACCCGCCAGGTGCCGCGGACCCCGGCCACGGTGACCACCCGGCCGGCGGTACCCACGTGGTCGGGCTCGCCGGGCACCGCCCGGCTCTTGGCGCGGGCGATGCCGAGGGCGCGGAGCCGGCGCCGCTCGCGCTCGGCGAGCGCCTCCTCCAGCGGGACGGCGGGCACCTCGGGATAGACGCGCTCCGCGAGGTCCCAGAGCGGCTCGCGGCCCTCCCGGCCGGCGACGGCGACCTCGCCACGGCGCACCAGCTGGTTGAGGAGCATCCGGACGTTGCGGTCGTGGTTCCAGCCGCTCGACTGCCACGGCACCACCGTGGTGTCGGGGAGGGCGCCGGCCGGCAGCGGTCCCTCGTCGCGCAGCTTCTCCAGGATGTCGCGGCGGCAGCCGTCGTTGGCCTCCAGCCAGCCTGCCGTCTCCACCTGCCACTCCTTGAGCGGTCCGGGTCCGGGCCACGCGGCCATCTCCGCGCGGAAGAGTGCCACGTCCTCGGCCGGGCGCAGCCTCCCGTCGAGCTCGACGAGCTGTCCGGAGGCGAGCGCCTGCCCGAGCTCCGCGGGGTCGTGGTCGTCGCCGAGCCGGCTCCAGAGCACCAGGTCGGCGTTGCGCTCCACTGCCCGGGTCAGGTCCGCCTGGAGGAAGGTCAGGTGGCGGACGACCTCGAGCACGCCCGTCGGTCGGGGCGCCGCGAGCAGCTGTGCGCGGACGGCGATCCGGCGGGCGTCCCGCTGGGAGAGCTCGAGGGTGTCCACCCCCGCAGGGTAGGACTACGTTGGCCAGATGACCGACCAGCTGCCCCCGTGGGAGCCGCCGTTCGCCGGGACCGAGACCGAGCACCTGCTGGGTGCCCTGGAACGGCTGCGGGCCACCTTCCGCTGGAAGGCGGACGGGCTCGACGCGAAGGGCCTCTCGACTGCGATCGCCTCCTCGTCGCTGACCCTGGGGGGCCTGCTCAAGCACCTGGCCCTGGTCGAGGACCACACCTTCGCCGCCAAGCTGCGCGGCGCCTCGCCGGGCGAGCCGTGGTCGCGCGCCGACTGGGGGGCCGACCCCGACTGGGAGATGACCTCCGCCGCCTTCGACACCCCCGCGTCGCTCTACGCCCTCTATGACGGCGCCGTCGCCCGCGCCCGGGACCAGGTCGCGGCCGCCCTGGCGGACGGCGGCCTCGACCACCCGACCGCGCTCACCGGTCCGCACGAGGAGCCGGTCAGCCTCCGTCGGCTGCTCTTCGACCTCGTCGAGGAGTACGGCCGGCACACCGGCCATGCCGACCTGCTCCGTGAGGCCGTCGACGGCCGGGTCGGCGAGGACCCGCCGCCGGACTGGCGCCCGCACGCCTGACGTCCCCGCCGGTCGCCTGCCCCCGGGCGGCGTGCTCTCCCCACGCCGGCAGAACCCCTTGGCAGGCGAGCCGAGGACGCGCACACTCGGGGGATGGCCGAGCCGTGCGCACATGCCCAGGACCTCACCTTCGAGGCCGCCCCCTCCGGCGACGGGTGCGTGGAGTGCCTGCGCGACGGCACCGGCTGGGTGAAGCTGCGGATGTGCCAGGAGTGCGGGCACGTCGGGTGCTGCGACTCCTCCCCGGGCAAGCACGCCACGGCGCACTTCGAGGAGACCGCGCACCCGGTGATGCGTTCCTTCGAGCCTGCCGAGTCGTGGTTCTGGTGCTACGTCGACGAGGCCGGGTTCGAGATGCCCCACGCCCCCGAGGCGGCGTCGCACTCCTGAGCGGTCAGGCCTCGACCACGACCTGCGGCTCCAGGCCGAGGAAGCCGCCGTACCGCTCCGCTGCCCCGTCGATAGCCCCGCGCTGCTGGTCGGTGAGCGGGCGGTAGGGGGTCAGGTCGAACCGCACCGACCCGCGAGCGACCGTCCGTTTCATCCGCGCCACCAGCTGCGCGTCGACGAGGGCGACCCCGACCGCGGTCTCCCGGCCCCGGGGGACGACGCCGTCGGCGTCGAGCACCCAGCGGGAGTCCTGGTAGCCGCGGTAGGTCTCGTCCAGCAGCTGGAGCAGGTGACCGGCCGGCTCCACCGGGTGGTCCGCGGCGGGCGGCTCGTCGCCGTCCAGGTGCCAGTAGGTGCGGCCGTCGTGCTCGAACGCCCGGAGCCGGTCGCCGAGCGACTCGACGCCGCGCCGGGCCTCGGTGGGGGTCAGCGTGGCCCAGTAGGCGAGGTCCTTCGTGGTGGCCGGGCCGTGGCCGGTGAGGTAGCGCAGCGCGATCCGGGCGAGCGCCTCCTCGCGGCCGGCCTCGTCGAGCTCCACCGTCGACGGCACCCTGCTCTCCCAGGTGGCATAGGTGTGCTCCCCGTCGCGGGGCCGGCCGCTGCAGACCAGCCGCCCCATCTCGAGGTGCGCCATCAGCAGCATCACGGCTCGGCCGTCGATCCGGTCGCGGAGCTCTGGGGCGCTCTCGCGCAGGGCGGCGGCGACCTCGGAGCGGACCCGGTCCGGCTGCTCCGCCAGCAGCTCGACGACGAGCCCTCCCAGGCGCTCGACCTCGGGTCGCTCGAGGTGGACGTCCCCGCGGAGCTGGCGGTCGGTGAGCTGCTGGAGTCGCGGTCCGGTCAGGGCCAGCAGCCAGTCGAGGTCGTCGCGGCCGGCGTAGTGCCAGGTGGAGCGGAGCACGTGGGTGCGCAGCACCTCCCCGGACGTCAGCAGGCCGGCCAGGTCGTCGGGGTCCGGGTGCTGCGTCCGGGTCGCCACCGCCCACGCGGACTGGCCCGGGTTCTCGGCCTGCACGCAGGTCAGCAGGCGGACGACGTCCGCGGCCGAGGCGGCCTGGGGAGCGGTGAGCCGCTGGTTGCGGAGCCGCCAGGCAGCGATCACTCGATCCATGACGGGAGCGTAGTAGCGCGCGGCCTCCGGGGGCCTGTCCCACGTGGGCCCGTTTACGTGCGCCTGGTGAACCTGACGTCTCCGTTCGGGAACCTGTGGGTGGTGTAGGCGGTGTCGTGGGCGCGGTGGTGGTGCCAGGGGCACAGGAAGGTCAGGTCGGCGAGGTCACTGGTCCCGCCGTAGCCCCAGGGGTCCCGCCCGTGATGGGCCTCGCACCACGTCGACGGGACCGTGCACCCCTCGGTCGCGCAGACCCGGTGGGTCAGGGTTTTCGCGAGCCGCTGCTGTGGGGTGAAGAACCGGGTCGACCTCCCCAGGTCCAGCGGGACCCCGTCCGAGCCCAGGACGGCGGGGATGATCCCCGCCTGACAGGCCAGCCTGCGTGCCTCTGAGGCGGTGATCGGGGTGGCCTGGTCACCGTTGCTGATGATGGTCCCGATCCCCAGGTCTTCGCGGAGCTGGGCGAGGTCGATGGTGACCACCACCCGGGTCGCCCCACCGCCGTGGATCGGCATCCGGTTCGGGTCGGCGGCTTCCAAGAACGCCAGGAACGCCTGCCCGTGCAACCGTTCCTGGGGGAGCCGGATCCCGGTCGCGGGGTCGCGTTGGGCGAACCCCCCGAACGGGGTCGCCGCCCCGGTCTCCTTCCCGGCGTCCTGCTTGGGTGAGGTCCAGGCGTCCAACACGGTGCGCAACCGGGCGGCGATGGCGTCGGGGACCCGGGCTGCGATGTCGGTGGCGCCGTCACCCCGCTTGCGGAACACCAACCGGGTCGCGGTGTTCGCCCGGTGTTGGGCCCGGTCCAGGGCCCTCTTCTCGTGCTCGTCGGCGGTCTCGGGGGCCACGACCTCGAGGATCTTCGCACCGAGCCGTTCCAGGTGGACCGGGTCGAAGAGGGCCGCGGCCTCGACCAGGTGGGCTTCGGCCCGGGCCAGCACGTCGGCGGGGATCTCTTCGCCGGGGATCGGGTCGGTGACCAACGCGTCCAACGCCTTGGCGATCACCCGCGCCTGCGGCAGGGTGACCCGCCCGTCCTCCAACGCCACGGACACGAGCTGCCAGCGGGTGGTCAGGGCGTCGGCGAGCTTCTCCGCGGCCCGGGCGGGTCCGAACCCCGACCTCGTCCGGGCCGCCAACCACGCCGCCGGGGACCGTGCCCCGTCGGCTTCGGCGATGCCACCCGGGGTGCCGGCGGCGTGGATGACCCGCATCCGCAGCGACTCCACCCGGTCACCCAACCGGGTCAGCTCCAACAACGCTTCCCGGTGCGCGGCCGGGGAGAGGAACACCGGGTCGACCTCGACGGTGGTGTCCAACGCGGCCGAGATCACGAGGCAGGCACGGCTGATCGGATGCGTCCCCGTCCCGGCCCCCGCTGTGTCGTCGACGTACATCCCGAACCCCCCGTCACCAGCGACCGGAGCCACCCCGAACCGGGCTCCGACCGATGTGACGAGTCAACCAGGCACCACCGACAACTTACGCTCAGAACAGCCCGCATATGCCACTATATGGACATACGTTCGAAAGACGTGAAAGGTCGGTCACGCCGCCTCCGACTGCTCCTCCAACGCCGCCCGCAGTGCTTGCAGGTCGATCCCCGCCTCCTCCAGCGCGGTGCGCCCCGGGCACTCACCCCTCATGATCCCCAGCAGGAGGTGCTCGGCGCGGATCGACCGCTGCTTCAGCCGGCTGGTCTCGCGGAGTGCGAGCTCGAGTGCCTTCTTGGCGTCGCGGGCGAAGGGGATGTGCCCGCCGGGGGTGCGGCCGGCCCGCTCCAGGGCACCGGCGCCGAAGACCGCGTCGGTCTGTCGGCGGACGGCCTCCAGGTCGATGCCGATGCCTGCGAGCGCGTCCGCGTCGAGGCCGTCGGACCGCAGGTCGGCCCGGGTTCCCGCAGCCACCGCGCGCACGTCGGCGCCCACGTCGGCGACCGCGCGGGACGGCGGCCCGGCCCGTTCCAGCAGGACGACGAGCAGGTGCCGGGTGTCGATGGCCCGTGAGCCCGTCTGTCGGGCGACCTCCTGGGCGGCGACGACCGTGGCGCGGGCGTCCTTGGTGAATCGTTCGAACATCAGCCTCTCCTTCCGTGCTTTTTGTGCACTGCCTGCCGAGTCACGCCCAGCGCGTCGGCGACCTCCTGCCACGACCACCCCAGTTCGCGGGCTCGGGCCACCTGGAGGGTCTCCAACCGGTCGGCCAGCTCGCGCAGCGAGCGGATCGCCCGCAGTCCGGTGCCCGGGTCGTCCCCGGCGGCCTGGCTGGTCAGCGTCTGGTTGCTCATCTGTCAACCGTAGTTGACGTCCTGGCGTGTGTCAACCAACGTTGACGCGGTCGGGGATGTCAGACTCGCCTCCCATGGACGCCGCGAGCCTGCTGGCCGCCCTCTGCCGGGCGATCGACGACCGCCGCTGGGACGACCTCCCGGGGCTGCTGCACCCTGACTTCACATGCCGCTACGTGCACACGGGGGAGACGTTCGACCGCGACGCGTGGGTACGGGTCAACGCGGAGTACCCCGGCTTCGACCGCCTGGTCCTGGAGGAGCTGGTCGGCGACGGCGACCGTGCGGTGGCGCGCTGCCACGTCACGGGCCACGTCACGGGCCACGTCACCGGCCAGCACATCGGCCAGGACACAGGCGAGCCCGGCGGAGCGCTCCAGCACTTCGAGGTGGCCACCTTCGTGACCGTGCAGGACGGCCTCGTCCGCGAGATGACCGAGGTCTGGGCCGACGTCGGTCAGCCCGCGCCGGCCGCCGCCCGCCCCGCCGAGCCGCCGCACTGACCTCGCGGCCGACGGCGGTCCCTCAGCTGAGGCAGAGGCAGAACGGGTGACCGGCCGGGTCGAGGAAGACCCGGAACGTCTCGCCCGGCTGGTGCTCGTGCTTCCGGGCGCCCAGGGCCACGACGGCCGTCTCGGCCTCGTCGAGGTCGTCGACCACGACGTCGAGGTGCATCTGCTGCGGCGCCCGCTGGCCGGGCCACTCGGGCGCGCGGTAGTCGGCGACCCGCTGGAAGGAGAGGCACTGGCCGTTGTCGGCCTTCACGTCCTTCCAGTCGTCGTCGCCCTCGACCTTCCAGCCGAGCAGCTCGGCGTAGAAGCCCGCGAGCACGGCAGGGTCGGGACAGTCCAGGACGGTGGTGGGGTAGCGCGCGATCGCCATCGCCGCAGACTAGGACGGAGTGGCGACGTGCACCACCGCGTCGCCGGAGTTGACCAGCGGCGCCTCGGTCCGCCCGATCACGATCCCGCGCCGCCGGGCGCGCACCACCCGCAGGGTCCGGCCGAACGAGTTGGAGAGGTGGCCGAGGCGGTCGCCCTCCTCGACCTCCTGACCCAGGGCCACGTCGAGGTGGAGGAAGCCGGTGTGCCGCGCGCGGACCCAGTAGCTCTCGCGGCATTCCACGCTCGGCGCCTCGGCCGGCGCCACCCCGAGCTCGTCGGCGTCGACCATGCCGAGCGAGGCCAGCACCCGGCGTACGCCGTCGACGCCCGCGGTGATCGCCCACTCGTCGAAGCGCCACGCCTCGCCGGCCTCGTAGAGCAGCACGGTCGCCCCCACCTTGCCCCCGGCGTGCCGCAGCGAGCCGTCGCGGAGCTTGGCGTGCAGCATCACCGGGGCGCCGAACGCCTCGGCGAGCTCGCGGGTCCGGGGGTCGTCCAGGTCGGCGCGGACCTGCGGCAGGTTGGTCCGCCGGTCGGAGCCGGTGTGCAGGTCGATGCCGACCGAGCACTTGGCGACCACCTCGGTCATCATCAGGTGGGCGATCCGGGCGGCCAGCGAGCCGCGCGCCGAGCCGGGGAACGACCGGTTGAGGTCGCGGCGGTCCGGCAGGTAGCGGTCGGCGGTCATGGCGCCCAGCACGTTGACCACCGGCACGGCGATCAGGGTGCCGCGCAGGGTCTTGGGGGAGAGGCCGGCGAGCACCCGGCGCACCACCTCGACGCCGACCAGCTCGTCGCCGTGGATGGCGGCGTTGATCCAGACCGTCGGACCGTCCTCGCGGCCGTGGAGCACCCGCACCGGCAGGCTCACCTCGGCGCCGGTCACCAGCCGGGTCACCGGCAGCTCGAGCTCGCGCGCCGACCCGGGGCGGATCCGGACCGAGCCGATGGCGAACGAGTCGCGGGTGGTGCGGGTCACCGTGCCCCCTCCTCGGTGCGTCCTCTGTTCTTGCGCCGGGTGCTCCGTTTGGGGCGGCCGCCGAGGTAGGAGCGGGCCGGGTCGACGAGGAAGCCCTGTCGCAGCGCCTCGCGGCCGATCAGCATCCGGAAGCCCATCTCGTCGCGGCGGCTGAGCGTCATCTCCGCGGTCACCAGGCGACCGACCAGGGAGAGATCCATCAGCACCACCAGGCGTTCCTCGGAGTGCCCCGAGGAGCTGCGGACCAGGCGCCGGTCGTGCACCGGGCTCTCCACCACGACCAAGTCGTCGGTCGAGCGCTGCCACGGGTGCAGCGAGTAGCGAACCCAGGGCGCGCCGTCGCGGCGCAGCTCCTCGATGTCGAAGGCGTGCAACGCGGAGGTCCGTGCGCCGGTGTCGAGCTTGGCCTTGAGCCACGGCACACCGGCGTCCGGGAGGCTCACCCACTCACGCCACCCGGCGACGATGTTTGAATGGCCGCTGTCGGCGGTACTCGCGCTCGTCACCCCACCCCGCTCCTCACAACGCTCTCCAGAGGGAATCTCGTTGAAGCTGGCAATCCTGTCCCGGGCGCCACGCGCCTACAGTACGCAGCGCCTGCGGACCGCCGCGCTGGATCGGGGGCACACGGTCAAGGTGCTGGACACCCTGCGCTTCGCGATCGACATCTCCCACGACGAGCCCGACCTGCAGTTCCGCGGCAAGCAGCTCTCGCACTACGACGCCATCCTTCCCCGGATCGGCAACTCGATCACCTACTACGGGACCGCCGTGGTGAGGCAGTTCGAGCAGATGGACGTCTACACCCCCAACCCGTCGTACGGCATCTCGAACTCCCGCGACAAGCTCCGCGCCACCCAGATCCTCTCCCGCCACGGCATCGAGATGCCCGCCACGATGTTCGTGCGCAACCGCGCCGACGTGATCCCCGCGATCGAGCAGGTCGGCGGGGCTCCGGTGGTGATCAAGCTGCTCGAGGGCACCCAGGGCATCGGGGTCATCCTGGCGCCCGAGCTCAAGGTCGCCGAGGCGATCATCGAGACGCTGCAGAGCACCCGCCAGAACGTGCTGATCCAGCGCTACGTCAAGGAGTCCCGAGGCCGCGACATCCGCGCCCTCGTCGTCGGCGACCGGGTGGTCGCGGCGATGCGGCGCAGCGCGCAGGGCGACGAGTTCCGCTCCAACGTCCACCGCGGCGGGTCGGTGGAGGGGATCGACCTGCCCCCGGAGTACGAGCGAGTGGCGGTGCGGTCCGCGCAGATCATGGGCCTGCGGGTGGCCGGGGTCGACATGCTCGAGGGCGACGACGGGCCGCTGGTGATGGAGGTCAACTCCTCGCCCGGCCTGGAGGGCATCGAGACCGCCACCAAGCTCGACGTCGCCGGCGCGATCATCGACTACATCGACAACCAGGTCGCCTTCCCCGAGATCGACGTGCGGCAGCGGCTCACCGTCTCCACCGGGTACGGCGTCGCCGAGATCGTGGTGCTCCCGGGGGCCGACCTGGTGGGCAAGAAGCTCGGCGAGTCCGGCCTCGACGAGCGCGACATCAGCGTGCTCACCCTGCACCGCGGCACCACGGTGATCCCCAACCCGCGCAACAAGACGCTGCTCGAGGACGGTGATCGGCTGCTCTGCTTCGGCAAGCTCGAGGAGATGCGCTCGATGATCCCCGAGCGCAAGCGCCGCCGCGCCCGGGTCCGCAAGCTGCCCAAGCAGCCCATCCACGACAGCTGAGGGCCGCGCCGGGTCGCCGCCGGTGGTGCCGCGCGGGACCTTCCTGGCCCGCGGTGACCACCCGCGGGTGACCGAACGGCCACGGGGTCGCCGTTCCCGCCTCGGAGAGGGCGCTCCGCGCCTAGATTGCGGGCCATGCACGTCATCCTGGTTCCCGGCCTGTGGATGGACGGGTCCTCCTGGGACCAGGTCGCTCCGGTCCTCGCGGCCGCCGGCCACCGCCCTCACCCGGTGACCCCGCCGGGCATGGGCTCGCGCCGGCTCGATCGCTCCCAGATCACGCTGCGCCACCACGTCGACGACCTGGTCGAGCGGGTCGACGCCCTGGCCTCCCAGCGGGGCAGCCAGCGCGGCCGTCCGGGCTGCAGCCTGGGCAGCGGTCCGGGCAGCGGCCTGGGCGGCGGACTCAGGGGAGAGGGCATCGCCCTGGTCGCCCACGCCGAGGGCGGCGCGGTGGCCCACGCGACCGCCGACGCGCGCCCCGACCTGGTCTCCCGGGTCGTCTACGTCTCCGGCACACCGCGCAGCGACGGGCAGACCGGTCCGGCCCTGCCCGCCGTCCGGGGCGAGGTCCCGATGCCGGAGTGGTGGGAGCTCGAGGAGGGGATGGCCAGCGGCCTCGACGACGAGACCCGGACTGCGATCCGCGCCCGGGCCGTCCCGTCACCCGAGGGGGTGCTCACCGAGCCCCAGCGGCTGGGGGACCCCCGTCGGCTCGACGTGCCCGTGACGATCGTGGCGACCACCAGGCCCACCTCGGCGCTGCGGCACGACCTGATGCGCGCCCGGCCGGGCTCCGACGACCTCGCGCTGCTGCGCGACGTCACCTGGGTCGACCTGCCGACCAGCCACTGGCCCCAGCTGACCCACCCCCAGGAGCTCGGGGTGGTGCTGCTCGCAGCGCTCTCCGCCTCGGCGCGGCCCACCGCGGTGCGCGTGGGACGGACCGGCTGACCGCTCCTGCTGAGCACTCCCGACCGCTTCCGGGTCGCGCGCTCCGCTGAGCCCGTGGACGACCGGTGCGCGCCAGGCCTCGCCTGCGGCACACTGGCCGGAGAAGAGGATCGGGGGCCAGTGATGAGCACACAGCACCAGCAGCAACCGGATGCGGCGGCGCTGCGCCGGATGGCGCTCCTCGAGAGCGCGACCGGCGCGGTGACGCTGATCGGTGCCATCGCCTCCGCCGGCCACTTCGTGGCGCGGATGCCTCTGCTCGAGGCCCTGCTGTGGGGTCTGCTCGCCGGGACCGTCAGCGCCACGGGGTGGATGGTGTTCCGCTCCAGGGTCCCCGCGGAGCCCGCCCCGGCCGGAACTGCGACCGACCAGGCGTCCGACCAGGCGCCGGGGGGCCAGCAGGACGAGGAGGGCGGCTGGGACGTCACCGGCCTGCTCCTGGCTCTCACCGTCGTGCCCGCCTTCGTCGTCGTGGCGATCCTGCTCCAGGCGTGGCCCGTCTGGCTGGTGGCCGGCGCCTTCGCCGTCGCCTCGTCCGGGGTCTCGGCCGGCGACGTGGCGCTCGCCGTGGCCGGCGGCCTCGCGGTGATGCTCCTCTTCGAGCTCCTCGTCAGCCTGCCCCTGATGCGCCGATGGGGCCTGGACCCCGGCTGAGCCGCAGCGCACGGTCGGTGCCGCTCCCGCGGCGTACCGCCCTCGCGCTGACCACCTGCCTGCTGCTGCTGGCGGGGGCGTCCGCCTGCCGCGGGGATCCCGAGCGGTCCCCGGCACCTCAGAGCGACCAGTCAGCGGGCCAGTCGGCCAGCCCGTCGATCCGCACCCTCCCGCCGATGCCGGCGGTCGACGACGATCCCCCCGCGGGCCGGCTCGTCGCCGACCTGCGGCAGTCGTCGCGCGACGTCGCGGCCGGCCAGTTCCAGGTGTGGATCGGCAACGGGCTCGGCCGGCCGGTGCTCCCGACCCGGGTCTCCTACCTCGACCAGCGCTATCCCCGGCCCCTGCCGGGTCAGCGGCTGCGCAGCATCCCCGCCGGCACCGAGCGCGGGTTCCTGCTCGCCCTGCCTGCTCGGCCGCGGTGCGCCGGCGGTCGGGGTTCCACCCGGCCGTCCCCCGCCGTCGAGGTCCGGTTCGGCGGCAGGCGGGTGCGGGTGCCGGTCGAGGACGAGGCCGACGTGGTGGCCAGGCACGTGGCCACCCGCTGCTTCGAGCTGGAGCTCGACCAGGCCCTCGCCCTCTCCTTCGCCGACACGGTGACCACTGCGTCCGACGGGGCCGCCGACGGGGTCGGCACGCTGACGCTGCGGGTCACCCCGTCGGGGCGCCCGGGCCGGCGGGTCGTGCTCCGCACCGTGGCCGGCACCCCGGTGCTCACCCCGGTCGGGCAGCCCTTCTGGCGGACGGCGGTCACCGTGATGAGCGACGGCGAGCCCGTGGAGCTGGCCCTGCCGGTGATGCCGGCGCGCTGTGACGGGCACGCGTTCGCGGAGTCCGGTGGGGCCACCGCCTTCCGCGTCCGGCTGCGGCTGGACGGCGAGCCGGGCGAGGTCGTCGTACGGATGTCGGACCGTGGCGCGGCGGCCGCGCTCGACTTCGCCCAGGAGGCGTGCGGCCGCGGCTGAGCGCCGGGCCGGGTGCCACCCAGGCCGGGGTGCGGCTCAGGCCGAGATGCCGAAGCGGCTGAACTGCAGGTCCAGCGGGATGGAGACCGCGAAGGTGGTGCCGCGGCCCGGCGCCGACATCACGGTGACCTTGCCGTCGTGGCCGGCGACGATCGCCTGCACGATCGAGAGACCCAGGCCGGTGCCCGGGACGGCCTTCTTGTAGGACTCGTGGGTGCGGAAGAACCTCTCGAAGAGCCGCTCCTGGTCCTCCGCGGAGATGCCCACCCCGGTGTCGGAGACCAGCAGTCCGGCGCTGCCGTCGCGCGCGTAGGCCTCGACGGTGATCCGTCCGCCGGCGGGGGTGAACTTGACCGCGTTGCTGACCAGGTTGAGCACCACCCGCTCCAGCGCGGAGTGGTCGCCCTTGATGTGGATCGCGCCGTGGCCCAGCTCGAGGCGCAGCTCGAGGTCGCGCCCGCGGACCATCTCGGCCAGCATGTCCTCGACGTCGTGGACCACCTGGCGCAGGTCGATGTGGGTGAGGTCGAGCTGGAGCAGTCCGGACTCCGCCCGCTCCAGGACCAGCAGGTCCTCGACGAGGCTCTCCAGCCGCTCGGTGTTGCGGATGACCCGGCGCAGGGCGTTGGCCTGCTTGTCGTTGAGCTCGCCGAACACCCCCTCCTCGAGCAGCTCGGTGTAGCCGGTGATGCTGGTGATCGGGGTCCGCAGCTCGTGGCTCACCGTCGAGACCAGCTCGTGCTTGACGCCCTCGGCCTCCTGGAGGGCCAGGGAGGCGGTGTGCTCGCGCGACATCGCCTGCAGCATGGCGCGCTCGCTGCGCACCCGGCTGGTGACGTCCTCGCCGGCCGCCAGGTAGCCGACCACCCGGCCGCCGGCGACGATCTCGCTGATGCTGAGCGAGACGATGTGGCGCTGCCCGTCCTTGCCGACCAGCTCCCACTCCCGGCGGCCGCCGTGGCCGATCTGGGCGTGGGTGAGCACGTGGAGGTCGGCGCTGCCGGTGCCCAGGGCCATCGCGTGACGTAGGCCCTCGTCCCGGTCGACCAGGAGGCCGGTGGTCCGACCCCGCATCTCGTCGGCGGTGAAGCCCAGCAGCTGCTCGGCGCCGACGTTGAAGTGGGTGATCCGCAGGTCGGTGTCCATCGCGATCAGGATGGTGTTGACGGCGGCGTCCAGGATCCGCTCGACGGTGGCGGTGGCCCGGCCCAGGAGCAGCTCGTCGCGGGAGAGGCGGCCCAGGGCGTCGAGCTTGAGGGGCTCGTTCTCGAAGGCCAGCACGAGGTGGCGGTAGAGCGCGACGAAGATGAAGATCGGCATGAGCAGGCCCCACGCCAGCAGCAGCCGGGCGCCGGTGGCCTGCTGGACCTGGTCCCAGAGGGGCGTCCCCGCCTGCTGGATCACCAGCGGCTGGACCAGCCCGTCGAGGAGCAGCGTGACGGCCATCGCGGCGGGGTAGACCAGGACCATCGCCAGCGAGGGGAGACGCCGCTTGCACATCTCGAGCAGGCTCACCAGGAGCACGATCTCGGCCACCACGAGGACCCCGGCGAGCAGCACCGCCAGCGGCGGCCCGGAGGCCAGCTGGGAGGGGATCGGCCGGGCGTCGTGGAGCTCGGGGTGACTCTGCGCCAACCCGTCGATCACGTAGACGATCAGGAGCAGCGCATGGACCCCGAAGAGCAGGACGACGACGTTGCGCACCACCTGCAGGTCACGGCCCGCCACGACGGTCACCAGCACCGCGAAGAGCAGGCCGGCGTAGGCGATCTCCCCCGAGGTGACGCTGAGCGAGTCGGAGAGGGGGATCTCGTGGGAGAGGCTGATGAGACCGGTGACCGCCGCGAGGGTGGCGATGTAGGCGTAGAGGAGGACGAACTGGAAGACGGTCTGGCGGATCGCCAGCACGAGTGGCGCGATGGTGTAAGCCGCGACGCATGCGACGAAGAGTTCGGGCCCTTCCATGGCTACCTTCTGAGTCTGGTCCGGGTCTACCGGAGGAACGTAGAGCGAGTCGTCCGGCAGCGTCCCGGAAACGGCGACAAGAGATCCGTTCGGCCACCGCCCGGTCCAGACCAGCGGAGCGGCTCCGCCGACGGGTCGCTCAGCCGGCCCGGACGGCTTCGGTCACGGCCTCCATCGGGAGGCTGACCGTCACCGTGGTGCCCTCGCCCGGGGCCGAGGCCAGGGTGACCTCGCCGCCGTGCCCGGCCACGACCGCCTGCACGATGCTCAGGCCCAGGCCCGAGCCGGGGATGGCGAGCTCGTTGGCCTGGTTGCTGCGGAAGAACCGGGAGAAGACGTGCGGCTGGTCCGCCTCGGGCACGCCCAGGCCGGTGTCGCTGACCGTGAGCCACGCCTGGCCGGAGTGGGAGGCGACGCGCAGGGTGACGGTGCCGCGGCCGGGGGTGAACTTCACGGCGTTGGAGAGCAGGTTGATCACCAGCCGCTCCAGCGCGGCACGGTCGCCCTCGAGGATGACGGGGCTGGCGGGCAGCGAGACGTTGAACTTCAGGTCCCGGCCGCGGACCATCTCCGCGATGATCGACTTGGTCCCCCGGACGACGTCGCACAGGTCGATCGGCTCGCACGTCAGCGGGAGGGGGGCCTGCTCGACCCGCTCGAGGACGAGCAGGTCGTCGACGAGCTGCTCGAGCCGCGAGGTGTTGCGCAGCACCCGGTCGAGGGCGGCGACCTGGTCCTTGCTCAGTGCGCCGTAGGCGCCGTCGTGGAGCATCTCGGTGTAGCCGGTGATGCTGGCGATCGGGGTGCGCAGCTCGTGGCTGACCGTCGAGACGAGCTCGTGCTTGACCCGGTCCGCCTCCTGGAGGCGCACCAGGGCGTCGTGCTCGCGGCTCAGCGCCGTCATCATCGCGGACTCCACCCGGAGCCGGGAGGTCACGTCCTCGCCGGCCAGGATGTGGCCGACCAGCTGACCGTCGACCACGACCTCGCTCACGCTCATCGAGATGGTGGGGCAGGCCTCGTCACGCGCCAGCATCAGCCAGTCGCGCCGGGCGTCGACCGCCATCTGCACCTTGAGCACCTGGACCAGGTCGGGCTCGGTGCCCAGCGCGGCGGCGTGACGGGCGATCTCCTCGGCCGGCAGCAGCACCTCGAGGCCCTGGCCGCGGACCTCGGCCGGGGTCCAGCGGAGCAGGCTCTGCGCGCCGGCGTTGAAGTGGGTGATCCGCAGCTCCTCGTCGAGCGCGATCAGGATCGTGGTGGTCGCGGAGTCGAGGATCCGCTCGACGGTCGCGTTGACCCGGCCGATCGACGCGGTGCTCGCCAGCGTGAGGGAGCGCTGCTCGTCGAGCTCGTGGGCCTTGTGCTCCAGCTCCTCCAGCAGGGGGTTGTGCGAGGTGGAGGCGAGGTGGCGCAGGTGCAGGGGGCGGGCCTCGAAGGCCGAGACGGGGCCGCGGTAGAGCCCGACGAAGATCAGCAGGGCGGGCAGGAAGAACGCCGCCAGGACCAGCTTGTCGAGCAGGTCGCCCGCCACCGACTGGCCCGAGACCATCGAGCTGAGCACGCCGTGCACCAGCAGCACGGCGACGAAGGCGAGGGGATAGACCCCCGGCATCAGGACGCCGGGCAGGCGACGCTTGGCGGTCTCGAGCACGTTGAGCAGCAGCAGCAGCTCGAGCACGATGAAGAGCAGGAAGAGCACGGCTCCCGCCGTGCTCTGGCCGAGCGAGGGGAGGTCCTCCGCGACGAGGCCGGCCGTGCCGGAGTCTCCCGTCGCCCGTCGGGCGACGCTGAAGAAGACGAGTCCCAGTGCCCCGACCACGGCGGTCAGGGCGATGATGTTGCGCACGACCTGCAGGTCGCGCCCGACCACGATGGTGATCATCACGGTGAGGACGAAGCCGGCGTAGGAGATCTCGCCGGGCAGCAGCACCAGGCCGTCGGCGAGGCGCACCTCGTAGAGACCCCCGAGGATGGAGCCGAACGCCAGCAGCGCGCCGAGGTGGGTGTAGAGGAGCAGGAACTGGACGTTCCAGCGACGCAGTGCGTAGCCGAGCGGCAGCGCGGCGTACGCCACCACGCTCCAGGCGACGACCGCAGCGCCCTCCATTGGTTCCTCCGAGTGGACCGGCGCTGCGAACCGTCCTGCGGTCACACGTCACCGCGCCGAAGCCTGCCACAGCGTGGCGCCGCGCACGGCGAAATCCTGCCAACCCGCCGCAGGACCCGCGATTCAGCGGGCGCGGTCGGGGGAGGCGGGGTAGACCCCGAGCACCTTGATCTCGGTGGTGAAGAAGGCCAGCTCCTCCAGGGCGCGGGCGACCGGCGGGTCGGCGGGGTGGCCGTCGACCTCGGCGAGGAACTGGGTGGCGGCGAACTCTCCGCCCACCATGTAGCTCTCCAGCTTGGTCATGTTGACCCCGTTGGTGGCGAACCCGCCGAGCGCCTTGTAGAGCGCGGCGGGCAGGTTGCGGACGTTGAAGATGAAGCTGGTCACCACCGGCCCGTTGCCGGCCGGCGCCTCCACCAGGTCGCGGGAGAGCACCACGAAGCGGGTGGTGTTGTGGTCCTCGTCCTCCACGTCGGTGCGCAGCACCTGCAGGCCGTAGATCTCCGCGGCCAGCGGGGGCGCGAGCGCCGCCTGGGTGACGTCGCCCGCCTCGGCCACCTCGCGCGCCGCGCCGGCGGTGTCGCCCGAGATGACCGGGGTCAGACCGAGCTCGCGGATCACCCGGCGGCACTGGCCCAGGGCGTGCACGTGGCTGTGCACGGTGCGGATCGTCTCCAGGCTCGCCCCCTCGACGGCGACCAGGTTGAAGACGATGCGCAGGAAGTGCTCGCCGATGATGTGCAGGTCGGAGGCGGGTAGGAAGTGGTGGATGTCGGCGACCCGCCCGGCCAGCGAGTTGTCGATGGGGATCATCGCGAGGTCGGCGTCCCCGCCCTCGACGGCGGCGAAGACGTCCTCGAAGGAGGCGCACGGCACCGCCTCGGCATCCGGGTAGTGCTGCACGCAGACGATGTGGGAGTTGGCGCCCGGCTCGCCCTGGTAGGCGATGCGGGGGCGTGGGGGACGGCTCACGCAGCGATGGTCCCATAGGGTGCGGGGCGTGTGGTTCGTCGTGGTCCCAGCCCTGGTCCTGGCCGTCGTCTCGGTCGTCTTCTCCGTCGTCGCCATGCGGCGCACGGCGTCGCTGCGACCGCGGGCCGGTGCCGCTCCGCTGCCCGACGACGTGGTCGGGCTGCGCCGTGAGGTGGCGGCGCTCCAGGCGGTCGCCGAGGGGGCGCTGCGCCACCTCGCGGTCGTCCGGTACGACGCCTTCGGCGACGTGGGCGGCCACCTCTCCTGGTCCGTGGCCCTGCTGGACGACGCCGGTGACGGGGTGGTGCTCACCACCATCCACGGCCGCAGCGAGGCCCGCACCTACGCCAAGACCATCTCCTCCTGGACCAGCGAGCAGCAGCTCTCCCCCGAGGAGGAGGAGGCGGTGGTGCACGCCAAGGCCTGAGTCTCGGCGCGAGTTTCTCGTCGCGAAGTCCGGGGGCTATCCCATTGTCAACAAATGGTTGACACCCCGGGGATGTCAACTTACTGTTGACGCATGAATCTATCCGACACCTCCACGAACAGCGTGCTCCTCGTCCTGCTGTCCGGAGTACTTCTCGCCAGCGTGGGCCTGCAGTTCGACGGCTTCCTCGGCGGGATGGCCCAGGGCGCGGGAGTGGGACTCATCCTCGCCGGCGCCTGGCTCTTCGGGGCGCTCTGGCGTCACCGCCACCGCAGTGACGACGACACCTGGTTGCCGAGCCGTGACGAGCGCTGAGCGGTCGCCCCGCGGTCTGCCCGAGGCGATCGGCGCGGCCATCCTCGAGGGGATCCAGACGGACGGGGACGAGCAGGACCATCTCGCGATCGTGCGCCGGACCGCGCAGGCGGAGAGAGAGGTTCGTGCCCTGCTGCGCCAGTCGGTCGCCGCGGCTCGCGCGGCCGGGCAGAGCTGGGCGACGCTCGGCGCCGAGCTGGGGATGAGCCGGCAGGCCGCCCAGCAACGCTTCGGTGAGTCCGACCGCGGCTCGGACCCGACGGAGCTCGGCGACGCGGTGGGCGAGGAGCGCTGGTTGGGCCCGATCACGGCGTTCGACGAGATGGCCGAGCTGGAGATCGCCGGCCGCCTGGGCTGGCGCACGGTAGGCGCCGCGATGTTCAAGCACCGGGTGCGCCGTACTCCCACGCAGTGGGAGCACAAGCGGGTGGTGTGGACCGGCAGCGTCGCCCGGCACCGCCGGGAGGGCTGGGAGGTCGCCTTCCACGCGTTCCCGTGGGTCTACCTGGTGCGCGACACCGGGTTCCCCGCGGAGAGCGACGCCCTCGACCAGGCGGCCGGGTAGCCGCCCTCGGGGATCCGGCTCAGCGGGGCACCCGGACCAGCAGCCGGCCGGGGATGCACTCCATCACCAGCTCGCGGCCCAGGCCGATCGAGTCGCCGTCGAGCTGACGGGGCGTCTCCGCCGTCGCGCGCAGCGTCACGGTGGCGCCGGTGAGCCGGTCGATCGTGTCGTCGACGCGCGAGCTCTTCGCCATCACCCGCCAGGCCAGGGGCACCCAGGAGAGGAAGCGCTTGGGGTGCAGGATGACGACGTCGAGGAGACCGTCGTCGATGGCGGCGTCGGGCAGCAGGGGCATGCCGGCCTGCAGGTAGCCCACGTTGCCGACCACCACGGTGCGCGCCCGGTGCGTGGTGAACTCGGCGCCGTCGACGGAGATCTCGATCCGGTAGGCGGGGAACATCAGCGACTTCAGGCCGGAGAGCACGTAGGCGACCCAGCCGATCCGCTTCTTGATGTCCTCGTTGACGCCCTCCATGATGGCGGCGTCGAAGCCCATCCCCGCCATCACCATGAAGTGGGTGTCCTCGATCCCGTCGCCGCTGACGCGGACCATGTCGATGGCCCGGTCCTGCCCGTTGAGCCCGACGTCGATCGCCGACCTGATGTAGAGCGGGATGTCGAGGTTGCGGGCCAGCAGGTTGCCGGTGCCGGCGGGGATGATCCCGACGGGGACGCCGGTGCCGGCGAGCTCGGCGCAGACCTCGCGGACGGTGCCGTCGCCGCCGCAGACGAGGACCAGGTCGACCCCCGCCGCCGCGGCCTTCGCCGCCATCCCGGTGCCCGGGTCCTCCACGGTGGTGTAGTGCCAGGTCGGCTCCTGCCAGCCGGACTCCTGGGCCATCGAGGCGACCAGGTGACGGAACTGCCCGATGTCCTCGACCTTGATCGGGTTCAGCACGACGGCGAGCCGACGCTCCGAGACGTAGACCTCCGGCAGCGGCTCGCTGGTCGACGCGATGCTGCGGGGCCGCGGGTCCACCAGCGTCAGGCCGACCATCACCACCGCGACGCCGACCAGGGTGCCGGCGATCACGTCGCTGGGGTAGTGACGCCCCAGCAGCACCCGGTCCAGGACGACGACCAGCCACAGTGCCGCCAGGCCGAGCGCGGCTGCCCGGCGCATGCTCGCGCGGCGGACGAAGACCGAGGCCAGCACCCAGAGCAGAAGGGTGAACGTCGCGATGGAGGAGGCGTGACCCGAGGGGAAGGAGTGGGTGTCGTGCAGGCCGACCGTCTCCTGCCAGTCGGGCCGGGCCCGGCTCAGCAGGAGCTTGAGGCCGCCGGTGACCAAGGCGGTGGTCAGCATCGTCCCGGCCACGAAGCCCGCGGCCCGCGGATGCTGCTTGAGCAGCAGCAGGCCGGCGACCAGGACCGTGAGCACGGTCATGCCGACGGTGTTGAAGCCGTCCTCGATCCACAGCAGCAGCTGGTGGAGCCAGCCCTGGTCGTCGGCCCAGCCCTCGGCGTCACGGCCCCAGGTGTCGAAGCCCTCGAGCGGCGCCCGGTCCCAGGTCACCAGGACGGCGAGCACGACGAAGACGGCCGCGCACCCGGCGGCCCGGGCGAGGTGGTTCCCGCGAGATCGATCCAGCACGGAGGTGAGTATGCCTGCCCGAGCCCGCCGGGGTCGCCTCGCGGCGCCCGCCACCGCGGCCGGCGCAGACCTGGCGGATAGCCTGACCCCATGATCGATCCGCGCCTGCTCCGTGACGACCCCGACCGTGTGCGCGCCTCCCTGACCAAGCGCGGCGCCCCCACCGACCTGGTCGACCGCGCGGTGGCCGCCGACTCGGCGCGCCGCGAGGCGATCGTGCTCTTCGAGCAGAAGCGCGGCGAGCAGAAGCAGCAGGGCAAGCTGATCGCCCAGGCGCAGGGCGAGGAGAAGCAGCAGCTGCTCGCGCGCACCAAGGAGCTCGCCGCCGAGGTCAAGGCCGCGGAGGCCGCCCAGGGCGCCGCCGAGCAGGCCTGGCAGGACGCCATCCGGGCGATGCCCAACCTGGTCCACGACCAGACCCCCGAGGGCGGGGAGGACGACTTCGTCGTGCTGGAGACGGTCGGCACCCCCCGCGACTTCGCCGCGGAGGGCTTCGAGCCGCGCGACCACATCGAGCTCGGCCGGCTCCTCGGGGCGATCGACCTCGAGCGGGGCGCCAAGGTCAGCGGGTCGCGCTTCTACTTCCTCACCGGCGTGGGCGCCGAGCTCGAGCTGGCGCTGGTCAACATGGCGATGGAGCAGGCCCGGGAGGCCGGCTTCACCCAGGTGATCGCGCCGTCCCTGGTCAAGCCGGCCGCGATGGAGGGCACCGGCTTCCTCGGCCAGGCGGCCGACGACGTCTACCGGATCGAGGGCGAGGACCTCTACCTGGTCGGCACCTCGGAGGTCGCCATGGCGGCGTACCACTCCGACGAGATCCTCGACGCCGAGTCGTTGCCCCGGCGCTACGCGGCGTTCAGCCCGTGCTTCCGCAAGGAGGCAGGCTCGCACGGCAAGGACACCAAGGGCATCATCCGGGTGCACTGGTTCGACAAGGTGGAGATGTTCGTCTACACGACGCTGGAGGACGCCGAGGCCGAGCACGCCCGGCTGCTCGGCTGGGAGAAGGCCTTCCTCGACAAGCTCGAGCTCGCCTACCAGGTGGTCGACATCGCCGCCGGCGACCTCGGGGCGAGCGCGCTGCGCAAGTTCGACTGCGAGGCCTGGATCCCGACGCAGGGCAAGTACCGCGAGCTCACCTCGACCTCCAACTGCACCGACTTCCAGTCCCGCCGGCTCGACATCCGGACCCGCGGCGAGTCGGGCACCGTCCCGGTGGCGACCCTCAACGGCACGCTCACCGCGGTGACCCGCGCCATCGTCGCGGTGCTGGAGACGCACCAGCAGGCCGACGGCTCGGTCCGGGTGCCGAAGGCGCTGCAGAAGTGGATGGGCCGCGAGGTGCTGGAGCCGGTGGTCGCCGGGGGCTCCGGTGGCTGAGAAGGTGGCTGAGAAGGTGGTGGGGAAGGTGGTGGGGAAGGACGCCGGCTGGCAGCCGAAGATGGTCGCCCTCGACATCGACGGCACCCTGCTGGCCTGGGTCGAGGGGTCGGGGCAGGTCTACGAGACCATCCGGCCGGAGCTCTACGAGGCCGTCCACCGCGCCCGGGCCGCGGGCGCCCACATCGTGCTGGCCAGCGGCCGGTCCCCGCACGCCATGACCTCCATCGCCGACCTGCTCGACCTGCCGCTCGACCCGCCGGCGGAGGGCTCGGTGGAGGGCTCGGCGGACGACGGCGCCTCCGAGTCGGACGACCGGCTCTGGATCGTGGCCTCCAACGGGGCGGTGATCCTGCGCTACCCGCCGATGGAGGTCGTCCACGAGGAGACGTTCGACGCCGCCCCCGCCGTGGCCGCGGTGCTGGAGCACCACCCCGACGCCCTGGTGGCGGTCGAGGAGCGCGGCATCGGCGGCTACCGGGTCAACATGGTCTTCCCCGAGGGCGAGCTCACCGGCGAGCAGCTGGTCACCGAGGTCGACGAGATCATCGGGGAGCCGGTCAGCCGCGTCGTCGTCCGCGACCCGCACGCCACCGCCGAGGACTTCGTCGACCTGGCCGCCCGGCTGGGCCTGCACGGCACCGACTACGTGGTCGGCTGGACGGCGTGGATGGACCTCTCGCCGGTCGGGATCTCCAAGGCCTCCGGTCTCCAGCACGTCTGCGACAACCTGGGCATCGACGCTGCCGACGTGCTGGCGATCGGCGACGGCCGCAACGACATCGAGATGCTCAGGTGGGCCGGCCGAGGGGTGGCCATGGGCCAGGCGGTCGAGGAGGTCCGGGCCGCCGCCGACGCGGTGACCGCGACCGTCCACGACAACGGCGCCGCCGTCGAGATCGACCGCTGGTTCCCGGCCGAGCGCTCCGGCGCCGGACGGCAGGGGGCGTGAGCGCCGGTGACCACCGGTTCAGCTGACGGCTCGGGGAACGTCCCGGCGCCGCTCCCTCGCCTGGTCGCGACCGACCTCGACGGGACCCTGCTCGACACCGCCGGTGCGGTCACCGCGCGCACCCGCGAGGTGATCACCGCGCTGGACGAGATGGGCGTCCCCGTGGTCTTCGTGACCGGGCGCCCGATGCGCTGGATGGAGACCCTCTGGGAGGCGGTGGGCGGCCACGGGCTGGCCATCTGCAGCAACGGCGGGATCGTGTACGACGTCCCGACCCACTCGGTGCGCAAGGCGCGGGCGATCCCGCACGAGGTGCTGCTCGACGTCGCCCGCACGCTGCGCCGGACGGTGCCCGGCACCGCCTTCGCCCTGGAGAAGACCGGCGGCTTCGCGCTGGAGGACGACTTCGCGCGCCACGTCGACGACCGGACCGTGCCGCTGGTGACCCGGGGCCCGTTGGAGCAGATCGCCGACGGCACGGTGGTCAAGCTGCTCGCCCGGCACGAGGAGCTCGCCCCCGAGGCATTCTGGGCCGTGGTGGAGGAGGCCGTGGGCGCGCAGGTGACCACCACCTGGTCGTCGGTGGGCGCCCTGGTGGAGATGAGCGCCGCCGGGGTCACCAAGGCCTCCACCCTCGCCGAGCTCTGCGCCGAGCTGGGGGTGGCTCCCGGGGAGGTGGTCGCCTTCGGCGACATGCCCAACGACCTGCCGCTGCTGGAGTGGGCGGGCACGTCGTACGCGATGGGCAACGCCCACCCCACGGTGCTCGAGCTGGCCCACCACGTCGCCCCGCGGCACGACGAGGAGGGCGTCGCGCGCACCCTCGTGGAGATCTTCGGCCTGTGAGACTTGATCGTGCGCGCCGCGTGGCGGCTAGTCTTCGGGCCATGTTCGCCCGTGCCCTGCGCCCGCTCCTCGCGCTCCTGCTGGCCGGCCCCCTCGCCCTGGTCGGCGTGCTGGCCACCGCCGCTCCGGCCGCCGCGTGCAGCTGCGCGTCCGCGCCGTTCAAGGAGCACGTCAAGCGGGCCGACACCGTCTTCCTCGGCCGGGTCGCCGCACCGGGCACCCTGGCGGGCGGCGATCTCGTCTACGACGTGGTCGCCTCCCGTGTCTTCAAGGGCGAGATGGCGACCGCGGAGGTGCAGGTCTCCTCGGCGGCCAGCGAGGCGGCCTGCGGGATCGGGCCGGTGGAGCCCGACGAGAACTGGCTCTTCCTGACCTCGAAGGGCACGACCAACAGCTGCGCGGGGTCGGCGCCGGCCTCGACGCGGGTGATGGAGCGCGTCCAGCGGCTCCTGGGCATCGGCACCCGGCTCGCCTCGCCGCCGCCGACCGAGGCCACCCGCACCCGGGTGGAGACCTCGCAGCCCCCCGAGCTGGCCAGGCTGGCGGCGCCGGGCGCCGCGCTCGTCCTGCTCGGACTGCTCGGCCTCGCGGTCGTGGCCCGGGTGGGCCGCCCGCACTGAGCCCCGCCCCCGCCCCGGACGTCATCGGAGGTGGCTTTCCCGGCCACCGCTCGCGATGACGTCCCCAGGGGGACGGGGGGACGGGGGACGGCGACCCCGGCAGGTCACCTCAGAGGTGCGGGGCGGTCAGAGGTACATGCCGCCCGAGCCGGCGCTGCCCTCCTCGCGGGGGGCGTGCGGCTGGACGCCGGGCTGACCCGCCGCGCCGAGACCCGGCCCGCCGGGCGGACCGCCCGCCACACCCGGCGGCAGCGCCCGGCGCATCTGCTCGAGCTGGGCGCGGCTCACCATCTGCTGGGCGTAGATCGCGGTCTGGATGCCGTGGAAGAGGCCCTCGAGCCAGCCGACGAGCTGGGCCTGGGCGATCCGCAGCTCGCTCTCCGAGGGGGTCTCCTCCTCGGTGAAGGGCAGCGCGATGCGCTCGAGCTCCTCGATCAGCTCGGGCGCCAGGCCGGTCTCCAGCTCCTTGATCGAGGCCCGGTGGATGTCCTTGAGCCGGGCCCGGCTCGCCTCGTCGAGCGGGGCGGCCTTCACCTCCTCGAGGAGCTGACGGATCATGCTGCCGATCCGCATCACCTTGGCGGGCTGCTCGACCAGCTCGGTGAGCCCGCGCTCCTCGTGCTCCCGGCTCGGCTCCTGCGCCTCCACCGCCTGGGCGACCATCTCCGCGGGGACGCTGCCGACGGGCTCGCCGTCTGGACCGATGACCAGCACGTGGCCCTCTGGGACCTCCGCGCCGGCGGCGTCCGGGCTGGTAGGGGCCCCGCCAGGGCCGGTGGGAGTGGCGTCTGGGGTCGAGGAGCTCTGAGTCATGTCCTCAGCGTAGTTCGCGGACCGTGAGCAGGATCTTTCCGACGTGTCCGCTCCCGTCCATCAGCGCGTGGGCCGCGCCGAGCTCCTCCAGCGGCAGGGTGGTGTGCACCACCGGCTGGACCTGCCCGTCGGCCACCAGCGGCCACACGTGCTCCACCACCTCGCGGCAGATCTCGGCCTTCTGCGCCAGCGGCCGGCCCCGCAGGGCGGTGGCGGTCACCGAGGCCCGCTTGCGCAGCAGCCGGCCGAGGTCGAGCTCGGCCTTGGTGCCGCCCTGCATGCCGATCACGACCAGGCGGCCGTCGGGGGCAAGGGCCTCGACGTTGCGGGCCAGGTACTTCGCGCCCATGTTGTCGAGGATGACGTCGGCGCCGCGGCCGTCGGTGGCCTCGCGCACCACCTCGACGAAGTCCTCCTCGCGGTAGTTGACGGTGACGTCGGCACCGAGCGCGGCGCACGCGGCCAGCTTCTCGGCCGACCCCGCGGTCGTCACGACCTTGGCGCCGAAGGCGGAGGCCAGCTGGATGGCGAAGGTGCCGATGCCGCCGGCGCCGCCGTGCACCAGGAAGGTCTCGCCGGCCTGGAGGCCGGCGGTCATGAAGACGTTGGACCAGACCGTGCACGCCACCTCCGGCAGCGCGGCCGCGGTGACCAGGTCGACCCCCTCGGGCACCGGCATCAGCTGGCCGACGGGGACCGCCACCTGCTCGGCGTAGCCCCCACCCACGAGCAGGGCGCACGCCTCGTCGCCCACCGACCACCCGGTCACGCCCTCGCCGAGGGCCGCGACGCGGCCGCTGCACTCGAGGCCCAGGATCTCCGAGGCGCCCGGCGGCACCGGGTAGTGCCCCTGGCGCTGCAGGGTGTCGGCCTTGTTGACGGCCGTGGCCACCACGTCCAGGAGCACCTCGCCCGGGCCGGCCACGGGGGCGGCCACGTCGGTGACGGAGAGGACCTCGGGCCCTCCGGGCTCGGAGATGTGAGCTGCTCGCATGGCGCCCACCCTAGTCAGGGACGCCGACGCCCCAGCCGGTCGATCCGTCACTCCATCCGGTCGGTGGTGTGGTCGACCTCGCTGTCGTCGGGCACCGGGACCGTCACGTCGTCGGGGTCGGGGGCGTCGGACGGCCGGTCCCAGCTGAGCGCGAGGAGCTGGGCCCGGGCGGCCAGCCGCTCGAGCCCCTCCGGGCTCGCGCCGGCGGCGCCGGCGGCGTACCCGAGCATGAAGGTGCTCACCGGGGCGGCCTTGCGCTCCACGTTGTGCGCGACGTCGCGGGCCAGGTCGAGGATCAGTGCCTCGTCGACCTCGAGCTCGAGGTCGAGCGCGTCGCACAGCTCGTCGATCCAGTCGTGGAGGTTCACCTCTCCACCCTCCGCCACTCAGGAGAGGTCCCGCAAGTCCTCCCAGGTGTCCACGTCGCGGGCCTCGGTGCCCTCGGCGGCCACCCGGGCCAGGTCGAGGGGGGCGAGCAGGCGGCGCATCGACAGGCCGTGCCCCGACGCGTCGGCGGCGTCGGGGGTGACGGGAGGCCGCACCTGGTCGAGTCGTCGTACGGCGACCACGCCGCACAGCGCCCGCCCGCCGGTGTCGTCGTGGAGGAAGGCCCCGTCGTGGCCCCGGGCGGCGGAGAGCAGCCGGCGGAGGGTCGCGGCCCGGACCGCGGGCATGTCGACGGCGAGCACCACCAGCCACGCCGGCTCCCGCGCCCGCCGCGCTCCCCGGGACTGCTGGGCCGCGAGCGCGTCACGGCCGGCCAGGAGACCGGCTGCCGGTCCGCCGGACGGCGGGTCCTCGCGGGTGAAGAGCACCGGCCGGGAGGTGGGTGCCCGCGGCCCGACCACCACCACGTGGGCGGCCTCGGCGACCGCCTCCAGCGCCCACGCCAGGAGGGGGCGGCCCGCCAGCTCGAGGCCCGCCTTGTCGACGCCGCCGAGCCGGGCCCCGGTGCCGCCGGCGAGGACCACGGCGTCGAACGGGTCGGGGGCGGGGTCGTCGGCCTGCTCCATCCGGGCAGTCTGTCAGGCTGGACGCCATGGCCGACCAGCTGCGCGTCACCCTCGTCCAGGAGCCCTCCGACCTCGACCCGGCGGTCAACCGGGAACGTCTCGCCGCCCTGGTGCCCCACGGCAGCGACCTGGTGGTGCTGCCGGAGGCCTTCGCCCGCGACTTCGGCGCGCCGGGCTCCGACGTGGCTCCCTTCGCCGAGCCGCTGGACGGCCCCTTCGCCACCGAGCTCGCCCGGGTCGCCGCCGACCGGGGGACCACGGTGGTGGCCGGGATGTTCCGGACCGGCGACGACCCCGCACGCCCCTTCAACACGCTGGTTCTGCGCGGGGACAGCGAGGCGACGTACGACAAGATCCACCTCTACGACTCCTTCGGCTACCGCGAGTCGGACCGGCTCAGCGCGGGTGACTGGAAGCCGGTCGTGGTGGAGGTCGCGGGGTTCGCGGTGGGCCTGATGACCTGCTACGACCTGCGCTTCCCCGAGCTGGCCCGGGAGCTCGTCCTGGCGGGCGCGGAGGTCCTGGTCGTCCCGGCCGCCTGGGTGGCCGGCGAGCGCAAGGTCGACCACTGGCTCACGCTGCTGCGGGCCCGGGCCATCGAGAACACCGTGCACGTGGTCGGCGTGGGCCAGCCGGCACCGCGCTACACCGGGCACTCCGCCGCCTTCTCACCGCTCGGGGACGTGCTGGTCCAGACCGGGCCGGACGCCGCCCGGGCCGAGGTGGTGCTCTCCCGGGACGACCTGGAGACCGCTCGCCGCATCAACCCGTCGCTGGCCAACCGGCGCAGGTAATCTCCTCTGGTGTCCACCTCACGCCCAGGCCGCCGCGCCGCGCCCAAGACCTCCAGGTGGTCGCGGGTCCGCGTGAGCCGGGGCGGTGGCCGCACCCAGGGCCGTCGGGCAGCCGTCCCCGAGGCGAAGCGGGGAGCTCCCGAGGTGGCGCCGCCGGAGTCGGAGCCGGTCCTCGAGCCCGCACCGGTCCTCGAGCCCGCGGCACTGCCCGAGCCCGCGCCGGTGCCCGAGCCCGTACCGGTCCTGGAACCCGCGGCGATCCTCCACTCCCCACCGAGGGAGGAGCCGGCGCCGGTGATCGAGGCCGCGCCGGTGATCGCGCCCGGCCCGGTGATCGAGGCCGCGCCCGTGCCCCGGCCCGCGCCGCCGACGGGCCCCGCCGCGCCTGCCGGGCGGTCGCGGTCGCTGCTGGCCGGCGCCGCCCTGCTGCTGCTGGCGGGCTGCGTCGCTCTGGCGCTCGCCGCCCTCCACCTCGGCCCCGGCTGGCTGGACGGAGCCGGTGCCGTCGCCGTGCTCACCACCTACTCCTGGGCCCTGATGGCGCGGGTGGGCGGCCGCGAGGTCGTCTTCAGCGTGCTCGCCCTGGCGATCGGCGTGACCGCCGTGCTGGCGGAGAGCGAGGTGATGAGGAGCGGCGCCGCGGTGATGACCTGCGTGGCCAGCGGGGTGCTCGCGGTGGTGCTGACCGTGCCGGCGCGGACCTACGTCGCCGTGGTGCGGGAGCTGGTGGTGGCCACGACGGTCGCCTCCGTGGGGGCGTTCGCCACCGTCGGGTTCGAGCCGGTCGCCAGCTCGGTGCGCTTCGAGTACATCACCTTGGCTCTCGGCTTCGCGGTCGTCTCCATCCTGGTCTGGCGCTTCGGGGCGGGGTTCCACGGCCTCGGCACCCGCGGCCTGCTCACCGTCGTGGTGGGCACCGTGCTGCTGGGCGCCAGCCTGCTGTACGCCGAGGCGCTGCGCCGCTACGACGTCGCGGGCGTGGTCGAGCCGACCAACGCCGCGGTGGAGTGGAGCCGGGACAACCTCGGGGCCTTCCCCAACCCGGTGATGGCGCTGCTCGGGGTGCCCGCCCTCGCCTGGGGTGTGCACATGCGGGCCCGGCGTCGGCAGGGCTGGTGGGTCTGCGTCTTCGGTGCCGCCGCGACGCTGGCCGTGGCGCAGTCGCTGGTCACCTGGGACACGTCCTACGTGGAGGCCGGTCTGCAGCAGGTCTACGGCGTGGCGCTCGGCCTGCTCGTCGGCTACGCCGTGATCCGGCTCGACCTGCGCCTCACCGGCCGGCGGGGCCGACGGGCCCGGGCGGAGGAGGCCGAGCACGCGCTGCGGCCCGAGCCGAGCCGCTTCAGCTCCCTGTGACCTTCCCGGTGAGCCTCGGTTCCCCGGTACCTCCCGGTAACCCCTAGCGTCGCTGCCATGGCACGAGAGCGAACGACCGAGGTGCTCGCCGAGATGGTGGCCGCGGTGATGGAGGTGGCGGTGGGACCGGGCGACGAGGTCGCTGTCGGTGACGCCGTCGTCCTGCTGGAGTCGATGAAGATGGAGATCCCGGTGCTGGCCGAGACGGCCGGCACGGTGGTCGCGGTCCGGGTGGCACCGGGAGACGTGGTCCAGGAGGGCGACGTGCTGGTGGTCCTCGGGGCCTGACGGCCCGCGGTGCAGGAGGATGAGCGCGTGAGCACCCCACCCGCCGTCCCGTGTCCCCAGTGCGGGACCGCGCTGCCGCCCGCCGCCACGCAGTGCCCGAGGTGCGGTCTGCGTCTCGTCGGCCCCGAGGCCACCCGGCTCTGGCAGGTCAACCAGCAGATCTCCGCCCTGCGCGCCGAGGCCGACCACCTGATCGCGCGGCTGCGCCAGCCGGTCCCGTCCGCGCCGTACCCGGGCCAGGCGCCGTACCCGGGCCGGCCGCAGTACCCCGCGCAGGCGCCGTACCCCGCGCAGGCGCCGTACCCGGGCCGGACGCCGTACCCGGCGCCGCGCCGTCGTCTCTCCGGCCAGCAGCTCCTGCTCGGTCTCGGGGCGCTGCTGCTGCTCTCCGGGGCGTCCTTCTTCCTGGTCGTGGTGTGGGTGGTGGTCGGCCTGGTCGGCCAGGCGGTGATCATGCTGGCGCTCACCGGGTCCGCCGCGGTGGCGACCGCGGTGGCGACCCGGCGCCGGCTCCCGGCCGCGGCGGAGACGTTCGCGGTGGTCACGGCCGGCCTGCTGCTCCTCGACCTCGCCGCCGCGCACGGTCTGGACCTCGCCGGGCTGGGGGGCCTGCCCGAGGACGGCTACTGGGCCGGGGCCGGCCTGCTGGGCGGGCTGCTCCTCCTCGGCGTCGACCGGCTGGTGCCCCGGGAGCGCGACGGCCGGCCCCTGCGGCCGGTCGTCGTCCTCCGACCCGCGGCGGCCGCGTTCCTTGCCGGTGCGGGTGCCGCGGCGGTCAGCGCGCTCTCCGGCGGCCTGCTGAGCCTCTCGGTGCTCTGCCTGCTGCTGGCGGTGCTCTGCGCGGGCGGCGCGGTGGCGGCGTTCCGTCTCGACCGGCCGGCGCCGGGCCTGCCGCGCGGCCTGCCGTGGTCCGTGGTGCCGCCCGCCCTGGTGGGGGTCGGTGCACTCGCCGGCCACGTGGCCAGCGGCCTCACGCTCGGGCTCGACCCGGACACCGGAGCGGCCCAGCGGTACGCCGCCGTGGCGGTGCTCCTGGTCGGGCCGCTGGCGGCCCTGGTGGCCGCCCTGGTGCCGCCGGTGCGTCGGCCGCTCGTCGTCGCGGTCGAGCGGCTCGGGGTGGACGGTCGTGGCGTGGATCGCCGGCGGCTCCTCGACGTCGCCGTCGTCGCCGTCGTGCCGGCGGGGTGCGTCGTCCTGGCCGACGCCGACCGGTGGCTGCTGGCCGGCCTCTCGGTGGTGGTCGCCGCGGCGCTGGCCGCCGAGCTGGCGATCCGTCGCAGCCGCCCCTCGACCGCCGGGGTGCTCGGCTGGGTCCTGCTCCCGGTCCTCGCCTGGGTGACGCTGCGGCTGACCGAGGGTGCCGCGGTGGACGTGCTGGCCCTGAGCCGGGGGGAGAGCGGGAACCCCGCGCCGGGCTGGCTCCCGGTGGTGCCGGCGCTCGCCTGGACGCTGGCAGCCGTGGCCGGGATCGTCCTCACCCGCGCCGTGCTGTGGCAGCTGCTCGCCCAGGTCGGGGCGCTGCTCACCCTGGCCCTGCTGTTCCGCGACGCGCAGCCGGCGGTGCTGGTCGTCGTCGCCCTCGTCGGCTGCGCGCTCAGCCTGCTGGTGGCGTCGCTGGTCTGGTCGCTGCCCGGGGCGCGGCGGCCGGTCCTCGTGGAGACCGTGGCGCTGGTGCTGGCCGCGGTCTACGCCGTCACCGCGATCGGGCAGAGCCTCGAGGTCTCGGCGGGCGTCACCGCGGCCTGCCTGGTGGTCGTCGGCCTCTGCACGGGCGCCCACGCCGCCAGCCCGGACCGGCTGGTGCTCGCCTACCCGGCCGCGCTGCTGGTCTCGGCCGGGGTCTGGGTGCTGGTGAACGAGGCGGGCGTGGAGATCGTGGAGGCCTACACCGCGCCGCTGGCGCTGCTCCTCGCCGGGATCGGCCTGGTGCAGGCGTGGCGGAGCCCCGGTATGCCGACCGCGGTGACGATGGGCCCGGCGCTGAGCACAGCGCTGCTGCCCAGCGCCGCGGTCGGGATCGAGCAGGGCGACGCGCTGCGGCTGGCCCTGGTCTCCCTGGCGGCGACCGGGATGCTCGTGGCCGGGCTGGCGAAGCGGTGGCGGGCGCCGGTCACCGTCGGTGCGGTCGTGCTGACGGTGCTCGCCGTCACCCAGGGCGGGCCGCTGCTGGCCTACGTCTCCGGCTGGATCCTGCTGATCGGCTCCGGGGCCCTGCTGCTGGCGGTCGGTGTCTCGTGGGAGCGGGCCGTGCTGGCCGGGCGCCGGGCGGCGGGCTGGTACGGCACCCTGGCCTGAGCCTGGCTGCCCACCGCGACGCCACAAAGACGAACACCCGGACCCACGTTTCCGTGGGTCCGGGTGTCCGGGATGTCCTGAGACATCACATGGCGGTGGCGGTGGGATTTGAACCCACGGTGGGTTTGACCCCACACAACATTTCGAGTGTTGCACCTTCGGCCGCTCGGACACGCCACCGCCGGAGAATGTACCGGAAGCGGGTCGGGCGGCAGAAATCCCCCTCATGAGAGGAAGCGGGCGCGTTCCTCCAGCGCGAGAGCGGCGTCGATCCGCGCCCGCATGCTCGCCGACATCGCGGGCAGCCCGTCGACCGGCCACCACCGCACGTCGGTCGACTCGTCGTCCGCGACGTGCGCCTCCCCGCCGACCCAGGTGCACGCGAAGGTCAGGTCGAGGTACGACGCGCGGTCGCCGTTGGCGTGCACCACCCCGGGCAGCACCGAGGTGGAGGCGAGACGGTCGACGGTGATCTCCACGCCGGTCTCCTCCAGAGCCTCCCGGCGCGCGCAGACGGCCGGCTCCTCCTCGGGGTCGATGATCCCCGTCACCGGCGCCCACCGGCCGTCGTCCGAGCGGCGCACCAGCAGGATCTCGTCGCCGCGCCGGATCACCGCGGTGACTCCGGGGAGCCACAGGGGCAGGTCGCCGACGCGCTCGCGCAGGGCCAGGACGAACTCGGGGATGGGCACCCGCCCACCCTAGGGGCGCGGCAGACCCCGACGCCGCCCTCCGGACGAGCGGCGGCTCACCCGAGGGCGGGCTCGGGGAGCTCGGGCACCGCCGCCCGGCAGGCCTCCCCGCGGCAGTCGGCCAACGATCCGGTCAGGAACGTCTCGAGCGCGTCGCGGACCTCGGCGTAGCGCGGGTCGTCGTAGACGTTGACCAGCTGGGCCGGGTCCTCGACCCGGTCGTAGAGCTCCCGGAACTTCGGCACCTTCCAGCGGGAGAGGGTGTAGCGGTCGGTCCGCACGCCCCGGTGCTTCCAGGCCCGTGCCTTCACCTTGCCCGAGGAGCCGGCCTGCACCAGCAGGGCGCGGTCGTCCTGGGCCTCGTCGGAGACGGCGAAGGGCAGCATGCTGACGCCGTCCATCTCCCGGGCGGGGGTGGCGCCGGCCAGCTCGGCGATGGTCGGCGCGAAGTCGATCATCGAGACCGTCTGGGAGCGGCGCTCCCCGGCCGGGATCCCGGGCCCGCGCATCACCAGCGGCACCCGCAGCGCACCCTCGTAGGGCACGTTCTTGCCGACCAGCCGGTGCTCGCCGAAGAGGTAGCCGTTGTCGGAGGT
Source organism: Nocardioides sp. Z22_16 (assembly GCF_058134365.1). Taxonomy (NCBI): domain Bacteria; kingdom Bacillati; phylum Actinomycetota; class Actinomycetes; order Propionibacteriales; family Nocardioidaceae; genus Nocardioides; species Nocardioides sp. Z22_16. The sequence continues at coordinate 485,820 of NZ_JBYTTI010000003.1, forward strand.
GAACATCACGACGGTGTTCTCCAGCCGGCCCGCCGCCTCGAGCTCGGCGACGATCCCGGCGACCCCCTCGTCGAGCGCGGCCAGGGCGCGGAGGCGCTGGGTGAAGAGCTCCTGCTGCTCGGCGGGGAGGACCTTCTTCCCCTGGCTGTGCTTGGGCTTGTCCGAGACGTCGTCCTCGTTGAAGGCCGGCGACTCCAGCGACGGCAGCGCGACGTCGCCCAGGAGGTCGGCGTGCCGGTCGGCGGCCGGCGGCGGACCCGAGCAGTCCTTCTTGGTATAGCCCTCGCAGGTGCCGTGCGGGGCGATGAAGCTGGACCAGAGGAAGAAGGGCTTCTCGCCGGCGCTGAAGTCGCGGATCATCTCGCGCGACTGCTCCGCGACGGTGTCGGTGTGGTAGTCCTCGGGCCCGAACCGCACCAGCTCGCCGTCGTCGTACTGGAGGAAGTTGCGGTAGTTGGAGAGCACGCCGATGATCGGCCGCCACCGGTCCCAGCCGGGCTCGATGCCGTCCTGGTCGTCATAGCCGTGCAGGTACTTGCCTACGAAGCCGGTCGCGTAGCCGGCCCGCTGCAGCCAGACCGGCAGCGCGGTCTCGGGGTCGAAGCCCTCGTGGCCGCCCCACGGCGGAGAGTTGGTCCGCACCCCGTTGTTGTGGGCGTACTGCCCCGAGAGGATCTGGGCCCGCGCCGGGCAGCAGTTGGGGTGCGGCGCGACCATCTCGTCGAAGCGGACGCCGGCCTGTCCCAGCAGTCGGCGGGTCCTCGGCATCCAGCGCAGCTCGGGCGCGGTCTGGTCGTCGGAGGTGATCAGCACGATGTTCGGCGCGTCCGCGGCGGCGGCCTTCGACGGGGCGAGCGACGGCGCGTCACGGCCCTCGTCCCCGCCCCGGGGATCCCCGCCGTCCCCGGACGACGTGCACCCGGTCGCCAGCAGGAGCGCGGAGCAGGCCAGCAGGGCGAGGCGGTGGAAACGGGGGAGGCGGTGGAGACGGTGCGGCACCCGAGCAGGCTAGCCGCCGTGGCGGCCCCGGCTCCCGCGACGGCTCGCTAGGCTTCCCGACGTGATCCGGCTCCTGCTGCTCCTCCTCGTGGTCGCCGCCCTCGTGGCGGTGGCGGTGACGCTGCTCGCCGGGCAGCGCCGCGAGTCCGGGCGCCACGCCGGGGCGCTGGCCCGGGTGCGGCAGGTGACCGACCTGGCCTACCACCACGACGAGATCTCGTCCGGCCTCGCGGGCGCCGTCATCGAGCGCACCCGTGGCCTGGGTCCCGACTCGGCGGTCCACGAGCTCGAGGCCGCGCTGGACGACGTGCTGGCCCTGGCGCGCGAGCACCGGGCGGCGGAGCCCGACCTGGCGACCATCGTGATCGACACCGTGCGGACCCGCGAGCTGCCCTGAGGCGGGTGCCGCCCCGGTCGATCTCGCCCTGACCGAGCCGCCCTGACCGAGCAGCCCCGGCGGTCCCTCGGCATGATGTCCCCCGTCCCGGGGGGTCCGGGGGCTCGTAGAACGCAGGGGGAACCGCCGCATGTCCAAGAACCCGTCCGTCCCGCAGGGCGCGCCCAGACCGCGTCGTGGACTCGCCAAGGGGGGTGCGGCAGTCGGCGTCCTGGTCGTCGCGCTGCTGATCACCGTGATGTTCGTCCGCCCCACCACGGTCTCGACCGGCCCCGACCAGGTGGCCCTCCACTACACCGGCGGCGCCTTCACCCCCACCCGGTTCGGCGACTGCGTCGGCACCTCCTCGCGTGCCTGGCACGGCCCCGGCGACAAGCACTTCTCCTACCCCTCGTCGCAGCGCAACTACGTCTTCGGCGCCGGCGGCGACCGCGAGGGCATGACCTTCGTGACCAAGGACGGCATCGAGATGAGCGTCGACGGGGTCGCGTCGTTCATGCTCAACACCGACTGCCAGACGCTGCGCCGCTTCCACGACCTGATCGGCAACCGCTACAGCGCCTACATGGACTCCTCCGACGGCAACGGCTCGCTGGGCTGGCTCAACATGCTGGCCGTCTACCTCTCCAAGCCGCTGGAGACGGCCGTCGACCGCGCCAGCCAGAACTACACCTACACCGACCTCTACATGGACCCCAACGTCAAGGCCCAGTGGGAGCGCGACGTGCTGGAGCAGCTCCCCGACCTGGTCGGCCGGCAGATCGACGGCGACGAGGAGTTCTTCACCAACTTCTCCATCACCCTCCAGAAGCCGGTCCCGCCGGAGTCGGTGAAGGCCGCGCTGACCGCGCAGCAGGAGGCGGTCGCCAAGGCCAAGGCCAAGGAGGCCGAGGCCGACGCCCAGGTCAAGGCTGCGCGGGCGCAGGTCGAGGTCGAGAAGGCCGAGGCGCAGAAGATCCAGCAGCGGATCAACGTGCTGGGTCGCGAGGGGTACCTGCGCCAGTACGCGATCGACAAGGGGCTCAACCCCTACCAGCCGACCACCAGCGGGATCATCCAGAACCGCGAGTGAGCCGCTGGCCGCGGAAGAAGCCGTCGAGCAGGGCGGTCGACTCCGCGGCCAGCACCCCGGCCACCACCTCGGGGCGGTGATTGAGGCGACGGTCCCGGACGACGTCCCACAGGCTGCCCACGGCGCCCGCCTTCTCGTCGAACGCCCCGAAGACGACGCGGTCGACGCGGGCCAGCACCGCCGCGCCCGCGCACATGGTGCACGGCTCCAGGGTCACCACCAGGGTGCAGCCGTCGAGCCGCCACTCGCCACGGGCGCGGGCCGCCTCGCGCAGCGCCACCACCTCGGCGTGCCCGGTCGGGTCGGCCTCGACCTCGCGGATGTTGCGGCCGGTGCCGACCACGGCTCCGCCTGCGTCGAGGACCACGGCGCCGACCGGCACGTCGGCCGAGCCCAGCGCCTCCTCGGCGTGGCCCAGGGCGAGGCGCATCGCCTCGTCCCAGCGGGAGGTCGTCACGGGGCTCAGACCGAGCTGAGCCCGACGGCGTCGTCGAACTCCGGTCCGAAGCCGAGGCGGCGGGCGATGGCGGAGAGCATCTCGTCAGGGTAGAGCTCGACGTCGTCGAGCAGCACCCCCATGTCGACGGCGTGCATCCCGAGGTCGCCGAGCAGGTCCAGGTCGCCGGCCGGCTCCTGCTCGTCCTCGTCCTCGGGCATCACCCCGAGGGTCTCGACCGCCGAGCGCGCCAGCTCCCACTCGGTGGCCGCGCTCACGTCGGAGAGGAGGACCCGGGTGGTGGACCCCGCGACCCGCACCAGGAGGAAGAAGTCCTCGTCGATGGCGACCATGCCGAGTGCGCCGGCGTCGCCGGGGAGTCGTCGCAGGCCGTTGGCCAGCGTCTCGACCGACTCGCAGGCGGTCTCCGCGAGCTCGGCGACCCGCCAGGTGCCGTCCTCGCGGTAGGCGGCCAGGGCGAAGTCGATCCCCTCGGCCTGATCAGGAGTCAGCGCCATGGTGGACCCCTTCCAGCACCCGTGGTCGTGTGGCGAAGGTCCCAGGGTGACACGGAAGGAGACGGCGGCCAACCCCTGTGGAGCCCTCTGGAGCAGAGTGCGGGGGAGGCTTCGCGGGGCTTCCTCGACTAAGGTTCGCCCATGCACACCCTGGTCGTCGACCACCCCTTGGTGGCCCACAAGCTCACCACCCTGCGCGACAAGGGCACGGACTCCCCGACGTTCCGTCGCCTCACCGACGAGCTCGTCACGCTGCTGGCCTACGAGGCCACCCGCGACGTGCGGGTCAACCCGGTCGACATCACCACGCCGGTGGGTCCCACCACCGGGGTGAAGCTGGCCACCCCCAAGCCCCTGGTGGTGCCGATCCTCCGCGCCGGCCTCGGCATGCTCGACGGCATGATGCGGCTGCTGCCGACCGCGGAGGTCGGCTTCCTCGGCATGGTGCGCAACGAGGAGACGCTGCAGGTCGCGACGTACGCCGAGCGGCTCCCCGACGACCTCTCCGGTCGCCAGTGCTACGTGCTGGACCCGATGCTGGCCACCGGCGGCACGCTGGCCGCGGCGATCCGCTTCCTCACCGACCGGGGCGCTGACGACATCACCGCGATCTGCCTCCTGGTCGCCCCCGAGGGCTGCGCCAAGCTCGAGGAGCAGCTCGCAGACCTCACGGTCCCGGTCACGGTGGTCACCGCCGCGATGGACGAGCGCCTCGACGAGAAGGGCTACATCGTGCCCGGGCTCGGGGACGCCGGCGACCGGCTCTACGGCATCGCCGGCTGACCCTCAGGCGTCGTCGCCGGTCTCGCCCGGCTCGCCCGGCTCGTCCGGCTCGCCCGGCTCGCCCGGCTCGTCCGGGTGGGGCTGCAGCAGGGCGAGCATCACGTAGGTGCGCCGGGAGGCGTCGCGTCCACGGGTGCGTCGTACCCACGTCTGGAGGACGCCGCTGAGCTCCTCGGTGAGCTCCCGCGCCTCCTGCTCGGTGAGCCGCAGGGCCTGCTCGGTGACAGTGCGATACCCGCTGTCGGGCTTGGCCCCGGCGTGGGCCGCGTCGACCAGCACGTGCGCCCACGCCGCGGCCTGCGACCGGAAGACCGCCGCGGCGGCCGCGCCGCCGGGCTGCGCCTCCATGTCGCGCAGGTCCAGGTCGAGCGACTCGTCGTCCACCAGGCGCCAGACGCGGTCGCGGCGGTCCCGGCCCTCTCCGACCGCCTCCTCGACCAGCCCGTACTTCGCCAGCTGACGGAGGTGGAAGGAGGCCTGGTTGGCCGGGATCCCGAGGTCGTGGGACAGGTCGGCGGCGCGCAGCGGGCCCTGGGCCGAGAGCTCCCCGAGGATCCGGTTGCGGACCGGGTGCGCGAGGGCGCGCAGCACGCGGGGGTCGTGGACCTGGGGCATGCCGGGGAGCCTACCGAGGTCGTGCGCCGCACGCGGAGCCCGCAAGAATAGTTGCGCACGAACCATTGCGCAAGAATACGTGCGCGATTATCGTCGTCCCGTGACCGGATACCGCAGCCTCGCGGGCAACCGTGACTTCACCCGGCTGTGGGTCGGGGAGGCGGTCAGCCAGCTCGGCACCACCGCGAGCGTCTTCGTCCTGCCGCTGCTCGGCCACGCGCTCACCGGCTCCAGCCTGCTCGCGGCCCTCCCGGTGGCGGCGCACATGCTCGGCATCTCGCTCTTCCTGCTGCCCGCCGGGGTGCTGGCCGACCGGGTCGACCGGCGCCGGGTGCTGCTCCTGGCCAGTGCGGCGGGGCTGCTGCTGAGCGGCTCGCTCGCGGTCGCCGGGCTGCTGGGCGAGCTGACGCTGCCGCACCTCGTCGCGGTGGCGCTGGGCACCGGCGCCGTCACCGGCCTCTACATGCCGACCGAGCTCTCGGCGGTGCGCAGCGTGGTGAGCCGCGAGGAGCTGCCGACCGCGATCAGCCAGAACCAGGCCCGGCACCACCTCGCCAACCTGCTCGGCGGTCCCCTCGGCGGGGTGCTGTACGTCGTCGCCCGTCCGCTGCCCTTCCTCGTCGACGCCGCGACGTTCGCGCTCTCGCTGGTCGCGGTCGGCGGAGTCCGGGCCGACCTGTCGCCGCCCGAGCGGCCCGCCGGCCAGTCGCTGGGGACTCCGGGCCGCGAGCTCGTCGACGGCCTCCGTCACCTGCTGGCCCACCCCTACTTCCGGGCGACCGCCGCCTTCTCCGCCGCCTCCAACCTGGTCGTCAACGCGGTGATCTACGTCGCCGTCCTCCGGCTGGTGGAGGTGGGCGAGGCGCCGACGACGATCGGGCTGGTCGAGTCGATGGCCGGCGTCGGCGGGGTGGTCGGCGCGATCGCGGCGCCGTTCCTCATCGACCGGATGGCGACGGGCCGCCTCACCGTGCTGATCGCGTGGAGCTGGGTGCCGCTGCTGGCCATCCTGGTCCTCGGGTCCTCACCGTGGCTGGTGGGCGCGGTGCTCTGCGCCGGGCTGCTGCTCAACCCCGCCGGCAACGCCGCGACCCAGTCCTACCGGGTCGCGATCACGCCCGACGAGCTGCAGGGCCGGATCGCGTCCTCCTCGATGTTCCTCTCCTTCGCCACGATCCCGCTGGCCCCGCTGCTGGCCGGCTGGCTCCTGGAGGCGTACGGCGCCACGACGGCCACCACGGCCCTGCTCGTCGCCGCGGCGCTCACCGCCCTGATCCCCACGCTGTCCCGGTCCGTCCGCGAGGTGCCGCGTCCGCGGGACTGGCCGGTCCTGTCGCAGAGCCCGACCCGGGAGGAGCTCCTCGACGGCCCGACCACGCCGGTGTGAGGAAGGAGACAGCCGGCTATCTCCGATCTGGACTGCACTCTCACCAACAGAGTGCAAGGATGCACTCTGTGTCCGAAAGTGCAACAGGCTCCCGAGAGACGAGGCGTCGAGCGACGAGTCGCCGGATCATGCGGGCGGCCAACACCCTGACCCTCGAGCGCGGGCTCGACGGCTGGACCATGGAGGAGCTGGCACAGGCGTGCGACCTCTCGCGCCGCACCCTGTTCAACTACTTTCCGCACAAGCTGGACGCGGTGCTGGGGCCGGTCCCCGAGTTCCCCCCCGAGGCCCTCGAGCTCTTCCGGGCCAAGGGTCCCACCGGTTCGCTGATGGAGGACTCCCGCCTGCTGGCCCGCCGGATCCTGGAGGCCGAGGAGATCGACCGCCGGGACCTGCGCCTGCACCGCGACGTGATCGTGGCGCACCCCCGGCTGCTCCTCGCCGTGCACGAGCGCTTCGAACAGCTCGCCACCGCGCTCACCGAGCACGTGGTGGCCCGGGAGGGGCCGGAGTTCGGCACCGAGCGCGCCAGGATGCTGGTGCGCCTGATGGTGTGCCTCTTCGACACCTGCTTCACGGGGTTGGCCACCGACCCCCAGGGCCGCCCCCCGGCCGACCTCTTCGACGAGGCCCTCGACACCGCCCGGGAGCTGCTCACCTGAGACGCCGCGCCGTCCGGCGCCCCCGACCCCACCCCAGCACGACACTCCCCAGGAGACCCGCATGGCAACCCTGCTCTACCGACTCGGCAAGACGGCCTACCGGCGCTGGCCGTTCTTCCTGCTCGCCTGGCTGATCGCCTTCCTGGCGATCGGTGGCTTCTCGGCCACCCAGTCCAAGCCGATGAGTGACGCGCTGACCATCCCGGGCATCCCGTCGGAGAAGGCCTCGGACCTCCAGCAGGAGCTCTTCCCCAACGCCGAGGACCCGTTCGCCGAGGCGACGGTCAACATCGTCGCCGTCGCGCCAGCGGGCACCACGCTCGAGGACCCGGAGAACGTCGAGGCGCTCGAGCAGCTGCTCGCCGGCATCCCGGACCTGCCCCAGACGCCGCCGGCCAAGGAGCTGCAGCTGGTCGACCCCGCCACCGCGGCGGCCGGCCAGCAGAAGATGGTCCTCGACGCGGCCAAGGAGAGCGGCATGCCGCTCGACGTGGCCCGGGAGAACGCCCAGGTGCTCTCCCCGCTCTCGGAGGACAAGACCACCGGCATCGTCAGCTTCGAGTGGGACGTCGAGTCGCCCACCGAGGTGGAGGGCACCTCCATCGAGCAGCTCGAGGAGCTCATGGCCGACGTCGAGGACTCCAGCGGCCTGCGGCTGGAGATCAACGGCTCCGGCACCAGCGCCATCACCGAGCTCGGCCTGACCTCCGAGGCGATCGGCGTCGCGGTGGCGCTCCTGGTCCTGCTCATCACCTTCGGCTCGCTGGTCGCCGCGGGCATGCCGATCCTGATCGCGCTGGTCGCGGTGGGGCTCACCAACATCGGCATCATCGGCATGACGGCGTTCACCGACATCGGCTCCACCACCCCGCTGCTGGCCACCATGATCGGCCTCGCGGTCGGCATCGACTACACGCTCTTCATCCTGGCCCGCTACCGCAGCGAGCTGCACCACACCGACGACCGGCAGGAGGCCGTCGGCGTCGCGGTCGGCACCGCCGGCTCCGCGGTGGTCTTCGCCGGCCTCACCGTGATCATCGCGCTCGCCGCGCTGGTCGTCGTCGACATCCCGTTCCTCGCCTCGATGGGCTTCGCTGCCGCCTCCGGCGTCGCGCTGGCGGTGCTCGCGGCGCTCACCCTGCTGCCGGCGTTCCTGGGCGTGCTCAAGTCCAAGGCCTTCGGCGGCCAGGTGATCAAGCACAACCCCAAGCGCGAGGACGACGGCCACGTCATCAACAACGGCGTCCGCTGGGCCCGGCTGATCGGCAAGGCGCCGGCCGCCTTCGCGCTGCTCGTCGTGGTGATCCTGGGCGCGCTGGCCTTCCCGATCAAGGACATGCACCTGGCCTTCCCGACCGACGGCACCAAGCCGGCCTCCACCACCCAGCGGCAGGCCACCGACCTGACCTCCGACGCCTTCGGCGCCGGCCGCGAGGGACCCCTGGTGGTGGTCGTGGACGCCCGCGACCTGCCCGAGGAGGAGCGCGGCCAGGCCTTCGGCGCGGTCGCCGGGTGGGCGGCCGAGATGGACGGCGTCGCCAACGCCCAGGTCGTCATGTCCAACGAGGAGGGAACCGGTGCCCAGGTGCTGGTGACCCCCACCACCGGGCCGGACGAGGAGGAGACCACCGACCTGCTGGAGTCGCTGCGCGAGGGCCAGTCCGACATCGAGGAGGAGACCGGCGCCACCACCGGCGTCACCGGCCTGACCGCGATCACCACCGACGTCTCCGACCGGCTCAGTGATGCGCTGCCGGTCTACCTGGCGGTCGTGATCGGGCTGGCGTTCATCCTGCTGGTCCTGGTCTTCCGCTCGATCCTGGTCCCGCTGACCGCCACCCTGGGCTTCCTGCTCTCGGTGCTGGCCACCCTGGGCGCCACGGTGATGGTCTTCCAGAAGGGCACGTTCGGCATCATCGAAGGGCAGCCGATCGTCTCCTTCATGCCGATCATCCTGATCGGCATGGTCTTCGGCCTCGCGATGGACTACCAGGTCTTCCTGGTGACCCGGATGCGGGAGGCGCACGTGCACGGCATGTCGACCCGCGACGCGGTGGTCGACGGCTTCCGCAACAGCGCGCGGGTGGTGACGGCCGCCGCGGCGATCATGATCGCCGTCTTCGCGGCCTTCATCCTGCAGACCGAGCCGATCATCAAGTCGATGGGTTTCGCGCTCGCCGCGGCGATCGTCTTCGACGCCTTCATCGTCCGGCTGGTGCTGATCCCGGCGCTGCTCTACATGATGGGCGAGAAGGCGTGGTGGATCCCTCGCTGGCTGGACAAGGTGCTGCCCAACGTCGACGTCGAGGGCGAGAAGCTCGACCGTCCGCACCTGCGGGACGGGGCCGACGACGCCGTCGTCTGATCCACCGCACGTCCTCCGCGACGAGACGGCCCACGGGCCGCGGCACCCTCAGGGGCCGTGGCCCGTGGGCCGTTCGGGTATCCCGGTGAGTGGACGGAGGGGAGCTCGCGCAGGAGCCGATGTACGGTGACCCCGCCCACACCTAGGAGGAATTCTTGCGCATCGGTATCCCCCGTGAGTCACGCGACGGCGAGACCCTCGTCGCGGCGACGGCGAAGACGGCGGAGCAGCTCACCAAGCTCGGCTACGAGGTCGTGGTGGAGTCCGGCGCCGGGCAGGCCGCCGACCTGCGCGACGAGTCGTACGCCGAGGCCGGCATCCGGGTGACCGACTCGGCCGAGGTCTGGGCCAGCGACGTGGTGGTGAAGGTCAACGCGCCGTCCGCCGACGAGATCGGCCGGATGCGCCGCGGGGCCACCGTGGTCTCGCTGATGGCACCGGCGCGCAGCCCCGAGCTGCTCGAGCAGCTGCAGGCCGCCGGCGTGACGGGCCTGGCGATGGACGCGGTGCCGCGGATCTCGCGTGCCCAGTCGATGGACGTGCTCTCCTCGATGGCCAACGTCGCGGGCTACCGCGCGGTCGTCGAGGCCGCGCACTCCTTCGGCCGCCAGTTCACCGGCCAGGTCACCGCGGCCGGCAAGGTGCCGCCCGCCCGGGTCTTCGTGGTGGGCGCCGGCGTGGCCGGTCTTGCCGCCATCGGTGCCGCCGGTGCGATGGGCGCCATCGTGCGCGCCTTCGACGTGCGCCCCGAGGTGGCCGAGCAGGTCCAGTCGATGGGGGCGGAGTTCGTCACGGTCGACATGGAGGCCGAGGTCTCCACCGACGGGTACGCCCGTGAGATGACCGCGGAGCAGGAGAAGGCCACCGCGGTGATGTACGACGCGGAGGCGCGCGCCGCCGACATCGTGATCACCACCGCCCTGATCCCGGGGCGCCCGGCGCCACGGCTGATCAGCGCCGAGACGGTGAGCAAGATGAAGCCGGGCTCGGTGATCGTCGACATGGCCGCCGCCAACGGCGGCAACTGCGAGCTCACGGTCAAGGACGAGAGGACCGTCACCGACAACCTGGTCACGATCCTGGGGTACACCGACCTGGCGGGCCGGCTCGCCGCCCAGACCAGCCAGCTCTACGGCACCAACATCGTCAACCTCTTCAAGCTGCTCACCCCGGGCAAGGACGGCGAGCTGGTCCTCGACATGGACGACGTCGTCCAGCGCGGCATCACCGTGGTCCGTGACGGCGAGTCGATGTGGCCGCCGCCGCCGATCCAGGTCTCCGCCGCCCCGGCCGCCGCCCCCGCGGCCCCGGTGGAGCCGAAGGCGCCGAAGCCGCCGCCGGACCCGCGCCGCAAGCTCTTCGCCGCCGCGCTGGCCGCGGTCGCGTTCGCCGCCCTGGCCACCGTCTCGCCGGGGGCGTTCCTCAACCACTTCACCGTCTTCGCGCTCGCGGTCTTCGTCGGCTACTACGTGATCTCCAACGTGGCGCACGCGCTGCACACCCCGCTGATGAGCGAGACCAACGCGATCTCCGGGATCATCGTGGTCGGCGGGATCCTGCAGGTGGGCTCCGAGAGCCTGCTGGTCTCCGCGCTGGCCGTGGTGGCCGTGCTGGTGGCGAGCATCAACATCTTCGGTGGCTTCCTGGTCACCCTCCGCATGCTCGAGATGTTCCGGAAGGACTGACCCGTGACCGACTTCCTGACGTCCTCGGAGCTGGTGGGCTTCGTCCAGGGGCTCTACATCATCGCCGGCGTGCTCTTCATCGCCGCACTGGCCGGACTGAGCAAGCACGAGACCGCCAAGCGCGGCAACCAGGCCGGGATGGCCGGCATGGGCCTGGCGCTGGTGGCCACGATCCTGCTCGCCGCCCGGCAGAGCCAGTACGCCGGCTACCGCGACCTGCCGATCACGCTGGTCCTGATCGCCGTCCCGATGCTGATCGGCGGCGCCATCGGCGCCTGGAAGGCGCGCACGGTCGAGATGACCGGGATGCCCGAGCTGATCGCGCTGCTGCACAGCTTCGTCGGCCTGGCCGCCGTGCTGGTCGGCTTCAACTCCTTCTTCGAGCACGGCAGCGGTGACAAGGTCCACGCCGTCGAGGTCTTCCTCGGCGTCTTCATCGGCGCGGTCACCTTCACCGGCTCCATCGTGGCCAACCTCAAGCTGAGCGCCAAGATGAAGTCCTCGCCGCTGACGCTGCCGGGTCGCCACCTGCTCAACGCCGCGATCCTGCTGGTCTCGCTCGGCCTGATGGTCTGGTTCATGTCGTCGCAGGAGATCCTCACCGGCGACGTCCAGGTCGGGGTGCTCCCGCTGGTGATCATGACGGTGCTGGCGCTGGTCCTGGGCTTCCACCTGGTGGCGGCGATCGGCGGCGGCGACATGCCGGTCGTGGTCTCGATGCTCAACTCCTACTCCGGCTGGGCCGCTGCGGCCGCCGGCTTCATGCTCAGCAACGACCTGCTGATCATCACCGGCTCCCTGGTCGGCTCCTCGGGTGCGATCCTGAGCTACATCATGTGCAAGGCGATGAACCGCTCGTTCATCTCCGTCATCGCCGGCGGCTTCGGCTCCGACGGCGGCTCCGCCGGTGCGGACCGCGACTACGGCGAGCACCGCGAGGTGCAGGCCGACGAGGTCGCCGAGCTGCTGGCCGGCGCGGGCTCGGTGGTGATCACCCCGGGCTACGGCATGGCGGTCGCCCAGGCGCAGTACCCGGTCGCCGAGCTCACCGCGGCGCTGCGGGCCAAGGGCGTGGACGTGCGGTTCGGGATCCACCCGGTCGCCGGCCGCCTGCCCGGCCACATGAACGTCCTCCTCGCGGAGGCGAAGGTCCCCTACGACATCGTCCTGGAGATGGACGAGATCAACGACGACCTCGCCCAGACCGACGTGGTCCTGGTGATCGGCGCCAACGACACCGTCAACCCGGCCGCCGTCGAGGAGCCCGACTCGCCGATCGCCGGGATGCCGGTCCTCGAGGTCTGGAACGCCCGCGAGGTCATCGTCTTCAAGCGCTCGATGGCCACCGGCTACGCCGGGGTCCAGAACCCGCTCTTCTTCAAGGAGAACACCCGGATGCTCTTCGGGGACGCCAAGGAGCGGGTCGAGGACATCCTCCGGTCGCTGCCGCGCGAGGCCGCGCTGCGCTGACGGCGCGGCCGTCGTCGGCACCTCAGCCTGCGGGGCGCACCGCGGGTCCGGGGGCGTCGCCGACCGGCAGCTCGGCCAGCACCTCGTAGCGCGGGCGGTTGCGCGGCCCCTCACCGAGGTGGGAGCGGACCAGGGTGAGCGTCTCCACGGACCAGGCCGGGCCGGCGTAGGTGTCGAGCAGCCGGACCCACGGGGTGACCTCGGTGGGGCGGCGCATCCGGGCCACGGTGAGGTGGGGCCGGAACCGTTGCCCGTCCACCGCGATGCCGGTCCGCGAGGCGGCGGCGCGGGCCCCCTCGGCCATCCGGCGCAGCTCCAGCGCGCCGGGCTCGTCGAGCTCCAGCCCGGCCCAGAGCACCTTCGCCCCCGCGACGTGGGGGAAGGCGCCGCCCCCGGCGATCCGCGTGCGGAACGGCGTGCGCCGGGCGGCGGCCCGCGTCAGGCGCTCCAGCAGCTCGTCGAGGTGCCGGTCGGCCGCCTGGGCCAGGAACGCCAGGGTGAGGTGGAGGTGCTCGGCGGGCGCCCAGCGGAAGCCGGCGGCGTCGCGGCGGACCTCCAGGAAGGCGTCGAGGTCCTCGACCGCGGCCTCCGGCGGCACCACCGCGACGAAGAGCCTCACCCGACCAGTGTGCCCGACGTCGAGTGCCCGGGCCCCGATCCCCGTGTCCGCCGGGTGGACCTGATCCGTCTCGCGGTGTGACCCCTTCTTGCAAAGTCGCCCGAGTCACTAGACATTTGTGAGGTGGAGCGTCTGCCAGATTTCTTCCTCGTCGGTGCGCCCAAGGCCGGCACCAGCGCCTTGCACGCCGCACTCGTCCAGCACCCCCAGCTCTTCATGAGCCCGGTGAAGGAGCCGAAGTACTGGATGTGCGGGGACTCCCCGCCGCCCGCCTACAAGGGACCGGGTGACGCGCACAGCAACCGGGAGTGGATCTGGCAGCGTCAGCGCTACCTCGACCTCTTCCGGGAGGCGCCGAGCACCTCGCTGCTGGGGGAGAGCACGCCGTTCTACCTCTACAACCGAGACGCCCGGCGGCGCATCGCCGCCGACCGGCCGGACGCCCGGCTGATCGCCGTGCTCCGCGACCCCGTCGACCGCGCGTACTCCAACTGGATGCACCTGTGGACCGACGGACTGGAGCCGAGGGGCGACATCCTGGACGCGGTCGGCCGGGAGCAGCAGCGCATCGACGCCGGCTGGGCGCCGTTCTGGCACTACCGGAGCCTGGGGATGTACGGACGGCAGCTGGCGGACCTCTTCGACCACTTCCCCCCCGAGCAGGTGCTGCTGCTGCGCTACCGCGAGCTGGTGGAGGAGCCGTCGCACGCCCTGGACCGGGTCTTCCGGTTCCTGGGAGTCGACACCGTCGACGTGACCGGCATCCCGCGGGACAACTCGCGGCCGTTCGTCCGCGACGGGCCCCGGGTCCGGGCCATCGGGCCGGTGATCCGAGCCGGCGCCACGGTGGGGCAGTTCATGCCGCCCGAGGTGTGGCGCCGGGTCAGCCGCCCTCTGGTCGCCCAGCTGCACCGCGGTGGAGGCGAGGCGCGCCCCAAGCTCACCCCGGCGCAGCGGGCGGCCCTCCTGGAGCCGCACCTGGCCGACATCGAGCTGCTGGAGCGGCTGACGGGGGAGTCGTTCGCGGACTGGAAGACCTATCGCGACGGGGGGACCTTCTCCAGCCGGCTGGGAGAGGGCCGCACGAGCGAGCGCCACCCCGGCGCGTCGGTCATGGCCGACTGAGGGTGGTGAGCCCCGGGTGGTGAGCCCCGGGTGGTCAGCCCAGGGTGGTCACCAGGTCGTGGGCCCCGTCGGGGCGGGCGACCTCGAGGTAGAAGCGGGTCGCGCCGTCGGGGAGCTGGACGGCCGAGGCGTAGCGCAGCGCCCCGTCGGAGTACGGCGAGCGCAGCGGCGCGACGGCCTCGTCGGCGACCAGCATCCCGTCGCGCTCCCGGGCGACCCCGGTGATCTCGTGCCAGTTGTCCTGGGCGCGGGCGCGACCGTCGTAGAGCACCACGAGCGGGTCGTGGGAGAGGACGGTGGTGACCCGGGCGCCCCGGGCGTCCCACGCGCCGGGAGTGGGGCGCAGCACGGTGCGGTGGCGCTGCCAGACGAGGCCGTCGTCGCTGGTCAGGTGGGCGGTGCTCATCCGGTCCTCCTCGCCCGGCTCGGTGAGCGGGTGCTCGCAGACCCACATCTCCCAGCGGCCATCGCGCACCGTGATCACCGGGTCCTTCACCGCGACCCGGTCGTCGCCGGCCAGCACGACGGTGCGCCGGCCGGTGGGCAGGTCGCCGGGGGTGTCGGCGTCGAGCGCCTCGATCCACCAGTGCTTGGAGCCCGGCGTGGCGCACGAGAGGTAGAGCCGCCAGCCGCCGTCGGGACGCCGGAGCACCACCGGACGCTCGAACGACTCCGCGCCGAAGTCGTCGCGGCGGACCTGCGCGACCGTGGTGAAGGCGACCCCGTCCGTCGAGCTCGCCACCACGGTGGCGACTCCGCGACCGGCCTCCAGCGGCCTGCGCAGGCGGTAGGTGAGCCAGAAGGTGCCGTCCACCCAGGTCACGGTCGCGGCGCCGGCCCAGTTGCCGGGGCCGTCGCCCGGGGCTGGGACGACCACCTCGGCGCCGGCGAGGTCGGGCAGCGGCAGCGTGTCGAGGCTCATGCATGAAAGTGTATCGAATTTGTCCGGTTTGTGGGGGAGCGAGATCGCGGCAGCCGGGTCGGGAGCCGCCCTCAGGCGCCGATCAGCAGGCCCACGGCATAGGTGGCCGCCATCGCCAGGACGCCGCCGGCGACCGTGCGCACCACGGCGCGGCCGACCGGGGAGTTGCCCAGCCGGGCACTGATCAGGCCGGTGAGGGCGAGGGCGACCGCCACCGTGGCGGCGGTGATCCCCACGCGCAGGTCCCGGGGGGAGAAGGCGATCACCAGCAGGGGCAGCAGGGCTCCCAGCGTGAAGGCCAGCATCGAGGCCCCGGCGGCGTGCCAGGGGTTGGTCTGCTCCTCGGCGTCGATGCCGAGCTCCACCTCGGCGTGCGCGGCGAGCGCGTCGTGCGCGGTGAGCTCGCGGGCCACCTCCAGCGCGACCCGCTCGCTGACCCCCCGCTCGACGTAGAGACCGGCCAGCTCGGCCAGCTCGGCCTCGGGGTCCTCGAGGAGCTCGCGCCGTTCCCGGGAGAGCAGGGCCAGCTCGGAGTCGCGCTGGGTGCTCACCGAGACGTACTCCCCGGCGGCCATGCTGATGGCCCCCGAGATCAACCCGGCGACACCCGCGAGGACCACGGTCGGGGTGGTCGCGGTGGCACCGGCCACGCCGACGACCAGGCCGGCGGTCGAGACGATCCCGTCGTTCGCGCCCAGCACCCCGGCCCGCAGCCAGTTGAGCCGGCTCACGAAGCTCTCCCCGTGCGGCTCGTCGGCGTGCCCCCCCAGGGCGTCGGCCCTGGCCGGGTCGGATCCGGTGGCGCCGGGGCCCTGGTCGGTCACCCGCCCATAGTGGGCGCCGCCGCGCCCCCGGGCAAGGGACGCGGCGGCGACCCGCTCAGGACCGCGTCACAGGCCGAGGTCGCGGCCGATCAGCATCTTCATGATCTCGTTGGAGCCGGCCCAGATCTTGGTGACCCGGGCGTCGCGCCAGGCGCGGGCCACGCGGTACTCGTTCATGTAGCCGTAGCCCCCGTGCAGCTGGACGCAGTGGTCGAGCACCTCGCTCTGCACCTGCGAGGTCCACCACTTCGCCTTGGCCGCGTCGACCGGGGAGAGGACGCCCCGGGTGTGCTTCATGACGCACTCGTCCACGTAGGCCTGGGTGACCTCGACCTTGGTGACCAGCTCGGCCAGCAGGAACTGGTTGGCCTGGAACTTGCCGATCGGCTGGCCGAACGCCTGCCGGTCCTTGGCGTACTGGACGGTCTCGTCCAGGATCTGGCGCGCGTGGGCCAGGTTGGTCACCGCGGAGCCGAGGCGCTCCTGGGGGAGGAACTGCATCATCGAGATGAAGCCGGTGTCGAGCGGGCCGATCAGGTCGGCGTTGCTGACCCGCACGTCCTCGAAGGCGAGCTCGGCGGTGTCGGAGTCGTCCTGCCCGACCTTGTCGAGCACCCGGCCCACCGAGAAGCCGGGCAGGGAGGTGTCGACGCCGAAGAGCGAGATGCCCTTCGCCTTCTTCTCCGGGCTGGTGCGGGCGGCGACCACGACCAGGTCGGCGCTGCCGCCGTTGGTGATGAAGGTCTTGGAGCCGTTGATGATCCAGTCGTCGCCGTCGCGGACCGCCGTGGTCTTCAGGTTGGCCAGGTCCGAGCCGCCGCCGGGCTCGGTCATCCCGATGGCGGTGAGCAGCTCGCCGGTGCAGAACCTGGGGAGCCACCGCTCCTTCTGCTCGTCGTTGGTCAGGTGGACCAGGTACGGAGCGACGATGTCGGCGTGGATGCCGACGCACGAGGGGAGCGTCATGTTGATCTTGGCGAGCTCCTCGGTGAGGACCGCGTTGAAGCGGTAGTCGCCCGCCTCGGAGCCGCCGTACTGCTCCGGTACCTCCAGGCCGAGGAAGCCCTGCTTGCCGGCCTCGAGCCAGAAGTCACGGGTCAGCCCGTGGTTCTTCTCGTACTCCTCCAGGTGGGGGACGACCTGGCGGTCCAGGAACTCCTTGACCGAGGCACGGAACGCCTCGTGGTCCTCGTCGTAGATCTCGCGCGTCATGCCACACAGGTTACCCACCAGTCAGGGGGTCGGACACGCGCCGTGAGGAATACAGTGCCTGGCGGGACGGCCACCCCGGTCACGAGGCGGCAGGTGGGGGGAGTGTTCGGTGCAGGACAGTGAGGGTGCGGATCGGCGGGCGGCCGATCCCCGAGCCGGAGCCTGGGGCGGGCCGGCGGACCGCCAGGCGCTCCAGCAGATCGCCGCCGACGTCGCCGAGCGCTCCGGCTTCGCCGTCTGCGCGATCGAGGTGCTGCGAGCCGACGGCATGCTGGAGACGGTCGCCGCCGCCGGCCGGCCCGACCTCCAGGAGTGGCGACTGGGCCGAGGGGTGCCGCTGGAGGCGAAGGCCGCCGCGTTCACCTGCGGCGCGACCTTCGGGCAGCTCACCTTCGTCGCCGCCGAGTGGCTCTCCCGGGAGGCCATCGAGCTGGTGGCCCGGTACGCCTACGTCCCCGACCTCCCCGACTCGCCGCACCAGGACGCCTGGCGGGCCCAGGACATGCTGATCGCGCGTCTCCTCGACGACGCCGGGGAGCTGCGCGCCGTCCTCCACCTCGACGAGCCGTCCGGGGGCCGGCGACCCTCGCCCCGCGAGCTCCTGGCGCTCTCCGACGCGCTCCAGCTCGCGTTCCGAGCCGTCGTCACCACGGTCGAGCGCGAGGGACTGGCCCAGCAGGTCCGGATGGCGCGGGCCGCGCGGACGATGATCCGCAACGCCAGCGGCCGGCTCGAGCTGCCCGAGGTCCTCGAGATGGCCACGCTGGAGCTGCGCGACGCCTTCTGCGCGGAGCGGCTCGAGATCCACGTCCTCGACCCCCAGTTCGAGGCGGCCGGTGCGCCGGCCGCCGGCCGTCACCTCTTCCGGGGCATCGAGCAGGCGATGATCCGGGCCTGGCGCCACGAGCGCGTCCTGATCGTGGAGCCCGAGCAGGTCTGGGGTGACCCCGACCTGGCGGCCGAGCACCACGAGATCCTCGGGCGGAGCCTGGTGGAGACCGGCATGGCCGCCATGGTCCTGGTCCCGATGGGCACCGCCGGCCGGCTGCTCGGGGCCCTGGTCATCCACCGCCGGCCGGGGGGCGCGCGGTGGACCGACAGCGAGAGCTCGGCGGCGTTGGACGTGGGTCAGGACCTGGCGAGCGCGATCCTGCAGGCGCGCGCGCTCGAGAGCGAGCGCCAGCTCAACGAGGAGCTGCGCCGGATGGACGACTACCGCCAGGAGCTCCTCACCACCGTCTCCCACGAGCTCAAGAACCCCATCAGCGTCATCCTGGGCCACCTGGAGATGCTGGACGTCGACGCGCTGCCGCAGGTCCGTGGCGAGGAGAGCCTGCGCTCCATGGCGCGGGCGGCCAGACGGCTGCAGGCGCTCGCCGAGGACCTGCTGATCCTGAGCCGCCTGGGAGCCCAGGGCCTGGCACGCGATCCGACGCCGCTCGACCTCGGGGCCCTGCTGGCGGAGGTGGTCGACGACCTGCGTGTCGAGGCCGACCAGCACCAGGTCAGGCTGGTGCTCCGGCCCTCCTCCGCCGCCCACGTGCTCGGTACCCCCGACGACCTCGCCCGCGTCCTCCTCAACGTGGTCGGCAACGCGGTCAAGTACTCCGGGCCGGACGGGACCGTCCACCTGTCGCTCGACTCCGTCGGTCGCGGCGTCCTCTTCACCTGCGCGGACGACGGGCTGGGCATCAGCAAGGCCGACCAGGGGAGGCTCTTCGCGGACTTCTTCCGGTCGACCAACCCCGAGGCGCTCGCCCGTCCGGGCAGCGGGCTCGGCCTGCCCATCGTGCAGCGGATCGTGGAGAGCCACGGAGGCAGGGTGAGCGTGGAGTCGGAGCTCGGTCGCGGGACCGTCGTGCGGGTCTGGCTCCCCGCTGCGGGAGAGTAGCCCTGCCGGACGCGCGCGTGAGCGGCGTTTGGGCCCCCCGGACCGGGGGGATACCTGTGCTCGACCGAGCTGGACAGAGGGGACGGAGGGGCGATGTCGCTCTGGGTGGAACCGGAGGAGCTGCGTGGCGCCTCGAAGAAGCTGGCCGCCGCGGCCGGGGTGCTCGAAGGGCTCGAGGCTCCTTCGACCGGGGTGAGTGCGAAGAGCTTCGGCCATGTCGAGCTGGCGGAGTGGACCCTGACCGCCCTGGCCTACTGCGAGGCGGCGAACGAGCAGTTGGGCAGCGCCGCCGCGGCGCTGGGGGAGCAGCTGCGCGGCACCGCCGACGACTTCGAGTCCCAGGACCGCTCGGTGGGCACCCTCTTCGACCCGTTCCAGTCCCGGCTCGGGTCCCCCCTCGTCCCGGCGTCCGGCACGGCGACCGGCGGAGCCGGTCTCCCCGCCGCGACGAGCGGCCCGTGACCGCCCCTGCCGCCAAGCAGCTGGGCGAGACCCAGGACCACCGCGAGCTCGTCCCCGGGGAGCCGACGACGGTCCGCGGCACCGCCACCCGTCTCACCCGTCTGCACGGCAAGGTCGACGGCGCCTTCGACGACTTCTCCGGCGCCCGGGTCGCGGAGTGGACCGGGCAGGCGGCGTGGGCCTACGAGCGGGGTCACGAGGAGGAGCGGGAGCGCTGGAAGCTCTACCTGAAGCTCCTCGACTCCTCCGCGAAGGCGCTGGAGACCTACGCCGGCGCCCTCGAGGCCGGGCAGGGCAAGGCGGCCGAAGCGCTGGCCAAGTGGAACGAGGGCGAGCAGAAGCGCCTCGCGGCCCTCGAGTCGTGGGAGCAGGACCGGACGGCGTGGAACGCCGCGGTCGCCGAGGGCCGGCCGGCCGACCGGATGCCCCCGCACCCGGGCATGTCGCCCGGCGACCCCGGTGCCTCGCTGCGGGCGGAGGCGGAGGAGATCCTGGAGGACGCACGGACCGCCGTCGACGAGGCGGGCGCGGCCGCGGCCGCCACGCTGGGCGGGCAGGACGGCTCGCGCACCGACGGCGAGAGCGACAAGTGGGGTGCGGAGGGCGAGCTGACGGGCCCCTCCTTCAACTGGGGCCCGCTCGGCGAGGCGTTCGGCGACGACCCGCGCTCGGGCTACCGCGAGCGCAGCTGGGACGACTTCGCGCTGACCCTCGGCGAGGCGAGCGGCTCGGCGTACTACTTCCGCGGCAAGGGCAGCTGGGAGGACTACTGGGGCGGCGCCCGGATGAACGCCGACGGCACCTTCACCGTGGGGGAGGCCCGGGGCAGCGCGAGCGCAGGGGTCGACTCGGACGGGGCGCGCGTCAACCTCGAGGCGAAGGTCACCGCGGTCGGCGCCGACGGGGAGGTCCGCGGGGAGTACGGCGCCCTCGACGGCAAGGCCTCGGCCAGCGCCGAGGCGGCCGCGCTGGCCGAGGCCCAGGTGCTGGTGGGACGCAACGGTGCGCACGCCGCCGGCGAGGTCTTCGCCGGAGGGCGGGTCGAGGCCAAGGGCGAGGCGAGCGTCGGCGGCGTCGGGGTCGAGGGGGGTGCCGAGGCGTGGGCGGGCATCGGCGCCGGCGCGTCGGCGAACTTCGGCTACGACTCGGGCCGGTTCTCCATCTCCGCCTCCGGCGGACTCGCCTTCGGGGTCGGTGGCAAGGTGAGTGGCGGAGTGACCCTGGACTTCCCGAAGATGTACGAGACCGGCAAGGACATCGTCGACGGCATCGGCGGATGGTTCCCGTGACCCACTCACCCCACACCAGAGAGGCCCACCCTGTGAGCAAGCTGCCCGTCCCCCTCGAGTTCCGGCTGCCGGAGGGCTGGGAACCGGTCCGTCCCGAGGAGTGGGGCGTGGCCAACGCCGCGTTCATGGCGGTGCGCCGCGACGCACCCGGCGACTACGTCCCGATCCTCTCGATCAGCGGCGACTGGCGCCTGGACTACGTCACCCTCGACCAGATCGCCGACGAGTCGGCGGAGCTGGCCCGCGCCCAGGCCGACACCGTCCAGGTCCTGGACCGCAAGGAGATCGGCAGCGAGGGCGCGCCGGCCGTGCTCCAGCTCCTGGGGCTCCGCGCGACCGTCCAGGGACGCGAGTGGGAGCTCCGCCAGGGGCAGGTGCTGGCCGGGCTGCACGACGTGGAGGACCCGAGCCGACGGGTGGTGGTGATCTACACCGTCACCTGCGCGGTCGACCAGTTCGACGTGGTGGGCCGGGAGTTCCAGGCCTTCATGGGCACGGTGGTGCCCGGTGCGCCCAGCGCGGACGGCGCGCAGGCGACGGACGGGCCCGCCGGAGCGCCCGGCACGGAGTAGGCCTCGCCTGGTCCTCGCCTGACTTCTGGCGCTCAGAGGATGAAGAGGTCGACCAGGACGACCAGGCCGACGAGGACCAGCAGCGCCAGGGTGCCGAGCCCGGCGTAGAGGCCGGTCTTCTCCGCCGCTCCGCGCTTGGGGGCGAGCCCGAGCTCCTTGCCGACCAGGGTGATCAGGTCCCGGCCCTCCTCGGAGTTGAAGCGGTAGTCCAGGACCCGGCCCACGGTGCCGTCCTCGCGGATCGCCCAGATCTTCTCCTGGCCGAGCTCGATGGTGCGCCCGCGGGTGCGGGTCGCGGAGCCCGCGATCTTCGGGTGGCCGGCCTCCCACCGGATCTCGGTGGAGTCGTCGGTGACCGTGAACGTCTCGGGGGTGACCTTCACGTGGTTGACGAAGGTCTTGCGCAGGCCCGCCTTGTTGAAGAGCCCGTACCACTGGGCGTCCGCGACGTCGAGGGAGAGGTCGAAGCCGGTCGGGGTGCGGCGCACCACGTAGGGCGTGCCCGCGGTCGCGGCTTCGACCCGACGGACGAACTCGTCGGTGATCGAGGCGCTCACGTCAGCTGACGACCTTCCAGTCGAACCCGACGCGCAGCCCGTCGATCTCGGTCGTGGTCAGCTCGACGACGCCCTCCTCGCCCCCGGAGACCGCGGTGCACTCGGTGGTCGCGTCGGGGATCCCCTCCAGCACCTCGGGGCAGTCGATCTCGGTCACGTCGATCCCCTGCTCGCCGAGCTGGCCGGCGAGGGTCTGCTCCAGCGTCTCCGGCTCGAGGAACGGGGAGGTGTCGTAGGAGAGCTCGTCGCCGTCGACCTCGGTGGTGGTGAACCGCACCCCGGTGCGGCCCCCTTCCGCGTCCTCGACGACGCAGTCGGCCGTCGCGTCGACCTCGGCGTCGAGGTCCTCGGAGCAGGTGACGGTGAGCTTGTCGGCGTCCTCCCCGGTGATGCCCTCGCTGACCCGCTCCTCGAGCGTGTCGGCGTCGATCGCGGAGGCCTCGGCGCTGCAGGCCCCCAGGCTCAGGAGGAGGGCGGCGCCCGCGGCGGGCAGGAGGCGGGAGAGGGTGCGTCGCATGGCGCCAAGTCAACCAGACCGCGGCGCGACCCCGGCACGCCTCAGCGGTCGGTGAGCAGCTCGTCGACCCACGCCGGGACCAGCTCGGTGGCCGGGCCCTGGCGGGCCCGGGCGAAGTCGCCGGCGCCCGCGCTGGCGTCCAGGTTGAGCTCGAGGGTGTCGTGGCGCGCCCAGTGCACGAAGGCGGCGGCCGGGTAGACGAGCCCGGAGGTGCCGATGGCGACGAAGAGGTCGCACTCCCACAGCGCCTCCTCCACCAGGTCCATGCCGTAGGGGATCTCCCCGAACCAGACGATGTCGGGCCGCAGCTCCCGGGCGCCGCAGGCCGGACAGGGCGGCCGGTCCCCCAGCGGCCCGTGCCACTCGTGGCGGGCGTCGCAGGCCGTGCACCAGGCCGCGCGGAGGCGGCCGTGCATGTGGTGCACCCGCTCCGAGCCGCCGCGCTCGTGCAGGTCGTCGACGTTCTGGGTGACCAGCAGGAGGTCGTCGCCCAGCGCCTCCTCGAGCCGCGCCAGCGCCCGGTGGGCCGCGTTGGGCTCCACCCGCCCCAGCGCCGCCCGGCGCTCGTCGTAGAACCGGTGCACGAGCTCCGGGTCGGCGTCGTACGCCTCCGGGGTGGCCACGGTCATGGGGTCGTGGCCCTCCCACAGCCCGTCGGCGTCGCGGAAGGTGGGCACTCCGCTCTCGGCTGAGATGCCCGCCCCGGTGAGGACCACGACCTTCATGGTCACGAGTAGTACCACGGGGGCCGTCATCCGGCGGTGGACCGGGCCATGGTGCGCACCACCGGCACCATGGTCAGCAGCGGCACCAGGAAGACGGCCAGGGTGAGCGCGCCGTAGGTCGTCAGGTCGACCGGAGGCACCGTCGGACCGAGGAGGCCCAGCCCCACACCCAGCGTGGCCGGGACCACCGCCACCGTGCCGATCACCCAGGCCGCCACCCCGACCACCAGCGCCTCCACGCCGGCCATCGCGACCAGCTGGCGGCGGGTGGCGCCGGTCCTGCGCAGCAGGTGCAGCTCGCTGCGCCGGCCGGCCGTGGTGAGCGCCAGGGTGTTGGCGCCCGCCACGCCCACGAAGACCAGCAGCGCGAGGAGCAGCACCGTCGACAGCGTGTTGCTGGACCCCGCCCCGCGCGCGGCGGCGACGTACTCCTCCTCGGTCATCGCGGCGAGGCCGAGGCCGGCGACCGCGTCGCGCAGGCCGGCGGCGGCCTCGGCGCCCCCGGGGTCCGCGGCGCTCAGCAGCACGCTCTCGAGACGGGAGTCGACGCCGTGCGCCGCGGGGGTGGCACCGCCGACCAGGTAGTCGCCGAAGCCGAGGCCCCGGTCGTAGACCGCGACCACCGTCGCCTGCGCCTCGGGGCCGTCACCCCAGCGGACGGCGAGCGTCTCGCCCATCCCCTTGCCGGTCTCGAGCCGGGCGTCGACGCTGAGGGCCACGGTGTCGGGGCGGTCCAGGCCGGCGAGGTCGCCGTCGACGACGCCCACGTCGAGCGTCCCCGCGACGCCGCCGGCCGGGAGGGCGGAGAGCCGCAGGGACTCCCACGCCAGGGCGCTCGTGGAGTCGCCCCCGAAGCTCGCCATCTCGTCGTCGGTGCGCACCCGGGCGGCGACCGAGGAGAGGGGGACGGCCGCGCCGACGCCGGGCAGGGCCGCGAGGTCGGCCAGGCGCTTCTCCTCCCCGGTGCCGCTGCTGGTGCGGCTGTCGGGGGTGACGACCAGGTCGGCGTGGAGGCCGTCGGCCAGCTGCTGGGCGGCGGCCTCCACCACGGTGTCGTCGACGGTGCTCTGCACCGTGCCCACGGAGACCGCGAGCGCGAGCGGGACCACCGCGGTGGTCAGCCGCCGCGAGAAGCCGCGGGTGTTGGCCAGGGCCAGTCGGGTGGCGGGGCCGCCGCCGAGCCGGCTGGTCGTGCCGAGCAGCCAGCCGACCAGCAGCGGTCCGGCGAGCGCCGCCGCCCCCACCAGCAGGAACGCCGAGACCGCGGCGGTCGCGCTGCCGATCGTCCCGGGGACCACGAGAGGGGTGAACGCCGTGGTCAGACCGGCGGCCGTCAGGGCGACCGCGGAGACGCGGCGGGCCCGGTTGAGCCCGCGGGGCTCGACGACGCTGGCGCGGACCGCGGTGGTGGGCGGGGTCCGCAGCGTCTCCCGGGTGGCCAGCCGGGCCGCCAGGTAGGCGATGGGGAGCAGGATCAGCGTGGCGGCGACCACCGGGAGCGGCGAGGTCGTCGTGGTGAAGCCCGGCGCCACCACCTGGTCGTCGACCAGCAGCGGCGTCAGCAGCCGGACGGCGAAGAGGCCGGGGAGCGCGCCCAGGGGTGCCGCGACCAGGGTGACCAGGACGATCTCCAGGCCGACCATGCGCCGCACCTGACGGCGGGTCGCCCCGACGGCGCGCAGCAGGGCGAAGTCGCGCTGCCGCTGCCGCAGCGCCAGCGAGACGGTCGCGGCCACGACCAGGACGACCATCATCAGCGCGGTACCGGAGAAGGAGGTCGCCAGCGCGATCAGCAGCCCGGAGTCGCCGCCGGAGCGGAGCCCGGACTCGATCAGCACGCCGGTGCCGGAGAGCAGGGCACCCGCCAGTGCGAGCACCAGGAAGGTGCCGGCCAGGCCGGGCAGGTGCGCGGTCGCGCCGGAGCGGGCCAGGCGCCACATGGCGCTCATCGGCCCAGTCCGAGCATGCGGGCCGCGACCGTCTCGGCGGTCGGGGCGTCGAGCTGGTCGACCAGCCGGCCGTCGGCGAGGAAGAGGACCCGGTCGGCGGTGGCGGCCACCTGGGCGTCGTGGGTCACCACGACCACGGTCTGCCCGAGCCGGCGGGCGGTGTCGCGGAGGAGGGCGAGCACCCCGGCGCCGGTGCGCGAGTCGAGGGCGCCGGTCGGCTCGTCGGCGAAGACGACGGTCGGCCGGGTCAGCAGCGCCCGCGCGATCGCGACCCGTTGGGCCTGTCCGCCGGAGAGCTCGCCCGGCCGGCGGTCCTCCATCCCGGCCAGGCCGACGG
This sequence comes from Nocardioides sp. Z22_16, assembly GCF_058134365.1. Lineage (NCBI taxonomy): Bacteria > Bacillati > Actinomycetota > Actinomycetes > Propionibacteriales > Nocardioidaceae > Nocardioides > Nocardioides sp. Z22_16. The sequence goes on from NZ_JBYTTI010000003.1 coordinate 511,210, forward strand.
TCTCCAGCAGCTCGGCCTGCCAGGCCAGGTCCGGATCGCGACCGGCCAGCACGACCGGGAGCTGCACGTTGTCGGTCACGCTGAGGTGGGCGACGAGGTTGTACTCCTGGAAGACGAAGCCGACGTGCTCGCGACGGAACCGGGTCAGGGCGTCGGGCGAGAGGAGGCTGATGTCGTGGCCGCCGACGACGACGCTGCCGCTGGTCGGCACGTCGAGCCCGGCCGCGCAGTGGAGCAGGGTCGACTTGCCCGACCCCGAGGGGCCGGTCACCGCGGTGAACGAGCCGGTGGGCAGGGTCAGGGAGACGCCGCGCAGGGCGTGGACCGGCCCGGCGGCGCCGTCGTACTGGCGGTGGACGTCGAGCAGCCGGACAGCGTCGGTGCCGGCGTCGGTGCCGGTGCCGGTGCCGGTGCTGTGGACCGGGCTCCGGTCGGGGGTGGAGGTGGTCATCGGGGGCTCCTGGGTCGAGGCGGGGGAACGCCTTCGACGCTAGGGATCCGCCGACCCCTGCCGCGAGCGCCGCAGGATGGAGATCGCCGGGTTGCATCCTTCGATGCAAGCGGCCGGGTGCGACCCCTCGGCACCCCGGTCGGGCTCACTCGGGGATGGCGACGACCTTGTTCTGGTAGGCCCAGACCGCGGCCTGGAGACGTGAGCGCACGCCGATCTTGGGCATCATCCGGGCCAGGTGCGACTTCACCGTCGAGGTCTCCAGGAACAGCTCGGCGGCGATCTCGTCGTTCGACATCCCCTGGGCCAGCAGCAGCAGGATGTCGAGCTCGCGGGCGGTGAGCAGCTCCGAGGCCCGCCCGGCGGTGACCGGCCGGGTCTCGCGCCGGGTCACCACCTCGCGGAGCACCCGCTTGGTGAGCGCGTCGTCCAGGGTGCCGTTGCCGCGGGCCACGCTGCGCACCGCGGCGACCAGCACCTCGGGCTCGGCGTCCTTGAGCAGGAAGCCCGACGCCCCGGCCTCCAGCGCGCCGAAGAGGTGCTCGTCGATGTCGAAGGTGGTCAGCACCAGCACCGGGATCGGGTCCTCGACCCCGGGGCCGCAGAGCTCGCGGGTGGCGCTGATGCCGTCCTGATGGGGCATCCGGACATCCATGCAGACCACGTCGGGGCGGAGTCTCCGCGCGGCCTCGACCGCCTCGCGGCCGTCCGCGGCCAGCGCCACGACGGTGAGGTCCGGCTCGGCGCCGAGCAGGGTGCCGAGCCCGGCTCGCACCAGCGGCTGGTCGTCGGCGACGACGACTCGGATCATCGGTCCTCACTCTCGATCTCGCTGCGGGGGGCCTGGTCCAGGTCGGGGTGGTCGGCTCCGAGCGCACCCTCGCGCGGCATCCGCAGCACCACCTGCCAGCCGCCCTCGGGCGTGGGTCCGTGCTCCAGCTGCGCCCCGGTGAGCTCGGCCCGCTCGCGCATGCCCAGCAGCCCGAAGCCGCTGCGAGCCGCGGTCTCCGGCGGCGCCGGGGGCGGGCCGTTGCGCACCGTGAGCTGGGCCACGGCCGGGTCGCGGTCGTCGACGACCACGGTGACCTCGGCGCCGGGCGCGTGGCGGGCGGCGTTGGCCAGGGACTCCTGCACCATCCGGTAGCCGGCCAGCTGGGCCAGCGGGCCGATGCCGGCGCCGAGCGGGTCGGGCCCGGAGAGCACGGTCAGGCCGACCGTGCGGCCGGCGGCGACGGCGTCCTCGACCAGGGCGGTGACGCCGGTCAGCGACTCCGGGCGCACCCGCGCCGGATCGGCCGGGTGGTCCTGCTCGCGGAGCAGCCCGACCAGGCGGCGCAGGTCGCGCAGCACGGCGGTGCTCTGCCGGCGTACCTGGGCGACCCCTTCCTTGGCGGCCGCGGGGTCGGAGTCGATCTGGGTGCCGATGGCGGCCGTCATCACCGCGATGCCGGAGAGGTGGTGCGCGGCGATGTCGTGCAGCTCGCGCGCCATGGCGGTCCGCTCGCGGGCGACGGCGGCGGCCAGGAGCGCGTCCTGCTCGCGGGCGACCGCGGCGGCTTGGCTCTCCCGCGCCAGCCGGGTCTCCCGCCTGGCGGTGAGCACGACCGCGAGCACCAGCGGGAGGGCGACGCTGCCGACGCCTTGGAGCAGGCCGCCACCGAGCGCGGCCCCGGTGGCCTCGCCGGCGTCCAGGGCGCTCAGGGTGATGCCGACGGCGACCAGCAGACCGGCGCCCAGCAGGGCGGGCCAGGAGCGGGAGGCCGGCAGCGCCAGCCCCAGGGTGAGGACCGCGATCAGGACCGCCAGGGTGGCGAGGCCCGTCACGTCGCCCAGCCCGCAGACGGCGGCCACCGGCACCGCCGCCGCGGTCAGCAGGAGCACCGCCCGCGGCGCCGTACGGCGCAGCAGCAGGGCGGCGGCCTGGGCCAGCAGCGTCCCGGCGCCCAGCCACCATTCGGTCCCGCCCAGGGCAGGGAGCGCCAGGTCGGCGGAGGGGTCTGCCGCCGCGAGGGCGGGGGCGGCGGCCAGCCCGGCGAGCGTGAGCGCGCCGCAGGCCCCGGCGACGCTCAGGTCGACCGCGGTGAGGCGCACGTGGGTAGTCACCGGCCTCGGTCCCCGACCAGGAGACGCGCGGCACCGGCTCGCGACTGATCTACCTCCCACACGGGGACATCATGCCCGGCGCCGCGCCCGCCCCGCGCCAGGCAGGTCTTGGTCGTGCGCGCCGGTGGCGACCCGATCCGCTACTGGGGCTGGAAGTAGGTGCCGCCGAACGGGGAGAAGCCCGACGGGTACGTCGTGAAGGTCACGACGGGCGCGGACCAGTCGACGTTCTGCGCGCTGTCCATCTGCACGATGCCGGTGGGCCAGTCCCAGGCGGAGCTGTACTGCGACAGATCGACGCTCACCCTGGCCACCCTGTTGTTGCTCGGCTGGAACCCGCTGATGGCCACGTTGAACCTGGTGCCGTCCGCCCACGGGTCACTGAAGGTCACCCCGTCGACGGTGCAGGTTCCGACGACCTCGCCGGTGGTGGTGTTCAGCACCTCGCAGCTGTCGCCGCCCACGGTGGCCCAGGTGCCGGAGGTGGCCCGGGCGGCGAACGCGGCCCCGTCGGTCCACGCCGCGAACGTTCCGGGCGCGGTGGTCGCGACGAGGAGAGCGACGGCCACGAGCGCGCCCGTCGCGGCGAGCAGACGCCGGCGCGTGGCGGGCCAGGTCATGCGCTGGCTCCCTTCTTCATCACGTTGTCATGGGTGGAGTGGGACTGGGCGCGGCCGTGCCTGGACGGCCGCGCCCAGGAGCCCCTTACGGGGCCTGGTTCGACGAGGCGGCGACCAGGTCGCGTGCACCTTCGTCGTCGTGCGGGTCGCGCGCTTCGTCCTGGCGCCTGCCCGCCGGGGCGGGGCCGGGGCGGGGCATCAGGCTCAGGGCGAGGATCGCTGCGACCGCGATCACCAGGGGTACGGCCACGCTCGGGCGCGTCAGCCGCAGCCAGGCATCACCCACGCCGGCGAACTGCCAGCGCGGGGAGAGCACCGTGTCGTCGGTGACGACGTACTCACCGGCGTCCGGGCTGTCGTTGGCGTCGCCCTGCATGCGGACGTGCCACGACCCGTCGTCGTGCTGCGCCACGTCGATGACGCGGTGCGTGACGAGCCGGTCCGAGACGTCGTTGCGCAGGGACAGCACGTCCCCGACCTCGACCTCCTCGATCGGGACGGGTGTCGCGACCACCAGGTCGCCGGTCATGATCTCCGGCTCCATGGACCCGGAGACGACGATGAGTGGCTTGATCACACCCATCGTGGTCGCCAACCAGACCCCCAGGCTGAGGACCCCGATGACCGCGAGAGCCCAGACCAGGACGTCAGCGGCCGTGCGCAGGATGCGCACGGCCGCCGCGCGGCCCGTCATCTATCAGGACTCTCCGGTGAACTGCAGGGTCATCGTCCCCTCGGCGCCCTGGTACTCCTCGGGCCAGTCGTCTGGGGTGGTGACCTGCAAAATCACCGTGTCGGTGGCACCGGCGTCGAGCTGGAACGTCGACGGGTCGTGGATCGTGGCGTTCGCCGGAGCGGATCCCTCGAACAGGGCTCCGTCCGTGGTCAGCACGCCCCGACCCAGCGTCAGCGGCACGCTGCTGGCGTTCTTCAGCTGCAGGGCGATGGTCTCGTTGGCGCCCTGGTTGAGGTTCTCGAACGCGGTCGCAGGGATCGACACGGCCTGGTTGGACGTGTCCGCGTCGTGCCAGGTGTCACCACCGTCGACGCTGGCCTGCAGCTCCACCTTCTCGACGGCGCTCGCGGTGCCGTCGAACCACGCGTCGTCGGTCCAGACCGCACTGGTCAGGGCCGCTCCGACGCCCAGCACGGCGACGCTGGCCAGCCCGAAGCGGACGATCGCTCCGCGGCGGCGACGCTTGTCGCGGTCCTGGTCGACGGTTACGACGTCAGTCGTAGTCATGTCTGCTCCTTTCTTCGGTTCGGCGTATGCCGGTCACGGTCGGCGCGCGCCAAGACCTCCGGGCATGACCTACCGACCGCCCGCTGGTGTTCCAGGCGGTGCTCCCGCGGGCACGCCCGGCGGGAGGGGTCGCTGCACGACCGGGGCGGGGGAGCCACGACCCGGCGGCCGTCATGGACGCTCGCGCGACACGAAGGATTTTTACGCGGCCGGAGGCACGGTCCAAATGCGTCGGGCGTGACGTTGGTCATCCCCGGGAGGTCCCGTTCCCGCCTGCCGGGCAGCACGGCGCACAGCCGGCGGCGGCGCCGGACGGGGCCAGTGTCGACTTGGCGCAGCCTGGCCCGGTTGTCCGTGACTGCGACCTGGCTGGTGTAGCGGCCCTCGACTTCGCTCCTCCAGTCATCGTTGACCGTTGCTGGCTGATACGTGCCGCTCACGAACTTCTTGCGGACATTTTGCGGACTGACTCACGTGAGTTCGGCGCGGTGGTGCATACCGCCGCGAGTCGGGCGCCGTCCCCCGTGTCGGATCGGCCGCGAGGTCGCTCGACCCGCTACGCCGACTTGTTCCACACAGGGGTGAGCGCAGTGACCTGCGGAGGGCCGGACAACAGCGACTCGACATCCTGCAAGTACGCACGATAGGCGTCGGTCTCGAGGAACTGCTGCGACGACTCAGCGCTGTCGTACACCTGGAAGGCGCTGATCGCATCAGGATCGGCGTTGTCGAAGCAGTAGAAGTATGCGAGGTGACTGTGGTTGCCCGCCACGGCGGGCGCCATGTGTGCCTCCCAGACTTTACGCACGTCCTCCCTCTTCCCGGGCAACGTCTTGTGTCGAATGATCAGAGCAAGTTGAGTCATGCAGCGATCGTGGCAGCACCCGCCGACATGCCATGGCCATGCCGACGCGCGCCTCTGACCTGCGATACACCAAGAACTCAGTAGTACCAGGGGAACGGCGACCAGTCCGGCTCGCGCTTCTCCAGGAACTGGTCGCGACCCTCCTGAGCCTCGTCGGTCATGTAGGCCAGGCGGGTGGCCTCGCCGGCGAAGAGCTGCTGGCCGACCAGACCGTCATCGAGGAGGTTGAAGGAGTACTTCAGCATCCGCTGGGCGGTCGGCGACTTGCCGTTGATCTTGGCGCCCCACTCCAGCGCGACCTTCTCCAGCTCGGCGTGCGGCACGACGCGGTTGACCGCGCCCATCTGGTGCATCGCCTCGGCGTCGTACTCCTCGGCGAGGAAGAAGATCTCGCGGGCGAACTTCTGCCCGACCTGGCGGGCGAGGTACGCCGACCCGTAGCCGCCGTCGAAGGAGCCCACGTCGGCGTCGGTCTGCTTGAAGCGGGCGTGCTCCGCGCTGGCCAGGGTCAGGTCGCAGACCACGTGGAGGGAGTGGCCGCCGCCGGCCGCCCAACCGGGCACCACGCAGATGACCACCTTGGGCATGAAGCGGATCAGCCGCTGGCACTCCAGGATGTGGAGCCGCGCCAGCTTGGCCTTGTCGATGACGCTCGGCTCCTCGGCCCCGGTGTCGGCGGCGCCGATGGTCTTGTCCTCGTACTGGTAGCCGGCCTTGCCGCGGATCCGCTGGTCGCCGCCGGTGCAGAAGGCCCACTTGCCGTTCTTGGCGCTCGGCCCGTTGCCGGTGAGGATCACGCAGCCCACGTCGGCGCTGGTCCGCGCGTGCTCGAGGGTGCTGAGCAGCTCGTCGACGGTGTGCGGCCGGAAGGCGTTGAGCACGTCGGGGCGGTCGAAGGCGATCCGCACCGTGCCGTGGGCCTTCGCCCGGTGGTAGGTCAGGTCGGTCAGGTCCTCGAAGCCGGGGACGACGTCCCAGTCGGCCGGGTCGAAGATCTCGGAGACTCCGTCGATCGCGCTCATGGCGGCGAGGCTACCGGTGCGTGGATCCCCGCTCAGCCGGGGATCCACGACGTTCGCGCAGCATGCATGCCCCACGAACCCCACGGAGTCCCCCCGAACCTCGTGCAGGATGGCGCCATGACCGACACCGCCCCCTTCGACGTCGCGCGGGTGCGCGCGGACTTCCCGGCCCTCGACCTCGGGGTCGCCCACTTCGACGGCCCCGGTGGCACCCAGGTGCCGCGCCAGGTCGCCGACGCGGTGGCGGGCACGCTGACCGCCGGGCTCTCCAACCGCGGCACCGTCACCGACTCCGAGCGCCGCGCCGAGGACGTCGTCCGGGAGGCCCGGTCGGCCGTCGCCGACCTGCTCGGCTGCGACGCGGCCGGCGTGGTCTTCGCCCGCTCGATGACGCAGGCGACGTACGACGTGGCGCGGGCGCTGTCTCGCCAGTGGCGGGCCGGCGACGAGGTGGTCGTCACCCGGCTCGACCACGACTCCAACATCCGCCCCTGGGTCCAGGCGGCCCAGGCCGTCGGGGCGACGGTGCGGTGGGTGGGGTTCGACCCCGTCACCGGCGAGCTCGACCTCGCGGGTCTGCTGGCGCTGCTGTCGGAGCGGACCCGTCTGGTCGCCGTCACGGCTGCCTCCAACGTGCTCGGCACCCGCCCCGACGTGCGCGCGGTCGCCGACGCCGTCCACGCGGCGGGGGCGTTGCTCTACGTCGACGGGGTCCACCTGACCCCGCACGCGCCCGTCGACGTGGCGGAGCTGGAGGCGGACTTCTTCGCCTGCTCGCCCTACAAGTTCTTCGGGCCGCACCACGGACTCGTGGTCGCCGACCCGGCGCTGCTCGAGACGTTGCACCCCGACAAACTGCTGCCCTCCTCCGACGCGGTGCCCGAGCGGTTCGAGCTCGGCACGCTTCCCTACGAGCTGCTCGCCGGGACCACCGCGGCGATCGACTACCTCGCCGGGATGGCGCCGGGCTCGGCGGCGGCTGACCGGCGGAGCCGGATCACGGGGTCGATGCGGGCGGCGGAGGCGCACGAGGAGCGGCTCTTCGCCCGGCTCCTCGCCGGGCTGGAGGGGCTGGAGCGGGTGCGGCTGCACGGCAGTCCGGTACGCCGGACCCCCACGGTCTACTTCTCCGTCGAGGGGGTGCCGGGTCGCGAGGTGCACGAGCGGCTGGCGGCCGTGGGGGTCAACGCGCCGGCCAGCCACTTCTACGCGATCGAGGCGTCGCGCCACCTCGGGCTGGGGGATGAGGGAGCGGTGCGCGCGGGTCTGGCGCCCTACAGCGACGAGCGAGACGTCGACCGGTTGCTCGAGGGGCTCGCCAGTCTCTGACGACCCGGTCGCGCGTTTGCCTCCGGCTAGAGGGCCGGGGGCGTGGCAGTGACCGGCGGACGTCTGCGAGCACCGTGGCGAGCGGCCGGTCGGCGTCCACGACGGTGAAGGTGGGCCACTCCGGCAGAGAGCGGTCGGGCGCCGGCGTTCTCGAAGGAGCGGGTGCGGCTGCGCCGTCGCAGCTCCGTGGTCAGCGCCCTGGCCAGCGTCGTCTTCCCCGAGCCGTCGATGCCGACGAGGGCGACGAGGGTCGTCTGGCGGGGCGCGGGGGTAATCCTGTCGAACGGAGGGGCCTCATGGTTTGTGGCGAGGGAACCCGTGCGGCAAAAGGTTCGAACGGTTGTCCAAATAGTGGCACCAGCGGGCTGTTCTGAGCGTAAGTTGTCGGTGGCGCTTGGTTGACTTGTCGCATAGGTCGGGGCCCGTTCGGGGTGGCTCCGGTCACTGGTGACGGGGGGCCGGGATGTACGTCGACGACACGGCGGGGACGCATCCGATCAGCCGTGCGTGCACCGCGATCTCGGCCGCGTTGGACGCCACCGTCGACGTCGATCCGGTGTTCTTGTCCGCGGTCGCGCACCGGGAAGCACTGTTGGAGCTGACCCGGTTGGGTGACCGGTTGGAGTCGTTGCGGATGCGGGTCATCCACGCCGCCGGCACCCCGGGTGGCCTCGCCGAAGCCGACGGGGCACGGTCCCCGGCGGCGTGGTTGGCGGCCCGGACGAGGTCGGGGTTCGGACCCGCCCGGGCCGCGGAGAAGCTCGCCGACGCGGTCGCCACCCGCTGGTTGCTGGTCGGGGCCGGGTTGGAGGACGGGCGGGTCACCCTGCCCCAGGCGCGGGTGATCGCCAAGGCCCTGGACGCGTTGGTGACCGACCCGATCCCCGGCGAGGAGATCCCCGCCGACGTGCTGACCCGGGCCGAAGCCCACCTGGTCGAGGCCGCCGCCATGTTCGACCCGGTCCACCTGGAACGGCTCGGGGCGAAGATCCTCGAGGTGGTCGCTCCCGGCACCGCAGACGAGCACGAGAAGAGGGCCCTGGACCGGGCCCAACACCGCGCGAACACCGCCACCCGGCTGACCTTCCGCAAGCGCGGTGACGGCGCCACCGACCTCCACGCCCGGGTCCCCGACGCGGTCGCCGCCCGGCTACGGACGGTGCTGGACGCGTGGACCTCACCCAAGCAGGACGCCGGGAAGGATGCTGGGGCGGCGACCCCGTTCGGTGGGTTCGCCCAACGCGACCCCGCCACCGGGATCCGGCTGCCCCAAGAGCGGTTGCACGGGCAGGCGTTCCTGGCGTTCCTCGAGGCCGCCGACCCCAACCGGATGCCGATCCACGGCGGTGGGGCGACCCGGGTGGTCGTCACCATCGACCTCGCCCAGCTCCGCGAAGACCTGGGGATCGGGACCATCATCAGCAACGGCGACGACGCCACCCCGATCACCGCCTCAGAGGCCCGCAGGCTGGCCTGTCAGGCGGGGATCATCCCCGCCGTCCTCGGCACCGACGGGGTCCCCCTGGACATGGGGAGATCGACCCGGTTCTTCACCCCACAGCAGCGGCTCGCGAAGACCCTGACCCACCGGGTCTGCGCGACCGAAGGGTGCACCGTCCCGTCGACGTGGAGCGAGGCACACCACGGGCGTGAACCCTGGGGCCACGGCGGAACCAGCGACCTCGCCGACCTCACCTTCCTCTGCCCCTGGCACCACCACCGCGCCCACGACACCCACTTCACCACCCACAAGCTCCCGAACGGCGACGTCAGATTCACCCGCCGCACGTAGACCGCCGGCAGCGGGATCTGTCACCAGTCGAAGGCCAGCTTGGCCGCCACGAAGAGCATCGTCGCCGCGATCACCAGCTCGAGCACCTGCCAGGCCCGGGGGCGGGCCAGCAGCGGGGCGAGCCCGCGGGCACCGAAGCCGAGTCCGCTGAACCAGACGACGCTCGCGACGACCGCCCCCGCGCCGAAGGCCCAGCGCCCATCGACCAGGCCCTCGCCGAGCCCGCTCACGGGACCGCTGTGGGTGGCCGCGATGGAGCCCACGAGCAGGACGGTGTCGAGGTAGACGTGCGGGTTGAGCCAGGTCAGCGCGACCGCCTTGCCGACCACGGTCCTCCGGGACTCCGAGGAGTCGGACCCCGCGCGGTCGGCGCGCAGCGACTCGCTCGCGAAGGCCCGGCGCAGCGAGTGAGCGGCGTACCAGAGCAGGAAGGCCACACCGAGCCATCGGACGACGTCGACGACCCATCCCGCGCGGTCGACGATCGCCCCGATCCCGCTGACCCCGGCCGCGATCAGCACCGCGTCGGAGACCGCACAGACGAGCACCACCGGGCCGACGTGCTGCCGCAAGATCCCCTGCCGGAGCACGAACGCGTTCTGCGCCCCGATGGCGACGATGAGCGAGCCGCCGGTCAGGAAGCCGGCCAGGAGAAGTGCGAGCACGTGCGCACGCTAGAGCGTGGACGCGTCCGACCGACAGCGACTCCTGCTTCAGCCGGTGAAGGAGCCCTTCATTCAGCCGAGCCCCGAGCCCCGAGCCCCGAGTCGGGCCAGCGCCGCCGCCGCGGCTGCCGCGCCGCCGGCCGACGCGAACGACTTGGCGATCCGGGTTGCGGCGGCCCGTAGGTCCTCGTCGGTCAGTGCGGTGCCGATCGCGGTGCGCAGCTCCTCGGCGCGTACCCGGGCGAAGCGGACCCGGAGCCCGGCCCCGGCCTGCACCACCTGGTCGGCGACCACCGGCTGGTCGTCCCGGATCGGCGCCACCACCAGCGGCAGCCCGGCGGCGAGCGACTCGCAGACCGTGTTGTGGCCCGCGTGCGAGACCACCGCGTCCACCCGCTGCAGCAACGCGAGCTGCGGCACCCGGGGCCGGACCACGACGTTGTCGGGGGCGCCCGGGACCAGCTCGGGGGGCGCCACGAAGATCGCCTGCCACGGCTGGTCCCGGCACGCCTCGGCGGCGACCCCCCAGAAGCGTGCGCCCGCCTCCGCGTTGAGGGTCCCGAGCGAGACCAGCACGGTCGGGCGCGAGGCGTCGAGGAGCTCCCAGGGGAAGTCGTCCTCCTCCGGCCGTCCGGCGACGGCGGGGCCGACGAAGGTGACGGGGGAGTCGACCGCCAGCGGGCCGACCAGCTCGGCGGTCGTGTAGGCCAGCAGCAGGTGCTCGGAGACCCGCAGGTCACCGGTCTCGGCCACCTCCGCGGGGATCCCGTGCGCCAGCTGCAGCTCGACCCGCTTGCGGTGCATCGCCTCCGCGACCAGCGGCAGACCCGACAGCGGGTCGACCAGCTCGGCCGAGGTGGTCGCCGACGTGGCCCACGGCAGACCGCGGCGGCGGCCCACCACCGCACCGGCCAGGGCCTGCTGATCGACGACCAGGACGTCGGCGCCGAACGCGTCGACGGCCGCGTCGACGCCTTCGACCATCGCGTCGGCCAGCGGGAGCAGCACGTCCTCCTGGAGGAACTTGAACGCCGCCGCCCCGCGCAGGTCGCTGCGCCGCGCGCCCATCTCCTCGGCGTAGCCGGTGACCTCCGTCGCGGTGGCGGGCAGGAAGGCGGCCCCGGCCGGGAGCAGGTGCTCGACCGTCCCGGGCACCCCGGTCCACGCCACCTGATGACCGGCGGCGACCAGCTCGGCGGCGACCGGCACGGTCGGGTTGACATGCCCGGTGAACGGCGGGACGACGAAGAGGAAGCGCAGCGTGCCGGTCGGGGTCGCCTCGGTCATCGGCTCAGGCTCCAGCGGTCGCGGCGGTCGCAGCGGTCGCGGCCGCGCGCTGGCGCGCCATCCACTCCAGGGCCCGCTCGCGGACCAGCTCGCTCCGCTCGGTGAGGAGCGAGTGCGTGGTGCCCGGCACGATCTCGAGCTCGCAGTCGGGGATCTGGGTCTCCAGCGCCTCGGCGAGGTGGAGGATGTCGGACTCGCTGCCGTACATCGCCCGCACCGGGCAGGAGATCCGCGGGAGCCAGCCGATCGCCTGCTCCACCTTGAGGTCCTGGATGAGCGTGGTCTCGGCCAGGAACTTCTCCGCCCGCCGGGCCAGCCGCGACATCCTGCGGTCGCCGTTGTTCTCGATCCACTCCTGAGAGGTGTTCTCGTCGAGGCCGAACGCCGCGAGCGCGAGACTGCCGGCCATGTGCTCGGCCCACCCCTCGACGGCGAAGTGGGCCTCGACCAGGAAGAGGCTCGCCACCCGCTCGGGGTGGCGGTTGGCCAGCGCCAGCGCCACCACGGCGCCGAAGCTGTTGCCGAAGAGGTGGGCCGGCTCGTCCACCCCCCACTCGTCGAGCAGGGCCACCAGGTCGTCGACCTGGTGCTCGACGCCGTACCCCGACACGGGCTGGTCGCTGCGCCCGTGACCGCGCAGGTCGTAGAGGTGCACGTCGCAGGTGAGCGCCAGCGGGTGGGCGAGGGTGTAGAACCAGCTCGAGAGGTTGTCGATCACCAGCCCGTGCAGCATCACCACGGGCGGCCGCGGACCGCCGTCCGCCGGCTCGCCGTCGCCACGGATCACCTGGACGTGGAAGCTCAGACCGTTGGCCTGCACGTGCGGCACGCCGTCAGCCCTTCACGGAGGTGACCACGAAGTCGACGACCTGGCCGACCGTGAGCCCGATGACCTCGTCGAGCTGCATGCCGGCCATCCAGCCGACGAAGTCGACCCGGTCGCCGTAGGTGGCCAGCAGCTGGTCGGCGAGCGCGACGAACTCGATGCTCTCCAGCTGCAGGTCTGCGTCGAACGACGTCTCGTCGGTGAGCGGCTCGTCGAGCAGCAGCTCGTCGCCCACCACGTCGGTCAGGATCCGTTCGAGGTCGGCGAGCACCTGCTCACGGGTGGGGACGCCGGCCGCCGGCGGGGCGACGGCCCCGGTCGGCTCAGTCATGGTCGGGGGCGGGGACTGTCCAGGCAACGATGTACTCCTCACGTGCGGCGGCCGCCGCGGTGGCGGCCGCTGGGTGGTGTTCGGGATCGGGGTGGGTCAGGGAGCGGGTGGCGACCCACTGGTCCCCGACGCGCAGGTGGTGGAAGTCGACCTCGACGACCTCGAAGTCCTTGGGCCGGCCCTGCAGCCCGGTGCCCCGGGCCTTGGCCGCGGCCTCCTTGGCGGCCCACCAGCGGGTGAGCTCGCGGTCCCGGTCGCCCCCGGAGACGCGCTCGAAGAGCTCGTGCTCCTCCGCGGAGAGGGAGGCGGCCTCGAAGATCGCGGAGCGCTCGGCGACCAGCTCGATGTCGATGCCGACCGGCTCGCCCAGCGAGGTCAGGGCGACCCCCACGGAACCCGAGTGCGCGATCGAGACCCCCAGGTCGAGCTCGGTCGGGGTGGTCACCACCGGCCGGCCGGACTCCTCGTTGCGGACCTGGACCTCGACGGGGAAGAGCGGCGGGAGTCCCCGCTCGAGCACCTCCCGGCGTACCGCGTCCTTGGCCGCGATCCGCCCCAGCAGCCAGGTCCGCTGGGCGCGGGGGTTGCGCGAGTGGTACTCGGCGCGCTCGGCGACGCCGAGGAAGCGGCGCATCACCAGGTCGCGCGACGGGGAGTCGGGCCACCCCTCACGGACCAGCATCCAGCCGCCCGGCTGCGGCTGGGCCAGCAGGTGGGGGCGTGGCGTCTTGAGCACCGAGAAGAGCCGGTCGTCGGACTGGAACCGACGGTCCTCCCAGCCCTCGATCCGGCACCACAGGACGCCGTCGACGAGGAGCTCGAGGTCGGCGCGGACCGAGTCGTCGGTGAGCTCGGTGCAGTGCGCCACGCAGTCGACCAGGGTGCCGGGCTCCGGGGGCGGGCCGAAGTAGCTGATCGAGTCCATGGTGGTCGGCAGCACCATCCGGTCCTTGTCGACCGCGCAGGCGAACCAGTAGCCGAAGAGCTGGCCGGCGTTGTCGAGCAGGGCGCCGGTCGCGGTCTGGGTCTCCAGGGTCCCGCGCACGCCGTCGCCGCCGAAGACCTCGATCGAACGGATCCCCTGGTAGGCCGGCCCGTGGAAGAGGTGACGTCGCGAGTAGATCTCGGAGACCGGGCAGGGCATCTCGAGGCGGCCGCGGATGAACCTGTTCCACGGGCGCGGCGGCGCCGGGTGGCGGGCGGCCAGGTGGACCACCGCGCGGGCGTGCCCGTCGACGCTGGTCCGGACGACCGTCGTTCCCTCGGGAGCCTGGGCGGTGGCGGTGGCGTCGATCGCGGCGCGGACGGTCACCTCGACCGGCGGGTCGACCGCCAGCCACTTGAAGGCGCGGACCGACTCGACCCGGACCGTCACCGCGCCCGGGACGAGGGCCTCGGCCTCCTCCACCAGCATCTGCACGATCCCGGTCATCGGCACCAGCGGGAAGGTGTCCTCGGAGTCGGGCCAGTCGTGGGGCTGCTCGAAGAAGGCGTGGTCGAGCCACCACGGCTGCTCGGTGACCGAGAGGCGCAGCGTGCGGTGCCGGGTGGTGGCCGGTACGCCGGGTGGCGCTGCCGCGGTGCTCCCTGCCGCCGTGGCGGGCGCCACCGGTGCGGCGGGCACCGCCGCGGGCACGGACAGGTCGGCTCCCGGGCGGTCCGGGTGCGTGCGTGGGGGAGGGGTCCCGAGGGCGGCCGGGCGGCTTGTGGCGGGGGCAGCGTGGCGACGCACCCGCCGGGCCGGCGCGGTGGCGGCCGCGTGCAGCACCGCCCGGGCGGCGTCCGCGCTCTCGGCGAGGAACGCCTCGTACTCCGCGAGGAGGGCAGCCGGGACGCCGACCGCGCCGACCGCGCCGACCGCGGCGGGCTCGGCGGGGGCGGCGGTGACCCCGACGGGCTCCGCGGCCAGCGGGGCGGGCGGCGTGGTGGGCGGCGTGGCGGGAACCGAGACGGGTGCGGGCGCGGGCGCCGCCGGACCGGGGTGCCCCAGCGCGGTGAGATCGACCGCGGCGCCGGTGCTCCAGAGGGCGGCGGCGACCCGGCGGAGCTGGTCCAGCCCGCTGGTCCTGGCACTGGCCGCCGCGACGGTCAGCACGTCCTCGTGGCGCAAGGTGTCGTCGACGAACCCCAGGAGGCTGCCGGTGCCGACCTGGACGAAGGCCCGGACCCCCTCGGCGTGGAGGCGCTCGGTGAGGCCGCGGAAGCGGACCGGCTCGACGAGGTGGCGCAGCGAGAGCGCGGTGATCCCCTCGGCGTCGTCGGGGTACGGCGCGCAGCTGGTCGCCGACCAGAGCGGGACGCGCGGGGGCAGCAGCGGCAGGTCGCTGAACTGCGACCACATCGCGTCGACGAGCGGGGCGAAGAGCGGGGAGTGGAAGCCGGAGCGGAACGGCAGCTCCTGGGCCAGCACCTTCCGCGCCACCGCGCGCTCCCGGACCACCGCGGCCGCCTCGGCAGGGGCGCAGACGATCGACTGGTGCGGGCAGTTGTCGTGGGAGACGTGGGCGTCGGCGACGCCCGCCACCAGCTCCTCGGTCACCTCCACCCCGCATCCCAGGGCGAGGAAGACGACGTCGGAGAACTGGAGGTCGCCCGGGCGCAGGCCCCCCAGGAGCGCGTCGAGGGAGGCGTCCGGCACCATCCCCGAGACCACCTGACCGGTCCACTCCCCGAGGCTGTGGCCGGCGATGAGGTCGGGAGCCACCCCCATCCGCCGCAGCGCGCCCGCCAGCAGCCGGCCGACGGCGAGGATCCCGCGACCCTGGTCCTGCAGCTCGGTGCTGTCGGGGATCCCGGCCCAGGGGAGGCCGAAGTGGTCGGCCACGTCGGCGACCAGCGGGGCGAACTCCGGCTCCACGCCGGGGAAGAGGAACGCCACCTTCCCACCCGAGGAGATCAGGCCCTCGGGGTCGAACCAGACGTCGTTGCGACCGCGGAACGCCGTCCCGCGGGCCAGCACCTTGGCGGCGAGGGTGAGTCGACGGTTGTCGGGCGCGACGACGGCCAGCCGGGCCGGACCACCGTCGGGGGCGGGGCGCTCGGCGCGCTCCTCGGGTGGGGCCGCCTGCCACGCCTCGAGCTGGGAGGCCAGGTCGGCAGCGTCGTCCCCCGCGAGGAGCAGCAGCTCCTCACGTGCGGGGGCACGATGCCGACCAGCCCGGCCCGTCCGGTCAGTCACGGCCCGGCGAGCCCGGCATCCGTGAGTCCTGCAGGGGGGAGCCGTGCAGGCGCTGTCCGAGGCCGGAGCGGTCCAACGGCGGCGCGAAGGCCTCGGGGTCGCCGCACATCACCACGAGCTGGCACGGGCCCTCCTGCGCCGCGACCTGCTGCAGCAGCGCGCGGACGCCGTCGTCCGGGTCGAGCATCCCGATGCCGCGCCGCGCGTACTCCCGCTCGAGCTCCGGGGAGACCATCCCGCCCCCGGCCCACGGGCCCCAGTCGAGGCTGAGCACCCGGCATCCCTGACGTCCGTCGTGGGCCCGGGCCAGCGTGTCCAGCGCGTCGTTGGCGGCGGCGTAGTCGACCTGACCCTTGTTGCCGAAGACCCCGCTGACGCTGCCGAAGAGGACGACGAAGCGCAGGCCGAGGTGGAGGCGGGAGAGGATCGTGAGGGCGCCGTCGACCTTCGTGCCGTAGACCCGGTCGAAGCTCTCGTCGCTCTTGTCGCGGGCCAGCCGGTCCTCCAGCACGCCGGCGCCGTGGACGACGCCGTCCAGCCTCCCGAACCGCTTGTGGAGGTCGTCGAGGAGCAGGCCGAACCGCGGCGAGCGGACGTCGAGGGCGACGTACTCCACCTCGGAGCCGAGCGCCCGGAGCCGCTCCAGGTTGGCGCGCATCTCACGTCCGGCCAGGATCCGCGAGCAGGTGGCCTCGATCTCGGCGGGGGTGCGCAGCTCGCCGATCTCCAGCAGCGTCCGGCGCAGGGCCCGGGCGTCGCCGGCGGCGGCGGTGCGGGGGTCCTCCTCACCGTCGGGGAGCGGGGAGCGCCCCACCAGGACCAGGCGGCAGCCGGCCCTGCCGGCGATCGCCTCGGCCACCTTGGCGGTGATGCCGCGTGCGCCGCCGGTGACCACCACGACCGACTCCGCCTCGAGCGGCAGGCCCGGGTCCTGGTCGGCCAGGGTGCGGGCCGGGCCGACGGTGCGGCTGGCCCGGTGGCCGCCGACCCAGGAGATCGAGGTCGGCGCGTCCAGGTCGAGCAGCTCGTCGACCAGCGTCGCGGAGAGCGGGGCGAGGTCCTCGTCGCGGAGGTCGGCCTCGCCCACCTCCACCGCGCGGACCAGGACGTCGGAGCGCTCGCGGGCCAGCGAGCGCAGCAGGCCGGCCACCCCCGTGGGCGTGCCGTCGGCGTGCAGCGCGACGCCGACGGTCAGCAGCCGGTGGGCCTTGCCCTCCAGCGCCGGGCGCAGGGCGGCGAAGACGCGACGGGCATCGACCGCGGCGTCGCCGGCGGTCGCGGACAGGTCGACCACCACGTCGGCGGCACGCAGGTCGTCCGAGCCCCGGCTCGAGGTCTGCCCCGACCCGGCGGCCAGATCCTCGCCGGAGAGGGTGGTGACGGCTGCTCCGGCGTTGCCCAGCGCCCGCTCCACACCGGAGGTGAGACCGGGGTGCCCGGCGAGCACCACCACCCGGGACTCGGTCAGGTCGCCGAGCGGGACGGTGGGCCCCAACGGGTGGCTGCGCACCTCGAAGAGGTGGGTGGCGGCGCGGACGACGGTGACGTCCTCGTCCGGGGCGGCCGCGGCGTGCTCCGGGACGCTCTCCGGGGCGGAGGCGGGGGGCGTGGCGGGGGGCGGGGCGGGGGTCGCGCCGGTGCTCTCTGCGCTGACGCCGCTGCTCTGCTGGGACTCGATCCAGCCGACGAGGGCGCGGAGCGTCTTGTGCTTGGCGAGCTCCTCGACGACCGACTCGTCGAGGGCGGCGCCGGCACCGCCGTCGCCGGTGGGGAGGCCGCCGAGGCCGATGCGCTCGGCGAGCTCGCCGACGATCTCGATGCGCTTGATGGAGTCGATGCTGAGGTCGGCCTCGAGGTCGAGGTCGGGGTCGAGCATCTCCACCGGGTAGCCGGTGCGGTCGCTGACCACGCCCTGCACCGCCGTCAGCAGCTCGGCGCCCGACAGGGCGGCGGGGCCCCCGGCGGGGGCCTCGCCGGCGTCCGTCGGGACACCTGCGGCGGCGACCGCGGGTGCTTCCGTGGGCGGGGCCGCGGGGGTGGCCGCGGGGGCGCTGCCCTGCTGGGACTCGATCCAGCCGACGAGGGCGCGGAGCGTCTTGTGCTTGGCGAGCTCCTCGACGACCGACTCGTCGAGGGCGGCGCCGGCACCGCCGTCGCCGGTGGGGAGGCCGCCGAGGCCGATGCGCTCGGCGAGCTCGCCGACGATCTCGATGCGCTTGATGGAGTCGATGCTGAGGTCGGCCTCGAGGTCGAGGTCGGGGTCGAGCATCTCCACCGGGTAGCCGGTGCGGTCGCTGACCACGCCCTGCACCGCCGTCAGCAGCTCGGCGGTGCTGCGCACCCCCGCCTGCTCCACCGCGGGTGCGACGGCCGCAGGGGCGGCCGGAACCGCGCCCTCAGCCGGAGCCGGAGCCGCAGCCGGAGCGGCCTGAGGAGCCGGCGCAACGGCGGCGGGCATGGCGACCGGGTGGGCCGCCGGGAGCGCCGGGAGCCCGGGCGTCCCGCCGGCGGGAGCCTCGGCGCCGAGGTAGCGCAGCATCACGTCGCGCTCCGCGGCGACCATCTCGCGCAGACCGCGCAGGTACTCCTGGACGACGGTCGAGACCGCGTCGTCGGGGGCTGGGGCGGTCAGGATCGGCTCCGAGCTCACGGGTGCTCCCTGCGGGTAGGCGGTGGGCGCGGCCGCGACGGTGGACCCAGCGGGGGTGCCGGCTGGCGTGCCGGTGGGGGCGGCGCCGGGGACGGCGAGCGGCGGCATCGTGTCCGCGGCCTGGAAGCTGCCCCGGACGGGCGTGCCGTCGACGCCGCGGACGAACGCGCCGTCCACCGACCAGGCGGGGGCGCGGGCCGGCAGCCGGTGCAGGTCGAGGACCTCGGCGCGGCCCTCGAAGAGCGCGGTGGGGTCGACCGGCACGCCGAGGGTGGCGAGCTGCCCGACGGCGGTGAGGAAGCGGCGCAGCCCCGGCTCCCCGGAGGCGTCGGTCGCGACCATGGCGTGCGGGCGGTCGCCCAGGATCTTGGCGACCTGCTGGCTCAGCACCCGCCCGGGGCCGGCCTCCACGAAGACCCGCACGCCGGCGGCGTACATCGACTCGACCTGCTCGACGAACCGGACGCCGGCGGTCACCTGCTCGGCCAGCAGCCGGCGTACGGCGTCGGGGTCGTCGCCCGGGTAGGGCTCGGCCGTGGTGTTGGACCAGACCGGGAACCGCGGGGCGCGGACCGGCAGCTCGGCGAGCCTGCCGGCGAGGAGCTGCCCGGCCTCGCCGACCAGCGGCGAGTGGAAGGCGCAGGCGACCGGGATCACGGTCGCCTTGACGCCGTCGGCGTGCAGGGCGGCGACGGCCTCGTGGACGGCGTCGGTGGGGCCGGAGACGACCACCTGGCGCGGGCCGTTGTGGTTGGCCACCACCAGGGTGGGCCAGGCCTGGAGGCGGGCGGTGACCTCCTCGACCGGGAGCGCGATCGCGGCCATCGTGCCCGGGTCGCCGCCGGTGCGCTCGACGGACTCCAGGATCGCCCCGCCGCGGGCGGCGCTCAGCTCGAGCAGGGTGGCGTCGTCGAAGGAGCCGGCGGCGGCCAGCGCCGCGAGCTCGCCGTAGCTGTGGCCGGCGGCGACGTCCGGCTCGACGCCGAGGCGCCGCAGCAGCCGGGTGATGGCCAGCGAGGCGATGCCCAGGGTCGGCTGTGCCACGTCGGTGGCGGTGATCGCGGCCTGCTGGGCGGCCCGCTCGTCACGGGTGAAGGCGGTCGGCGGGAACATCGTGCCGGTCCACCGGGACCCGAGCCGCAGCAGGTCGTCGAGCCCGCCGAAGGTGACGAAGAGGTCCTGCAGCATCCCCGGGCGCTGGCTGCCCTGCCCGGGGTAGAGGAAGCCGACCCGCGGGGCGCCGCACGGGTCGAGCCCCTCCTCGGGCGTCGCGACGAAGACGCCGTGCCGGGCGTCGGTCCCGCCGGCGACCCGGCCGAGCTGGGTGGCCAGCTCCTCCAGGCTGTCGGCGACCAGGGCCACCTGGACCGGTCCGCGGCCGCTCCGGGAGACGGTGGCGGCGAGGTCGCGCAGGCGGTGCCGCTGCCCCGAGGGGTCGCTCTCGCGGATCGCGGCGACCTTCTCGGCGAGCTCGGCGACGGCCGTGGCCGCCGCGTCGGCGTCGGGGGCGCGGAGCAGGAAGAGCTCGTGCGGCCAGTGGTCGGCGCCGAAGCCGGGACGGTCGCCCTCGTCGTAGGAGGAGACCAGGGCGTGGAAGTTGGTGCCGCCGAAGCCGAAGGCGCTGACCGCCCCCCGACGGCTCTCCTGCGGCCAGGGCGCCGGCTTCTCGTGGAAGCGGAAGGGGCTGGTCGTGGCGTCGTAGTAGGGGTTGGGCTCGACCATCCCGGCCGTCGGCGGCAGCACCCCGTGGTGCACCGCCTTGACGACCTTGATCAGGCCCGCGAGTCCGGCGGCGCACTTGGTGTGCCCGATCTGGGACTTCACCGAGCCCAGGACGGCGGCACCCGGCTCGACGCCGGCCTCGGCGAAGAGCTCGGTCAAGGTCGCCATCTCGGTGCGGTCGCCCACGACCGTGCCGGTGCCGTGCGCCTCGACCAGGCCGATCTCGGCGGCGCTGCGGCCGGCCAGGCTGAGCGCGCGGACCACCGCGCGCTGCTGGCCCTCCTTGCGGGGGGCGGTCAGCCCCAGGTGGCGCCCGTCGCTGGAGCCGGCGACGGCGTCGATCACCGCGTAGATCCGGTCGCCGTCACGCTCGGCGTCGACCCGGCGCTTGAGCACCACGCAGGCGATGCCCTCCCCGAGCGCGATGCCGTCGGCGCTGGCGTCGAAGGTGCGGCAGCGACCGGTGGGGGAGAGCGCCTTCACCGAGGAGAACATCAGGTAGTCGTTGAGGCCGTTGTGCAGGTCGGCGCCGCCGGCCAGCACCAGGTCGGACTGGCCGGTGCGCAGCTCCTTGCAGGCGGCGTCGAGAGCGGCCAGCGAGGAGCCGCAGGCGGCGTCGACGGTGAAGTTGACCCCGCCGAGGTCGAGGCGGTTGGCGATCCGCCCGGCGATGACGTTGGCCAGCACGCCGGGGAAGGAGTCCTCGGTGAGGGTGGGGAGCCACTCGTCGAGGTCGCCGGGGAGCTCGCCGAGCAGCTGCGGCAGGAACGAGCGGACGCCGTACGCGCTGCCCAGCTCGTTGCCGGACTCGGCGCCGAAGACTACCGAGGCGCGTTCGCGGTCGAAGTGGCGCGCGGCGTAGCCGGCGTCGGCCAGCGCCCGGCGGGCGACCTCGAGGCTCAGCAGCTGCACCGGCTCGATCGCGGCCAGCGAGGCCGGCGGGATGCCGTAGGCGAGCGGGTCGAAGCCGATCGCCTCGAGGAAGCCGCCCCACTTCGAGGGGGTGTGCCGCCCGGCCTTCTTCGAGTACGCCTCGGTGTCGTGGTAGAGGTCGGCGTCCCAGCGGTCGGCCGGCACCTCGGTGACCTCGCTGCGACCCGAGAGCACGGTCGCCCAGAACTCCTCGGCGCTGGTCGAGCCGGGGAAGAACGACTCCATCCCGATGACGGCGATGTCGAACGGGTCGGGCTCGGGCTCGGAGACGGCCAGCGACGCCGAGGTCGGGGCCGCGGTCGGCTCGGTCGCCAGCGCGGCGCTGCCCAGGCTGATCTCGGCGTGCAGGGCGGCCACGGTGGTGACCTGGTCGCGCAGGGTGGCGACCTCGCCGATCATGTACATGCCCTGGGCGCGCTGCCGGGCGGCGTCCACGGACTCCAGGCCGGCCTCGGTGCGGACCAGGCCCTTGGAGGCGATCCGCAGCCGGCCGAGGTTGAGCTCCTCGAGCTCGGCCCACCGCGCGTTCGCCTCGGTGCCGGCGCTCTCGAGGTCGGCCTTGCGGCGGGCGAAGGCCCGGACGAAGTCGGTCTCCACGCAGCGGGTGGCGTGGCCGGGGGCGGTCTCGAGGAGCACGGTGGTCGAGCAGTCGACGGCGACCTCCTGGAAGGCCGGCTGGATCGCGCCGGCGGCGACCGCCTCCTCGGTGAAGAGGTAGGCGGTGCCCATCAGGACGCCCACCTGGGCGCCCCGCGCGGCGAGCGGGGCGAGCACCGCGGCGGCCATCGCGGCCGACCGGGCGTCGTGGATGCCCCCGGCGAGCATGACGCGCAGCTCGGCGGGGTCGTCGACCTGCATGAGCCGCTCCACCTGGGCGTCCCAGAGCGCGAGGCTGGAGCGGGGACCCACGTGGCCGCCGCACTCGCGGCCCTCGAAGATGAACGAGCGTGCACCGTCCTTGAGGAAGCGGTCCAGCAGACCGGGCGAGGGGACGTGGAGGTAGGTGGCGATCCCGGCGTCCTCCAGCGGAGCCGCCTGGGAGGGCCGGCCGCCGGCGATCAGCGCGAGCGGCGGCGCGACCTCGTGGATGACCTCCAGCTGCTCGGCGCGCAGCTCGGCCGGGGCGAACCCGAGCACCCCGACACCCCAGGGGCGGTCGCCGAGGAGCTCGGCGGTCTCGCTGAGCAGCGCCCGGACCTCGTGGCCGGACATCAGCGCCAGCGCGAGGAAGGGCAGCCCGCCGCCCTCGGCGACGGCCGCCGCGAACGCCGCGCGGTCGCTGACCCGGGTCATCGGGCCCTGGGCGATCGGGTAGCGGGTGCCGTGGGCGGCGGCGATCCCCGTGCCGGGGGCGAGCGGCGGCGCGGTCGCGGCGGCCTCGAGGTGCTCCGCGACGGCGGCTCGCAGCGCCTGGACGACTCCGCCCACCGTGACGTACCGCTCGGCGAGTGCGGCGGCCGACCCGCTGTCCTGGCCGAACGGCACCAGGTGACGGTGGAGGTCGGGCCCGAGCATGGCGCGCACCGCGGCGGGGTCGCTCTGCTCCTCCAGGGAGGCGGCCGGCAGGTCGGGGCGGGCGTAGAACCGCACGCCGGCGACGACCCGGGTCTCGCTGCCGTCCATGGCGGCCAGCGCCTGCCGGGCCTCGGCCCCCAGGGACGACTCGCGGAGCAGGCCGAGCTGGGTGTCGAGGACGACCCCGGCACCGCCGCCGGCGAGGACGGCCGACGCGGTGCGCAGTCCGATGCCACCGCGCAACCAGACCGGGACGCCGAGCCCGACGACCTGCTGGAAGAGGATGAACGCCTCGGTCGGGCCCACCACACCGCCGGCCTCGCGGCCGGAGGCCAGCAGCCCGTGGAACCCGGCCGCCACGGCGACCTCGGCCTCCTCGCGGCTGGTGACCTGGGCGACCAGCGTCCGTCCGGGGGCGGCCCAGGCGGAGGCGAGTGCGGACACGAGGGTGAGCGTCGCGGCGGCGTCGTCGGGGCCGGCGGCCGCCGGCCCGGTGAGCGGCAGCACGACGACGGAGAAGAGCTCGGGGGCGGCTGCCTCGGGGCTCACCGCGGGCCCGGGACGCAGCCAGCACGACGGCGTACGACGCCGGCGCAGCTCGGCTGCCGCGGTGGAGAGGGCCGTGTCGTCCGACGCGTCGAGGAGGCCGGTGCCCCCGGCCCGGTGCGCGGCAGCGACCAGGCCCGGGTTCGGCTGGGCGCACGGGTCAGCGGCCACGATCACCTGCTGTGTTCCGGGCTCGACACCGCTCATCGCACGACTCCCTCCGCCTGATGTGACCTCCGCCCTCCGCGGATCGAAAGCCCGGCAACCTCCCTAGTTACCAGACAGTCACATTCGGTGAGGAGCCACTGTAGGTCGAAACCTACGCAGGCGTAACCTATGTGACGCAGGTCACATTTCGCCTCGCGGGAGCCTTCTCGAGAGGTCCACCGTTCGGAATGGATCCCGTGACGCGGCTCACCTGACGTGCGATGCTCGGCGGTCACTGTGCGCCACCCGGACGTCGGGCGGCCGCCCGCCTGACACACCGGTCAGGCGCTCCGGAGGAAGTAGTCACGGCATGCATCGACTGGTCGGCAGCGACACCGGTTTCCTGGCGATCGAGAGCGAGAGCCAGACGTCGACCTGCGTCGACGTCGTGATCCTGGACCCGGGAGGGCGCGGCCCGCTCGACCTCGCGGGGCTGCGGGAGCGGCTCGCCGCGCGCCTGCCCTCCACCCCGGCGCTGGGGCGCAGGCTGCGCGAGGTGCCCTTCGGTATCGGCCACGGGATCTGGGTCGACGACCCCTCCTTCGACCTCGCCGAGCACCTGGGGCACGCCGTCCTCCCCGCACCGGGTGGCGAGGAGGAGCTGCGGGGCCTGCTCGCCGAGATGCTCCCGGGCCTGCTCGACCGGTCCCGGCCGCTGTGGCGGGTCACCCTGGTCGACGGCCTCGCGGCGGGGCGCCAGGCGCTGGTCTTCCAGTTCCACCACACCCTCGCCGACGGGGCCGGGCTGGTGGAGACGATCACCCGGCTGCTCGACGACGGCGCCGACGGCCGCCCGCCGGCGCCGGGCTCCGAGCCGGCCGCCGTCAGCGCCCCCGACCCGGGTGCCGCCCGCCTGTTCCTGCTGACCCTGGGGAGCCAGCTGGTGGCGTGGCTGGCCGCGCCCGCGCTCCTGGTCCGGACCGTGCGCCGGTTCCGCGCCGTGGAGCGCCGCAAGGAGGTGGCCGAGGTGCGGGTGCCGAGGTCGCTGCGCGGCTCCCCGCCCTCGATCCTCAACCGGTCGGCCGACGACGCGCGCGACTTCGCCAGGGCGCGGCTGGCCATGGACGACCTGCGCGCGGTGCGCAGCGTCGCGGGCTGCACCCTCAGCGACGTGGTGCTCGCGGTGGTGGCCGGGGCGCTCCGCACCTACCTGCAGGACCGGGAGGAGCTGCCGGCGGCTCCGCTGGTCGCCAACGTCCCCGTCGGCAACGACCCGGCAGGCGCCGGTCCGCGGACGACCGGCAACCACTTCTCCAACTACTTCACCCTGCTGCCCACCGACCTGGCCGACCCCCGCGCCCGCCTGGCGGCGGTCGCGGCCGGCACCGCCGAGGCCAAGCTCCAGCTCGAGCTGCAGGGCAAGGACACCGTCCCGGCCTGGATCGACCGCGTCCCGCCGGCGCTGGCCGCCCGGCTCGCCGGCCGGATGTCGGCGCGGCAGCGCGAGGGCGCGGTCGCCCCCGACTGCAACGTGCTGATCTCCAACATGCGGGTGCCGGCCCGGTGGACCTTCCTCGGGCAGGAGGTGCCGGACTTCTTCATGAGCGGCCCGGTCGCCGACGGTGCTGGTCTCAACATCACCCTCACCGGCTACGGCGACCACATCACGCTCGCGCTGGTGGTCAACCCCAGCGCCGTGGACCGTCCCGTCGAGCTCGCGCACCGGATCGACGAGGCCATGGCCCAGCTCCGCGAGGCCTGTGCCGGCGGCCGGGGAGAGGTGGCCTGATGCGGCGGCTCAACGGTGAGGACGCCGGCTTCCTCTACATGGAGCAGCCCGAGCAGCCGATGAACTCGATGGCCGTGGGGGTCCTGGCGGCCGGCGAGGCGCTGACCCTCGCCGACGTGCGCCGCCACCTGGCCTCCCGCCTCGACGAGCTGCCCTCCTTCCGGTGGCGCATCCTCCCGGTGCCGCTGCGACTCCACCACCCGGTCGCCGTGCCCGACCCCGACTTCGTCCTCGACCAGCACCTGCGCCACGTGACCCTGCCCCCCGGGGAGGGCACCGACGCCGGCCTGGAGGCGCTCTTCGCCCGTCTCGCCGAGGAGCACCTCGACCGCCGCCGCCCCCTGTGGCAGGTGGTGCTGGTGGACGGTCTCGAGGGGGACCGGCAGGCGCTCATCGCGAAGTACCACCACTGCCTCGCCGACGGGGTGGCCGGGATCTACAACTTCTCCCGTCTCTTCAGCGACGCCGAGCACCCCCCGGCAGAGCTTCCCCGGTTCGTGCCCGCCCGGCTGCCGGGCCGGGTCCGGTTGGTCGCCGGCGCGCTGGCCGACCATGCCCGGGCGCTCCTCCGGTTCCCCGGACTGCTGCTGCGCACCGCCCTGGGCGTCCGCGCGGTCCGCACCCGGCGGCGGACGGCGACCGTGGAGGTGCCGGGCTTCGCCGCCCAGGCACCGTGGACGCCCCTCAACGACGCGTTCACCCCGGCCCGCCGCTACGTCCGGGCCGAGATCCCGCTCGACGGGGTGAAGCGGATCAAGGACGTCTCCGGGGGGACCCTCAACGACGTGGTGCTCGCGGTCGTGGCCGGGGCGCTCTGCCGCTACCTGCCCGCCCGCGGCGGGCTGCCCGAGCGGCCGCTGCTCACCACCGTCCCGGTGAGCACCGAGGAGACGCACGCGCTGACCCGGCAGTGGGGCAACCACTTCTGGAGCTTCACCACCACCCTGGCCACCGACGTGGCGGACCCCTGGGAGCGGCTGGCGGCGATCGGGGCGAGTGCCCGGGAGGGCAAGCAGCGCCTGGAGGCGCTCGGCGTGGGCCTGGTGCCGGACTGGCTCGACGTCCTGCCGCCGCTGGTCGTGGAGCCCGCCGCGCGCGGGATGCTGGAGCGCGGCCGGCAGGCGCAGGAGTCCGTCGACGCCACCATCCTGGTCTCCAACGTGCGCGGGCCCGCGGAGCCGTGGTCGCTGCTCGGCCGCACCGTGGTGGACCTGCACGTCGACGGTCCCCCGAGCAACGGCGTGGGGGTCAACGTGATGGTCTGGAGCTACGGCGACCGGCTGCTGCTGGGCTGCCTGGCCTTCGCCGACGCCCTCGACGACCCGGCGGAGTTCCGGCAGGCGCTCGGCGAGAGCTACGCCGAGCTCAGCGCGCTGGCCGACGAGCGCGCCGGACGCGTCGCCTAGGCCTCGGGCGACGCGGCGCCGTCATCCGGTGCGAAGCCGGCGGCGGCGGCCGCGGCGCTGGCCGCGGCGGCGGCGGCGCTCTCCGCCGCGGTGCGGGCCAGCTTGGCGGCCTGGGTGATGGAGGTGGCGAGGTTGACCAGGTGGCCGATCCGGGCGAGCTCGGAGTCGAGGAACTCCGGACCGCCGCGACGGCCCACGACGTAGAGCTCGTCGCCCACCGGTACGCCGCAGAGCACGAGGTTCTCGTCGGCGGTCTCGAGCCGGGTCGGGTGCTCGATGTCGGCCCAGTCCACGCTGTCCGGTGCTGCCTCGGTGCGGTCGACGATGAGGGCGCCCTCGGGGGTGTTGCGGAGCCGCACACCCCAGTCGACGCGGAACGACATCGGGATCAGCCCGAGCAGCCGGTGGTGGGCCTCCTCGGGGTGGGTGGTGATCTCCTCGACCACCTCGAGGTCGAGGAAAAGGTTGCCGCCGGCGGCGTACCGGTTGATCCAGATCACCCGGACGCCGTCGAGCTGGCTGCACGCCGAGACGATCGAGTCGGGCATCGTGCCGTGCACGATCTCGAGCAGGACGTCGTCGACCGCGGTGCCGTGGCTGGTCTTCTCCACGATCTCGATCGCCTCGATGTCGCCGCCGGCCTCACCGATCGCCGTGGCCACCCGCCCCAGGGACCCGGGGACGTCGGGCAGCTCCACGCGCAGCAGGAAGGGCATCGATGAGGCTCCAGGATGTCGGGGTCAACGGGTCTGGCGGTCGGGCGCGCCCACCGGGCCACCGTGCCGGCGACCGAGGGCGACGCTGACGACAGTAACGAAGACGTGTGTCATCCGGGTTTCGAGTCCGCCCGGTCGACCGGCTCACCGGTCGCGCAGCCGGTCGGCCAGCCCGGTCGCCCGCATCGCGCGGCGCGTCACCGCGGCGCGGACCTCGGCCTCGGAGCCGACCACCCGCACCCGCTCCCGGGCCCGGGTGACCGCGGTGTAGAAGAGCTCGCGGGTGAGCAGTCGGGAGTCCTCCGGCGGGAGCAGCACCGTCACCTCGTCGGCCTGGCTGCCCTGGCTCTTGTGGATGGTCATCGCGTGCATCGTCTCCACGTCGCCCAGGCGCGAGGGGGCGAAGTCCCGGGGGCCGCCACCGGAGTCGATGAAGACCCGCGGCCCGGCGGGGGTCGCCACCACCACGCCGGTGTCGCCGTTGTGGACGCCCAGCGAGTAGTCGTTCGCCGTGACCAGCAGCGGCCTCCCGAGGTAGGAGGTCTCGTGGAGCGGGTCCTGGGTCTCGGCGGTGATCCACTGCTCGACCCGGCGGTTCCAGTGACGGACGCCGTAGGGCCCGTCACGGTGGGCGCAGAGCAGGCGGTGACGGTCGAGGGCGCGCAGCGCGCGGGGCGCGTCCCCGGCCTCCGCCGCGTCCCGGACGGCGAGCGCCGTCCCCAGCGCCGCCCCCCGGATCCGGGAGGAGGGATCGGCGTCGCGCACCCACTCGACGCGGGGATGCCCGGCACCGAGCACCTCCACCGCGTGGTCGGCGTCCCCGGTGCGGAGCGCCTCGGCCAGCTCCCCGATCTCGGCGCCGAACCGGTGGACGGTGCGCAGCGAGGCGACCGGTGAGTCGTCGCGCCCCTCGAAACCGCGGACCAGGTCGCTGAGCACCGCGCCCGCGTCGACCGAGGAGAGCTGGAACGGGTCGCCGACCAGCACCAGGCGGGCGTCGGGGCGCACGGCCTCCAGCAGCCGGGCCATCATGGTCAGGGAGACCATCGAGGCCTCGTCGACCACCACCACGTCGTGCGGGAGGCGGTTGCCCCGGTGGTGGCGGAAGCGGGTGCTGTTGCCCGGGTCGCGCCGGAGCAGGCGGTGCAGCGTGGAGGCGTGGACCCCGGTCAGCTTGGCCCGGTCGGCGGGGGTGAAGCGCTCCGCGGAGTCGTGGACCGCCTGCTGCAGGCGGGCGGCTGCCTTGCCGGTGGGCGCGGCCAGGGCGATCCGGAGCGTCTGCCCACGGGCGGCGGCCTGGTCCTGGAGGGCGACCAGGAGCCCGGCGACGGCGGTGGTCTTGCCGGTGCCCGGGCCGCCGGTGATCACCGAGGTCCACCGCTGGGCCGCGCGCAGGCAGGCGTCGCGCTGCTCGGCATACCCGGGGCCGGGCAGGACCCGCTCCAGCGTGGCCTGGACGAGCGTCGCGTCGAGGGAGGGCGCCGTGCCGCCGCGCGCCCGGAGGTCGTCGAGGACCTGCGTCTCCTGCTCGTGGTAGCGGTCCAGGTAGAGCAGCCCGCGCTCCCAGCGCAGCACCTGTTGGGCGACCAGCGGGCTGGCGGCCAGCGCCCGCTCCCAGGCGGCCGTCTCGGGCCACGGCAGGAGGTCGCGCAGTGGCAGCTCGGCGGCGGCGGCGAGGTCGAGGCAGACCGACCCGGAGCGGACCGCGCGGCTGGTGAGCGCCACCGCCAGCAGGACAGCCTGGTCGCGCTCGCCACCGAGCTCACCGAGGTTGCGCGCCACGTTGACGTCACCGGAGGTCAGCAGCCCCGCCCTGTTGAAGGTCGCGAGCAGCCCCTCGACGCCGAGCGCGAGGCGGGCGTCCTGGGCGTCGACGGGCTCGAAGACGTCACTCATCCGGCGTCACCTCCGAGGTCTCGTCGGCGCTCGGCGCCGTTGGTCGGGGGGACGCCGCCGGCGCGCTCCCCGTCCAGCAGCGCGGAGAGCTCCTCCACCAGCGGGACCGGGGGCCGCCAGGCGAAGACCCCGCACGGCGACCCGTCGACCACCGGCGTCCGCGGCCCGCACATGCCGCGGAGGTACAGGTAGAGCACGCCGCCCAGGTGCTGGGCCGGGTCGTAGCCGGGCAGTCGCCAGCGCAGGTAGCGGTGGAGGACCACCGTGTAGAGCAGCGCCTGGAGCGGGTAGTCGGAGTGGCTCATCGCCTCGGCCAGCACCGAGGGCCGGTAGGAGTGGGCGGTCAGCGGGGCGGAGGTGTCGCCGAGCCAGTTCGTCTTGTAGTCGACCGTCAGGTAGCGGGTGGTCCCGTCGACCGGCACCCGCAGCACGACGTCGATGGAGCCGGTGAGGTAGCCGCGCAGCACCTGCCCGGCCAGGACGGGGTCGTCCTCGAGGGTCTGCGCGTAGCCCAGGAGCGGGTCGCCGGCGGGCAGGTGGCGGCGGAGCAGCGGCGCGAGGTCGCCCAGACGCACGGGCCGCGCACCGCGCCCCGAATCACCGGGACGGTGCTCGTCGCCCCCGACGAGCGGGAACTCGAAGTCGAGCTCGGCGAGCCGGTCCCGCAGCGACAGGTCCATCCATGTCACGTCACCGGCGAGCGGGCCCAGCGGGCTCGCGCAGACGGTCACCAGGGCGTCGGCCAACGCCTCGGCCTCGACGTCGACCGGCCACCAGACGCGGTGCTCCTCGACCAGCTCGAGCAGGTGGGCGCGGAAGTCCGGCGCGGCGGGGTCGGCGTGCTCCAGCACGGCGTGCACCAGCGAGCCGAAGGTGGCGCCCATCGGCAGGTCGGCCATCGGGGAGGGGACCGCGGCCAGCTCGGGGTGGTCGGGCTCGACGGCGAGGATCCCCAGCTCGGCCTGGTCGTCCATCTCCGGCACCTCCTCGGGCTCGGAGAGACCACGAGCGCTGGCGCCGTCGACCCCGACCGGCGCGGAGGCGGCGGCGGAGAGCGCGGAGTAGGAGGTGCGGCGCCAGTCCGTGTCGACCCGCCGGGTGAAGACCCGTGCCGCCAGCCGGTCCCGCGAGGGCTCGATCGGGGTGGGGTCGGGCGGGTCGTGGGCGGCCAGCTCGGGGTGGAAGCCGCCCGCGTCGCGCCAGTGGCCGAAGATCTCCACCGCGCGGGCGTCGTCGACCAGGGCCTGCTCCTCCGGGACGGCGGCGCCGCCGGGCCGGCGTCCGAAGAGCATCCGGTGCAGGGCGGAGCCGGAGGTGTTGCGCTGGGTCGGGGCGTACCAGGCGACCACCTGGGACTTGGCCCGGGTAAGGGTGACGTAGAGCAGGCGCAGGGACTCCCCGGCGTCCTCGCGCCAGTGCCGGGCCACCGCGTCGGCGCGGTGCGGACCGGGGCCGCCGACGTCGCGGCAGCGCTGGTCGTCGGCGTCGTGGAAGAGCGGCACCTCGGGCTCGGAGCCGGTCCACCGGTTCCACAGGGTCGGGGCGTAGACGACCGGGTACTCCAGGCCCTTGCTGCCGTGGATCGTGACGAGCTGGACCGCGGCGGCGTCGGAGTCCAGGCGCCGGGTCCGCTCCGAGGCCACCTCGAGCTTCTCGTCGGCCACCTGGCTGCGCAGCCAGGCCACCAGGCCGACCGGTCCGAGGCGCTGCTCGACGGAGACCTTGTGCAGCGCCTCCCCGATGTGCCGGACGTCGGTGAGGAGGCGCTCGCCGCCCAGCCTGGCCAGGACGCGCTCGGTCATCCCGTCGAGGACGGCGCACTCCAGCACGGCGGCGACCCCGCGGTCGGCGAGCACCTCGGAGAGCACCCGGACCTGGTCGGAGAGCTCGTCGGTGAGCCGGTCGGAGGCCTCGGTGCTGCCGGCGTCGAGCTCCGTGGCGGAGAGCCCGACGAAGCAGGTGAGGGCGGCGGCGCGCACCCGCTCGGTGCGGTGCGGCTGCTCGAGCGCCTCCAGGAAGGTGAGCCACTCCGTCGCGGCGGGGGTGTGGAAGACCGAGCCGCCGGCGTTGACCACCGACGGGACGCCGACGTCGGCGAGCGCGCGCTGGGCGGCCTGCAGGTCGACCCGGCGGGCGGCCAGGACGGCCACGTCGCCCGGGACCAGGGGGCGACCGTCCCAGGTGGCGCCGCTGGTGAGCAGCTTCTTGATGTCGCGGGCCATGTCGGTGATGACGTGGTCGCGCCACAGGTCCACCGGCGGCTTGGCCCTCGGTCCGACGCCGAGCTCGTCGCGCCTCACCAGACGCATCCGGAACGGGGCGCCGGCGCCGACCAGCCGGGACTCCTGGTGGTGGGCGCCGACGGGGTGGACGACGATCCGCGGGTCGCCGAGCTGGGCCCCCTCCAGGACGGCGTGCAGCGACTCCAGCAGCGGCCGGTCGGCGCGCCAGTTGGTGCCGAGGGTCTGCCGGGTGGTGGCCCGGTCGGCGGCGTGCAGGTAGGTGACGACGTCGCCGCCGCGGAAGGCGTAGATGGCCTGCTTGGGGTCGCCGATGAGCACCAGGGTGCAGGCGCCGTCGAAGGCGCGTTCGAAGACCTGCCACTGCACGGGGTCGGTGTCCTGGAACTCGTCGATCAGCGCGACCTTCCAGCGCTGCTGCATCCGCCGCCGGGCGGGGGAGCCCGGCGCGGCGAGGGCGTCGGCGAGCTGGCCGAGCAGGTCGTCGTAGCTGAGGATGCCGAGACGGCGCTTGCGCCGGTCGACTTCGGCCAGGACGTCGCGGGCGAACCGGACGCGGGCGGCGGCCTCCGACTCCGGCGCCACCTCCAGCGCCGCGGCGGGCTCGACCCGGGCCCGGGGGTCGCCGACCACGGCGCGGGCGATCCGGCGGGCCACGTCGTGGCCCCACGGGGGGTGCTGCTCGCCGGCGAACCGCGCCAGGTAGAGGTCGTCGACGACCTCGTCGGTGAGGAGCTCGAGGTCCTCCACCAGGACGGCGTCACGGTCGGTGTCGCCGGCGACCCCGAGGCTGCGCAGCACCAGCTGGCAGAACTGGTGGATGGTCGCGATGGTGGCGGCGTCGAAGTCGGTCAGCGCCGCCGTCACCCGGGCTAGCCGCACCGCCCGGTCGGCGTCGTCGGTGGCGAGCAGCCAGCCGTGCAGCTCGTTGGCCGGGTCGGCCGAGGCCGGGTCGGCCAGCACGGCGACGGCGTCGTCGAGCTGGGCCCGGACCCGCTCGCGCAGCTCCTGGCTGGCGGCCCGGGTGAAGGTCACCACCAGCAGCTCGTCGAGACCGGCGACCCCCTCGGCGACGTACCGGGTGACGAGGGCGGCGATGGTCCAGGTCTTGCCCGTGCCGGCGCTGGCCTCGAGCAGCGTGGTGCCGGTGGGCAGCGGCCCGGTGATGTCGAAAGGGGTCGGGGGCAGGGGCGCCGACGGTGGGGTGACCGACTGGTCGGCGAACTGGGTCGGGGTCTCCATCAGATCCCCCTGACCAGCTCGTGGCCGGCGAAGACGAGCGGACCCCAGACCCGCCACGCGTAGTGGCCGAGGCGGTGCGGCGCCGGCTCCGCCGCGTCGTCGGCCAGGGGCGGGAGTGCCTCCTCGTCGGCACGCAGCGGGCCGGCCAGCTGCTCGTACGGCGCCTGCTCGCCGAAGGCGCGGACGTGCCACCGGTCGGCGTCCTCCTTGGGGAAGCCGCTGTCGCTGAACCGGGGGGTCTCCCACTCGCGGCGGCCCTTGGCGTCGGGGTCGGCGTCGCGGCCGCGGAGCACGTGGACCCGCTCCTCCGCCCAGGCCAGCGAGGTGCGCGGGGGCACCGGGAGCGGCTCGCGCAGCCCGCGCTCGTAGACGTCGACCAGGTCACGCAGCCATCGGCGGGCGTCGGGCTCGGGCAGCGGCGCGACCTGGGCGACCTTGCCGCTGGTGCGGTACTTGCCGATGGTGTGGACGGTCCAGTTCTCGTCGGGGTGCCCGGCCGCGAGGGCGAGGGCGTCGAGCCAGGAGACGATCCGCTGCTTGGCGCCGAGGTTGGAGTAGCCGACCCGCACCACCTGGTTGCCGAAGATGTCGGAGACCGTCCCGGTGACCCGTCGGTCGCCGAGGTCGATGTCGACGTCGAGGGTGCGCGGCGTCCCGGTGCGCAGCGAGAGCGCCTTCTCCACCAGGGGGCGGACCTTGCCGACCACGTCGGTGAGGACCCCGACCCCGAGATCGCGGGGCGGCAGCAGGCCGCGCAGCTGCTCGGCCACCATCGCCGACCGGGGGTCGGCCCCGGCCAGCACGTCGTGGACCAGCCGGTTGCCCACGTCCCACTGCTCGAGCGCGTCGAGGGTGATCGGGATGGCGTCCTTGGCCTCGTCGGCCTCGTAGGGGGTGGTGATCCGGAGCCGGTTGACGAAGAACCCCTTCACCGGGTGGCGGAGGAAGTCGTGGAGCTCGGCCAGCGAGACCTCGGGGACCAGGTCGCCGGGGGGCAGCGGCTCCGGGACCAGGTCGCGGACCACCGGGACCGGGCTCCGGGCCGCGACCGCCCCGGCGAGGGCGGAGTGGTCGAAGGTGAACGGCTCGTCGCCCACCAGGCCGCCCGGCACGAGGTTGGCCTCGTCGAACGGCTGGAGGGGGTGGTGGACCAGGACCCGGTCGCGCACCGGCTCCGCGGCGGTCCGGTCGAGGGCGTCGAGCAGCTCGCCGAGCGGCACCGCCGGGGGGCGCGCCGCACCGGTGTGCTCGCCGCGCCCGGTGTAGGTGACCACCAGCGTCTCCCCGGCGGCGCCGATCGCGTCGAGCAGGAGCTGCCGGTCCTCGGAGCGGACGTCGCGCTCCCCGGTCAGCGGGCGCCGGGCCAGCACGTCGTCGCCGTCGACGGAGGCGACCCGCGGGAAGACACCGTCGTCGAGCCCGACGAGGCAGACCACCCGGTGTGGCACCGAGCGCATCGGCACCATCGTGCAGACGGTCAGGGTGCCGGTCCGGAAGTTGGAGCGGCTCGGTCGGCCGCGCAGCCGGTGGGCCAGCAGCGACCGGACGTCGGCGTGCCGCAGCCGGGTGTCGTCGTCGCCGCCCGCGCTGGCCGCGATGCGGGCGAGCTCGCGGTCGAGCTGGGCCGACTGCCAGGCGTCCTCCGGGGAGGTGGCGGTCAGCTGGTGCACCCCGTCGCCGAGCGCGGCGGTCCACTCGGTGGCGGTGCGGGCCACCCGGGCGCGGTCGACGAAGGTGTGCAGGCGCTCGACCAGCTCGGTGAACCGGCCGACGAGGTCGAGGTCGGAGTCGCCGACGTCGTCGAGGGGGAGGGTGCCCCCGACGTGGCGGTGGCCCAGCCCCGAGACCGCGGCGCCGAGCAGCACCCGGCGCAGTCCGGAGCGCCAGGTGTTGGCGTCGAGGTCGAGGCCGAAGTCGGCCCGGTGGGCGGCGTCGTACCCCCAGCGGATCCCCGCCTGCCGCACCCAGGTCGCGATCCGCTCGAGGTGGTCGTCACCGAGGCCGAACCGGGCGCGGACCGGGTCGGTGCCGGCGAGGTCGAGCACCTGGGTGGCGGTCAGCCGCCCGTGGGCGAGCTCGACCAGGGTGGCCGCGACGGCGAGCAGCGGGTTGGTCGCCCCCGGGGACCGGTCGGCGAGCCGGACCCGCAGCTGGTGCGCCGGGTGGCCGAGCCGGGGCCCGGCCACGTCGGCCAGCCCGAACCCGGCGGAGACCAGCGGCGCGTAGCTCTCGATGTCCGGGCACATGACGAGGATGTCGCGCGGCTCCAGGGTCGGGTCGTCCTGGAGCAGGCCCACCAGCACCTCGCGGAGCACGTCGACCTGCCGGGCCTGGCCGTGAGCGGCGTGCACCTGCACCGACCGGTCGCCCGCGGCCAGCAGCCGGGTGGCCCGGCCGGCGGCGTCGGGAGCCCGGTTGGCCCGGAGATCGGACTGGAGCCAGCCGAGC
This sequence comes from Nocardioides sp. Z22_16, assembly GCF_058134365.1. Classification (NCBI taxonomy): domain Bacteria; kingdom Bacillati; phylum Actinomycetota; class Actinomycetes; order Propionibacteriales; family Nocardioidaceae; genus Nocardioides; species Nocardioides sp. Z22_16. Next base: position 546,172 of record NZ_JBYTTI010000003.1, read on the forward strand.
AGCGTCTCGCGCGATGCCGGGGCCGGCGGTGCGGGTGGCTCGACCACCTCGGCGAGGGCGGTGGCCACCCCCAGGGTGCGGCGCAGCTCGCGGGCGTCCCGCCCGAGCGAGGCCAGCAGCGGGTGGCCCACCCGCGCGACGGAGTCGTCCTCGGCCCGCGGGACCGGACCGGGCACCCCGCCCGGGCCGCCGCGCGCGGTCGGGGCCAGGTCGTCCCACAGGGCCGCGGAGACCTGCGGCAGCCACAGGTGGACCTCACGGGTGCCGGCGAGGGCGGCCAGCAGCTCCACCTCGGTCGCCGGCAGCCGGGTGTGGCCGAAGAGGGAGAGCCGGGTGGGGAGCTCCAGGCTCGGGTCATCGGCGCGGAGCCGCTCCAGGGTCCGGGCGTGCCGCTCGTCGGGCGCGGGCAGCCCGACGTGGACCACCAGCCGCCGCCACAGCTCGGCTTGCCAGAGCAGGTCGTCGTCGAGCGGGGTCGTCGTCCCGTCGGTGTCGCGCCCGGCCCGCCAGTCGGTGAGGAGCTGCGGTCGCTGCACGGCGTAGGAGGCGAAGAGGGAGGCGAGACGGTGGGCCACCGAGAAGCGCCGGGAGCGCCGCAGCTCGTCGTCGTCGTGGTGCCCCAGATGAGCCGAGAGCGCCTCGAACCCCGGCTCGCCCAGCGACTCGTCGATCGCCTCGAGCAGCGGCCAGACCAGCTGGTCGGGCGCCCACGGGTCGTCCCGCTCCCGGCCGAGCAGCAGCGCGACCAGCGACGAGGGCGCCAGGAAGCGGACGCCGGCGCAGACGCCGTCGCCGCGGGTGCCGGCGCCGAGCCGGTGGGAGAGGCGCTGGGTCAGCCACCGCTCCATCCCCTTGACCGGGACGACCACGACCTCCTGCTCGAACGGGTCGGGCAGGGGCGTGCTCAGCAGGCCGCCCAGCTCGTCGGCGAGCTGGGCGGTGCTGGTCGCACGGTGCAGGTGGAGAGGCACGCGCCGAGCATGCCACGCGGTGCCGACACCCAGCCGTCAGGCACGGCCCCGGGTCGGGCGGGTCCCCGGATCAGTCCCGCGAACGGCGCGTGAGGGTCAGGGTGAGCCCACCGCGGGCCTCGTGCCCGAGCTTCACCAGCAACGCGTAGGGCTCGCGGTACAGCAGCTGTCCGGTCGCGACCGGCCTGACCGCGCTGACGGAGGTGTAGCCGCCGGGACAGTCGCGGTAGCACGGCCCGCTGAGCGCCGCGGACCACTCGCTGCCGGTGACGGTCACGTCGCTGGCCGCGAGCTGGATCGACGCGGGTCCGTCAGCCGGCACCCGGGCGGTGAACCACTGCCCGGGCTCGGTCGACTCGAAGCGGACGGGCGGTCCGCCCAGCACCAGGTCGGGTGCCTCGCGGATGGAGCGGACGCGCAAGGTCCGGTCCTGGGGTGCCGCGTCCGGGTCGGTCGCCACCACCAGGCGGTGGGTGCCGCCCTCGGCCGGGACGGTGGGCGCGGGACGCAGCCAGGTGGCGGAGCCCTGTCGCCACCACTCCTCCTCGGAGTCGAGGAAGGTGCTCACGCCCGCGGGCAGCGCCACGGTGAGGACGTGCTCCCGACCGCGTCCGGCGGGCAGGGTCACCGGCGGTCCGTCGAGCTCGACGACGTGGGTGGACGCGCTCCGGGCGTCGACCCAGGCGCGGGTGGGGGAGGTGAGTCCGATCCGCGTGCCGCGCCGGACCACGGGGTCCTCCTCACCGCGTACGTCCCAGGCGACGACGGGCTGCCCGTGCTCGAACGAGGCGCCCTCCCAGCCGTACCAGCGCAGCTCGTCGCCGACCAACAGCTCGCCCGTCCGGATCGCCCGGCCGCGGGCGTCGCGGCCCGTGAGCTTCACCCGGCCGGTGCGCGGCACCTCGACCCAGGCGACGTCGAGGTAGCCCCGCCGGGGCCTGTCGAGCCGGACCGCAGCGCCGTCCACCGGGGCCTCCCGCCCCCGCAGCTTGGTCAGCTGGAGGCGCGTCGCGGCGATGCAGGCTCCGCGGAACCCGATCGTCGCCCGGCCGGTCGACCTCACTCGGAAGACGTGGTGGAGCTTCTCCCGCCGTGCGCCGCGACGGTCCGTCAGGGTCAGGTGCCCCCGACAGGTGCCCCTGACGCGCAGGGTGACCTCGTCGCCGCGACGCGCCCGGAAGGTGATCTCACCGGGCTGACGGGATGCGACGCGGAGGGGACCGTCGCCGTAGGCGCGGACGGCTCGCTTGACCGGCGGCCGCGGGGCCGCCGCCGTCGCCCCGGCAGACGCCTCGGGGGACGCCAGGCTCCCGGCCGACGTCCCCTCCACCAGGGTCCCGCCCGCGGGGGCGGCGGACGCCAGCAGAAGTCCTGCGCCCAGGGACACTACGACGGTCGCGACGGCTCGTCGCATGGCTCCCCCACCCGTGCGGACGGCCCGGAGCGCCGTCAGGTGCTCGGACTCTAGTGCGCACGCGCGCTCCGCGGGGAGGCCGTCCGGTCCTAGGTGTCCTCGCCCGGATCCGGTCCCGAGTCCTCGACGTCACCGGCCAGCTGACCCGGATCGGCGTCGGCGAGGTTGCGCTGCTCCTCGGGATCCTCCTCCAGGCCGGCTGGCACGTCGTCGACCGGCAGCTCCGCCGCCGGGGGCAGGTCGCTCTCCTCGAGGTCGGTCGACTCCGGGACGAACCTCTCGCCGTCGGGGTCGGTCGGGATCTCGGTCATCAGGTCTCCTTTTTCCGAGTCAGCGGACGACGAGCCAGACGATCAGCATCGCGATCATGCCGAGGAAGATGAGTCCGAAGAGCGCCATCACCAGGAACGGCCGTCCCGACTGCTGGGTCGGATCGATCTTGTCCGGGTCCTCACCATGCGTGCTCATGGGCGTTCCGTACCCGGCTCCGGCCTGCCCATGCCCTGCTCATGCCCTGCTCATGCCCTCCTGGTCATGCCTGGTCACGCCCCCGCGCGACGTCGCAGCTCCGGCAGCACCTCGGCGCCGTACTGGGTGATCATCTCGCGGTAGTGACGCCCCATGTTGCTGACGTAGAGCTCCTCGAAGCCCGCGTCGAGCGCCGGCTGCAACGTGTCGAGGTGCCTCTCCAGGTCGGGGCCGCACGCCACGGTCGAGGCGGTGGACTCCTTGGTGACGAGCTCGGAGACCTGCTCGAAGTGCTTCGGCGAGGGCAGCACCTGGGCGAGCTCGCCGGGGACCCCGGAGTTGGCCCACAGCCGGTGGGCCTCGTCGACGCCCTGCTCCTCCGTCGGCGCCCAGCAGACCTTCATCCCGATCTGGGCGGGCTTGCCGCCGGACTTCTCCCGGAACCGGCCCAGCAGCTCGGTGTCGGGCGAGGTGGTGATGTAGCCGTCACCGATCCGGGCCGCCAGATCGGTCGCCTTCGGCCCGAAGCCGGAGACGTAGATCGGCGGCGGGGCGTCGGGCAGGGTGTAGATCCGGGCGCTGTCGCAGGTGAAGTGCTTGCCGTAGTGGGAGACGACCTCGCCCGTCCACAGCTCGCGGATCAGGCCGACCGCCTCCTCGAGCCGCTCGAGCCGCACGTCGGCGGTGGGCCAGGGCTCGCCGTGGATGTGCTCGTTGAGCGCCTCCCCCGACCCGACCCCGAAGGTGAACCGACCGTCCAGCATGACGGCGCTGGTGGCGGCCGCCTGGGCCAGCACGACGGGGGAGATCCGGTACGACGGGCAGGTGACCGCGGTGGTGACCGGCAGCAGGGTGGCCTGGCTGATCGCCCCGATCAGCGACCAGACGAACGGGCTCTGCCCCTGCTCGTCGTTCCACGGATGGAAGTGGTCGCTGATCCAGAGGGCGTCGAAGCCGGCCACCTCGGCCAGCACGGCCTGCTCGACCAGCTCGGCGGGAGTGAACTCCTCGGTGGACAGGAAGTATCCGAAGCGCATGGCCGCGTCGTACCCATCGCGCCTCCTGAGGAACCGGGAAGGTCCAGTCCGTCCACGCCCGTCGACGCCCACCTGGCCGAGATGCAGCACACCGCCCCGGAGGCGGCAGGCACGCCAAGGCGCTGCTTCGGTGGGTACGTCGAGGACCCGAACAGCGTGTTCATGTCGCGAGCGGTCTAGTGCTGCGGCGCACGCCACCGCGATCCACGCCGCGCGCCGGACGCCCGCGTCAGCCGCGCTTCTTGCCCTTCTTCTCCTTCCCAGGCTTCATCGCCTTGAGCGTGGCGACGACGCCCGCGTGGTCGGAGGGCCACAGGCCCGAGGCGGAGTCCCGGTCCTTGAGCTCGTCGCCGGTGACGTCGGCCTTCTTGACCGCCATCGCCTTGCCGTTGGGGGTGCGGGTCAGCACGAGGTCGATCCGGTGGTCGAAGCCGGCAGCCGTCGCGTCGTTGACCAGCTCCGAGAGTCCGGAGGTCCACCCCTTGCGCGCCGGCGCCCACTCCAGCCACTGGTCGACGAAGCCGACCTCGTCGGTGAGGTAGTCGTAGGCCGCCTTGTGCGGCACGGTGTCGCCCGGCTTCACCGACGAGTCGAGGGGGTCGGAGTTGCAGTCGCAGACCATGATCGTGGTGCGCTTCGGCTTGACCAGCGCGCTGCCGATCTCCTGGGCCTGCGCCAGCGCCAGGTCGGAGCCGGCCGCCTCGAGGTGGGTGTTGATGAACCGGTACTTCTCCTTGCCCGACTTGAAGTCGACGTACTGCCAGCCGCGGTCGAAGTTCATCGGCAGCACGCCGCCGAGCTTGACCTCCAGGTTGGTGGTGAAGATCCCGTCGGCGCTGCCCAGGACGCGTCCGGAGCCGACCCGCTGGAGGATCGCGTCGTGCATGGTCAGGCGGATGTCGCGCTGGTTCTGCTGCGCGGCGTCCCAGGCGGGTGCCTCGACGTCGGCCCGCTGGCCGAGGGCGGCCACCCGGTACGCGGCGCCGATGTTGCGCAGCTCCTGGTTGAGCAGCGCGAGGAAGTCGTAGGCGACGGTGGTCGAGTTGGGCTGCGCCAGCTGGCCCAGCCCGGTCTCCACCGGGCCGGTCCGCCAGAGGGCGACCTCCTGGAGGCCGACGAGGTCGGCCTTGGAGCGCTTGATCTCCTTGGCCAGCAGCTTGGCGCGCAGCGGGAAGTTGGTGGCCACGACGTTGGCCCAGGTGGCGTCGGCGGCGGTGGCGACCGCGTTGAGCACCTCGGGGAACGGCTTGCCCGCCGCGAGCGCCTCGTTGGCGGCCTGGACGGGGCGGAAGATGTCCCCGCCCAGGTAGATGTTGCGCGTCATCACCGTGATCGGCTTGCTCTTGGCTTTCTGCGCCTGCTGCTTCTCCGGTGCCGCGCTGGCCGTGGACAGGCCGAGCGGGACGGTGAGCAGCAGGGCGAGCAGCGTGGCGAACAGCCCGACCGCGGTGAGGTGCGTGCGTGTGGTCATCCGTGAGTTCCCTTCCCAAGGTGTGCCCCGATCCTGTGGCCGGGCAGACCCGGTGGCAAGAGAGGGAAGGGAAAATTTGTGATGTGGGTCATACGACCCCGGTCGTGTCAGCGCCGCGTGTGGAGCTCCTCGGCCACCGCGTCGGCGTACGCCGAGTAGCCGGCCGCGTTCGGGTGGAAGGCGCCAGGGTCGGTGAGTCCGAGGATCCACGGATCGGCTGCGTTGGCCCCGTGCCCGAGGAAGCGCCCGGTCACGTCGACGAAGACGAACCCGTGCCGCCGAGCGGCTGTGCGGATCCTCGCGTTGAGCAGGTCCGCGCCCTCGTTGAGCTGCTGCTGCTCGGCGGGCGAGGCGCGGAGGTAGTCGCCCGCCTCCGGGGAGAAGAGCCGCGGGTAGCCGGTCACCACGACCACCGAGAGCGGCGCCCGGCGGCGCACCTTGCGGTAGACGCCGTCCAGCAGCGCGGGGAGCTCGTCGCTGATCCGGGTCCGGATCACGTCCTGCGTGGCGGCGCACGCCTCGTCGGTGCCGAGCAGGCAGTCCCGGACAGCCGCGCTCCAGCCGATGTCGTTGCCGCCGATGCTCAGGGTGACCAGTCGGGTGCGCAGGTCGAGGGCCTCGAGCTGGCTCGGCTCGACCCCGCCGGGGGCGCCGTCGACCAGGCTGGTCGTCGTCGCCCCGGCGCACGCCACGAAGTCGTCGAGCGCGAACCGGAACCACCACCACCGCAGGCCGTCGAGCAGGCCGGCGTAGGAGGAGTCCGAGCGCCCGCACGTCGCGGTGTAGGGCGGCACGCCGTACCCCGAGCCGTAGGAGTCGCCGAGAGCGTCGTAGTCGAGGGCGAGCACAGGCGGTCGCAGAGGCGTCCGAGAGGCGGCGGCCGGGCCCGGCGACGGGAGCAGGACGACCAGCAGCGCCGTCATCAGGGCCGTGAGCGGAGCGCGGGGGGTGGTCATGCTCGACGGTAGGCCGCCGGCCGGGCCGGTGAGAAGGTCCGGGACTCCTCGGATGTCGGCCGTGGACCGGAATTGTCATCAGCGCACGAGCGATGGTGGGATCTGCGTCATGGCGCAACAGACGATCGGCGTGGTCGGCGGCGGCATCGTGGGCCTGGCGATCGCCCGCGAGCTGACCCGCCGCTTCCCGGCCGCGCGCGTGACGGTGCTGGAGAAGGAGGACCGGCTGGGCGCGCACCAGACCGGGCACAACTCCGGGGTGGTGCACGCCGGCATCTACTACCGGCCGGGCAGCCTCAAGGCCGAGCTCTGCACCCGGGGCAGGCTGCTGCTGCGTGAGTACGTCGCCGAGCGGGGCCTCCCCTACGAGGAGTGCGGCAAGCTCGTGGTCGCCGTCGACCACTCCGAGCTGGGCCGGCTCGACGCTCTGGAGCGCACCGCCACGGAGAACGGCGTACCCGGCCTGCGCCGGGTGCAGGGCGCGGACCTCACCGACGTGGAGCCGCACGCCGCCGGTCTGGTGGCCCTGCACTCGCCGGCGACCGCGATCACCGACTACGTCGCGGTGGCCGAGGCGTTCGGCCAGGACGTCGTCGCGGACGGGGGCCAGGTGCTCCTCTCCACCACGGTGACCGGCATCCGCCGCCGCGTCGGCGGGGTCGAGGTGGCCACCGACCGGGAGCCACACGTCTTCGACCGGCTCGTGGTCTGCGCCGGCCTGCACGCCGACCGGGTCTCCCGCCTGGCCGACGGCGAGGACGGCCCGCGCATCGTCCCCTTCCGCGGCGAGTACATGTCCGTGAAGGGCCCGAAGCGCGACCTCGTCCGCGGCATGGTCTACCCGGTGCCCGATCCCCGCTACCCCTTCCTCGGCGTCCACTTCACCCGCCGGGTGGGCGGGGGACTCGAGGTCGGGCCCAACGCGGTGCTGGGCCTGGCCCGCGAGGGCTACCGCCGTGGTGACGTCGACCTGGCCGACCTGCGCGACATGGCGTCCTGGCCCGGCGCCTGGCGGCTCGCCGCCCAGCACTGGCGGACCGGGGCCAAGGAGCTGCGGGGCAGCCTCTCGGTCCGTGCCTACATGCGCGTCGCCAGCCGGTACGTGCCGCAGATCGGGCCCGACGACGTGGTGCGGGCCGGCGCGGGCGTCCGCGCCCAGGCGGTGGACCGGGACGGCTCCCTGGTCGAGGACTTCAGGATCGGCCACGAGGACGGCGTGACCACCGTCCGCAACGCGCCGTCACCGGCGGCGACCTCGAGCCTGGCGATCGCCGAGCACGTGGTGGACCGGATCACTCGGCAGGCCTGAGCGCGCGCACCTGCTCCGGCGTCCGGAAGAGGCACGACCAGGAGTCGCCCGTCCAGAACTCGAAGCCGCCCTGCCGTCCCGGGGACGGGTACCAGCCGGGCGGGAGCACGTCGCGGTCCGGGGCACGGAGGACTCGACCGGCGGCGCTGAGGTGCCAGGTGCCGGACCAGTCCCAGTCGGGTCCCTCGCGGACGGTCCGGAACCGCTTGAGCGAGGCCCAGTCGGGTGCGCCGGACTGGATGCCGCAGGTGGTGTAGCCGCGGGTCGACTCGAGCGCCGCGAGGCGTAGGAACCTGGCCAGCCGACGGACGGAGACCACCAGCAGTGCTGCGGCCAGCGCCCCGCTCAGGTAGGAGCCGGGGGGAGAGGCGAAGGCGTCCGGGAGACAGAACAGCAGGATGATCCCGCCGACGAAGAGAGCCAGCGCCTGCACCAGTGCGTTGCGCGGCAGGTCGCCGCTCGGCACGGGTGGCTGCGCCGGGACGTCGGGCAGCAGACCGTCGGCACGTGCCCGGGCGAACTCCGGTACCTCCGGGGGCAGCGGGCGCCGGTAGTCGGCGGAGTAGCTCACCCGACGAGTATGGAGAGCCGGCGACGCGGTGGGTGCCCTTTTCGCGGAGCTCGCAGGAGTCCCTGCCGCTCCGGGCGGGCCGGCTCCCCGGCAGCACGACCGCCTAGTTGAGCGGGCGCATCGAGTCGGGCACCCCGCCGCCGGCGTGCACGTCCTCGACCAGCTCCTGCAGGGCGGTCAGGGCCACCCGCTGCGACATCGGGCCGTAGGAGACCCGAGCCACGCCGAGCTCTTCCAGCCGACCCAGCGGCGGCACTCCGGGGAGGCCGATCAGGGTCAGGCGCTGCGGGCCGAACGCCTCGACCAGGGTCGCGACCTCCCGCTCGTCGAGGACGCCCGGCACGAAGACCACCGGGGCGCCGGCCTCCAGGTAGGCGCGGCCACGCTCCACCGCGTCGGCCAGCACCTCGCTGCGGTCGCGGTCCTTGCCGAGCACGAAGGCGTCGGTGCGGGCGTTGAGGACGAAGTCGGGTACCCCCTCGGCGCGGGCGGCCTCCATGACCTGCTCGACCACCCGGACCGCTTCGTCGAGGGGCTTCATCTGGTCCTCGATGTTGGCGCCGACCACGCCGACGCCGATGGCCCGGCGCACGGTGTCGCCCGCGTCGCCGTACCCGGCCTCCAGGTCGGCGCTCACCGGGAGCGTGGTCGCCTCCACGATCCGCGCGACCTCACCGAGCATCTCGTCGACCGGGATCCGCTCGCCGTCCTCGTAGCCGCGGGAGGCGGCGATCGAGTGGCTCGCGGTGGCCAGCGCGACGGTCCCCTCCGTCCCGGCCACGACCTTCGCGGAGATCACGTCCCAGACGTTGACCACGGTGAGCAGCCGCGGGTCGGTGTGCAGCCGCAGCAGCTCGGTGGCGCGCGCGGCGATCTCCGGCAGCGCGGTCACGGCCGACCCAGGATCAGGCTCGCGGCCGCTCGGCGGAGCCGCCACGGGAGCACGGGGACGGTGTCGGCGATGCGGTGGACCACGGGTGGTGCCTCTCTGCTGATGTCCCGGGGCTGATGTCCCGGTCTCGGCGCGCGCCGAGAAACTGCCTCGGCGGCGCCCCGGTCGTACCCGCCCGCCGGGCGGCCAAACTTCCAGGGCAGCATGAACCGCGCCGGGTCGGGAACAGGACCCGCGCACCGCGACCACCGGGAGGACCAGATGACGCACGGCTCCAGGCAGCAGGAGGTCGCCGAGGCCCTGGGGGTGGTCCCGGAGCTCGACCCGGCGGCCGAGGCCGAGCGGCGGATCGCCTTCCTCGCCGACTACCTGACCGGCGCCCGCGCCTCGGGCTACGTGCTCGGCATCTCGGGGGGCGTCGACTCCACGGTCGCCGGCAGGCTGGCCCAGCTGGCCTGCGAGCGGGCGGGCGGGCACTTCACCGCGATGCGCCTGCCGCACGGCACGCAGGCCGACGAGGACGACGCCCGCGCCGCCCTGGACTTCATCGCGCCGCACGAGGTGCTGACCGTCGACATCAAGCCGGCCGTGGAGCCGTTGCACGCCGCCACCACCCCGAGCGGCGGCTACCCCGACCGCGGACTGGCCGACTTCGTGAAGGGCAACATCAAGGCCCGGCTGCGGATGACGGCCCAGTACGCCGTGGCCGGCCGGCTGGGTGCGCTGGTGATCGGCACCGACCATGCCGCGGAGGCGGTGATGGGCTTCTTCACCAAGTACGGCGACGGGGCAGCCGACGTCACCCCGCTGGCCGGCCTCACCAAGGGTCAGGTGAAGGCGATCGGCAGTCACCTCGGCGCCCCTGACCAGCTGGTCCAGAAGGTGCCCACCGCCGACCTGGAGGAGGACCGCCCCGCGCTCCCCGACGAGACGGCGTACGGCGTGACCTACGCCGAGATCGACACCTACCTGACGGGCGGCGAGGTCTCCGAGGAGGCGCGGCGCGTCATCGAGTCCGCCTACGCCCGGACCGCCCACAAGCGTGCCCTGCCGGCGGCGCCGGTCGAGCTGGGCTGAGCCGCCTCAGGCGGTCCGGCGCGGGGCCCGCCGGTCGACCGGGCGACCCAGCAGGGGCGCCACCAGGTCCCTGATCGCCGGCGACGGCGGCAGTCCCAGCTCGTCGGCGAGCAGGCGGCGGTATCCGTCGAACTGGCGCAGCGCCTCCGCCTGGTTCCCCTCGGCCAGGTGCACCTCGATCACCCGACGGTGGGCGCTCTCCCGGAGCGGCTCGGACTGCACCGCCGCCAGCCCGGCCCACAGGGCGTCGACGAAGCGGCCCTGCTCGCGCAGCCGTCCGGAGTAGCGCTCGAGGGCGTGCAGCCGCCGCTGCCGGTAGCTCTCCCGCTCCACCACCAGCCACTCGTCGTACCAGTCGGGGAGCAGGTCCTCGGCGAGGATGGCCAGCTGCGCGGTCGTCGGGTGGTGCGGTGGGTCCTGCGCCAGGAGTGCGACCGTGAGCCCTTCGCCCTGCCACAGGTCGACCTCGAGGTCGGGAGAGAGGGAGACGGTCGAGGCCTCGCTGCGCACCAGCTGCCGGCCGCGGGGACGTGGCAGCCGCCACAGCACCGAGCGCAGGTTGGAGGCGGCCTGGGCGCCGGGGGTCTCCGGCCACAGGCGCTCGGCCAGGGGGGTGCGCCGTGCCCGGTGGTGCCGGCAGCTGATGGCCAGGTGTGCCAGCAGCCGCTGCGCCGGTGCGGAGAGCCGCACCGGTTCGTCGTCGAAGTCGAGCTCGAAGCCACCGAGGAGGGAGAGCCGGAGAACGGGTGCGAAGGGGGCCATGGCTGCCTCGCGGAAGACGTGCGCGGGGAGTCCCCTGGTCTGGAGCCTCCGTGCCAGACGACGTACCCCGTGTCGGCGGGGCCCATGCCCGACCGGACCGGTGGGGGCGACCCGCCGCCACGCGTCGGAGGCGGCACGGCAACGGTCGCGTCCACGCCGGGCCACACCCCCGGGAGGCGGCCGTCCGGGAGCGTGCTGGTCGGGGAGCGAGAGGCGCTCCCACGACCGAGAGGCTCGACATGTACCGGCACACCAAGCAGCTCCAGAACCAGGTCAAGCCCGAGCGCCCCGATGCGCTCTTCGCCGCGAAGCTCCAAGAGCTCGTGGGCGGTCAGTTCGGCGAGATGACGGTGATGATGCAGTACCTCTGGCAGGGCTGGAACTGCCGCATCCCCGGCAAGTACAAGGACATGATCCTCGACATCGGCACCGAGGAGATCGGCCACGTCGAGATGCTGGTGACGATGATGGCCCGGCTCCTCGAGGGCGCACCGTCGGAGACCCAGGCGCAGGCCGCCGCCGCCAACCCGGCGCTGGCCGCGGTGCTCGGCGGGCAGAACGTGCAGCACGCGATCGTCACGGGTGGCGCCGCCATGCCGACCAACAGCCAGGGGGTGCCGTGGAACGGCGGCTACATCGTCGCGAGCGGCAACCTGCTGGCCGACTTCCGCAGCAACGTGGCGGCCGAGGCCCAGAGCCGGTTGCAGACGGCGCGCGTCTACCAGATGACGGACGACCCGGGGGTCAAGGAGACGCTCCAGTTCAACCTGGCGCGCGACACCTACCACCAGCAGCAGTGGCTGCTGGGGATCGAGCAGCTCATCGAGGACGGCTTCACCGACGGGCTGGAGGACTCCCTCAAGGAGGTGGAGGACGACGAGCCGGGCCGCACGTTCTACTCGTTCACCGAGGGCAGCCGCGCCGGCGAGGGCCGCTGGGCCCAGGGCACCACCCTCGTCGGCGACAAGGAGCTGATCTTCACCGAGGGCGTGCCGCTGGCCGATGACATCAACCAGGTCCCGGCGCCGGACCCGCTGCTCTTCGCCACCTACGACGGCAGCATGGGCCCCGGCACCCCGGGCAACGCGGCCGGCTCGCTGAAGCAGGGGGCGGAGAACCTCATGCACAAGGCCAAGGAGAAGCTGACCGGGGAGTGACCCGGTCCGCGGACGAGGGGTCTCGCCATGCTCGAGCTCGTGATCCGGCCGATGGCCGACGCCTTCATGCAGGTCGGTGTCTTCGTCGCCCTGCTCGCCGTGCCCTTCGGCTGGGCACGCTACCGCTGGGGTGAGAGGTTCGACTCGGTGCTGGAGCGTCACCGCGGCTGGGGACCCGTGGTGGCGGCGCTGCTCACCGTCCCTCCCGGGTGCGGGGGCGCCATCGTCGTGATGGCGGTCTACGCCCGGGGGGCGGTGAGCTACGGCGCCGCCGTCGCCGCGCTGGTGGCCACCATGGGGGACGCCACCTGGGTGCTGCTCGCCGCTGAGCCGCTGCTCACCCTGCAGCTGAAGGTGCTGCTGGTGCTCACCGGTGTGGTGACCGGGTACGTCGTCGACCTGGTCGGGGTCGATCCCCTCCGCCGTGCGTCCGGCCTGCCGCGGGGTGGCGCGCCGTCCCCGTCCCCGTCCACGGCCGGTGGCGGTGCGCCTCGGGCGTCGCGCCCCGGCACCGGGAGTTCCGGGACCGTGCCGGTGGCGGTGCTGCACCGCGCCGAGGGGAGCGGCACCGGCACCCTCCCGGTCGCCACCTGGCACCAGCTGGGCGTGCTCCCCAGCGCCCTGTGGCTGCTGCTGGCAGCCGGGCTCCTGGTCAGCATGCCGGTGACCTTCCAGCTGCTGGACCCCGCGGCGGTCGGGGAGTCCCTGCTGGGCGGGACCGATCCCTACCTGGCGCTGGGGGCGGTCGGCACGGCGCTCTGCCTGGTGGCCTTCGTGCGCGACGGCTGCGTGGTCGCCGACGACGACGCGGAGTCCGCCAACCCGTCGTCGATGGCGCAGGTCCTGCGGCAGGGGGGCCGGGAGGTCGCCTTCGTGACCATCTGGGTGACGGTCGCGTACGTCGCCTGGGCGCTCCTCTCCACCGTCACCGGCTTCGACGGGTCCCAGCTGCCCCTGCTCGGCGTGGCCGGGGTCGTCGTGGGGGCGCTGGTGGGGCTCGTCCCCGGGTGCGCAGTGCAGATCGTCTTCGCCGGCATCTTCCTCACCGGCGGGATGCCGCTCTCCACCCTGGTCGCCAACACCGTCAGCCAGGACGGGGACGCGCTGATCCCGCTGCTGGCCCTGCAACGACGGTCGGCCCTCCTGGCGACCGTCATCACCACCGTCCCCGCCCTGGTCGTCGGCAGTGCGCTGCTGCTGCTCGGCTGACGACGCCCACGACCCACCGAGGTGAATGAGATGCCCCTGACCCACACCACCCGCCTCCACCTGGCCGCCGCGGTACTGATCGCCGTCGCCGGGGGTACGGAAGGACTCCTGACCGCGCTCGCGGTGACCGCCCTGCTGGCACTGCGGGAAGTGGTCCGGCACCGGATCACCCCCGCGGTCCCCACCCATCCCCACGCCCACACCGACGAGGAGAGGAGCGGAGATGACCTCACTGTCCCTGCAGGACGAGGCCCGGCTCGGCGGCCCCTGGAGTGTCCTGACCCGGCAGAAGCGCGACCACGTGCTGCTTGACGAGCTGCTCGGACGGCTGCCGCGGACGCCCGGGCCCGCGCAGGACGAGGTCCTGCAACGGATCTACCGTCTGGTCTTCCCGCACGCGTTCGCGGAGGAGGCCGTGCTCTGGCCGGTGATCCGCCGGGTGCTGCCCGACGGCGAGCAGCTGACGCGTCAGGTCGAGGAGGAGCACCAGGAGGTCAACGAGCTGGTCAGCCGGCTCGAGGACGGCGCCGCCGGCACCGAGCGCGAGGCGCTGCTGGATCGCCTCGCGGCGGTGCTGCGCGAGGACGTCCGTGACGAGGAGGACGAGCTGCTGCCCAGGCTGCAGGAGAGGCTGACCCCGGCCCGGCTCCGCCGGCTCGGCGTGGCCTGGGAGGCGACCCGCCGGATCGCCCCGACCCGGCCGCACCCGGTCGTCTCGCGGCGCCCCCCGGGCAACGTGCTGTCGGCGCTGCCGCTCTCGGTGCTCGACCGGGGCCGTGACCTGGCCGAGGCGGGGACCCGCCGGGGGCCGGCGTCCCTGCGGGCGCCGTTGGCGACCGGGAGCCGGGCCCTCGCGGCGGCCGCGGGTCGGGTCGAGCGGTGGGGCGTCATGCGCCGGGGCGAGGCGCCGTCGACGAAGGTGGAGGAGCCATAGCCGCCCGCTCAGGCTCAGCCTGCTGGCTTCTCCGTCAGCGGGACGACCATCACCGGGCAGTGGGCGTTGGCCAGCACGGCGCGAGCGCGGGAGCCGAGGCGCGGCGAGATCGGGCCCCCGCGCCCGTGGCGACCGATCACGACCATCCGCGCGCTGCTGGACCGCTCCACGAGCGCGTCCGCCGGCCAGTCGTGGACCACCTCGACCTCGGGCGCGGCCGATCCGGCCGGGGCCACGTGAGCGGCCGCCGCCTTGCTGACCGACTCCTGGGCCGCCTTCTGCCACTGGCCGTCCTTGGCCAGCAGGTCGTCGTACGGGCCCGGGGCGTGCCAGGCGTGCACCAGGCGGGTGGACCACCCGTGCAAGGACGCCTCCGCGAGTGCCGCCTGCACCACCTCGCGTGGTCCGCCGTCCTCGTGCACCCCGACCAGGACCAGGTCGGACCGGTCGCCCTCCTCCTGGCCTCCGGCCGGCACCGAGACGACCGGGCAGTGCGCGTGGGCCGCCACCCGCGCGCTGGTCGAGCCGGTCACCAGCCGCACCAGGCGGTGGACACGCTGGTGCTGCAGCACCACCCGGCTGGCGTCGCGGCTCAGGTCGCTGAGCAGGGCGCCGGGTGCGCCGTAGCCGATGGCGGTGGAGACGGGGACGTCGACGCCGAGCTCGCCGGCGAGACCGGCCGCCTCGTCCGCCACCTCGGCGACGAGCGCCTTGCCCAGCTCGCCCCAGGAGTCCTCGTAGGTGACGAGCACGGTGCCGGGCGGTGGCGGGGGCGTGGGCACGACCGCATGCACGAGGGTGAGTCCGGCGCCCAGTCGGCCGGCCTCCCCGAGAGCGAAGCGCAGGGCCTCGGTGTTCTCCTCGGGACCGGTGACTCCCACCAGGACGGGCTGGGTGCTCATGGCTGCCTCCTCGTGCCTAGGGACGGCGCCGCAGGACGATCGCCTGCGTCCTCCTCACACCGTAGCCCTGTGCTTCTTCCGGGATTGCAAGGATGCTTCTTCCGGGATTGCAAGGATCGTTTGCAAATACTCTTTGCAATTGGCAGCATGGCGGCATGAGCACCTCCGAGGAGCGGCAGCCCCGCGAGACCGTCGTCCTGGATGCCGTCGCGCTGGAGACGCTGGCGCACCCGCTGCGGAGCCGTCTGCTCGGGATGCTGCGGGTCGACGGCCCGGCGACGGCGAGCGGCCTGGCGGCCAAGCTGGGGGAGTCGAGCGGGCTGACCAGCTATCACCTGCGCAAGCTCGCCGACGCCGGACTGGTCGAGGAGGACCCGGGTCGGGCGAGCCGCCGCGAGCGGTGGTGGCGTCCCACCCACGAGGTGACCAGCTGGTCGACGGCCGACTTCCTGGGCAACGCCCCGGCGTACCGGGCCACCCAGTCGCTGCGGCGCAGCCTCTACCACTGGCAGCTGGGCCTGCTCGAGAGCTGGCTCGACGAGGAGGCGGAGTGGGACCCGGCCTGGGTGGAGGCCGCGGGGAGCAGCGACGACGTGCTCGAGCTGACCCCGTCGCAGGCACGGGAGATGACCGCGGAGATCTGGGAGGTGGTGCAGCGCTACCGCGCGGCGCCGGTCCCCGAGGACGCCTCGACCGCGCGGGTGATGTGGCTGCAGCACCTGGTGCCGTTCCGCGACGAGCTGCCGCTGTGACTCCCCGGCTGGCGGCGATGGACGACGAGCGCGCGGCGCGCCGGCGGTTCCTGCTGCTCACCGCGCTGCGCTGGCTGCCCACCGGCCTGCTGATCCCCGTCCTGGTGCTGCTCCCGCTGGACCGCGGCCTGAGTCTTGCCGAGTTCGGCCGGGTCGCCGCCCTGCAGGGACTGGTGGTCCTGGCGCTGGAGCTGCCCACCGGCGGGCTCGCCGACACGGTCGGCCGCCGACGGGTCCTGCTCGTGGCCCAGGGCGTCTCGCTGGTCTCCCTCTGCGTGCTGCTCACCGCCTCGTCGCCGGCCGCCTTCGCGCTCTGCTTCGTGCTCCAGGGCGTCTACCGCGCGCTCGACAGCGGGCCGCTGGAGGCGTGGTACGTCGACACCGCCCGCGCCCTGGACCCGCACACCTCGGTGGAGCGCGGCATCGCCGCCCAGGGGGCGGTGCTCGCCCTGGCGATCGCTGTGGGGTCGGCGGGCAGCGGCCTCCTGGTGGCCTGGGACCCGGTGCCCGGCCTGGGCGCCCTGACCTTCCCGGTCGCGGTGGCCGTGGGCCTCCAAGCGCTCGCCCTGGTGGCCACCGCCCTGCTGATGACGGAGCCCGCCGCCGGGCCGGACGGTGCCCCGCGGGCCGGCCTGGGCCGGTCGCTGCTCGCCACGCCGGCCACGGTCCGAGCCGGCTTCGGCCTGGTCCGGGCCGACCGGGTGCTGCTCGCGCTCATCGCGGTGGAGCTCTTCTGGGGCTTCGGGATGGTCACCTTCGAGTCCCTGGTGCCGGTCCGCCTCGCGGACGTGCTGGACGACCAGGAGGCGGCCGCCGCCATCCTCGGGCCGGCCACCACCGGGGCGTGGCTCGCCTCCGCGGCGGGAGCGGCGCTGACGCCGTGGCTGACCCGGCGTCTCGGGGTGGCCACCACCGCGGCCGTGATGCGGGTGCTCCAGGGGCTCACCGTCGCCGCCCTGGGCCTGGTCGCGGGGGTGATCGGACTCCTCACCGCCTACCTGGCCTGCTACGCCGTCCACGGGCTCTCCAACGCCGCGCACCTGACCCTGCTGCACGGCCGGGCGACCAGCGAGGTGCGTGCCACCGTGCTGTCGCTCAACTCGATGGTCGCCCAGCCCGCGGCGGCGCTGGGGATGATCCTGCTGACGGCCCTGGCCGACGGCACCTCGGTGGCGGTCGCGATGACGGTCGGGGCGCTCGTGCTGGCCGTGGCCGCCCCGCTCTACCTCCCCGCGCGGCGCGCCGAGCGTGCGGCCCGCGCGGCCGAGGAGTCCCGGCCGCGCCGGCCCTTGGAGGGCAGCATCTCGGCCGCCGGCTCGGAGTAGGCCACGCTCACCGGCCGGTCGTCCTCGAACCGGACGGAGGTCACCGAGCACAGCGTGCACTCGCGACGGCGCGGGTCGTGCAGCAGACCCCGGCCCTCCAGGCGCCGGCGGGCGATCCAGATGGGCAGCTGGTGGGAGACGAGCACCGCCTCGTGCCCCTCGGCGGCGTCTCGGGCGGCCGCGACGGCCGCGAGCATCCGGTCGGCCACCTCGGCGTAGGGCTCGCCCCACGACGGCCTGACCGGGTTCCACAGGTGACGCCAGGCCGAGGGGGTGCGCAGCACCCCGTGGCCCCCCTCGAGTCGCCGACCCTCGAGGCGGCTCGCTGACTCCGTCATCCGCTCGTCGGTCGTCGCCTCGAGGCCCAGGTGAGCGGTGAGCGCCTCGGCGGTCTGCCGGGCGCGCAGCAGCGGGGAGGTGACGAGGTGGACGATGTCGCGCCCGGTGAGGACCGCGGCCACCCGCTGGGCCATCGCCTCACCCCGCAGGGAGAGGCCGAACCCCTCGAGCCGGCCGTAGAGGATGCCGTCGGGGTTGTCGACCTCGCCGTGACGCACCAGGTGCACCGTGGTCGACGTCCCTGGGCCACCCGGTCCTGTCGTCATGCCTCAGTAGTACTACGCCCGGCACCGCCCCGGCGGCCGATCCCGTCAGGTGCGCGTACCGCATCGCGGGGATAGACGTGCGAGACGCCGGTCCGATGGGGAGGACCTGTGCGACACTCCGGGGCGTGCCAGGACGCCGCCGGATCGATCTCTTCCTCGTCGCAGGGGCCGCCCTCGTGGTGGGTCACCTGGTCTTCCGGGGCTGGGCGCTGTGGGACGCGTGGTACCACACCGACGACCTGGCCTTCATCTCCCGGGCCCTCAACCGGCCCTTCGACGTGGCCTACCTGACCGAGTCCTACTCGGGCCACCTGATGCCGGCCGGGTTCGCGGTCTCGGGCCTGCTCACCAAGTACGCGACCTTCGAGTGGTGGGCCTGGGCGGCCACCCTGCTGCTGCTGCACGCGGGAGCGGCCATCGGCATGTTCCGGCTGCTGATCTCCATGTTCGGGCGCCGGCCGATGGTCCTGGTGCTGCTCGCCCTCTACCTCTCCTGGGTCTTCACCCTCCCTGCGGGCGTCTGGTTCGCCGCCGGCATCAACCAGCTCCCGATGCAGATCGCGCTCACCTTCGGCCTCACCTCCCACCTGGCCTACCTGCGGACACGTCGGCTGCGCCATCTCGTGGCGGCGCTGGCGTGGACCGTCTTCGGCCTGGCCTTCTACGAGAAGGCGCTGCTCCTCTTCCCGGTCTACGGCCTCGTGGCGCTGGGGTGGTTCGCCACCGGGACGATCCGCCAGCGGCTCGGCCAGCTCTGGTCGACCTATCGCGCCGGGCTCATCGCCCACGTGGTGCTGGCCGCCGCCTACTCCGACATCTACCTGCGGTGGGGCTTCAGCGGCGCGACCGACGACGGGTCGAAGGTGCCGTGGGGCGACGTGCTCGCCAACTACGTGCTCGTCACGATGGTGCCGGCGCTGGTCGGCGGCCCGCTCAGCTGGCTGTCCATCGGCGCCGGGTCCATCGCCGACCCCTCCCTGGAGATGGTGGTCGTCGGGTGCGTGGTGGTGGCGGCCGTGGTGCTCTACGCCGATCACTCGCGCACGATCAGCCGCCGGGCGTGGTCGATCCTCGGGGTCACCGTGCTGGCCAACCTGGCGCTGCTCTCCACCGCTCGCGCCTGGCTGGTCGGTGCCGACATCGCCCGGGAGTACCGCTACCAGACCGAGCTCTCCGCCGTGGCCGTCCTCTCCCTCGGCCTGGCCTTCCTCCCGCTTCTCGGCGCCGTGGAGGTCAACACCCCGCGCGAGGGCGTGCCCCGGACCTACGAGAGGAGACGGCTGATCGGCGCCGCCACGATCGCCGTCGTGGCGGTCTCCCTGGTCTCCAGCGTGCGCTACGTCGAGGTGTGGCAGGAACGGAACCCCGCCAAGGGGTACTTCGCCAATCTCCGCGCCGCGATGGCCGCGCACGACGAGCCCCTTCCGCTGGTCAACGGCGGTCTGCCGCAGGCGATGATGTGGGGCTTCAACTTCCCGGAGAACACCCACCGCTACGTGCTCAGGCCGTACGCGGACGAGCTCTCCTTCCCGACCAGCACCGTCGACGACCTCTTCATGTTCGACGAGGAGGGGCACGCCAAGGAGGTCCGGCTCGACCCGACGCGGCGTTCGGAGCCGGCCGACGGCTGCGGCTACCAGCTGGCGGAGCGCGGCAACACGCGCATCCCGCTCGACGGTCCGCTGATCGGTGCCTGGTGGGTCCAGCTCGACTACCGCTCCAGTCGCGCGGCAGAGGTGAAGGTCACCGCCGGGGAGTCCACGCACGACCTCGAGCTGCCGGCCGGCGAGCACACCCTCTTCTTCGAGAGCGTCGGGCCCTACGAGAAGATCAAGCTCTCGGGCGACGGCGGCGCCGGGGTCTGCGTCTCCCGGGTGCTCGTCGGCACCCCCGAGCCCGGCCGCTAGCGGGACCCGGCGGCCGCCCTCAGAGGGGCAGACGACGGAAGAGCGGCCTCGGCACGTGCCGCAGGCCCGACATCACGCCGCGCAGGGGGCCGGGCACCCAGATCAGGTCGTCGCCGCCGGCGACCGCCTTGGTGATGGCCTTCGCGACGTCGTCGGGGTCCACCGACAGCGGAGCCGCCGGCCGCCCCTTGGTCATCTTGGTGTGCACGAAGCCGGGACGCACCACGAGCACGCGCCCGCCGGTGCCGCGCAGCGCCTCCCCGAGGCCGAGGTAGAAGCCGTCCATCCCTGCCTTGGAGGAGCCGTAGACGAAGTTCGACCGGCGTACCCGCTCGCCCGCCACCGACGACAGCGCCACGATCACGCCGTGCCCCTGCCGTCGGACCACCGAGGCGAGGCAGACACCGACGCTCACCGCGGCGACGTAGTTGACCGTCGCGTGCTCGACCGCCGACGCGTGGTCCTGCCAGGCGGTCTCCTCGTCGCCCAGGACGCCGAAGGCCACGAGGGCCACGTCGATGTCGTGCTCCCGGGCGATCGACTCGATGAGCGCGGGATGGGTGTCGGTGGCCTCGGCCTCGAAGTCGACGGCCTGCACCGTCAGGCCGAGGGCGCCGAGCTCGGCGACGGCGGCGTCGCGGCGCTCGCCCGGGCGGGCCGCCAGGACGACGAGCGGCTTCCCCGTGCTCGCCCACCGGCGCGCGGTGGCCAGCGCGATCTCGCTGGTGCCGCCGAGGAGGAGGAGGGTCTGGGGCTGGCCGAGGGCGTCGAGCATGGGGGTCCTTGTCAGAGGTCGAGACGGCGGGACAGGTCGGACTGGAAGGTGCGGGAGGGGTCGACCCGGTCGCGCAGCGCGCGGAGCTCGGGGAGACGCGGGTACATCGCGGCGAGGGCCTCGGGTCGCAGCCGCGAGTCCTTCGCGAGGTAGACCCGCCCCCCGGCCGCCACCACCGCCGCGTCGAGGCTCCGCAGCAGCGGCGCCAGCTCGGGCCGGGCCGGCACGTCGTAGGCGAGGGTCCAGCCGGCGGTCGGGAAGGAGAGCAGGCCCGGGTTCCCCGGACCGAAGCGCTTGAGCACGGCCAGGAAGCACGGCAGCCGGTTCGCGGCGATCCGCTCCAGGATCCGGGCCAGTGCCTCCTCCGCGCCGTCCGGGACGACGAACTGGTACTGCACGAAGCCGTGCGGACCGTAGGCGCGGTTCCAGCCGGCGACCCCGTCGAGGGGGTGGAAGAACTGCCCCAGCGACTGGATCTCACCGCTGCGGTGGCGCGGCGCCTTCCGGTACCAGGCCTCGTTGAAGGCCCGGACGGCGGGGAGGGAGACGAGGTTGACCGGCGGGGTGAGCGGCACCGCGATCCGCGGGTCGCCCGGCAGCGGCAGTGGCTGGGCCGTGCTCCGCCCCGTGAGCTCCTCGCGCCGCGCGTGCTCGCCCAGGGTGAGCACCGAGCGCCCCAGGGAGCGGCCGAGGGCGAGCGTGTCGATCCAGGCGACCGAGTAGGTGTACCGGTCGTCCGCCTCGGCCATCGCCGTCATCACCGGCTCCAGGCCGGGCAGCCGGCGGGTGGTGACGCTGGCCCACCCGGTCTCGACCGGGATGGTGCGCAGGGTGGCGCGGGTGATCACCCCGGTCAGGCCCATCCCGCCGACCGTCCCCCAGAAGAGATCGCGGTCGTTCTCCGGGCCCACCGTGACGGTGCTGCCGTCGGCCAGGACGAGGTCGAGGGAGACCACGTGGTTGCCGAAGCTGCCCACCACGTGGTGGCTCTTGCCGTGGACGTCGCAGGCGATCGCGCCGCCCACCGTGACGTAGCGGGTCCCCGGGGTGACCGGCAGGAAGCGCCCCTGGGGCAGCAGGGCGCGCATCAGCTCGTGCAGGCTGGTGCCGGCCGAGACCTCGACCGTCCCGTCCGCGGCGAGCTCGCCGATCGACGGCTGCAGCGGAGCGAGGACGCCGCCGCCGCCGTTCTGGGCGGCGTCCCCGTAGGAGCGGCCCAGGCCGCGCGCGATCACGCCGCGCGGTCCGGCGGCGCCCACCACCTCCGGTACGGCCGCCTCGCTGACGGTGACGAGCCGCCCGACGCTGGGCGAGGTGCGCCCCCACCCGTGCAGCGACGAGAGGTCAGGCACGGAGAGGTCAGGCACCGAGAGGTCAGGCACTGAGCACTCCCACCACCAGCACCAGGGCCCAGACCACACCGACGGCCTGGAGCAGGCGGTCGCCCCACACGATGTCCTCCGGCTCGGCGGCCTGGCCGGCGTCGATGTCGACGGCGTAGCGCAGCAGGCCGAGCACGAAGGGGACGATGGAGAGCGAGTGCCAGGGGATCCCGCTCGGCGCTGCGTTCTCGAACGCCCACAGGCAGTACGAGGCGATGGTGACCGCCGCGGCGATGCACCACACGAAGCGCAGGTAGGTGTCGGTGTAGCGCACCAGCGACCGCCGGGTGCCCGCCTCCGAGCCCAGGGTGTGCAGCTCGGAGTAGCGCTTGCCGGCCACCACGAAGAGCGACCCGAAGCCCGCCACCAGCAGGAACCAGTCGGAGATGAGGAGGTCGGCGGCGAGCCCGCCGGCGACGGCACGCATCAGGAAGCCGCCGGCGACCAGCGCCAGGTCGACGACCGGCTCGTGCTTGAGCCAGAGCGAGTAGGAGCTCATGAGGACCAGGTAGGCGGCGAGCAGCACGACCAGCTGCCAGCCCGCCAACGACGCCACCGCCAGGCTGGCGACCACCAGGAGGACGGCGACCAGTAGCGCGGCGCGCACCGACAGCTCGCCCGCGGCGATCGGCCTGTTCTGCTTCCGGGGGTGCAGCCGGTCGGCCTCGACGTCGGCGCAGTCGTTGACCAGGTAGACCGCGGAGGAGGCACCGCAGAAGGCGACGAACGCGAACGCGGTGGCGGCGAGCACTCCCGGCTCGGCGATGTCCCCGGCGGCCAGCGGGGCCGCGATGACCAGGAGGTTCTTGATCCACTGCTTGGGGCGCATCGACCGAACGACGGCAGCGGCGGAGATCACCCGGGGCACTCTATGCGCTCCGGGTCGCCCTCGCGGGGAGTCTCGCGAGGGGCCGCCTCCCGGCCTCGAGGCGGCGCATCACTCGATGCGATCGAGGTTGACAGCTATGCCTGCTGCCGTAGAGCTTCTTCCAGATCGTCTCGACTGCGGTAGACGAGCAGCCCCTCGACGCCGCGCAGGAAGGTCTCGCAGACGACCTGGGGGTCGGCGAGGCAGCCGGCGGCCATGGCTCCGTCGCGCAGCATGACGAAGTGGCGGGCGGCAGGCTCCGCGTCAGGCTTGCCGGTCTCGGCGAACAGCTCTTCGACCGTGGCCAGGAACCAGTCGCGGTGCTCGATCACCGCGCGGTGCACCGGGTGGGCGGGGTCCGGGTACTCGGCCGCTGCGTTGAGGAACGCGCAGCCGCGGAAACCCGGCCGTTGGATGTCCTCGGCGATCGCTGCGGCCACGGCCCGGATCACGTCCTCGGTCGTCTCGCCCGACTCTCGCACGGCGTCAACACGTGAGCGAAGCATCTCGTCGCTCTGCGTCAGGTAGGCGACGAGGAGGTCGTCCTTGCTGGGGAAGTGCCGGTAGAGCGTCGCCCGGGTCACCCCCGCTGTGGCAATGATCCGGTCGATGCCGACGGAGTGCAGCCCCTCGGCGTAGAACAGCCGGCTCGCCGTGCTGAGCAGTCGTGCGCGCGCCTCGGACATCAGCCTTCCTTCTCGTTCGTAGGGACCCGACGTTAACAGATAGAACGGTCGGTCTTGACATCCGCGACGTCGTGCCACACTCTGAAAGAGACCGATCGGTCTATCCACCTCATTCACCCCGAGAGAAGAGAATGCGATGTCCCATCACACCGAGACCGAGGCAGTCACCGCCCGGCCCACGCCCGCCGCCAGCACGTCGGCGTTGCGCAACCTCTACGCCGCCCGGTTCGCGTTCGCGATCGCCTGGGCAGGCCTGCTCGCCACCAGCGCGTCCGAGCTGAACCCGTTCACCGTCACGCTCCTCGTCCTCTATCCGCTCGTCGACCTCGGCGCCGCCGTCTACGACCTCCGCTCGTCGGGCGCCACGCGACAGCGGGTCCCGCTCCTCGTGAACATGGCCCTGAGCCTGGCCACCGCCATCGGGCTGGGCCTCGCGATCGGTTCTGGGATCCCCGACGTCCTGCGGGTGTGGGGCGCCTGGGCGATTGCCGCCGGCGTCGTGCAGCTGATCGTCGCGGTCCAGCGCCGCGGCCTCGGCGGTCAATGGCCGATGATCCTCAGCGGCGGGCTCTCGGTCCTCGCCGGCGGCAGCTTCGTCGCCATGGCCTCGAACGGCAACGCCTCGCTGGCCAGTCTCGCCGGATACGCGACCCTCGGCGGCATCTTCTTCGCGGTCTCCGCGTTCCGGCTGCACCGCAGCAACGCGAGCGTTGAGCGATGACCGCCACGACTCCGGGTTCCGACACCGGTGCGGCAGGGGCCCCCGAGACGTACGACGTGGTCGTCATCGGCGCCGGCCCGGTCGGCGAGAACGTCGCCGACCGGGTGGTGCAAGGCGGCCTGACCGCAGCTGTCGTCGAGCGCGAGCTCGTCGGCGGGGAGTGCTCCTACTGGGCCTGCATGCCCACCAAGGCGCTGCTGCGCGACGCCGCCGCCCTCCGTGCCGCCCGAGCGCTCCCCGCCGCCGGTCGGGCCGTCAGTGGCGAGCTGGACGTCGACGCCGTACTGCGTCGCCGCGACCGGTTCGCCTCGGACTGGAACGACGCCGGTCAGGTCGGCTGGCTCGAAGGGGCGGGGATCACGCTGGTCCGCGGCAACGGGCGCATCACCGGCAGCCGCAGCGTCACGGTGACCCACGCCGACGGCACGATCACCGAGCTCGCGGCGCGACACGCGGTCGTGATCGCCACAGGCACCTCGGCCCAGGTGCCCCCGATACCAGGTCTGGCCGAGGTGAAGCCGTGGACCAGCCGGGACGCCGCTGCCGTCCGGACGGTGCCGGAGCGGCTGGCGATCATCGGGGGTGGTGTCGTCGGCTCGGAGATGGCCACCGCGTTCAGCGCGCTCGGCTCTCGGGTGACGGTGATATCCCAGACCCGGATGCTCCCGGGCGTCGAGACGTTCGCCGGCGAGCACGTGGCGACGGCTCTCGAGGCCGCTGGAGTCACCCTTCACCTGGAGGCCGAGGCCACCGCGGCCCGTCGTGACGCCGCGGGCGCTGTGCACCTCACCATGGGCGACGGCGGGGTCGTCACGGCCGACGAGGTCCTGGTCGCGACCGGACGCACGCCCAACACCAAGGACCTCGGCCTCGACCACCTCGGCCTTGCCGCGGGCGGCTGGCTCGCCGTCGACGAGTCCCTCGCTGTCGTTGACGAGGCTGGAATGCCGGTCGACGGCGGATGGCTGTACGCCGCGGGCGACGTCAACGCGCGGGCGCTGCTGACCCACCACGGCAAGTACCAGGCGCGTGCCCTGGGCGACGCCATCGCCGCACGGGCGCGCGGCGACCGTCCCGACCTGAGCGCCTGGGGACGGCACGCGGTCACCGCGGACGAACGTGCTGTCACGCAGGTGGTCTTCACCGATCCCGAGGTCGCGGCCGTCGGCCTGTCCGCCGAGACCGCGGCAGCGGCCGGCATCGAGGTACGGGTCGCCGACTACGACCTGGGGGCCGTCGCCGGCGCCTCGCTGCACGCGGACGGCTACCGCGGCCAGGCCCGGATGGTCATCGACGCCGAGCGAAACGTCCTGGTCGGCTTCACCGCGGTCGGCCCCGACGTCGCCGAGCTGTTGCACGCGGCCACGATCGCCGTCACCGCCGAGATCCCGCTCGAGCGGCTCTGGCACGCCGTACCGGCGTACCCGACCCTCAGCGAGATCTGGCTCCGCCTGCTCGAGACCGACGGCCGCGACCACTGATCCCCCCACCCCGCGAGACGGAGAAGGGCCGCTCCCCGGATGGGGAGCGACCCTTCGACGTGCCTGCCCAGGTGGTGCGGTGCAGGTGATCTGCGCGCCTGTAGGGATTCGAACCCCAAACCTTCTGATCCGTAGTCAGATGCTCTATCCGTTGAGCTACAGGCGCCCGTCCTTGCACGTGGCACGGACTCGAAGAGAGTAGCCGATGGGGTGCGGGTGGGCGAAATCAGGAGCTCTCGCGCAGCTCGTTGAGCAGTCCCTCGGTGTCGCTCCACACGGAGGCGAGGATCTGCCGGCCCGCGGCCAGTAGGTCGGCCAGCTGTGGGCTCGCGACGGCGTACGTCACGGTCGCTCCCTGGCGCGAGGAGGTCACCAGGCCGGCGCGGCGGAGCACCGAGAGCTGCTGGGAGAGGTTGGAGGCCTCGATCCCGATGTCGGCGAGGAGGTCCTTGACCGGCATCGGCCGCTCCACCAGGAGCTCCAGGACCCGCACCCGGGTCGGGTGGCCCAGGGTGCGGAAGAGGTCGGCTTTGGCCTCGTAGAGAGGTACTGCCATGATGCCCTCACCTCCTCCGGGGGTAGTCTCACCGATCGTGCAGACTACATGACTTGAAGAAGTCTTCAAGTATGGTCTCCACCACGACCCGGACGAAGGTGTTCGGGCACCAGCACTTCCACAGGTAGGGAGCAAGGCACGATGGCAGACTTTGAGGCAGCCCTGGACGCAGCCGGGCTGACGAACCCGCACGTCCGTGACTACGTGAAGTACTACGCAGAGCTCACGGGCGCAGAGCGCATCGAGGTCGTCAACCAGGCGGACGACGAGCGGCTCGTCGCCGAGGCCCTGGAGGCCGGCGAGCTCCTGCCTGCGGGCAAGGACCGTTACTACTCGCGCAGCTACTACAAGGACACGGCGCGCTCCGAGGAGCGCACGATCGTGGCCACCAACGATCCCAAGGACAAGGGCGTCTACAACAACTGGCGCCCGGCCTCGGAGATGAAGCCCCTGCTGGAGGACCGCATGCGCGGCGCCTCCGCGGGCAAGACGATGTACGTCGTCCCCTACCTGATGTCGCCCCCCGGCAACGAGCTCGCCCCCTGGGCGGCCGGCGTCGAGCTGACCGACACCCGGACCGTCGTGCTCCACATGATCCGGATGGCGCGGGTCGGGGTCGAGCACGTCAACGAGCTCGAGGACCAGAACAGCTTCGTCCGCGCCGTCCACGTGACCGGTGACCTGGAGAACCTCGGCCAGGGCACCCCGGACGACATGCGCTACTTCGTCACCGTCGGTGACGAGCGGACCATCCTGCACTTCGGCTCGTCGTACGGCGGCAACGCGCTGCTGGGCAAGATCGCCCACGGCCTGCGCCAGGGTGCCTACGACGGCTGGGCCAGCAAGAAGTTCCTCGCCGAGCAGTACATGCTCATCGGGATCCACGACAAGGAGACCGGCAAGGACTACCACATCTGCGGCGGCTTCCCGAGCGCCTCGGGCAAGACCAACCTCGCGATGATGCTGGCCCCCGACGCCCTCGGCGACCGCTTCCACGTCTCCTTCTACGGCGACGACATCGCGTGGCTGTGGGTCGACGAGAAGACCGGCCGCCTGATGGGCATGAACCCGGAGTACGGCGTCTTCGGTGTCGCCAAGGACACCAACGAGAAGACCAACCCGATCGCGCTCAAGTCGCTCGGCGAGGGCACCCGGACGATCTTCACCAACGTCGCCTACAACCCCACGACCCAGGAGGTCTGGTGGGAGGGCCGCACGGCGGAGCCGCCGGCTGACGTCGACGGGTGGCTCGACTGGAAGGGCCACCCGATCGCGGAGCGCTCCGAGGCCGAGAAGAACGACCCGTGGGCGCACCCCAACAGCCGGTTCACCACCACGCTGGACAACGTCCCCAACATCGCGAAGGACTACAACGCCCCCGCCGGCGTGCCGATCGACGCGATCATCTTCGGTGGCCGCACCCGCGACCGCGAGCCGCTGATCCGGGCGATCCACGACCTCGCCGAGGGCGTCTACGACGGCCTCACCCTGGGTGCCGAGGCGACCGCCGCCGCTGAGGGCAAGGAGGGCGTGCTCCGCTACGACCCGATGTCCAACCGGCCCTTCATGGCCTACGGCGAGGGGGACTACGCCCAGCACTACCTCGACGTGGTGGGGGCGGCCAAGGAGCAGCCGATCTTCGCCCACGTCAACTGGTTCCAGCGCGACCCCGAGGACGGCCACTTCCTGTGGCCCGGATACCGCGACAACCTGCGCCCGCTGCTGTGGCTGCTGCAGCTCAAGAACGGCGAGGTCAAGGGCAACCGGACCCCGGTCGGCATCATCCCCACCGAGGAGGAGCTCAACCTCGAGGGCATGGACCTGCCGGCCGAGGACCTCGAGCGGATCCTGACCATCGACGTGGCTCGCTGGAAGCAGGAGATGGGCTACCGCGAGGAGCACCTCAAGCAGTTCGACCGGATGCCCGAGGCCATCTGGGAGGCCCACCGTCGCGTGGCTTCCGAGCTGGAGCAGGGCGAGGCCTGACCTCACCCCCGCGCACCCCACGGTCCCCCGTCTCCTGACCAGGAGGCGGGGGACCGTCGTCTTCACCCGACCCCTCCGGACCGCCCGCATTCACCTCGCGAACGGTGGATCGATCCAATTCTGCTCCGCGCGCCAGCGGGCTAACCTCGCCGCACCCACCACGCCGGGCAAAGGTGCCGGGCGAAGCCCATCACCGTGCACGCGCGAGAGGGACAGGCATGACCGCCACCACCGACACCGCCGCGACCAGCCAGCCGGCCACCACCCACCGGGGCATCCTGGCCTGGGTCGAGGAGATCGCCCAGCTGACCCGCCCCGCCGACATCCACTGGTGCACCGGCTCCGACGAGGAGTGGCAGCAGCTCACCGCCGCCCTCGAGGCCACCGGCACCTTCACCCGGCTCGACCCGGCCATCAAGCCGAACTCGTTCCACGCCGCCTCCGACCCCACCGACGTGGCCCGGGTCGAGGACCGCACCTACATCTGCTCCGTCGACGAGCGCGACGCGGGTCCCACCAACAACTGGATGGACCCCGAGCAGATGAAGGAGCTCATGCGCGGGCTCTACGACGGCTGCATGGCCGGTCGGACCATGTACGTGATCCCCTTCGTCATGGGCCATCTCGAGGCCGAGAAGCCGATGTTCGGCGTGGAGATCACCGACTCCGCCTACGTCACCGTCTCGATGCGGGTGATGGCGCGGATGGGCAGCGACGTGCTGCGCCGGATGGAGGAGCTCGACGCCGCCGGCCAGGACGTGCAGTGGGTGCCCGCGCTCCACTCGGTCGGGATGCCGCTGGCCGACGGCCAGGCCGACGTCGCCTGGCCGTGCAACGACACCAAGTACATCGTGCAGTTCCCCGAGGAGCGGATGATCTGGAGCTTCGGCTCCGGCTACGGCGGCAACGCGCTGCTGGGCAAGAAGTGCTACGCGCTGCGCATCGCCTCGGTGATGGCGCGCGACGAGGGCTGGATGGCCGAGCACATGCTGATCCTCAAGCTCACCAGCCCCGCCGGGACCACCAAGTACGTCGCCGCCGCCTTCCCGTCGGCCTGCGGCAAGACCAACCTGGCGATGCTCAAGCCGACCATCCCCGGGTGGAAGGTCGAGGCCATCGGCGACGACATCGCCTGGATGCGGATCGGCGAGGACGGCCGCCTGTGGGCGGTCAACCCCGAGTTCGGCTTCTTCGGCGTCGCCCCGGGGACCAACGAGCACACCAACCCCCACGCGATGAGCACCATCAACAAGGGCAACTCGGTCTTCACCAACGTGGCGCTCACCGAGGACGGCGACGTCTGGTGGGAGGGGCTGGAGAACCCGCCGGCGAAGGCGACCTCCTGGAAGGGCGAGCCGTGGACCCCGGAGATCGGTGCCGCCACGGGGGAGCTCTCCAGCCACGCCAACAGCCGCTACTGCACGCCCATCAAGCAGTGCGACATCCTGGCCGCCGAGTACGACGACCCGCGCGGCGTGCCGATCGACGCCATCCTCTTCGGCGGTCGTCGTCGCACCACCATCCCCCTGGTCACCGAGGCCCGCGACTGGACCCACGGCACCTTCATGGGGGCCACCCTCTCCTCGGAGACGACCGCCGCCGCCGTGGGCGCCGTCGGTGTGGTGCGCCGGGACCCGATGGCGATGCTGCCGTTCATCGGCTACAACGCCGGCGACTACTTCGGCCACTGGATCACCATGGGCAAGGAGAACGACGAGTCCAAGCTGCCCCGGATCTTCTACGTCAACTGGTTCCGCAGGGGCGAGGACGGCGACTTCCTGTGGCCGGGCTTCGGGGAGAACAGCCGAGTCCTCAAGTGGGTCATCGACCGCCTCGAGGGCCAGGCGGCCGCGATCGAGACCCCGATCGGCCACGTGCCGGCGCCGGGCTCCCTGGACGTGGAGGGCCTCGACGTCTCCGCCGAGCAGCTCGCCGCGGCCCTGGCGGTCGACACCGAGGAGTGGAAGGCCGAGCTGCCGCAGATCCAGGAGTGGTTCGAGAAGTTCGGCGACGACCTGCCGACCGTCCTGTGGTCGGAGCTGGACACCCTCAGGGCTCGCCTGGAGGCCTGAGCCGCCTTCCCCGCCGAGGGCGTCCGGGCGCTGTGGAAGGATGCCGTCCGGGCGCCATCGGGCGCCGCCGACCGCTGGGGAGGGCGAGGACGTGGCGCAGTTCGGGCCTGAGGACCGTGACCTCTTCGAGCGCGTCGCCACCGACCTCTACGACCTGGTCGTGAGCTCCGGCGGCATCTCCGCGGACGACCCGCGGCTGCGCGGCGACGACGAGCAGGCCGCCGCCCTCGACCTGCTGGCCCGCATCGGCCTGGTGGTGCGCGAGGAGAAGCGGTGGGTCGCGGTGGACCCGAGCACCGTCTCGTCCCTGATCGTGGCGCCGATGGGTCAGCAGGGCGCCCAGCTGATCGCCGAGTCGTCGAGGTGGGCGCAGGCGTTCAACGGGCTGGCGCACGTGTGGCGCAAGGCGCCGGGGGAGTCCAGCGGCCTCTTCACCGAGGTGCGCGGGGCGGCGATCAACCCGTTCATCGCCTCGGTGGTGGCGGACGCGGAGTTCGAGCTGCTCACCGCCCAGCCGCAGTTCGGGCGCAACGCGCCCACCCTGGCCGCGGCCACGCAGCGCGACCTCGCGGCCCTGGAGCGGGGCGTGCGGATGCGCACGCTGTACCAGCACTCGGCGCGCCGCAGCGCGACCACCTACAAGTACGTCGCCGCGGTGGGCTCGCGCGGGGCCGAGGTGCGCACCCTCGACGAGTTCTTCAACCGGCTCATCGTCGTGGACCGCCGGCTGGCGGTGATCCCCGGTCACGAGGGGCTGGCGGTGGCACTCGCGATCAGGGAGCCCTCGCTGGTGGCCTACCTGGTCGACATGTTCGAGCGCACCTGGGAGCGGGCCCGGCCCTTCACCCACCGCGAGGCGTCGATGAGCCGTGGGGTGGCCGCCGAGCAGCGGGCCATGACCATCCGGATGCTGATCGCCGGCTACGCCGACCCGGCCAGCGCGAAGCGGCTCGGGGTCAGCCCGCGGACCTACGCCGGCTACGTGGCGGAGCTGAAGGACGAGTTCGACGCCCAGACCAGGTTCCAGCTCGGCTACGCGATGGGGCGCCTGGGGGTCTCCGGGCACGAGTCCCCGGAGGCCGACGAGTGACACGGCATCCCGGCCCGGTGGACCCGGTGGGAACGAAGAAGGCAGCGACCGAGGTCGCTGCCTTCTTCCGTTGAGCGGGACCGGCCCTAGATGGCCCGATCAGGTGGCTCGGCGGGGGGATCCGAGTCTCCCGGGTCCCGCTGGCCCCATGGGTCAGCGGTTGGAGCCGCTGATGTAACCCCAGCTGGTGTCCGCAGCCTGCGCGGGCGCGGCCATCGCGCCGAGCGCGAGCATGCTGGAGCAGAGAGCAATTGCGGTGAGGCGGAGGAGCTTCATCTTGGTGTCACCTTTCGGTCAGGGTCTGGGGAGGACCCGGTCTCCCCGATTCTGGGCAATCGGGAGGAGAACGTCACCAATATGGGGGTGCATCTTTGTGCACTGCAGATTGCTGCAGTCCAGCACCGGGTGCCGCTCGGGGCGGGCGGAGAAGGGTTCGGGCCTCGCACGCAGTCGCACGAGGCCCGAACACGCTGGCGGAGGCGGAGGGATTTGAACCCTCGATGGGGTTGTAGCCCCAAACCCGCTTAGCAGGCGGGCGCCATAGACCGGACTAGGCGACGCCTCCTTGCAGCGAGCACAGGCTACAAGGCCCGGCCGCGATGTGCCGAATCACCCCCGGGAGGTGGAGAGCCGATCAGGGTCGGGTGATGCCGTGCCCGCGCTGCAGGTGGTCGATGACGTCCCGGGCGAAGGCCTCCCGGTCGGCGTGGAGTGCCTCGGTCGGGATGGTCGTGGTCCGGCCGTCGCGCAGGCGCAGCACGACGCAGGGGGAGCCGTGCCGGTGCGTGGTGACCGCGTCCTCCACGTCCTTCCACCGCGCTGCGGGCACGCCGGCACCGCGGATCCGGCGCACCTGGTAGCCGTCGTCCCCCAGGCGCACGACCCAGCCGTTGCTCCAGCCCATCATCGCCACCAGGAGCACCAGCACCAGCACCGCCGGGCCCAGCAGGACGGCGGTGTGGAAGTCCCACACGGCGACGCCGAGGGTGGCCAGCGAGACCAGGACGGCCGACCCGATGAGGGTGAGACCGAGGAGGCGGGCGGTGAGGGCGGGGGAGAAGCGGTAGTCGGAGGCCACGGGTCGATTGAACAAGATGGCCCGAAGTGACTACGAATCGGGACTTGTCCGGGCACAGTGGACCCCGTCACACTCGATGCCCGGCTCCCGTTGCCAGGGAGGAAGCGACCCGATGAGCCCACGTGCCGCCGACTCGGCAGCCGTCGACCCGTCCGCCGTCGACCCGTCCGGCCCCGCGCCGCACGTCGACGAGGTGCGTGGTGGCGACGAGGTGGTGGTCGCCGCGCCCCGCGGCGAGCTGTCGCTCCAGCGGCTCGAGCACGCCCTGACCCATCGTGGCGCGACGACCTCGCTCAGCATCTGGCGCTGGGCGGTGCTGCAGCGGAT
This sequence comes from Nocardioides sp. Z22_16, assembly GCF_058134365.1. Lineage (NCBI taxonomy): Bacteria > Bacillati > Actinomycetota > Actinomycetes > Propionibacteriales > Nocardioidaceae > Nocardioides > Nocardioides sp. Z22_16. The sequence continues at coordinate 578,913 of NZ_JBYTTI010000003.1, forward strand.
GGTGGCGGTCCGCGAGGTGCTGGTCCGTGAGTCGCAGCTGCCGGGCGACGGGCTGGCCGCGCGCCGTTCCCGGGTGCTGCGGGAGCGCAACGCCCTGCTGGGCCGGATGAGCGAGCTGCGCTTCCGGGTGATGGGCGACCCCGACGTCGACCAGGCCAACTACGAGATGCGGCGGCTGGTGGTCGACATCCGCGAGTACCTCATCCGCGTCCGTGACCTCGTCCGCGACGAGGGCGAGGATCAGCGCGAGCCCGGGCCCGACGGGTCCCGGTGATCTCCTAGACTGCTCGGCACGCGCGGACCCCGCGCGTGGAGGGGTGCCGGAGTGGCCGATCGGAACCGCCTTGAAAGCGGTCGTAGGGAGACCTACCGCGGGTTCGAATCCCGCCCCCTCTGCCGGAGCCGCCGGTGACGGCTGGCACCCGGCGGGACGTCGAGCACGACGTCCCGCCCGGGGGCGACGAGGAGGTCAGTCCTCGTCCTCCTCGATGGTCGCCTCGTCCAGGAAGTCCGCGGCGATGCGGAGCAGCTGGCCGGCGACCTCCGGCTCGATCCCGCCGATCATGATCTTGAGACCGAGATCCGCGGTGGGGTCCAGGTCCCAGTCGTCGTCGGCCGGCGGGGTGGTGGACAGGTCCACCAGCTCCAGGTGGATGCCGGACCGGGTGCCGCTCACGGTGGCGTCGTGCACGGTCTCCTCGTCGGCGATCAGCTGTGCGGCGACACTGAGGGTCGCGTCCTCTTCGGTGCTCATGGTCTCCCTTTGGTCGGCTGCACATCGAGCCTAGCCGTCGCGTGCAGCACCCCCAGCCTAGAGTCGACCCATGCACAGCAGCTGGTTCGCCTCCCCTGCCGACGCCGTCCGACGCCTGCACGAGGTGGGCTACCTCGCCGACACCCCCACCGCCACCACGGCCTTCCTGACCGGTGCGCTGGAGAAGCCGCTGCTCGTGGAGGGCCCGGCCGGGGTCGGGAAGACCGAGCTCGCCAAGGCGGTCGCCCGCGCCTGCGGCGCCGAGCTGGTCCGCCTGCAGTGCTACGAGGGCCTCGACGAGGCGCGGGCGCTCTACGAGTGGAACTACAGGAAGCAGCTGCTCCGGATCCAGGCGACCGACTCCGCCACCCAGGCCTGGGAGCAGACCCACGACGACATCTTCACCGACGAGTTCCTGCTGACCCGCCCGCTGCTGACCGCCATCCGGCGCTCGGAGCCCACGGTGCTCCTCATCGACGAGGTGGACAAGACCGACGTCGAGGTCGAGGGACTGCTGCTCGAGGTCCTCTCCGACTTCCAGGTCACCATCCCCGAGCTGGGCACGGTCTCCGCGGTCCGCCGTCCGTTCGTCGTCCTCACCTCCAACGCCACCCGCGAGCTCTCGGAGGCGGTCAAGCGCCGCTGCCTCTACCTGCACCTGGACTACCCCGACGTGGAGCGCGAGCTGGAGATCGTGCGCAGCCAGGTCCCCGAGCTGGAGGAGCGGGTGGCCAGGCAGCTGGTGGAGACGGTGGTGCGCCTGCGCGACCTGGACCTCAAGAAGGCGCCGTCCATCGCGGAGTCGGTCGACTGGGCGCGCACCCTGGTCGCGCTGGAGATCGGCGACCTCGACGAGGCCGCCGTGGACGCCACCCTGGGGGTGGTGCTCAAGCACGCCTCCGACCACGACCGCGCGGTCCGCGAGCTCAAGCTGCGCAGGTGAGCCGGCCGTGAGCGAGGAGTCCGGGCTGCTGCACCGCCACGTCGCCTTCCTGGAGGCGCTGCGGACGGCGGGGCTGCCGGTCTCCCTCGCCGAGGGGCTGGACGCCGTGGCCGCGGTCTCCGCGCTCGGCTGGAACGACCGCGCGCTGGTCCGCGACGCCTACGCCGCGACCCTGGTCAAGCGGCAGACCCAGCGGACGGCCTTCGACGCGATCTTCGACCTCTACTTCCCACGCCTGCTCGGCGAGGGGGTGGCCGCGCCGGAGCTCGCCGACGAGCACGGCATCCGTGACTCGGCGGCGACCCTGGAGGAGTTCCGCGAGCGCCTGGCCCCGGCGCTGGCCGCCGACGAGCCGGGGGACGGCGGGGAAGCCCAGTCGCTCCAGACGCTCGCGACCGAGGCGGTCGGGCGGTTCGGACAGATGCCGGGCCGGTCGCCGGGTCGTTCGGGGTGGTCGGCCTACAACACCGTGCGCCGGGTCGCCCCGCAGGAGCTGGTCGCGCAGCTCGTCGAGGCGCTGACCGCCGGCGGGCTGAGCGAGGAGGAGGCGCAGCGCGGCGCCACCCGCCGGATCGCTGAGTTCACCTCTCTGGTGGAGGCTGACGCCGTACGCCGCATCGCCGCCGAGCGCGACGCCGGGGAGGTGGCCCGGATCACCGTCCGCCCGACGATCGACCGGCTCGACTTCACCTCCGCCCGCAGGGCCGAGCTGGAGGAGATGCGCCGCCAGCTCTATCCGCTCTCACGCCGGCTCGCCACCCGGCTGACCAAGGAGCAGCACGCCCGGCGTCGCGGCCCGCTGGACTTCCGGCGGACGGTCCGCGCCTCGATCTCCACCGGCGGGGTGCCCTTGACCACGCACCACCGGCCCAAGCGCCCGCACCGCACCGAGCTGGTGGTGCTCTGCGACGTCAGCGGCTCGGTGGCCAGCTTCGCCCAGTTCACCCTGATGCTGGTCTTCGCGCTGCGCGAGCAGTTCACCAAGGTGCGCGCGTTCACGTTCGTCGACGACGTGCACGAGATCACCGACGCCTTCACGCCCGGCAGCGACCCCGGCGAGGTGATGGCCCAGGTGGCGGCCCGCGCCGCGCACGCCAGCCGCTTCGGCCGCACCGACTACGGGCGCGCCTTCACCCGGTTCGCCGAGGAGCACGCCGACGCCCTCGGGCCCAAGGTCTCCCTGCTGGTCCTCGGCGACGCCCGCTCCAACTACAGCGACCTCGGCGAGGAGGTGCTGGCCGGGCTGGTCGCCTCCTGCCGGGCGTCCTGGTGGCTCAACCCGGAGCACCCGCGCCAGTGGGGGGCCGGGGACTCCGCGGCCCCCGTCTACGGCGCCCTGGTGCCCATGGTGGAGTGCCGCAACCTGGTGCAGCTGGAGCAGTTCGTCCACGACCTGGTCTGAGCACCGGTGGCCCGGCGGCGTCAGCCCGCCAGGAACCCCAGCGCGCGCATCCGCGAGACCTCGGCGACCACGTCGGGGTGGCCGGAGTCGTCCGCGATCCGGCCGGCGGCCACGACCACGTGCTCGTCCTCGCTGCCGGACGCGTCGAGCACCACGGTCACCCGGTTGGTCACACCCTGGTTGACCAGCGTGCCGAGCAGGGCGACGGGATCGGAGCGGTCCTCCAGCGAGAGCACCCGGCACGTCTGGGGGACCACCGGCACCTGGGCGGCGGGGGAGCGGGCCGTCACGACCTGGTCGACGACGAACTTCCGCGACCGGCCGGTCGCGGCGATCTCCGCCGCGGTGGCACCGCCCTGGCCGGTGCCCACCAGCATGACGCGGGCGTCGTCGGCGTGGGCGACGGCGCGCTCGATGGCCTTGACCACCTGCCGGGCATACATGGAGTGGTCGCTGCTGACCAACCGGACGCCGGGGCCGGGCGTGGCGCCGCCCCGCGGTCCGGGCAGGTAGGCGATGAACCGGTCGGCGCCGACGCCGCGGACCGCCACCCCGGCCTCCGTCGCCATCAGCTCGCGCATCAGCGCGGCCAGGCCGTCGGGCCCAGGACCCCCCGGGGCCGGGCCGCCTTCGCCGGTGGGCGCGGCGTCGGCCTCGGCCTCGGTGACGAAGGCACCGATGGAGTCGCGCAGCGCCGAGGCCGAGTCGGTCCCGAAGGGCTGCACCCCGATGGCCCGCAGACCGCCACGGGCGGCCAGCGCGGCCTGGTCGCCGGCCAGGACGCCCGCGGTCAGCATCGACCGCATCTGCAGGCCGTCGAGGAGCCCGCCGCCGCCCTGCACGTGGTCCATCAGCTCGGGGTTGCTCTCGGCGAGCTGGCTCAGGTAGGCCGCCACGCCGTCGCGGTCGAGGTGGTCGGTCTCGATCAGTCCGGCCGAGACGATGGCCCCGCCGAGGGCGACCTCCGGGGCCAGGTAGCCGATGGCGCGCCCGGCGATCGAGCCCAGGGTCTGGTAGGCGGCCAGCTGCAGCTCGTCGATCCAGCGGTAGGTGAGGACGGTGGCCCGCACCACCAGGGCGTCGGCGTCCAGCTCCACCGAGCGCGTCAGCAGGCCGTGCTTGCCGGTCGTGGCGGACCGGATGTCCTCCTCCGCCTCACCGAAGGTGGCGGGGGAGAGGGGAGCGGAGGAGGCGACGTCCTCGTCGGCGAGGATCGCGGCGCCCAGCCGCGCCCGGCTGCGCATCTCGTCGCCGGAGGAGTCGAAGAGGTCGGCCAGGGCGAGCATCTGGTGGTACTTGTCGGCGTTGACCGCCGCGTCGTTGCCGTGCTCGCTCGGCGGCGGGGTGGCGCTCCGCTCCACGTGCGGGATCTGTCCGCGCATCTCGTTCACGAGGTCACCTCGGCCAGCACCGGTGCCAGCGTGACCGCGAGCTCCGCCGGATCGACGCGCCGGACCTCGAGACGCGGGTCCTCGTCCTCGTGGTGCGGGAGGAGCGCGTGCCACCCGTCGGCCAGGAGGGTCCACGAGACCACCCCGACGGAGGTCGTCTCGGCGTCGTCGACCCGCGCGGCCAGCACCCGCAGGCGCCCCTGGGCCTCCTGGTGCAGCGCACCCACCGCCGTGGCGGCCCGGGCGTCGTCCAGGGGGGCGCCGGCGGCGTCGTGCACCGAGCCGCTGCGCTGCCCCACGAGCACCGGGACCAGGTCGCGACGCCCTGCCTTGAGCGCCTCCCCGACAGCGTCGGCGAGGGAGTAGGGCGCGCTGAACACGGCCGGCACCGCGGAGTCGGAGAGAGGCACGTCCTCGGGAGGCACGGCCACCCGAGCCAGCTCGGAGGCCCACTGGTCGGCAGCGAACCAGGCGAGCTCGAAGACGACGCCGTCCACGGTCGCCAGCGTCGCGACGGCGCCGCCGGCCTCCCGGTGCCAGGACTTGACGTGGTTGCCTCCGGCCGAGATGTCGATCTCGAGGGCCAGCTCGGGAGTGGCCAGCAGCCCGACCGCGCCGACCAGGCCCGGCTCGACGCCGTCGGGCCCGTTGAGGCCGCGCCGGGTCAGGGTCTCGGCGGGGTCGTGGAGCGAGGCGAGCGCCGTGGCGTACGCGGTGTCCTCGGCGGAGGAGGAGCTGGCCCCCAGGCGCGCGTCGAGCGCGTTCGGGGTCGAGGTCTGCGGCTCGTCGAAGGGCAGCGGGGCGCCGCCGGCGGCCTCGGCGACGAACCGGAGCTCGGCGAGGGTGACCGCCAGCCGACGGGGCAGGCCCTCCAGGACCCGTTCGGTCGGCGGCGGCGGCGGTGCGGTCAGGTCGACGGTCACCATGGCCTCTGCCCCCCGGTCGGTCCCCGGTCCGCTTCCGGACGGTCCACGGTCGCTGCCTCTCCTCGTCGGTGCATCAGGTCTGTCGTCCCATCCGGTCTAGAGCCCCGGCAGCTCGACGTCGAGCCAGTCCTTGTGACCGGGGGGCGGGGGGACGAACGCGAGGAGCAGCGCGTCCTCGGGTGCCGGCTCGGTGCCCGGGGCGGCCTCCTCGGCGGCCGCGACCCGCGCCCGCGCGTCGGCGACGAGGGAGGCGACCTTGCGCTCGGTCACGGCGATCGCGTCCTGCCGGTGGTCCACTTCGTGGACGTGCCGGCCGAGGCTGTCGGCGGCGGTCTCGTGCAGCCCGGCGGCCTCCCGGAGGTGCGCGGCGCGCTCCTTGATCCGCAGGCGCATCGACTCGGCGGCCCGTCCGTGCCAGGGCACGGCCTCGGCCTGGGCGACGAGCCGGTCGGCCATCCGCCGGATCTCCAGGGCCTGCTCGCGCAGCTGGCCCGCGCGCCGGCGCATCGCAGCCGTCTCGCCGTACATCGGACCCCTTTCCGTGTTCCCCCGATGGCTTACCCGGACCCCGCCGCGGCAAACCCGCTGCGCGGCGGCCCCCGGGGACGCCGTCACGCAGGGCACCGCCCCGCAGGACACATCATCGTGGGCACATCATGGCAGGGCGGCGGGGGGCATGCAGACGACTCCGTTGGTCGGGGTCATCACCGACTTCGGTGCCACCTTCTGCGGGCGCAGGCTCGCGAAGCCGTCGCCGACGACGACCACCACCCCCGGACCGAGCTTCTCGCCGGCCACCACCCGCGCGTTGCGGAAGTGCTTGACCACCAGGTCCACCGCCGGGTTCTTCGGGTCGTCGGCCCAGACCTGCACGCCCTCGACCTCGGTGCCCTGCGGGGCGTTGCCGGTCGAGGCCGGCACGAACCCCCGGGTCACCAGCTGGCTGAGCGTCTTGGAGGCGAGCCCGTTGCGGCGGCTCGCGTTGAAGACGCTCACCGCGACCTGGTCGGTCCTCAGCTGGGTGCCGGCCGAGACGCGGGTGTCGGTGCAGACCGGGACCTCCGCGGACTTGGGCAGGGGCCGGGTCAGGGCGACCCACCCCCACCCCGCGCCGACCAGGACGAGCAGCAGGAGCGAGCTCAGGGTGAGGGCCGAGCGCAGCCGAGGGTGCATCAGTCCGCGGTCCTGACCATGTCGTGGACCCGCGCGTGCAGCACGGGCCGCTGGCGCAGCGCGGCGCGGAGAGCGCGGTGCAGCCCGTCCTCGAGGTAGAACTCGCCCTTCCAGCACACCACGTGGGCGAACAGGTCGCCGAAGAACGTGGAGTCCTCGTCGAGCAGGGCCATCAGGTGCAGGGTGTCCTTGGTCGTCACCAGCTGGTCGAGTCTGACCTGCCGGGGCGGGATCGCGGCCCAGTCACGGGACGACAGCCCGTGCTCGGGATAGGGCCTGCCGTCGCCCACGCGCTTGAAGATCACGTCGCGACTATAACGAGGTGGGGCGCAGGCGCCGTCGAACGAGGCGGATGGGCGTCCTGCGCCCCGTGCTGTCGCCCGGGGCTCACATCGTCGGCTCGGTCCAGGCCAGCTGGACCACCTCGGTGCCGCGGTCGCGGGTGACGAGCCGGGCCCGGCCCGGGTCGGCCTGCTCGGGCCGCACGTTGCCGATCAGCACCCCCTCGTCTCGGGGACCCGACAGCATGACGCCGGGCATCGCCAGGTCCCGCATCGACTGGATGATCGGGTCGTAGAGGGCCCGCGAGGCGCCGCCGGCCCGTCGCGCCAGCACGACGTGGAGGCCGGTGTCGCGCGCCTGCGCCATCAGCGGCTGCAGCACCTGAGCCGGGGAGTTCTGCGAGGTGGCGACCAGGTCGTAGTCGTCGATCACCACGTAGACCTCGGCCCCGGTCCACCAGGTCCGGGTCCGCAGCTGCTCGGGCGTCACGTCGGGGCCGGGGAGGCGGTTCTGCAGGTAGGCCGCGAGGTCCTGCAGCACCGGCGCCGCCTGGGTGGCGCTGGTCAGGTAGTTGAGCAGGTACTCCTCCGGGACCTCGCCCAGCAGCGCGCGGCGGAAGTCGACCACCACGATCTGCGCCTCCTTCGGGGTCCGGGTGCGCATGATCTCCTGGACGTAGTTGCGCAGCAGCGCGCTCTTGCCCGACTGCCCGTCGCCGAAGACGAGCAGGTGCGGCTCGGCGTCGGTGTCGAGGGTGGCCGGGGCGAGCTCCTTCTCGTTGATGCCGAGGATGAGCTCGCGGCCCAGCTGGTCGCGACGCTTGGCGTCGTCGCGGATCGCCTCCAGGGTGACGAGCTCGGGGAGCAGACGCAGCTTGGGTCCGGCCGGGCCGCGCCAGGCCGCGATGGAGCGCTCGACGAGGTGGTCCACCCCCTCGCCCAGGTTGTCCGGGTCGGGCCGGCCGTCGATGCGGGGCAGGGCGGAGAGGAAGTGCAGCTTGCCCGGGACGAGACCGCGGCCGGGGCGCCCGGCCGGGACGAGGGCGGCCACCTTGCGGTCGATCTCGGAGTCGAGCGGGTCGCCGAGCCTGAGCTCGAGCCGCGAGCCGAGGATGTCGCGCATCGCCGCGCGGAAGTCCGCCCACCGGCTCGACGAGGTGATCAGGTGCATCCCGAAGGTCAGGCCGCGGCCCGCCAGCTGCTGGATCTCCAGCTCGAGGTCGTCGAACTCCGCCCGCAGGGTCCCCCAGCCGTCGATGACGAGGTAGACGTCTCCGTAGCCGTCGTCGGCGGTGCCCTGGGCGCGTCGGCTGCGGTAGGTCTCGATGGAGTCGATCCCCCGCTCGCGGAAGTAGGCCTCGCGGCGGTCCACGATGCCGCTCACCTCGGCCATGATCCGGCGTACGACGTCGGGCTCCGCCCGGCTGCCGACCCCGGAGACGTGGGGCAGGCGCGCGAGCGGGGCGAAGGTGCCGCCGCCGAAGTCCATCACGAAGAACTGGGACTCCAGCGGGGTCGTGGTCAGCGACAGGCTGGTCACGATGGAGCGCAGCAGGGTGCTCTTGCCGGTCCGCGGGCCGCCGACCACGGCCACGTGGCCGGCGGCGCCGGTGAGGTTGAGCGTGAGCGTGTCGCGGCGCTGCTCGCGAGGCCGGTCGACGGTGCCGAGCGGGATGACCAGGCCCTTCGTGGCGCGCCAGTGCGGCGAGACGAGCCCCAGCTGGGGGTCCTCCACCAGGTCGGGCATCAGCTCGTCGAGGGTGTCGGGCACGTCCAGCGGGGGCAGCCACACCTGGTGGGCCGCCGTGCCGTGCCCCACCATCCGCGAGACGGCGACGTCGAGCATCGAGGGAGCCTCGCCCTGCTGCTTCGCGGCGGGCGCCTGGTGCTCCTCGACCTCCGGCTCGGCCTCGAGGGTCTGCACCTCGGCGACGGAGAAGGGCAGGATGCCGCGCACCAGCCCGCCCTCGTCACGGATCACCCGGCTGCGGTTCGGCGGCGGGCCGGAGACGTAGGCGGCCTTGAAGCGCAGCAGGGTCGACTGGTCGGGCTTGAGGTAGCCCAGGCCGGGGACGGCGGGCAGCTCGTAGGCGTCCGGGACGCCCAGCACGGTGCGGGACTCCCCGGCCGAGAAGGTCCGCAGGCCGACCCGGTAGGAGAGGTGGGACTCCAGCCCCCGCAGGCGTCCCTCCTCGAGGCGCTGGGAGGCCAGCAGGAGGTGGATGCCCATGGAGCGGCCGAGCCGTCCGATGGCCACGAAGAGGTCGATGAACTCCGGCTTGGCGGTGAGCATCTCGGAGAACTCGTCGACGCAGATGAAGAGGGAGGGCAGGGGGGCGAGGTCCTCGCCCGCGGCGCGCGCCTTCTCGTAGTCGCGGATCGAGGCGTAGTTGCCCGCAGCCCGCAGCAGCTCCTGGCGACGCACCATCTCGCCGGAGAGGGCGTCCTGCATGCGGTCGACGAGGGTGAGCTCCTCGGAGAGGTTGGTGATCACCGCGGAGACGTGCGGCATCTCCGACATGCCCGCGAAGGTGGCACCGCCCTTGAAGTCGACGAGCACCATGTTGAGCTGCTCCGGCGGGTGGGTCATCGCGAGGCCGAGGACCAGGGTGCGCAGGAACTCCGACTTGCCGGACCCGGTCGCCCCGATCACCAGGCCGTGCGGGCCCATGCCCTGCTGGGCGGACTCCTTGATGTCCATGTGGATCAGCGAGCCACCGTCGCCGAGGCCGATCGGCACCCGCAGGCGGTCCCGCGCGGGCCGCGGCCGCCAGGCCGAGGGGGGGTCGAAGGTGTGGACGTCGCCCATCCCGAGCAGCTCCATGAAGTCGGCCGGTCCGGTGATGTCGGCGCTGGTCTCGGTGCCACCGGCGGAGACCACGTGCAGCGGCGCCAGCCGGCGCGCGAAGGCCTCCGCGGTGGCCAGGTCGCACTGGTCGACCAGCGCCTTGACCGGCTCGGCCCGCAGGCGCACCGCGAGGACCGGGGCCTTGCCCTGCTGCTGGGGGGCGCCGGTGAGCTCCAGGCGCAGCCGGTCGGCGTCCTCGAGCTCGTCCCAGCGGGCGGGGAGGTCGAGCAGGGTGACGCCGTGGAGGCCGTCGGGCGGCACGACGTGGTTGCCGGGCGGCAGGTGGCCGCCGTCGATGATCAGCAGGATGTGGGGCGTGGCGGGCCGCTCGTCGGCGCCGAACCGGGGGCGCTCGCTGAGGTCGGGGGGGAGCAGGGCGCCGAGGTCGTCGAGCGAGGTGCTCACCATCCGCATCGGCCCGACCGCGTCGGACTCCTGCGCGCTCTGGGCGTGCGGCAGCCACTTGACCCAGTCCCAGTGCGCCAGGTTCACGTCGGAGGTGAGCACCGCGACGATCAGCTGCTCGGGGTTGTGGAAGGCGGTGGCCGAGCAGACCAGGGCGCGGGCCAGCGCGCGGGCCTCCTCCTCGGGCCCGCAGACCTCGATCCGGTCGAAGGCGCGCAGGTCGAGGGAGGCGGGCAGGTGGGGCTGCGTCCGGTGGACCACCAGGAGCCGGTGGAGCGCGGAGGCGGCCGCCGGGTCGACCTGGTCGATGGGCGCGCTCTCGGGCGGGACGAGCTCGAGCGAGAGCGGCTGCGAGCAGAGGCCGTAGCGCACGTGGAGGTAGTGCGGGTCGCCCGGACCGTGCTCCCAGATCCGTGACCGCTCCTCGGCCAGGGAGGGGAGCGCGCTGGGGTCGGGGTGGCGCCAGGTGAGCGCCATCCGCTGCTGGGCCGCCGCCTCGCGGGCCACCTTGCGCACGCCGGAGAGGTAGCGCAGGTACTCGGTGCGCGACCCGGTGACCTGCTGGGCCCGCTGCTTCCGCTGGCGGTCGATCTGGACGACGATGAAGCCGAGCGTGGCGAAGAGGAACATGCCGGCGGCCAGGAAGCTGCGCCCCCGGCCCGCTCCGCCGCCGCCCATCGTGGCGACGAGCACGATCGAGCCGAGGCTGCCCAGCATCGGGATCGCGTTCATCAGGACGCCGGAGGCGCCCTCGTGCTCCTGGATCGCCGGGGGTGGCTGCAGGACGATCTGACCGGTCGGCATCTCGGGCTCCTCGAGCCGGTGCCCGTTGCGCAGTGCGGTGCTCACACGTCCCCCTCCGTGACCACTGGCTGGTCGCCGAAGATGATAGGCCGAAGCGGCGGCCGAGCGGCTACCCTGCGGTGGTCGGCGACCTGGCAGCGGCGTCGGGGGACGGGATCGAGGACGGGGGACGAGGTGTCGGAGACCAAGGCCGGGCCGGGCAGGACGGCGACCGTCATGCTCAGCATCCACGGCCCGCTCGGTGTCCTGGACCTCGTCGTCCCGGCCGCGGCGACCGCGCACGACGTCGCCCGGGCCTACGCCACGGAGTCCGGGCTCGCCTCGATCCCGCTGATCCAGACGCCGCTCGGCGAGCTGGTGGTGGCGGACCGCCCACTGCTCCAGATGGGGCTGGAGTCCGGCGACGTGCTGGTCGCGGTCACCGGCTTCCACCGCGGCCGGCCGCCTCAGGACGAGGTGCCCGACGGGCCCAGCGGCAGTTCCGGGCCGATGCCCGCCGCCGTGACGACGGCCGCCGCGCTCTGTGCGGTGCTGGCCGGCTGGTTCGCCTCCTACGCCGACTCCGAGCAGCTGCGCTGGCTGGTGGCCGCGGTGCTGCTGGGCAGCGGCCTGGTCGCCGTCCTTCCCGTCGGCCGGCACGCGCGCCACCGCCACGTGGCGGCGCCCGCGTTCGCGATCGGGGCGACCTACGCGGTGCTGGCGGCCGAGGGCCTCTACCAGACCCCCGCGGTGGTCGCCGCCTGCGCGCTGGGAGCCGGCGTGCTGGCCGCCCTGGCCCGGGCGATGGCCGAGGAGGAGGACCAGGAGCTCGTCGTCTGGATGGTCGCCGGAGCGGTGGTCGCCGGGGTCTGCGCCACGGTGCCCCTCCTCGAGCTGGACGCGGCCGTGGCGTGGGCGGTGCTGGTGCTGCTGGCGATGCTCGGCACCCGGGTCGCGCCGTCCATGGCGGTCGACGTCCCCGACGAGGCCCTGCTCGACCTGGAGAAGCTCGCCGTCACCGCCTGGTCGGCCCGTGAGCAGACCAGGGGACGCCGGGGCCGGATGGTCGTCCCCGAGGCGGCGGTGCGCGAGCTGGTGGTCCGGGGCAGCCGGACGGTGACCGCCTCGGCGGCGGCCGTCCTGGTCGTGCTCCTCGTCGCGGTGCCGCAGCTGGTGGCCACCGCCACGCTCGACCCGGACCGGATCGGCGCGCGGTGCCTGCTCTTCTTCGCCGGGGGTGCGGTCCTGCTCGCCGCGCGCAGCTACCGGCACGGGACGGCGCGGATCCTGCTGCGCCTCGGCGGCCTGTGGTGCTGGCTCTTCTTCGCCGTGGAGGTGCTCGCGGTCTCCGGTCCCTCGTGGCGGGTGGCGCTGCTGGTCATCGTGGTCGGGCTGGGACTGATCGCCCTGGCCTCGGCGATCGCCACGGGCCGGGGATGGCGGTCGGTGTGGTGGGCGCGCCGGGCCGAGGTCGCCGAGACCCTGTGCGGCTCCTTCGGCATCGCCGCGACGGTGGTGGCCTCGGGCCTGTTCAGATTCTTCTGGGAAATGAACTCGTGAGTGTTTATCTCCGTACCCCGGGGGTAGATGCTGCGTGTCCGGAGGGCCGGGACGTCTCTCTGGAAACAACAGTCCGTCACGGACTCCAACAAGACTCTTGCGGCACAGGGCCGCTGAGGGGGAAGGAACAACATGTCTGAAGCAGGTCTGACAGCGGCCGAAGCGGCCCTCAGCAAGGCGGCCGACGCCGTTGACACCGCCCGCAACGACGTCACCCAGCGCTGCAACTCGCTGAGTGGCCAGATCGACGCGATCGGCGCCAAGTGGGGCGGTCAGGGCGCGGTGGCGTTCCGTCAGCTGCACAACGCATGGCAGGAGAAGCAGCGCAAGATCGTCGGCGCCCTCGACCAGTTCTCCGAGTCCCTCCGCCAGACCGAGAAGGACAACGTCGCGACCGACCAGGCTCGCGCCGACGCGTCCGCCAACCTCATGAACCGCCTCGGCTGACGCCGGCCCTGACCGCTAGGAGAATGACTATGTCTTTCGACGGAATCCGCGTTGACCACGGCGCACTCGACCAGGCCTCCATGGACCTCAAGGCGGCGGCCAAGAAGATCGAGGGCCGCCTCGACGAGCTGGAGAACCAGCTCAAGCCCCTCGCCTCCGACTGGACCGGTTCGGCGCGGGAGAGCTACCGCCACGCCAAGCAGACCTGGGACACCGCCATCAACGAGATGGTCGTCCTGCTGGACCAGGTGGGCATGGCCGTCAACTCCTCCAACGAGGAGTACAAGGCCGCCGACTCGCGCGGCGCGGGCCGCTTCAGCTGATCGCACCGCAGGAGGCCGGCCGTCCGTCTGGACGGTCGGCCTCCTTCGTGTCTGCGCCGGCCCCCCTCACCCTTAAGGTGGGCTCTGCGTCACCGGGGGCCGGCCCGCTCACGGGCCGCTGGACCCCGGCCGCCGGGCTGGGATCGACGAGGGGGAGGACGAGATGAGCCAGACTGCCGCGAGCGCCTCGGGACTGGTGCGGGTGACGGTGACGTCCGGTTCCCGCCGGGTCGACCTGGTGCTCCCCTCCGCCGTCCCGGTGGCCGAGCTGGTGCCGGAGCTGGCCCGCAGCGTCGGGCTGCTCGACGCCTCCACCGTCTACGGCGGCTACCAGCTGGTGACCCAGGACGGGCGACAGCTGACCAACGAGGTCGGCCTCACCCTCCAGGGGGTCGAGGACGGCGGCGTGCTGGCCGTCACCGCGGGCTACCGCGAGAAGCCTCCGCAGGTCTACGACGACGTGGTCGAGGCGATGGCCGACGTCGTGGAGCACGAGCTCAACCCCTGGGAGCCGGAGACCGGCCGGCGGACCGCCCTGTGGGCGGCGAGCCTGCTGCTCGGCCTCGGCGCCCTCGCGCTCCTGGTCCAGGGTGAGAGCCTGCTCGGTGGCATCGCCGCCGCCGTCATCGCCGGCCTCCTCGTCTCCGGCGCGGTGGTGCTGGCCCGCGCCCAGGAGGAGCCCCAGGCGGCCGTGGCGGTCGCGCTGCTCAGCGGGGTCTACGCCGCCGTGGCGGGGCTGGTGCTGGCGCCCGGCGTGCTGGGCGGCTGGCAGTGGCCGCTGCCGAGCGACACCTTCGCCATGCCCCTGCTCTGCGCCGGCGCCGGGGTCCTGCTGGTGGGGATCGTCGCGCTGGTCGGCATCGACGAGGGGCGCGCCCTCGTGCTCCCCGTGGGGGTCGTGGGCGCGGTGCTGACCGCCGTCGGGGCCGTGGTCCAGGTGGTCGGCGGGGAGCCCTCGGTCGTGATGACCGTGGTGCTGACGGTCGTGGTCCTGCTGGGCAACGTCTTCCCGTGGCTGGCCCTGGGGCTCACCTCCACCAAGGTGGAGCAGGTGGTCACCCTCGCCGACGTGACCAAGGATCCCGACGAGATCCACCCCGAGCGGGTCGCCGCCGACGCCCGGATCGCCCACGAGATCCTGCTCGCGGTCGCCGCCACGGTCGGGGTGCTGATCACCCTCATCGCCCCGTTCGCCGTCGACCGGGGCGTCACCGGGACGCTGCTGGTGGTGATGTGCTGCCTGGCCGTGATGCTCCGCACCCGGCAGTACCGCACCCGCTCCGAGGTGCTGGCCGGACTGGTCTCGGGGATCTCCGGGCTCGTCGCGGTGGCGGTCTCGGTGCTCTTCCTGCACCCGCAGTGGCGCGCGGGGTCGGCCGTGGCGCTGGCCGTGGCGGGCGCGGTGCTCCTGGTGCTGACGCTGGCACCGCCGTCGCCGTCGGTGCGCCGTGGGCGGATCGGCGACGTGGTCGAGTCGATCGCCCTGCTCTCCCTGCTCCCGCTGACGGTGCTCGCCGTGGGTCTCTTCGAGCGGATCAAGGGCTGACCTCGTGGCGACCAAGAAGGAGCTCGTCGAGGCCTACCAGTTCAGCCGGCGCCGACTGGTGACCGCCTTCCTCAGCGGCGCGCCCGGCGGGCGCGAGGTCGAGCCGACCAAGCCGGGCCGCAGCCTGGTCGGCGGGATCGCCCTGGCCGTCCTGCTCTGCGCCGGTGCCGGGGTGGCCGGCTACCTGGGGGGCCGTCCCGACTCGAGCTGGAAGGCCGAGGGCAGCTTCGTCATCTCCAAGGACACCGGCGAGCAGTACGTCGTGCTGCGCGGTGGCGACGAGCAGACGATCCAGCGGGTCCCCAACTTCCTCTCCGGCCAGCTGCTGCTCGGCACCGCCGAGCCGGACGTCTACACGGTGAAGGACGAGCACATCCGCACCGTCACGCTCGGGGGCGACCTCGGGATCGAGGGCGCGCCGGCCGGCCTCCCCGGACCGGGTGAGCTGATGAACAGTGGGTGGACCGCCTGCACGGCCCAGGGGCAGGGGATCCGGGTGCACATCGACGAGGCGTCGGGCGCCCGGACCGACAGCGCTCCCGCCTTCGTCGTCCGCTCCCGCAGCGGCGCGCTCTGGCTGCTGGCCACCAGCCCCCAGGGGCCGTCCTACCGGTTCCAGCTCCCCGGCGGGGACACCGCCCAGTCGACCCTGCTGGACTCCCTGGGGTTCGGCGCCAGCTCGCAGGCCCCGGAGGTCGACGACGCCTGGCTCAACCTCTTCCCGCTGGGTCCGGCGCTCTCCCAGAAGGCGTTCGGGGTGACCCGTGCCGGCGAGCCCGTCGACTACGCCTCGCAGGGCCAGGAGGGCACCACCGACCTCCGCGCCTACCCGATCGGCACGCTGCTGGAGGAGGGCGACAACCACTACCTGCTCGGTGACTCCGGGCCGCAGATCCTGCGGCCCTTCGCCGCCGCGGTCTATGCCGCGCTGGTCGGCGACCCGGTCCAGCTGCCCACCCGGCTGCGCGCGCCCACCGAGGAGGCCGGGCACCCCCAGGAGTGGCCGCAGGAGCAGCCGACGGCGGTGGTGGGCACCGAGATGTGCGCCGTGCAGGAGGTCGTCGACGGGCAGAGCCGCACGCTGGTGGGCACCGAGCCCGACGCCGCGTCGTCCGTCGTGGAGAACGGGGTGTCGCCCGGCTCGCACGAGGTCGTCGTCGAGCCCGCGGGGGGCGCCTACGTGCTGGCGGGCGGCAGCACCTCCCGCGAGGGCGGCACGCCGTACGTGGTGGACGCGAAGGGCTCCAGGTACGAGCTGCTCGGGCCGATGGTCCCGGAGTACATCGGCTACGGCGAGGTGGACCCGCCGGTGGTCCCCGACGCGTGGCTCGTCTTCTTCGCCGACGGCGTGCCGTTGTCGGTGAACGCCGCGCGCGGTCTCCCCGAGGACGCGCCGGAGAACGCCGAGGCAGCCTCGTGAGGGCGTCCTGATGGCACCGGACCCCACGACCGGCGGCGGGTCGCGACGCGGCGGCGCGCGGTGGCGGGGCACGGCCGCGGCGGCGGCGGCGTTGTCGCTGGCGGTGCCGATGCTGGTGGCCGGGCCCGGCGCTGCCCCGCCGGCCCGTGCGGCCGGGGAGGACGCGTGCAGCCGGGACATCCTGCCGGAGACCGAGCGGACCGAGGACGTCGGTGACGGCGTGCGCAACCTTCCGCTGGAGCGGATGAACGTGAAGCTCGCCCACCGGGTGACGCGCGGCGCGGGCAGCACCGTGGCCGTCGTCGACAGTGGGGTGGGGTTCCTGGGCGGCAAGCAGGTGCGCCAGGAGTCGATCGGGTTCAACGGACCGCTGGCCTCCGGTCACGGCAACATCGTGGCGGGGCTGATCGCCGGCCCGGACGGCGTCGCTCCCGAGGCCAGGCTGATCTCCGTGCGGGTGCTGGACAAGGACTCGCCCGACCTCCAGCAGGGGCAGCGCGGGCTCAACTCCAACGCCGTGGAGGCCGCCCTGCTCCGGCTGGCCCAGGTGCACGCCACCGACCCCATCGACGTCGTCAACATCTCGCTGGCCCTGCCGGCCAGCGACCCGGGCGTGGCCGCCGCGGTCCAGCGGCTCCTCGACCGAGACATCGTCGTGGTGGCCGCCTCCGGCAACGTCGACCCGGAGAAGGCGAGCACCTCGCAGGGTGATGCGGACGTCTTCCCCGCCGACTACGAGGGCGTGGTGGCGGTCGGTGCCGTCGGGGCGTCCCGCTTCGTCGACGTCCGCGACCACGTGCTCCCCAACAAGGAGACCGTGGTCGCCGCGCCCGGCGGGGGTGGCCTCTCCTACAACCTCAACGGGCAGCGCTGCCAGGTCTCCACCGAGGAGGTCGCCACCTCCTGGGCGGCTGCCTCGGTCACCGGCGTGGTGGCGCTGCTGCGCGCGGCCTACCCCCGGGAGAACCGCCAGCAGATCGTCGCCCGGCTCACCCGGACGGCGGAGGGGTCGGAGCTCAGGCCCAACCCGTGGACGGGGGCGGGGGTCGTGCAGGCCGCCGACGCCCTGACCCACGAGCTGTCACCGCGGAGGAACGGCGAGCTGCGTCGCACCGAGACGGTGGTGCGCAGCGACGCCCAGGCGCCGCCACCCCCCGACCGTCCCGACGTCTTCGGCCCCTCGCGGACCATGCTGCTCTGGTTCGCGCTGCTCTCGGGGGCACTGGTCGCGCTCGCCTTCGTGGTGCGCCCCCTGCTGCGCCGCGGTGCCTGAGTAGTCGACGTCTCGCCGACCGGACCTGCCCGGAGATTGAAACGGACGCGCCGGGGTACGGCGGGCGCACGGTTCACCGAAGCGAGGAGACAGTCGTGCGCAAGCTCATCTCATTGATTCTGGTCATCTGGCTGGTGATCGGTGTCGCGGCCGCCTGGCAGCGCGGCTACTTCGGCGACGACCGGGACGTGAGCTGCAAGTCGCTGGGGGACACGGCGCTGACGATCGTTGCCGGTCCGCTGAACTACGCCGGGGTGAACCCGAAGATCAAGTGCCAGGACGTCGACGTCCCCGAGCCCTCGAAGTAGCGGGACGTCCCGCTCCCGTCAGGCCGAGGGCTCCGACACCCTCTTGCGGGCGCTCCTGGTGGTCTTCGTGACGACCGGAGCCGGCGGCTCGACGGGCTCGGCCTTCTTCTCGGGCGCGGGCTTCTCGGCGGCCGGCTTCTCGGTGGCGGGCTTCTCGGCGGCGGGGCTCGCCTTCTTCGCGGTGCGCCGAGTGGCGGGGGGAGCGGTCTTGGTCGTCTCCTTCTCCTCCTGGGCCTCCTTGCTCGCCTTGGTGGTCCGCGTCCTGCGGGCCGGCTTGGCCGGCTCGGCCTTGGCTCCGCCCTTGGACTTCTCCCGGATCCGCACCTGCTGGCCGGGCGGCCGCTCGACGTCGAAGAGCCCGATCTCGGTGACCAGGTCGACCAGCTTGGCGTAGCCCCAGTTGCGGGAGTCGAAGTCGGGCGCCTGCTTGGCGACGTGCGACCCGACACCGCCGAGGTGCGCCCACCCGTCGTCGTCGGAGCTGGCGGAGATGGCGTCGCGCAGCCAGCGGACCAGCTGGGCGTCGCTGCGCAGCTCCTGGCCGGTGCTCCGGCGGCGGGGGGTGCCGCCGCGGGAGGCGCCGGTCTCCGGGTGGTGCTCGGCCTCGTCGGCGTCGACCGTGTCGCCGGGGACGGCGTCCCCGTTGCGGTCGGAGGAGCGGAGCACGTCGAGGTAGACGAACTTGTCGCAGGCCGCGACGAGCGGCTTGGGGGTCTTCTTCTCCCCGAACCCGTAGACGGTCATCCCGGACTCGCGCAGCCGTGAGGCGAGCTTGGTGAAGTCGGAGTCGGAGGAGACCAGGCAGAAGCCGTCCAGGTTGCCGGTGTAGAGCAGGTCCATCGCGTCGATGATCAGCGCGCTGTCGGTGGCGTTCTTGCCCGTGGTGTAGCTGAACTGCTGCATCGGCTGGATCGCGTGGGAGTTGTTGGCGTCCTTCCACCCGGCGAGCCGCGGCGTCGTCCAGTCGCCGTAGGCGCGACGGACGGTGGCTGTCCCGTACTTCGCGATCTCGACGAGCAGCGACTCGACGATCGTCGGGGTGGTGTTGTCGGCGTCGATGAGCACCGCGAGCTTGGGGGAGTCGGAACGGGCCATTGGGCGAGCCTAGTGCGCGTCCCCGGTCGCCCGCGGGCCGGTGGTCACCAGGGCGTTGACGAGGTCGGCGGCGCCGTCGGGCCGGTCGACCGTGGCCGCGAACTCGCGACCCCCTCGCAGCGACAGCACCAGCCCGGGACCGCGGCGTACGACGGCGGCCCGGCCGCGGGTGCTGACCCGGTAGCCCCAGCCGCCCCAGCGCACCGGCTCGACGTGCTCGGCCCGGGCGGACGCGATGGTCTCCAGGGGCAGGCGGTGTCGCGGGAACGGGAGCGGCCCCCAGCGCACCGTGACGGCCTCACGATCGACGCGGACCGTCAGCGTGTGCATCAGGGCCAGCAGCAGACCGACGCCCACCAGGACCAGCCCTTGCTGCGCGAACCGGGCCGCAGCCACGGCGCCGGCCGCGACCAGCACCGCCGCGACCAGCAGCAGCGCCGGGGAGGAGGCCCGCCCGACCCACACCACCCGCTCCCCGTCGGAGATCTCGAGGCTCGAGGGGGCGGCGGGAGGAGCCGGGCGCTGGGCCGCGGTGCCCCGCGCCAGGCGCCAGAGCAGCCAGGCGGCCGCGGTCGGGAGGAGCGCGACCACCGCGACCCAGGCGTGTCCCAGGCTCACCTCGTCGGCCGAGGCGGCACCGGCCGCGTTGACCATCACCGTGAGGTAGACGCTCGTCACGAGCCACGCCACCCACCCGGCGCCGAGGGCGACCTCCGGCGCGATCGTCAGGTGGGCGCGCCCGGCGAGTGCCGCCGCTCCGACGAGGCCGCCGGCGGTGGAGACCACGGCCGACAGCAGGGTCAGCGCCAGGAGGGAGGAGGTGCCGTCGACCTCGCCCGCGGCGTTCCAGTGCCGCGGCAGCGGATCCGGCACCGAGTCGGCGTACCCGAGCCAGAGGAGCAGGACGAGGACCGGCGCGGCCAGCAGGAGGGTGGCCGCGGCGGCGATCCGGGCGGTGGTGGTCATGGGAGGGCCTTCCTGATCTCGTCGGCGAGCTGGTCACGGGTCATCCCCAGGCGCGACGCGGCCCGCACCAGCTCGTGGATCTGCTGCTGGAGCTGCGCGCGGCCGGCGGCGTCGCCCGGGGCCGGGTCGCTGCGGACGTGGACGCCGCGACCGCGGCGGATGTCGAGCAGGCCCTCGTCGCGCAGTGTCGCGTAGGCGCGCAGCACGGTGTGCATGTTGACCGCCAGCCCCTTCGCGAGCTCGCGCGCCGCGGGGAGCCGCTCACCTGGGGCGAGGGCCCCGGACGCGATCGCCGCCCGTACCTGCCCGGCGATCTGCTCGGCCAGGCCGGCCGGGCTCGACGGGTCCAATCGGATCAACATAGTTCGCATCGTACTAGAACAATGCAACCAAGCGGCGGTCGGGACGAGACCCCGGGTGGCGCGGGAGGGCGGCGCCGCCCCCCGAAATGCAGAGCAGGCCGGACCCGAGGGGTCCGGCCTGCTGTCGGTCTCAAGGAGACCAGCGGCGGAGGATAGGGGATTCGAACCCCTGAGGGCTGTTAACCCAACCCGCTTTCCAAGCGAGCGCCATAGGCCACTAGGCGAATCCTCCGCGGAGGAGGCTACCTGCACCCGGCCGGTGCCGGGAAATCGCCTCCCGCCTGCCGGTCCGGTGCCGACCGGTGGGACGGCGGCGCGGCCCGCTTTGTCGCCGTGCCTCCGGTTCACCTAGACTCTGCGGCAACCCCCCGTGCGGCGGCATCTCCTCGAATCCCCCAGGGCCGGAAGGCAGCAAGGGCAGAGGGGCTCTGTCGGGTGCACGGGGGGCCTTTGCGTCCCCGGCGGAAGCCGGCCCGGGCCCCGCCTCTCCTCGGCGGCCTCCGCGGTGGTCCCTGTCGTCCCTGGTGGTTAGGGTTCAGGCGTGGACTCACCCCTCGCGCTCTACCGCCGCTACCGGCCGGAGACGTTCGCCCAGGTCATCGGCCAGGACCACGTCACCGAGCCGCTGCGCAACGCCCTCGCGGGGGACCGGGTCAACCACGCCTACCTCTTCTCCGGTCCGCGCGGCTGCGGCAAGACGACCTCGGCCCGGATCCTGGCGCGCACCCTCAACTGTGCGGCGGCGCCGGTGGCCGAGCCGTGCGGCACCTGCGACAGCTGCCGCGAGCTGGCCACCGGGGGGAGCGGCTCGATCGACGTGATCGAGATCGACGCGGCCTCCCACGGCGGTGTCGACGACGCGCGCGACCTGCGCGAGAAGGCCTTCTTCGCGCCGGTGCGCGACCGCTACAAGATCTACATCATCGACGAGGCCCACATGGTCTCCAACCAGGGCTTCAACGCCCTGCTCAAGCTGGTGGAGGAGCCGCCTCCCCACCTGCGCTTCATCTTCGCCACCACCGAGCCGGAGAAGGTCATCGCGACCATCCGCTCCCGCACCCACCACTACCCGTTCCGGCTGATCCCGCCGCGGATGCTCGCCGACTACGTCGTCGAGCTCTGCCAGCGCGAGGGGGTGGCGATCGAGGCCGCCGCCGTGCCGCTGGTGGTGCGGGCGGGCGCGGGCTCGGCGCGCGACACCCTCTCGGTGCTCGACCAGCTGATCGGCGGCTCCGGTCCCGAGGGCGTCACCCACCAGCTCGCGGTCAACCTGCTCGGCTTCACTCCCGACACCCTGCTCGACGAGGTGGTGGACGCCTTCGCCGCCGCCGACGGTGCCGCCGTCTTCGGCGTGGTCGACAAGGTGATCGAGTCCGGCCAGGACCCGCGTCGCTTCGCCGAGGACCTGCTGCGCCGCCTGCGTGACCTGGTGATCGTCGCCGCGGTGCCGGACGCCCCCGTCACCGGCCTGATCGACGTCTCCCAGGACCAGGGCGAGCGGCTGGTGGCCCAGGCGGCCCGCTTCGGCGGCGCCGACCTCTCACGCGCCGCCGACCTGGTCGCCAGCGGGCTGATGGACATGAAGGGCGCGATCTCCCCACGCCTGCTGCTCGAGCTCATCTGCGCCCGGGTGCTCCTCCCCGGCGCCGACCACGGCACCGAGGGGGTCCTGGCCCGCCTGGACCGGCTGGAGAAGCGCTTCGCCATCGTGGGCCCCGGCACCCCCGCCGCGGCGCTCTCCGCGCAGCCCGTCCTCCCTCCGGAGCGGACCGCGCCCGCCACCCCGCCGACCGCGCCGACGCAGGCCCCCGCCCAGCAGCCGCCGGCCCAGCCCGTGCCGCAGGCGCAGGCACCGGTCGCGCAGGCACCCGCCCAGCAGCCGCCGGCCGCGCAGGCACCCGCCCAGCAGCCGCCGGCCCCGCAGGCGCCGCCCGAGGCGCAGGGGCAGGCCGAGCCGACGGGCTGGGAGCAACCCGACTGGCCCACGCCGGCTGAGCCAGGGTCGGCCGCCACCCCGCCCCCGGCCGCCGCGCCCCCGGCGCCTCCCGCTCCCTCCCAGCCCAGCGACACGCCCACGGCTCCGCCGGGCGCCCCCTCCGGCGGGCTCTCGCTGGTCGACGTGCGCCGCCTGTGGCCCGACGTGGTGGAGGCGGTGAAGGGACGCCGACGGCTGGCCTGGATCCTGCTCACCCAGAACGCCCAGGTCACCGGCGTCGACGACCGGACCCTCACCGTGGGCTTCAACAACCCGGGCGCCCGGGACTCCTTCGTCGCCGGCGGCAACGACGAGATCCTGCGCCAGGCCGCGATCGACGCGGTCGGGGTCGAGTGGCGCATCGACTGCGTCGTCGACCCGGGGGCGCTGCCCTCCGGCGCCACCGCCGCCTCCCACGTGGTGCGGGAGCCCGCCATCGAGAG
This sequence comes from Nocardioides sp. Z22_16, assembly GCF_058134365.1. NCBI lineage: Bacteria > Bacillati > Actinomycetota > Actinomycetes > Propionibacteriales > Nocardioidaceae > Nocardioides > Nocardioides sp. Z22_16. The sequence goes on from NZ_JBYTTI010000003.1 coordinate 601,537, forward strand.
CCGGCCGCCGGCCGAGCCCGCCGCATCGCCGCAGTCGGCGCAGTCGGCCCCGGCGCCCGAGCCTCAGGCCCCGGGGGAGCAGCCCGCGTCGCCCGCGGTCGACCCCCAGGGGCTGGCCGCCGCGCGGGGGGCGATCCAGCAGACCCGCACGGGCGGCCGCCCACGGCCCGACACCGACCAGCGCGCCCTCGCCGATGCGGCGGCGCACCCCGACGACCCCGACGCCGACTCCCAGGGCCTCGACAGCGCCGAGCTGCTGCGCCGCACCCTGGGTGCCGAGGTGATCGAGGAGATCGAGCACCGATGACCGTGCTCCAAGAGACCGCGTATCGTCCCACCCCCACACCCGGAACGAGGACCACCCGATGACCCAGAACCCCTTCGACGCCCTCGGCGGGGCCGGCGGCTTCGACATGAACGCCCTGCTCGCCCAGGCCCAGCAGATGCAGGAGCAGCTCGCCTCCGCCCAGGAGCGGCTCCAGGAGGTGCGCGTCGACGGCACGGTCGCCGGCGGCGCCGTCACCGTGACGCTCAGCGGCGCCGGCGAGCTGGTCGCGGTCGCGATCAAGGCCGGCGAGTTCGACGGCAACGAGTCCGACGAGCTCGAGGACCTCGGCGACATGATCGTGGCCGCCTTCCGTGACGCCAAGGCCAAGGCCGACGCGATCGCGGGGGAGGCGCTCGGACCGCTGGCCGGCGGCGGCATCCCCGGACTGGGCTGACTCCCTTTGTATGAAGGTGTCGTCCAGGACCTGATCGACGAGCTCGGTCGGCTGCCGGGTGTCGGTCCCAAGAGTGCCCAGCGGATCGCGTTCCACCTGCTCCAGGCCGAGCCTGCCGACGTGCGTCGGCTCGCCGACGTCCTCATCGAGGTCAAGGCCAAGGTGAAGTTCTGCTCCATCTGCTTCAACGTCTCCCAGGACGAGCAGTGCCGGATCTGCCGCGACCCGCGGCGCGACCCCTCGGTGCTCTGCTGCGTGGAGGAGTACAAGGACGTGGTGGCGATCGAGCGGACCCGCGAGTTCCGGGGCCGCTACCACGTGCTGGGCGGCGCGATCTCACCGATCGACGGGATCGGCCCCGACCAGCTCCGGATCCGCGAGCTGATGGTGCGCCTCGCCGACGGCACCGTCCAGGAGGTGATCCTCGCCACCGACCCCAACCTGGAGGGCGAGGCGACCGCCACCTACCTGACCCGGATGCTCAAGCCGATGGGGTTGCGCGTGACGCGACTTGCGAGTGGACTGCCAGTGGGTGGTGACCTGGAGTACGCCGACGAGGTCACCTTGGGCAGGGCGTTCGCGGGAAGGCGGTCAGCTGATGACTGAGACGACCTCGACCACCGGGCTCGCCGGCGCCCCGACACCGGTCACCGGCGACCTGGAGGAGTTCGCGGGACAGATCGCCGACCAGGTCGAGACCTTCCTGGTCGCCGTGCAGGCGGTCGCGGCGGAGGAGGACGGCAGCCGGGCGATCCCGCTGCTGCTGCTCGAGACCGCACAGATCTCCCTGGCCGGTGCCCGGCTGGGCGCGCAGGTGGACTTCCGCCCCCGGGCTGAGTACCAGCCCGACGTGGGGCCCGAGCCCGACGTGGACCCGCTGCGGCTGGGACTGGCCCGCACCCTCGGACCGGTCGACACCTACAGCTTCGTGAACGACCCGTACCAGCCGGAGGTGGTGACCAGCCAGCTCTCCGACGACCTCACCAGCGTCGCCACCGACCTGGCCAACGGGCTGCGTCACTACGCCGCCGGCAACCTGACCGAGGCGCTGTGGTGGTGGCAGTTCTCCTACGTCTCCTCCTGGGGCAACCTGGCCGGCGCGGCGCTCAACGCGCTCTGGTCGGTGGTGCACCACGACCGGCTCGACGTGGAGTTCTCCGGCGAGGACGAGCAGCTGACGGCGGCGAATGAGATGTTGGAATCCGACGCGATGGGCGGAAGTTAGACTGGATCCTTGGTCGGCACGGTCGACCGGGTCAGGTGCAGTCGATCGAGCAAGGGGTGTGGCGTGGGCATTGTCGTGCAGAAGTACGGCGGCTCCTCGCTTTCCGACGCCGACGCCGTCAAGCGGGTCGCGCGACGGATCGTCGAGATGAAGAAGGCCGGGCACGACGTGGTCGTGGCCGTCTCCGCCATGGGCGACAAGACCGACGAGCTGATCGACCTCGCCCACGAGGTCTCTCCGCTGCCGCCCGCCCGTGAGATGGACATGCTGCTCACCGCCGGCGAGCGGATCTCCATGGCCGTGGTGGCGATGGCGATCTCCGACCTGGGCTACACCGCCCGCTCGTTCACCGGGTCGCAGGCCGGCGTCATCACCGACGCGGTCCACGGCAAGGCCAAGATCATCGACGTCACGCCCGGCCGCATCACCGCCGCCCTGGCCGAGGGCCACATCGTCATCGTGGCGGGGTTCCAGGGCGTGAGCGCGGACACCAAGGAGATCACCACCCTGGGCCGCGGCGGCACCGACACCACCGCGGTGGCCCTGGCCGCCGCGCTGGGCGCCGACGTCTGCGAGATCTACACCGATGTCGACGGTGTCTTCACCGCCGACCCGCGGATCGTCAGGACGGCCCGGAAGCTCGCCAAGGTCTCCTACGAGGAGATGCTCGAGCTGGCCGCGTGCGGGGCGAAGATCCTGCACCTGCGCTGCGTCGAGTACGGCCGCCGGCACGGCATCCCCATCCACGTCCGCTCGTCGTTCAGCCAACTGCAAGGCACCTGGGTCGTGGACGACCCCAGTGAGGGAGGCACCATGGAACAGCCCATCATCGCCGGAGTGGCCCACGACCGGAGCGAGGCCAAGATCACGGTCGTCGGCGTGCCCGACAAGGTGGGCGAGGCGGCGCGGATCTTCGAGGCGCTCGCCGACGCGCAGACCAACCTGGACATGATCGTGCAGAACGTCTCCGCCGTGGCGACGGGGCTGACCGACATCTCCTTCACGCTGCCCCGCACCGACGGGCAGACCGCGATGGCCGCCCTGGCGCGGATCCAGGCCGAGGTCGGCTACGAGAAGCTCCTCTACGACGACCGGATCGGCAAGGTCTCGCTGATCGGCGCCGGGATGCGCTCGCACCCGGGGATCACCTCGAAGTTCTTCGGCTCGCTGGCCGGGGCCGGCGTCAACATCGACATGATCTCCACCTCCGAGATCCGGATCTCGGTGATCGTGGCCGAGGCGGACGTCGACGACGCGGTCCGCGCCACGCACACGGCGTTCGACCTGGACGCCGACGAGGTCGAGGCCGTCGTCTACGGCGGGACCGGCCGATGACCAGCCTCGGCATCGTCGGCGCGACCGGCCAGGTGGGGGTGGCGATGCGCCAGATCCTCGAGGAGCGCGACTTCCCCGCCACCCAGGTCCGGTTCTTCGCCTCCGCCCGCTCCGCCGGCAAGGTGCTGCCCTTCCGCGGCGAGGAGATCGTCGTCGAGGACGCGGCCACCGCCGACCCGACCGGGCTCGACATCGCCCTCTTCTCGGCGGGGGCCACCACCTCCCGCGCCCAGGCGCAGCGGTTCGTCGACGCCGGCGTCATCGTCATCGACAACTCCTCCGCCTTCCGCAAGATCCCGGAGATCCCCCTGGTGGTCTCCGAGGTCAACCCGGAGGCGATGGACGAGGTGATCGCCGCCGGCCGCGGCATCGTCGCCAACCCGAACTGCACCACGATGGCCGCCATGCCGGTCCTGAAGGTGCTGCACGACGCGGCCGAGCTCAAGCGCCTCGTGGTCTCCACCTACCAGGCGGTCTCCGGCTCCGGTGTCGCCGGCGTGGAGACCCTCGCCTCCGGTGTGGAGAACGCCGGGGACGCACGCGGGCTGGCCTACGACGGCACGGCCGTGCCGGCCGGGGACGCCGGGCCGTACGTCGAGCCCATCGCCTACAACGTGCTGCCGCTGGCAGGCTCGATCGTGGACGACGGCCTCAACGAGACCGACGAGGAGCAGAAGCTGCGCCACGAGTCCCGCAAGATCCTGGGGCTCCCCGACCTGAAGGTCTCCGGCATCTGCGTCCGGGTCCCGGTCTTCACCGGCCACTCGCTCGCGGTCAACGCCGAGTTCGGCTCCGAGCTGACCGCCGACGCCGCCCGCAAGCTGCTCGCCGACGCCCCCGGGGTCTCCCTGGAGGAGATCCCGACCCCGCGGAAGGCTGCCGGCCAGGACCCGTCGTACGTCGGCCGCATCCGGCAGGACGAGGGCGTGGACGGCAACCGCGGCCTCGCGCTCTTCATCAGCAGCGACAACCTGCGCAAGGGCGCCGCCCTCAACACCGTGCAGCTCGCGGAGATCATCGCCGCCGCTCGCTGAGCCCACCCCCTCTCGCGAGGGGAAGCAGAAGCACCGTTCCCGTGCCGGGGACGGTGCTTCTGCTTCCCGTCACCGAGCGTGCAGACATGTGGGTGGAGAAATGCAGAAGGCTCCCGGACCCACTGGGTGGATCCGGGAGCCTGCTGCCGGGAAAACTCTGTCGGGCTGACAGGATTTGAACCTGCGGCCTCCTCGTCCCGAACGAGGCGCGCTACCAAGCTGCGCCACAGCCCGATCGTGGGCGTCACCGTGCGAGGCACGACTGCTCACGAGCAACGCGAGCATAGCGGAGCGCCCGGGGCGTGCCGAAATCGGGTCCTGGGAGTGGGCGCTCAGAGGCGGGGAAGCAGCGTGATCAGCGTCGCCTCCGGCCGGCAGGCGACCCGCAGCCGGACGTAGGGGTTGGTGCCCAGCCCCGCCGAGACGTGCAGCCAGGACGAGCCCGGGTCGCCGTCGACCGACTCCGCGGGGTGGCGGTGGAGCCCGCGGGCCCGCTCGGGCTCCAGGTCGCAGTTGGTGGTCAGCGCCCGGCCGCCGGGCAGGCAGACCTGGCCGCCGTGCGTGTGGCCGGCGATGATCGCGTCGTAGCCGTCGGCGGCGAACTGGTCGAGGACCCGCAGGTAGGGCGCGTGGCAGACCGCCAGCCGCAGGTCGGCGTGGGCGTCGGCCGGCCCCGAGACCCGGTCCAGGTCGTCGTAGCCCAGGTGGGGGTCGTCGACACCGGCGAACGCGATCCGGGTGCCGGCCACCTCGAGCGCACCGAAGCCGTTGGTGAGGTCGAGCCAGCCCGAGGCGTCGAACGCCGACTTCAGCTCCGGCCACGGCAGCTGCGGGACGTCGGTGTGACGGGTCCCGTCGTCTGGCAGCAGGTAGCGCAGCGGGTTGCGCAGGGTGGGCGAGAAGTAGTCGTTCGAGCCCAGGACGTAGGCGCCCGGCACGTCCAGCAGCCCGCCCAGCGCGTCGAGGACGACCGGCACCGCGCGCCGGTGGGCGAGGTTGTCCCCGGTGTTGATCACCAGGTCCGGCGCCAGGTCGGCGAGGGAGGCCAGCCACTCCTGCTTGCGGCGCTGGTCCGGGGTCATGTGGATGTCGGAGAGGTGGAGGAGCCGCAACGGGCCGTGGCCGGCGGGCAGCACCCGGACCTCGAGCTCACGGAGCGTGTAGGCGCGCGCCTCCCAGGCGGCGTACGCGGTGAGGCCGGCGCCGGCCGCCACTCCGAGGCCGGCGGTGCGGGAGAGGATCTCGCTGGGGGTCACCGCGCCTAGGCTGCCACACTGGGGTCATGAGCACTCTCAAGGACCGCCTCCGCGCCGACCTGACCACCGCGATCAAGGCACGCGACGAGCTGCGCTCCTCCACCCTGCGGATGGTGCTGACCGCGATCACCAACGCGGAGGTCGCCGGCAAGGCGCACCGCGAGCTCTCCGACGACGACGTGATCGGCGTGCTGAGCAGCGAGGCGAAGAAGCGGCGCGAGGCCGCGGTCGCCTTCGAGGACGGTGACCGTCCCGAGCAGGCGGCCAAGGAGCGGGCGGAGGCCGAGGTGCTCGCCGACTACCTGCCGACCCCGCTGACCGAGCAGGAGATCGCCGACCTGGTGGCTTCCGTCATCGCCGAGACCGGTGCGGCCGAGCAGGGGATGCGCGCCATGGGCCAGGTCATGGGCCGGGTGCAGGCGCAGACGAAGGGACGCGCCGACGGCGGCGTGGTCGCCGCCGAGGTGCGGCGCCAGCTCGGCTGAGGCCGGTCAGCCGCGGCCGCGGCGCCCCTTCTTCTTCTTTTTCTTCTTCGGCGGCTCCGGGACGAAGCCGGTCGAGGGGTGGTAGACGACCGTGTCCCCGGCGCTCAGCTGGGAGCCGCTCTCGGGTGTCGTCGCGGCCACCGAGCCGTCCGGGACCTCGGAGTTGAGGTAGCCGCCCAGCGACGGGTTGAAGCCCGCGGCACGCAGCGCTGCCTCCGCCTCGGCGACCGGCATCCCGACCACGTCGGGGACGGAGGTGAGCACGCCGGCGATCTGCGTGGAGTCCGGCCGCTGGAAGTCCTCGTCGGCCAGGGCCGGGGCCACCGTCCGCATGGCGTCACCCCAGATGGGTCCGGCGTTGCCGGAGCCGGAGGCGGAGCTGATGTAGCTGCCGCCGACGAGCTGGCCGTTGAGGGTGACCCAGTGCCCGACCTCGTTGGCGCCCGCGATCATCGCGGCGGTGGCGAGGTTGGGGGTGTAGCCGACGAACCAGACGGCCATGTTGCCGTTGATCGTCCCGGTCTTGCCGGCGGCGGGCTGGCCCGGCGTGAGCGCGGCGCCGAAGCCGCCCGGCTCGATCACGCCTCGCAGCACGTCGTTGACGGCGTCGGCGACCGCGCCGGGGAGCACCTGCTGGCACTTCTCCGGGTACTCCTTGAGCAGGTTGCCCTGGGCGTCCTCGATCGCACTGACCGGGCGGGAGTCGCAGTGCAGACCGCGGCCGGCGAAGGTCGCGTAGGCCTCCGCCATCTCCAGCGGGCTGGTGCTGGGGATGCCCAGGGTGAAGGAGGCGACGCGCTCGGCGCCGAAGCCGTTCTCGTCGCCCTCGGGGTTGGTCAGCCGGATGCCCATCTGCTTGGCCAGGTTGAAGGGCTCGCAGATCCCGGTCTCCCGGATCAGCTGCACGTAGAAGGTGTTCACCGACTCCCGGGTGCCGGTGTACATGTTCTTGACACCCGACGTGGTGGAGTTGCCCACCGTCCAGGGGCCGTAGTCGTAGGGCTTGTCGTCGCAGTCGATGAAGTCCTCGCGCCGGAACGTCATCGACGGCGGCGAGTTGAACGACTGGGTCAGCGAGATGCCCTGCTTGAGGGCGGCGGCGAGGACGAACACCTTGAACGTCGAGCCCGCCTGGAACCCTCGGGAGTCGCCGTACTCCTCGGGGACCACGTAGTTGAGGTAGGTCTGGCCGGCCTTCCGGTTGGCCCCCATCGGCCGCGACTGGGCCAGGGCCTTCACGTTGCCGGTGCGCGGCTCGACCATGGCCAGGCCGCCGATGGCGTTGTCGGTCGGGTAGACGTGGCTCTGGACCGACTCGTCGGCCGCCTTCTGGAAGTCCAGGTCCAGGGTGGTGCGGATGGAGAGCCCGCCGGACTTGATCAGGCGCTCGCGGTCCGCCTTGGTCTTGCCCAGGGAGCGGTCCTCGAGCAGGTACTTGACCACGTAGTCGCAGTAGAACGGGGCCGGGGAGTTGACGCACCCGTTCGCAGCCGGCTGGATGTCGAGGCCCAGCTTCTGGCCCTTGATCTTCTCGGCCTTCTCCGCCGGGATCACGTTGAGCTCGGCCATCCGGTCGAGCACCACGTTGCGACGCGACAGCGCCCGCTCCGGGTAGTTGGTCGGGTCGTAGCCGGTGGGGTTCTTCACCAGACCGGCCAGGGTGGCGGCCTGCTTGAGGTTGAGCTGCTTGGCGTTCTTGTTGAAGAAGTGCTTGGCCGCGGCCTGGATGCCGTAGGCGCCGTCGCCGTAGTAGGCGATGTTGAGGTAGCGCTCGAGGATCCACTCCTTGGAGTAGTTCTGCTCGAACGCGATGGCGTAGCGCAGCTCCTTGAACTTCCGCGCGTAGGTCTCGTCGGTGGCCGCGTCGGCCTCCTCCTTGTCCTCCGCCTGGTCGACCAGGGTGAGCTTGACCATCTGCTGGGTGATCGAGGAGCCGCCCTGCACCACCCCGGCGCTGGCCTGGTTGGTGATCAGGGCGCGCAGCGTGCCCTTGAGGTCGAGGGCGCCGTGCTCGAAGTAGCGGTAGTCCTCGATGGCGACGATCGCCTCGACCATCTTCCGCGAGATCTGGTCGAGCCCGACGGTGATCCGGTTCTCGTCGTAGAGGGAGGCGATGAGGTTGCCGTTGATGTCGTAGACCGACGTCTTCTGGGCCAGTGGCTTGGCCTCGAGCTCGGCGGGCAGCTCGTCGATGCCGCGGGAGACGTCCTCGCTAGCCGACCCGAGCACCGCCGCGAAGGGCAGCACGAGACCGGCGGTGAGGAGGCCGATGACGACGGCGACCGCGGCCATCACCCCCAGGTGGGACAGGACGCGACCGGTGCGCGGGTCGCCCTCGGCGGACTCCGGGGCAGGCTGAGACATGTGCTCCAATGTACGGGAGGGCCGGGCTCCCGCCTACCTCCGCGACGACCCCCGGGGGCGGCCTGGGCACAGGACGACCGGCCGCAGGTCCCGACGGGACTAGTCCCAGATGACTAGTCGAAGTGGACCATACGAGTCTGGCTAGCGAGGGCGCTGGTCCATACCTTTACTACAGGTCACAAAGCGTGAGTGGACTTCATGGGGATGTCCACCCGCATATTGAGGATCTGGGGAGTAAATCATGTGGGTCGAGGACTGGACGTCGAAGGCAGCATGTCGGGATTCAGCCCCCGACCAGCTGTTCGTGCGCGGCGCCGAGCAGAACAAGGCCAAGCAGCTGTGCAACGGCTGCCCCGTGCGCACCGAGTGCCTCGCCGAGGCCTTGGACAACCAGATCGAGTGGGGCGTCTGGGGCGGCATGACCGAGCGTGAGCGCCGCGCCCTCCTCCGCCGCCGGCCCGGTGCCAGCTGGCGCAACGTGCTCGAGAGCGCCCGCGAGGAGCACACCCGTACGGCGTCTCCCCTCACCGCGTCCGTCGACGTCTGAGCTCGCGGGAGTGAGGGGCGTCCCTCACTCCTCGCCGGCGAGCAGGTCCCCGATCCGCCGCAGGCCGTCCAGGTCGTGCACGTCGGTCGGCAGCGCCCGGACCACCACGGCCGGCACGGTCGGGTGGGCGGCCGCGAAGCGCGTCACCAGACGCCGCTCCCGGTCCACCATCGCCAGCCGGTCGGCATGGAGCCGCAGCAGGCCGGCGGTCAGCGACCCCTGGTCGGAGCGGCGCAGCCGGTCGGCGGCGGCGCCGGCCTCCTCGGCCGTCAGCGTGGTGCTGGTCGCCGGGCTCGCCCGGTTGACGACGAGCCCGGCCAACGGCATGTCGTCCTCGCTGAGCCGCTCGACGAAGTAGGCGGCCTCGCGCAGCGCGTCCTCCTCGGGGGCGGCCACCACCAGGAACGCCGTCCGGTCGTCCTGCAGGAGGGCGAAGGTCTTCTCCGCGCGGGCCCGGAACCCCCCGAAGAGGGTGTCGAAGGCCGCGACGAAGATCTGCATGTCGCGCAGCACCTGGGTGCCGAGGATCTTGGTGAGCGCCCCGGTCATCACGCCCACGCCCGCCGACATCAGCCGGGCCGGGCCCCGCGCGGGGGCCGTCAACAGCCGGATGAAGCGGCCGTCGAGGAAGCTGGAGAGCCGCTCCGGGGCGTCGAGGAAGTCCAGCGCGGAGCGCGAGGGCGGGGTGTCGACCACGATCAGGTCGTAGGAGCCGTCGGCCTCGGCCTTCCGGTAGATCTGGCCGAGCTTCTCCATCGCCATGTACTCCTGGGTGCCGGCGAAGGAGCTGGACAGGGCCTGGTAGAAGGGGTTCTCCAGGATCTGCCTGGCCTTCTCGGGGGTGGCCTGGCTGCTCACCACCTCGTCGAAGGTGCGCTTCATGTCGAGCATCATCGCGTCGAGGGAGCCGCTGCCCTGCACGGTCGGCACCGGCCGCGGGGTGTTGTCGAGCTTCTCGACCCCCATCGCCTGGGCGAGCCGCCGGGCCGGGTCGATGGTCAGCACCACGACCTTGCGGCCCCGTTCGGCCGCCCGCAGCGCCAGCGCCGCGGAGGTGGTCGTCTTGCCGACCCCGCCCGACCCGCAGCAGACCAGGATGCCGATCGCCGGGTCGTCGAGGAGGGCGTCGACGTCCAGCACCGGGGCGTCGATGGGGTGGGCGGCCAGCGGGCCGACCCGGGTGCGTCGCTCGCTCATCGTCCCATCCCCTGTTCCTTGAGGCAGGCGGCGAGCTCGTAGAGCCCGCCCAGGTCCACGCCCCCGGCGAGCAGGGGCAGCTCGTACGTCGGCCGGTCGAGGTCGGTCACCAGCTTGCGCTGGCTCTCCTCGAGGTCGCGGCGGGCGGCGTGCTCGTGGGCCTCCACGGCCAGCTCGTCGACCAGGGCGTCGAGGTCGTCGTCCTCGACCCCGGACTCGCGCAGGTCGTCGGCGATCCGGGCGGTGTCCAGCGCGCCGCGCGCGGCGGCGGAGAGGGCCTCGTCGTCGAGGTCGCGGGAGCGCACCAGGTTGACCACGATCCCGCCCACCGGCAGGTCGGCCCTGCGGAGCTCGGCGATCCCGTCCGCCGTCTCCTGGACGGGCATCTCCTCCAGCAGGGTGACCAGGTGCACCGCGGTGCGTGGCGAGCGGAAGAGGGTCATCACGGTGTCGGCCTGGCTCTTGATGGGGCCGACCTTGGCCAGCCCGGCGAGCTCGCCGTTGACGTTGAGGAACTGGGTGATCCGGCCGGTGGGCGGCGCGTCCAGCACCACGGCGTCGTAGGTCACCGCGCCCTTGCTCCGGGCGTTGCGCTGGACGGCCTCGTAGACCTTGCCGGTCAGCAGCACGTCGCGCACCCCCGGCGCGATGGTGGTGGCGAACTCGATCACCCCGAACCGGTCCAGCGCCCGGCCGGCGCGGCCGAGCTTGTAGTACATCGCCAGGTACTCCAGGAGCGCGGCCTCGGCATCGATGTGCAGCGCGTGGACCGCTCCGGCGCGGCCCCTGCTGTCGGCGAGGCCGCGGGCGACCCGGGTCTCGGCGTACGGCAGGGGGTCGACGTCGAACATCCGGGCGATGCCCTGGCGCCCCTCGACCTCGCAGAGCAGGACGTGGCGACCCGAGGAGGCCAGGGCCAGGGCCAGGGCCGCGGCCACGGTGGACTTCCCGGTGCCACCCTTGCCCGTCACGACGTGCAGGTCGACACCGGGCCAGTCGGGGGAGACGCTCTCGTCGCTCACCCCTGCAGGATAGGCAGGCGGGGGTCGTCCGGGGTCGTGCGGAACCAGGGCGTGGACGACCGACCCGTCGGTCCGGTCAGCTGGCGGCGCTACCGCCGCAGGATCCGGGTGAGGGCGTGCGCCTCCTCCAGCAGCAGGGCTCCCAGCTCGCGCCGGCGCGCGGCGGAGAAGCGCCGCTCGATCCCGGTCAGGCTGAGCGCCCACGCCGGGCGGTCCTGCGGGTCGAAGACGGCCGCGCCCATCCCCCAGCTGCCCTCGACGAGGAGCCCGGGGTTGACCGCCCACCCGTCGGCCCTGGTCCGGGCGACGCGCTCGCGCACCTGCGAGGCCGCGTGCGGCTCGCCGTACGCGGGGACCAGGTCGGCGCGCCGCAGGTAGTCGTCGACGTCGGGGTCCGGCAGGTGGGCGAGGATCGCCAGGCCCGCCGAGGCGACCCCGAGGGGGAACCGGATCCCCTCGTGCAGCACGTGGGAGCGGATCGGGAAGCTGCCGTCCTCGCGGAGCAGGCAGACCGTCTCGTCGCCGCGGCGCACGGAGAAGAAGGCGCTCTCGCCGGTCGCCACGCTGAGGCGCCGGACGACGGGCTGGGCCAGCGCGGTCACGTCGTACCGCTCGGCGGCGGCGGCGCCCAGCAGGTAGAGCTCGGGTCCCAGCACCCACCGCCCGGAACCGGGGTCGCGTTCGGTCAGCCCCTGGTCGGCCAGCGAGACCAGGAGCCGGTGCGCCGTGGGGCGGGCCAGGCCGGTGGCGCGCGCCAGCTCCGAGGTCCCGGTGCCGTGCGGCTCGTGCGCCGAGACCGCCTTGAGCAGCGCCGCGGTCCGGCCGACCACGTCGGCCGGAGCGGTGGGGCGGTGCTGCGCCGGGGTGTCCACTGGATGAACGCTACCGCGCAGAGTGGTCCGCTCAGCGAGAGATACGCGTCAGCAGGGTGGTCGGGCGTTGACGCCGTGGGCGACCGGGCATTGAATCGGCCCACAGTCGCATCGCACGAGCACCGAACGCTCAGCGAACCAGGAGGAGCCGATGGACAAGGTCGTGGTCAGCGCTGCGGAGGCGGTGGCGGACATCGCGAGCGGGGCCACCCTCGCCGTCGGCGGGTTCGGGCTCTGCGGGATCCCCTCGGTGCTGATCGAGGCGCTCCTGGAGTCCGGGGTGGACGACCTCGAGGCGGTCTCCAACAACTGCGGCGTCGACGACTGGGGTCTGGGCCGCCTGCTCGCGCAGAAGCGGCTGCGGCGCATGGTGTCGTCGTACGTGGGGGAGAACAAGGAGTTCGCCCGGCAGTACCTCTCCGGGGAGCTCGAGGTCGAGCTGACCCCGCAGGGCACGCTGGCCGAGCGGATGCGCGCGGGCGGCTCCGGCATCCCGGCGTTCTTCACCGCCACCGGCGGCGGCACCCAGGTCGCCGAGGGCGGCCTGCCGTGGCGCTACGACGACTCCGGCAACGTGGTGGTCGCCTCCCCGCCCAAGGAGACCCGGGAGTTCGAGCTCTACGGCGAGCGCCGCGACTACGTGCTCGAGGAGGCGATCGTCGCCGACTTCGGGCTGGTCCGCGCCTGGAAGGGCGACCGGCACGGCAACCTCGTCTACCGCGACTCCGCGCGCAACTTCAACCCGCTTGCCGCGATGTGCGGGCGGGTGACCATCGCCGAGGTGGAGCACCTGGTCGAGCCCGGCGAGCTGGACCCCAACGACGTGCACACCCCGGGGGTCTACGTGCAGCGCGTCGTCGCGCTCACCCCGGAGCAGGCCGCGGAGAAGCGGATCGAGAAGCGGACCGTGCGTCCGGCCGGAGAGGACGCCTGATGACCGAGCCGACCGGCTGGACCCGTGAGCAGATGGCCGCCCGCGCGGCCTCGGAGCTGACCGACGGCTCCTACGTCAACCTGGGCATCGGCCTGCCGACCCTGGTCCCCAACTACGTCGCCGACGACGTCGAGCTGGTGCTCCAGTCGGAGAACGGCATCCTCGGGGTCGGCGCCTACCCGGTCGAGGGCGAGGAGGACGCCGACCTCATCAACGCAGGCAAGGAGACCGTCACCGTGCGCCGCGGGGCGTCGTTCTTCGACTCCGCGACCTCGTTCGGGATGATCCGCGGCGGCAAGATCGACGCCGCCATCCTCGGCGCCATGCAGGTCTCGGCCGCCGGCGACATCGCCAACTGGATGATCCCCGGCAAGATGGTCAAGGGGATGGGCGGCGCGATGGACCTGGTCCACGGCGCCAAGCGGGTGATCGTGCTGATGGAGCACGTGGCCCGCGACGGCTCCTACAAGATCGTGCGGGAGTGCTCGCTGCCCTACACCGGCCGCGGCGTGGTGCAGCGGATCATCACCGACCTCTGCGTCCTCGACGTCACGCCCGAGGGCCTGCGGCTCGTCGAGCTGGCGCCCGGGGTCACCGAGGACGAGGTGCGGGAGAGGACCGAGCCCCCGGTGGGGTGAGCGGGGATGGCGTGGATCCCCGGTCAGGCGGGGGACCACAGGGTTGTGGGGGCGTGCAAGCCCCACGAACCCTGCGGACGCCCCTCCCACCCCGCGGCCGGCAGGGCGAGCCCGGTGGCGTCACGAGCCGCGGAGGTAGGTGAGGACGGCGGCCACCCGCCGGTCGCTGCCCGGATCGACCGGCAGCTTGGCGAAGATGTTGCCGATGTGCTTGCGCACGGCCGCCTCGCTGACGAAGAGGCCGGCCGCGATGGCCTGGTTGGTGTGGCCCTCGGCCATCAGCGCCAGCACCTCGAGCTCACGCGCGGTGAGAGCGGCCAGGGGTCCGTCGGCGCGGTTGCGGCGCAGGAGCTGACGGACCACCTCGGGGTCGACGACCGTGCCGCCCGCGGCCACCCGGTCCAGGCTCTCGAGGAAGTCGCGGACGTGCCCGACCCGGTCCTTCAGCAGGTAGCCGATCCCTCCGCCGGGAGCCGAGTCGAGCAGGTCGGCGACGTAGGCGTCGGCGATGTAGGCCGAGAGCACCATGACGGCGGTTCCGGGGTGCTCCGTCCGGACCGCCATCGCGGCCCGCAGCCCCTCGTCGGTGTGCGTCGGGGGCATCCGGATGTCGGTGACCACCAGGTCGGGGGTGGTGCGCTGCACGAACGCGAGCAGGGAGTCGGCGTCCGCGACGTCGGCGAGGACCCGGTGGCCCGCGCGTTCCAGGATCCGCACCAGTCCTTCGCGGAGCAGGGCCTCGTCCTCGGCCACCACGACCGTCAGTGGGCGCACTACGGGAGCGGACATGTCATCCTCACCGTCGTCGGGCCGCCGGGCGGGCTGGTGATTCGCAGCGAGCCGTCCATCGCATCGACCCGCAGCCGGAGCCCTTCCAGCCCGGAGCCCGGCCTCGCCCCGGCACCACCCTTCCCGTCGTCGCTGACGCTGAGCACCAGCGCGCCCGCCTCCGTCCAGGCGTGGACCTGCGCCGCCCCGGCTCCGGAGTGGCGGACGACGTTGGTCAGCGCCTCGCTGACGAAGAAGTAGGCGGCCGCCTCGACCGCTCCCGGCAGCCGCTCCTGCAGAGCGAGGTCGACGTGGACGGGCACCGGCGAGCGGTCGGCGATCTCGTGGACGGCCGCGGTGAGGCCGTGGTCGGTGAGCACCCTCGGATGGATGCCGCGCACGGTGGTGCGCAGCTCGGCGAGGGCCTGCTCGGCCTGCTCGTGTGCCTGCCTGATCAGCGTGAGCGCCGGTCCCTCGGCCTCGAGCTCGGCCGACCCGAGGGTCATCGTGAGCGCGAGCAGCCGCTGCTGGACGCCGTCGTGCAGGTCGCGCTCGATCCGCCGGCGTTCGGCCTCGAAGGCGTCGACCAGCCCGCTGCGGGAACGGCGCACGGCGGCGACCGCCTCCGCCTGCTCGGCGCCCGGCGGATCGAGCAGCAGCCGGGCGAGCGCGGCGTGACCGCAGGCGAGCCACGTGACGACGTACGCCGCGACGACGAGGAGGACGACGCCGAGGAGCGGTGCGGCCCAGATCTCGCGGGGGGAGTCGATCCGCCAGCCGGCGACGTCGATCACGTCGACCCCCGCGAGCCAGGGGGCGAGGAGCAGGAGGACGGGCACGAGGACGACGACGGCGGCGAGGAGCCCGACCAGCCAGCCGAGGGTGGCGAGCAGCGCCAGGTGGCCGATCTCTCCCCACGCCACGGGGCGGTCTCGCTGCCCCCGCATCGCCCCCCACAACGCCACGCGTAGCGCGGCCCACCCGCCGGATCGGTCGTCGGGGAGGACCAGGCCGAGCCGCCGACGTTCCAGCACGGCCGCCAGGCGCGCGAGGGCGGGCACGGCGGCGAGGACGAAGAACCCGACGACCAGGACCAGGGTGGCCAGCCCGACCCCCAGGACCAGGGCGACCAGCAGCAGCCAGGCCAGGCCGACGACGACCGAGCCGAGGGAGTAGGCGAGCGCCCGCCACGGCCACGCCGAGAGCAGGAACCGCCCCGGGCGCCCGCGCACCGCGGTCCAGGCGTCGGGATACCTCGTCATCGGCACAACCCTAGAGTCCGGCGCCCCCGCGTGGGATAGCGCGTGCGCTACCTCGGTGTGGCGTGCAGGCCCGGGTGTCACGGCCCGCGCGCTGGTGCAGTGGGAGCCATGACCAGCACCCTCACCACCGCGCCCCCCGCGGTGACGCTCGACGGCATCGCCCACACCTACGGCTCCCGGGCCGGGGGCGTGCGGGCGCTGCACGGCGTGACGCACGTGTTCCACCGTGGCACCTTCACCGCGATCATGGGCCCGTCGGGGTCCGGCAAGTCGACCCTGCTCCAGGTCGCCGCCGGCCTGGAACGCCCCACCGACGGTCACGTGGTGATCGGCCGGACACCGCTGGGGCGGCTCAAGGAGAACGAGCTGACCCGCCTGCGCCGGACGTCGATGGGGTTCGTCTTCCAGGCCTACAACCTGCTCGACGCCCTCACGGCGTTCGACAACGTCGCCCTGCCCGCCCGGCTGGCGGGCGTCCGGGTGGAGCGCGCCGCCGTGCTGCGCGCCCTCGCCGGGGTGGGGCTGGCGGAGCAAGCCGGACGCCGGCCCTCGCAGCTGTCGGGTGGCCAGCAGCAGCGCGTGGCGATCGCCCGGGCCCTGCACACCAGGCCCGAGGTGCTCTTCGCCGACGAGCCCACCGGGGCACTCGACCGCAGGACCGGGCGGGACGTGCTCGCCCTCCTGCGGGCGGTGGCGGACGCCGGACAGACGGTCGTCATGGTCACCCACGACCCGGTGGCCGCCTCGTACGCCGACTCCGTCCTCTTCCTGGCCGACGGCCGCGTCGTCGGCCACCTCGAGCACGCGAGCGCGGACGCGATCGCGACCACCATGAACGGACTCGAGCGGTGATCCTCCCCCTGGCCTGGCAGAGCGCGCGCGCCACCTGGCGGGGCTACCTGGGCGCGTTCGTGGCGCTGGCCCTGGGGGTCACCCTCCTGGCCGTGACCACCGCGCTGGTCTCCGCGACCGACGCCACCGCGAGCCGAGAGGGCCTCACCGCCGCCCAACGCCTGCAGCTCGACGGGCTGGCCAGCCTCTTCGGCATCATGGCGGGCGTCTCGATGTTCATGGCGATCTTCGTGGTGGGCAGCACCTTCTCCTTCGTCGTCGCCGCCCGCCAGCGCGAGCTGGGGCTGCTCCGGCTGATCGGGGCGACGCCCCGACAGGTCCGCCGCCTGCTCCTGGGCGAGGCCGCGGTCGTCGCCACCGCGGCCACGCTCGCCGGGGGCCTGCTGGGCTCCCTCGCCGTGCCGGGGGTGCTGTGGGGCGTCCGCGTCCTCGGCATCACCGACCTTCACCTGAGCGCGCCCGGCTCGTGGACCACCTGGGCCCTCGCGGCACCCAGCGGGGCGACGGTCGCCCTCCTCGGGGCCCGGCGTGCCTCGCGCCGCGCGTCGCGGACCTCGCCCGCCTCGGCGCTGCGGGAGGCGGCCGTCGTCCCCACCCGTCCCTCCGTCGGGGCGCTCCTCGCCGCCGCGCTCTGCTTCGGGACCCTGCTGGTCACCTTCGCGCTCGCCCCGGACCTGCCGCCGCTCCTCGCGCTGATCGCCGCGATCGTGCTGCCGCAGGTCGCGGTCGTCGGCATCCTGGCGATCGGCCCGGCGCTGGTCCCACGCCTCGGGGCCCTGCTCGCCCGCCCGTTCGTCGGCCGTCACGTCACCGCTCGGATGGCGCGCGACGAGCTGAGGGCAGCTGCCCGGACGACGTCCGCGGTCGCCGCGCCGATCATCGCGATCTCGGCGATCGCCGGCTCCCTGATGCTCGCGCTCAGCTTCACCGCGGACTGGACGACCGCCCTCAACACCGCCCAGCTCCGGGCGTCGCTGGTGGTGGAGGGGGCCGACCCGGGTCAGGCGGCCACCCTGGCGGCGGACCGGCGGATCGCCGCGGCCGACGTGCAGCGGCAGGTCACCTGGCAGCTCGGCGAGGACGGCGGGGCGGGCTACCGCGAGCAGGTCGAGGTGGTCGACCCGGTCAGCGCGGCCGCCGCCCGGGGGCTGCGTGCCACCAGGGGCGACCTCGGTGACCTGCACGGTCGCGCGATCGCCGTCACCGAGGGCTGGGCGAGCGACTCCGGGACCGGACTGGGAGGCACGGTCCGGGTCCGGATCGAGGGGGAGCGGATCGGCCTGCGTGTGGTCGCCGTGGTGCCGGAGGCCCCGGACCTGTACGCCGACCTCCTGGTCGCCCCCGACGTGGTGCCGGGCGTGGCGGGTCGTCCGACCGGCACGGTCTTCGTGACACCGCGGCCGGGCGTGGGACCGACGGCGCTGACCGAGAACCTCGCCGAGGGCCTGACGGGGACGCCCGCGCGGCTGCTGTCGGCCCAGGAGTGGATCGAGGCCACCGATGCCCGGACCCGGCGCTCGAACGACGTCGGACTCGTCGTCCTCCTCGGACCGGCAGCGCTCTACGCCGGGATCGCGATCATCAACGCCACCCTGATCGGCGCCTCCCAGCAGCGTCGCCAGCGCCGGCTGCTGGCCCTCCTCGGCGCCACCCACGACCAGGTGCGCCGAGCGTCGATCTGGCAGGCCGGCCTGGTCAGCGCCACCGGGCTGCTGCTGGGCGGGACGATCACGGTCAGCCTGGGCTGGCTGATCCGGACGGCCACGACCGCCGACCTGGCGGGCACCGGAGTCGCCGTACCGCTGACGATCCCGTGGCTGCCCCTGCTGGCGACCGCGTCGACCTGTCTGGCGCTGGGCGTCCTCGCCGCGCTGGTGGGCTCGAGGAGTGCTCGCGTCCTGCACCGCCTGCGGCGAGAAGGGGGGAAGACGGAGCCCCTCGTCCTGGCCTAGCGTGCAAGGCATGAGCCGACTCCTGCGTGCCGTCGCCCTGCTCGCCTCGCCCGCGCTGCTCGCCGGCGCGCTGGCCGCCCCGGTCCCTGCGGCGGCACCGCCGCCGGAGCCCCTCGTGGTGGTCCCGCCGGTCGGGGCACTGCCGCTCGGTGACCCGATCGCCGGGCCGCACCTGGAAGACCGGCGCACCCTGGTCGACGGCGACGTGCGGATCCGGGTCCCGGCCGACGTCTGGATCGTCGGCCGCACGGGGCGGGCGTACGTCGTGGAGGAGTACAAGCGCAACAACCTCGTCGACGTCCTGCGGGTCACCCGCGACGGGCGGCTCCGGACGCTCGCCAGCGACGTCGACGGCTCGCAGCTCTCCGCCGACGGCACCCTCCTGGCCACCAGCCTGCTGGTCCGCTTCCGCACCGAGGTGCGGGTGCGGCAGGCGCGCACCGGCCGGCTGCAGGCGAGCCGCACGGTGAACGAGGGGGTCTGGGCGATCGGCGTCGACGAACAGCGTGTGCTGCTCGGGGGCGTCGGCGGGGCCAGCGGGGGGACCCACCTGTGGAACCACCGGACCGGCCGGATCAAGCGGCTCAGCGGCCAGAGCGCGTACGCCGCCAACCTCGAGCGGGGCCTGTACGCGCGCCACACCGACGACGCCGACCAGTACAACGGCGGCTGCACGGTCATCGCCAGGATCGGCTCCGGGAAGACGCTGTGGCGCACCTGCGGTGAGTCGGTGGAGGCTTTCTCGGCGGACGGCCGGTCGGTGCTCACGATGGGCAACGGCGGATCGTCCGCGAGGGTGCGCACCGTGCGCGGCGAGCGGGTGGTCCGCTACGGGGTGCGCTACCCCGACGCGCTCCAGTACGCCGAGTGGGACACCGACGGGCGGGTGCTGCTCGGCATCGACGACGAGGACGGGCGCAGCTTCGTGGTGGCCTGCTCCGGGGCGGAGTGCCGGCGCACCTCCTGAGCCGTCAGCGGCGTACGGCGCCGGGGGAGGCGGTCCGGGAGGCGGCCGCCACCGCGCCCGCGGAGCAGAGGATCGCCACCAGGTAGACCGCGACGAACGGGTCCAGCGCCGACCCGTCGGTGCGGGCGAAGACCACACCGGTGACCGAGAGCGCGAGCGCCGCCCCGAGCGAGTCCGCGACCGCCAGCGCCGAGGAGTTGGCGCCCCGGTCGCGTTCGGTGGAGTGCTGGAGCATCGCCACGCCGAGCCGCGGGAAGCCGAACCCCATGCCGGCGCCGGCGAAGACGTAGGCGAGCATCGCCAGCGGCGCCGGGGCCTCGAGCTGGATCACCAGCGTGACCAGGCAGACGCCGAGGAGCACCCCCGAGGTGCCGATCACCAGGGCGCGGGTGTGCGAGACCTTCGGCAGCCGCGACTGCACCTGGCTGGCGGCCGCCCAGACCACGCCGACCCCGGTGAGCGCCAGCCCGGCGGTCGCCGCGGCGATGCCCCAGCGCTCCTTGAGCACGAAGACGATGTAGGCCTCGGCGCAGAAGAAGCCCGCGCTCATCAGGCCTCGGGTGGCGATCACCGAGGGCAGGCCGCGGGCCAGCCGCAGGGTCCCGGCCGGCATCAGCCGCCCGAGCGCCAGCACCACCACGACCAGGCAGCCCCCGGCCAGCGGGAGGGAGGAGTCGAGCAGCTTCACCCCGAGCGCGGCCACCGCGGCCACCACGGCCCAGGCCAGTCGGGAGAGGGGGACCCGGTCGGCGTGCTCGTTGCCCGCCGGCGCGGTGCGCAGCGTGGGCAGGAGCACCACCAGCGCCAGCAGGATCAGGGCCACCACGCCGAGGAAGACCCAGCGCCAGCCGAACGCGTCGGCGACCAGCGCCGCCAGGTAGGGGCCGAAGAGGGCCGGCAGCACCCAGGCGGCGGCGAAGCTCGCGAAGATCGCCGGCTGGAGCCGCGGCGGGTAGAGGACCCCGACCACCACGTAGAGCACCACGGTCGCGGCACCCCCGCCGAGACCCTGCAGCACCCGGCCGGCGACCAGCACCTCCATGGTCGGCGCCGTCCCGCAGACCACCAGCCCGGCGGAGAGGGCGAGCAGGGCGGCCACCAGCGGCACGGTCGGCCCCCGGCGGTCGCTCCACATGCCCGCCGCGACCATGCCGATGACGCTGCTCGCCAGCGGGGAGGCGAAGGCCAGGGCGTAGAGCCCGACGCCGTCCAGCCGCTCGGCCACCTCCGGCATCACCGTGGTGACCGCCAGCGACTCGAAGGCGACGATCGCGATCAGGCCGAACGCCGCGACGGTGGTGGCGAGGTACGCCGGGGAGAGGATGCCGCCGGTGTCCGGGGCCGGGGTGGTGCTCACCCGTGGAGGGTAGGCGGTGCCGGAGGGCTGCCTCTCAGCGGGCGATCAGCGGGAGATGGCGGCGTACGACGCCCCCAGCAGCGCGACCAGGTCGTCCGGCGCGAGCTCGACGTCGAGGCCCCGCTTGCCGGCGGAGACCAGGATCGTCTCGTGCAGGATCGCGCTCTCGTCGACCACCGTCGGCAGCAGGGTCCGCTGGCCCAGCGGGGAGATGCCGCCCACCACGTAGCCGGTCGTCCGGGACGCGACGGCCGGGTCCGCCATCGTCGCCTTCTTGCCACCCAGCGCGGCGGCGATCGCCTTGAGGTCGAGCTTGGTGGAGACCGGGACGACGCCCACCGCCAGCTCGGTGCCGCGGGCGGTCGTCACGTCGACCAGCAGGGTCTTGAAGACGCGCTGCGGGTCCACCCCCAGCGCCTCCGCCGCCTCCATCCCGTAGGACGCCGCGCGCGGGTCGTGGGTGTAGGGGTGCAGCGCGTGCGCCACCCCGGCCGCCTCGAGCACGTCGGTTGCCGGGGTGCCGCCGCCCGCCTTCTTCGCCATGGGCAGAGGTTAGGACCCCTCCAGCATCCCCAACGCGTAGCCGACCTGGCCGACGTGCTGGGTGACGTCGTTGACCACGCTGACCAGCCGGACGCCGAGGGTGACGGGCGGGTCCCAGGAGTCGTCCACGACCCGCTCCAGGTCGTCGTCGGCGAGCTGTTCCAGGATCTCCAGGGTGCGGGCGTGCACGGCGTCCGCGTAGCCCAGCAGCTGCTCGGCGTCCGCCCGGAACCGCCCCACCTCCGCGGCGCTCTGGCCGTAGCCGTGGGCGTCGCGGTCGTAGGGGAGGGCGAACCGCTCCACCCAGCCCTGGTGCCACACCTGGGTGCCGGAGACGAGACCGGCCAGGTGGTCGTCCTGCACGCGCAGCGCGTGCCAGGCGATCCACCCGACCGGGTTGGCGTGGGGCCCGGGACGGGCCACGAGCGTCTCGGGGGAGAGACCGGAGAGGTGGTCGTGCCACGACTCGTGGGTGCGGCCGAAGAGGTCGGTGACGAGGGCGGTCCACATGCTCTGCACGCTAGACCCGCCCCCGTCCCCGCGTCACCCACTGCTCCCTGCTACTCCAGGGCGAGCCCGGCGGCCGGCGCGACCCGGCTGGCTCGCCTGGCCGGCAGCACACAGGCGGCGAGCCCCGCCAGCGCCGCCACCGCGACCACCGCGGCCAGCTGGAACGCCGGGACGGCGAAGCCGATCTCGTCGGCCACCTGACCGACCATCACCTGGACCGCGACCCAGGCGAAGGTCAGGCCGATCGCGGTGCCGAGCACGGTGGCGACCAGCGAGAGCAGGAGTCCCTCGACGGCCATCGCCCGGCGCAGCTGGGCGCGGGTGAGGCCCATGGCCCGCAGCAGCGCGTTCTCCCGGCCGCGCTCGAGCACCGAGAGGCCCAGGGTGTTGGCGATGCCGACCAGGGCGATCACCACCGCGATCCCGAGCAGGCCGACCACGGCACCGGTGAGCACGTCGATCTGCTGGCCGACCCAGACCCGTTCGGAGTGGCTGTCGAGCAGGTCGGCGCCGGTGGTCGAGGCGAGCAGCGCGAGGTCGCCCCGCAGGTCCTCGGGGTCGGCCCCGTCCTCGGCGCGGACCCACAGTGCCGAGGGCACCTGCTCGGGCGCGAGCTCCGACAAGGTGGCGTCCGAGACCAGGCCGGCCGGCCCCCAGCCGCTGCCGCCCTCCACCTGGAGGTCGAGCTCGCGGTCCCCGACCCGGACGGTCACCGTGCCGTCCTCCGCCCGCTGCTTCGTGCCCCGCGGGTCGAGGGTGTTGAGCACGTCGAAGGGCAGGTAGACCACCCCGTCGTCCGGGGTCAGCCTCGACGGGTCGCGCGCCACCGCGACGTCGCCCACCGCGACCAGCGAGACCTCCCCGGCGCCGACCACCTCGGCGGTGGTGCCGGGCAGGAGGACCGCCTCCCGCACCCCCTCGAGGGCCGCGGCGCGGGTCGCGGTGTCGTCCGCCAGCGGCTGGTCGACGGCGGTGAGCACCGCGTCCACCGGGTTGGAGAGGTCCATCTCCTCGTCGACGATCGCCCGCGAGCTGTGCAGCCCGGTGAGCACCGCGGTGGTCAAGGTGACCCCGACCAGCAAGGAGGCGGCCGTGGTCGCCGTACGCCGCGGGTTGCGCACCGCGTTGCCGGTGGCGAGCCGGCGCACCGGCCCGTCGCCCATCAGCCGGCCGGTCAGCCGGATCAGCGCGGGCACCAGCACCGGCCCCAGCAGCAGCACACCGAGGAAGGTCACCGTGCCGCCGGCGAACATCGGGACCAGCTCGTGCTGGGCCACCGCGACGGCGAGCAGTGCGGTGCCGCCGACCAGCGCGAGCGCCGCCATCCCCAGGCGCACCAGGCCGGCCCGCGAGGCGACCTCGACCCCGGTGTCGGGTCGCAGCGCGGCCAGCGGGGCGACCCGGGTGGCGGCCCGGGTGGGCACCCAGGCCGCGGCCACGGTGACCAGGGTGCCGACCACCACCGAGCCGACCACCCAGCCGGGCCCGAAGGACGGGGAGCCGATCGCCGGGAACCAGCGGCTGATCAGCGCCACCACGCCGGTCCCGGCCAGCATGCCGAGCAGCACCCCGCCCGCGGAGGAGACCAGCCCGAGGGCCAGCGCCTCCAGCCGGATCGAGCGGCGCAGCTGGCGGCGGGTGACCCCGACGCAGCGGAGCAGGGCGAAGTCGCGCATCCGCTGGGCGAAGAGGATGGAGAAGGTGTTGGCGATCACCATCACCGCCACGAAGAGGGCGATCGCAACGAAGAGCAGCGCCATGATCGCCAGGTAGTCGACGCCGCGGACGATCTCGGCCTGTCGCTGGGCCACGTAGTCGGGGGTGCTCCACACCTCCACGTCCCTGGCGACCCGCTCGGCCTCCTCGGCGGTGCCGCCCCAGGCGATCGCGTCGACCCACAGCGACTCGTCGAACCGGCTCAGGTCGGCCCACGGGAGGTAGAGCGCGGCGCTGGTCATGGCCGGGGTGTCGACCAGTCCGACCACCTCGATCTCGACGGTGTCGCGGCCTGACCCGACGACCAGCGTGTCGCCGACCGTCAGGCCCTCCTGCTTCGCGGCGTTGTGGTCCGCCACCGCCTCGCCGGGGGCGGCCGGCTGCCGGCCGGCCTTGAGGTCGAGCCACTGCAGGCTCTCCTCGAGCGGCGCCTCGGAGATCTGGACGTCGTCGCCCAGGATCACCCCGTCGCGGGTGACCCGCTCCGTCGCATAGCCGTGGGTGGCGGCCGGGATGCCCC
Source organism: Nocardioides sp. Z22_16 (assembly GCF_058134365.1). Lineage (NCBI taxonomy): Bacteria > Bacillati > Actinomycetota > Actinomycetes > Propionibacteriales > Nocardioidaceae > Nocardioides > Nocardioides sp. Z22_16. The sequence continues at coordinate 625,615 of NZ_JBYTTI010000003.1, forward strand.
GCTCGGCGGCGTGGCTCATCAGCCGGGCGGTGTCCTCGTTGCCCACGTAGCCGAGGACCACCTCGACGTTCTCGAAGGGTGCCCCGACGTCGGCGGTCAGGCCCTCGCGCATCGCGCTGGAGACCCCGTTGGTGACCATGATGAAGGTGACGCCGATGACCACGGCCACGGCGGAGGCGACGTACCGGCGGGTGTGGTGGCGCAGCGAGGCCAGCAGCACGGTCCGCATGCCCGTGCCCCTGCCGCGGCTCACTGCCGGACCTTGCGGCGCAGCGCGGTGATGAGCTCGTCCTGGCCGGGGTCGACCAGGTGGGCGCTGATCGCGCCGTCGTGGATGACCACCACGTCGTCGGCGTACGCCGCGGCGTCGAGCTCGTGGGTCACCATCACCACGGTCATCCCAAGCTCGCGCACCGAGCGGCGCAGGTGACCGAGCACCTCGGCGCTGGCCTCGCTGTCGAGGTTGCCGGTGGGTTCGTCGGCGAAGACGATGTCGGGCTGGGTCACCAGCGCCCGGGCGATCGCGACCCGCTGCTGCTGACCGCCGGAGAGCTGGCTGGGCAGGTGGCCGAGCCGGTCGGCGAGGCCGAGGACGCCGACCACCGCGTCGTAGCGCTCCCGGTCGACGGGGCGCCCGGCGAGCTCGAGCGGCAGCAGGATGTTCTGGCCGGCGGTGAGCATCGGCAGCAGGTTGAAGGCCTGGAAGACGAAGCCGATGTGCTCGCGGCGGAAGAGCGTGAGCTCGGTGTCGTCCATCCCGGCCAGCTCGCGGCCGGCGGCCGAGACGGTGCCGCTGGTGGCGGCGTCGAGGCCGGCCAGGCAGTGCATCAGGGTCGACTTCCCGGAGCCCGACGGCCCCATGATCGCGGTGAACCGCCCGGCGGGGAGATCGAGGTCGACACCGCGCAGCGCGTGCACGGCGTGGTCGGCGTGGCCGTAGGTCTTGGTCAGCCCGCGGGCGGTCGCGGCCAGCTGGGTCCGGGCCGGTCCCGCGAGGTCGGAGTGCTCAGTGGTGGTCATGGTGACCAGGCTGCCGCGGATCCGGCCGCGTTCCGTCGGCCCGCGGGGCGAACGCGGGGTACGACGAGGGGCGGACGCCGGGGACCCGGCGTACGACCTGGGGAGGACGGCTGGAGCGGTTCGCTAGCCTCGCCCGCATGTTGCTGAACCGCCAGGACGTCCTCACCGCCGCCGCCACCGGGGCCGCCACCCTGATCGACCCCCGCCGCCTCTCCCCGCGGATGCGCCGTGCCTACCGGCTCGGGGCCACCGCCTTCGTCGGGGTGGGTGGCTACGCCGCCACGGGGCAGATGGAGGAGGACGTGCTGCTCCCGCCGCCGGCCCGCGCCGCGATCGCCGGCGGGATCGCCGCGGTGGTCTACGGGACCTTCGGCGGCGCCGAGAGGCTGGACGCCGCCTCGGTCGACTGGCTGGCCCGGCGCGGGGTGAAGCGGCCCCGCGTGGTGCTCGCCGTGGCCGGCACCGCGGCGACCCTGGGCATGACCGCCCTGGAGAAGTGGGGAGAGCGTCGAGAGGCCGAGAAGAAGACCGCGGTCGACGCCGACGAGATGGTCGACGTCACGCCGGACCCGGCCGAGGACGACCACAGCGCCTGAGGCTCACACCTCCGGGTTGCTCGCAGCCATGATCAGCAGCGCGAGCAGGAACGCCCAGCCCCCGGTGAGCCGGCGTGGGCTCCGGGGTGCCGGCAGCACGGCCGCGGCGCCCCCGAGCACCAGGTAGGCCACCGAGCCGACCGGACCGCCCAGCAGCACCAGCCAGGTCCAGGCCGCGCGGGTGGCCCGCTGCGGGCTGGCCTGCAGCCGCACCGCCGCGAACGTGCCGAGCCAGAGGACCAGGAGCACGAAGAGCGACCACATCGGCGTGCGCCAGCCGAAGAGAAGCGCGTGAGCGGTGCGGTGGCCCACCTCGACGACCTGCACGTCCGGGTCGAGGGTGGCCATCCGGTCGGCCAGGCCGGGCTCGACGACACGGACCCGTGGTCCGTCCTGCTGCTGCTGGGCCTGCTGGGCCTGCTGGGCCTGGCGGCCCGGGGTGGCCTCGATCGCCGATGCCTCCCGCACGGTCCAGCCGGCGCGCCACACCAGCTGGACGCCGGCGTACCCCGTCGACCCCGGCTGGAGACCGCCCACGACCTCCACCCGCTCGACCTTCCCCGAGCGGAGGTCCGACTCCAGGCTCTCCAGGGTTGCGGGTCGCACCCCGACCAGGCTGAGCCAGACCACCAGCAGCACCCACGCGGCCAGGAGCAGCCGAGCCGCCCACCGGCCCGTGGTCGCCCCGTGCCGGTCCGACGCCGCCTGCGAGGGGGCGGTCGTCGTCCCGACCGTGCCGGTCACGGCGTGACCAGGCCGGTCTCGTAGGCGAGCACCACCAGCTGCACCCGGTCCCTGGACCCGGTCTTCGCCAGGATCCGGCCCACGTGCGTCTTGACCGTGGTCTCGGCGACCACCAGGTCGGCGGCGATCTCGGGGTTGGTCCGGCCGCGGGCCACCAGCCCGAGCACCTCGCGCTCGCGCTCGGTGAGGGCGGCGAGCCGGTCGTCGCCCGGTGCCGCGGCGCCCGGCTCGGGCAGGGCGGCGAAGTGGTCGAGGAGCCGCCGGGTGGTGCTCGGCGCGACCACCGCATCACCGGCGTGCACCGCCCGGATCGCCCCGAGCAGGTCGGGCGGGGTGGCGTCCTTGAGCAGGAACGCCGAGGCGCCGGCGCGGATGGCGGCGAAGGCGTACTCGTCGAGGTCGAAGGTGGTCAGCACGATGATCCGCGGACCCTCCGGCGTGCCGGCCAGTCGCCTGGTCGCCTCCACGCCGTCCATCCGCGGCATCCGCACGTCCATCAGCACCACGTCGGCCGCGGTGACCGCGAGCTGCTGCAGCGCCTCGCCGCCGTCGCCGGCGTCCCCGACCACGACCATGTCGTCCTGGCTCTCCACCAGCATCCGGAAGCCGGCGCGGACCATCTGCTGGTCGTCGACCAGGAAGACCCGGATCGGCGCCCCGGCCGCCGTGAACGCACCGGTCGCACCGGTCGACACCCGCGCAGAGCTCACCGGGGGATCCTCGCACGCACCTCGAACCCGCCGCCAGGAGCCGGGCCGGCCTGCACCGACCCCCCGTGCACGGCCGCCCGCTCCCGCATCCCGACCAGGCCGTGGCCGTCCCCCTGGGGTGCGGCCGCGCCGCGCCCGTCGTCGCAGACCTCCACCAGCACCTCGCGGCCGACCTCGACGGCGACCCGGACCGAGGCCGCGGGACCGGCGTGCTTGCGGACGTTGGTGAGCGCCTCCTGGACGATCCGGTACGCCGCCAGCCCGACCCCCTCGGGCACCGTCCCGGCAAGCTCCGGATCCGGGAGCCGCGCTTCGAGGTCCATCCCCGCCGCGCGCGCCTCGTCGACCAGGTGCGGCAGGTCGGTCAGCCCCGGTTGCGGGCGGACGCCGGAGTCCCCGGAGCGCAGCAGCCCCAGGAGTCGGCGCATCTCGGTCAGCGCCTCGCGACCGGTGCTGCCGATGGTCTCCAGTGTGCGCACCGCCACCTCGGGGTCCTTCTCCGCGGCGTACCTGGCACCGTCGGCCTGCACCACGATGACGGAGAGACCGTGCGCGACCACGTCGTGCATCTCGCGGGCGATCCGCGAGCGCTCGTCCTGCGCGGCCAGCTGCACCTCGCGCTCCGCGATCCGCTCGGCCTGCTCGGCTCGCTCGAGCAGGGTGGCCACGTGCGCCTCGCGGGTGCGGCCCACGGTGCCGAGCGCCCACGAGGTGACGACCATCGCGCTGATGCTGAGGAAGTTGGGCAGCAGGGTGGACCAGGTCAGGTCCAGCGAGAAGCTCCAGTCGACGGTCGCGACCGCGGCCGCGGCGACGCTGACGCCGAGGGCCGCCCAGGCTCCGGCCGCGGTCCCGAAGCGGGCCACCGAGTAGAGCGCCACTGGGAAGGCCAGCTGGCTCCAGAGGGGGGAGTCGATCACCAGCACCTGGCACGCCGACGCCACGGCCACGGTGGCGAAGGCCGCGAGCGGGTGGCCGCGCCGCCACCACAGCGGCACGAGCTGGGCGACCCCCAGGATCGTCCACCAGGGGTCCGCTCCGGAGACGGCGATCACCAGGACGGGCAGGAGGAGACCGGCGACCAGCAGCCGGTCGAAGTAGCGCCGCCCCCGTGGCCCCAGCCGCCAGGGCGCGCGGGTGGTCGGCTGGTCCATGCCGGTCAACGTAGTTGGCGACGGGCCGCCACACGTCAGACCGGAGGAGGATCTGTGCGCGGGTAAGGTCCCCCCATGACCAAGTGGGAGTACTTCACGGCGCCGATCCTCAACCACGCCGCCAAGCAGATCCTTGACAACTTCGGGCACGACGGCTGGGAGCTGGTGCAGCTGATGCCCGGCCCGACGCCCGACAACTACGTGGGCTTCTTCAAGCGCCCCCTCGGTGGGAGCGCCGGCTGATGCACCCCGAGGAGCGGCTCGCTGAGCTCGGTCTCGCCGTCCCGGAGGTGGCCAAGCCGGTGGCGGCCTACGTCCCGGCGGTCCGCACCGGCTCGCTGGTGCTCACCTCCGGCCAGCTGCCGATGCGCGACGGCCGGCTGATCGCCACCGGCAAGGTCGGCGACCAGGTGACCCCCGAGCAGGCCGTGGAGTGCGCGCAGCAGTGCGTGCTCAACGCGATCGCCGCGGTGAAGGCGGAGATCGACGACCTCTCGCTGGTGAAGCGGGTGGTCAAGGTGGTCGCGTTCATCGCCTCGACCCCCGACTTCACCGGGCAGCCGCAGGTGGCCAACGGTGCCTCGGAGCTGCTCGGACAGGTCTTCGGCGACGCGGGCGTGCACGCCCGCTCCGCGGTGGGCGTCCCCGTCCTGCCGCTGGACGCGCCGGTCGAGATCGAGATCATGGTGGAGGTCTGAGCGGTGCAGCACATCGCGCTGCCCGAGCAGCTGGTCGCCCAGGCGCTGCGGTACCGCGACGGTGAGGCGACGCCAGCCGAGCCCCGCGACGCCGCCACCGTGGTGCTGATGCGCCCGGGTGACGGTGAGCCGGACCTCTACCTGCTCCGCCGCCAGACCACGATGGCCTTCGCCGGCGGCATGTGCGTCTTCCCCGGCGGCGGGGTCGATCCCCGCGACGACGACCCGGCCGTGGGCTGGGCCGGACCGTCCCCCGCCGAGTGGGCCGAGCGGCTCTGCGTCGACGAGGAGAAGGCGCGGGCGCTGGTCTGCGCGGCGGTCCGGGAGACCTTCGAGGAGTCCGGGGTGCTGCTGGCCGGCCCGACGGCCGAGACCGTGGTCGACGACACCACCGGCGACGACTGGGAGGCCGACCGGGTCGCCCTGGAGGCGCGCGACCTCCACTTCAGCGACTTCCTGGTGCGCCGGGGGCTGGTGCTCCGCAGCGACCTGCTGGGCGCCTGGTCGGGGTGGCTGACCCCCGAGTTCGAGCCGCGCCGCTACCGGACCTGGTTCTTCGTCGCCACGCTGCCCGCCGGGCAGGTGACCAGGCACGTCGGCACCGAGGCCTCCTCGGTGCGCTGGGTCTCGGCCTCCGAGGCGGTGCGCCGGGTCGACGACCAGGAGATCGGGATGCTGCCGCCCACCTACCTCACCTGCCTCGACCTCACGCAGTACGCCGACCCGGACGCCGTCCTCGCCGGCTCGCGCGGACGCACCGTCGAGATGTTCACCCCCGAGCTGCAGCAGGAGGGCGGGGAGTGGGTGCTCTCGGCCCACCCCGACTACGTCGAGCTGCTCAGCGGGCGTGCGGCCGGACGGTCCCGGTGACCTGGGCGGGGGGCGCCTTCGGCGAGCGGGCGCGCTGCGTCCTCGCCCCCAACGCCAACGCGATGACGCTGGACGGCACCAACACCTGGGTGCTCCGTGAGCCGGGCGCCGCGCGCTCGGTGGTGGTCGATCCCGGACCGTCGATCCTCAGCCACCTCGACCAGGTGGCGTCGTACGCCGAGCAGGTCGGCGTGGTGCTGCTGACCCACCACCACCTCGACCACAGCGAGGCGGCCAAGGAGTTCGCCCAGCGGATGGGGTGCGGCGTCCGGGCGCTCGACCCGGCGCACCGGCTGGGCTCCGAGGGGCTGGGCGACGGCGACGTGGTGGAGGTCGACGGCCTCGAGGTGCACGTGGTCGCCACCCCCGGACACACCTCCGACTCCCTCTCCTTCCTGGTGCCGGCCGACCGGGCGATCCTGACCGGCGACACCGTCCTGGGCCGGGGCACCACCGTCGTGGCCCACCCCGACGGGGAGCTGGGCGCCTACCTGGACTCCCTCGACCGGCTGCACGCCCTGGCGGACACCCGCGAGGCGCAGACGATCTGGCCCGGTCACGGGCCGGTGATCGAGGACGCGCTCGGTGCCCTGGACTTCTACATCGCCCACCGGCGCCAGCGGCTCGCCCAGGTCGAGCAGGCGCTGCTCGACCTCGCCGAGCAGCCGACCCTCGCCGTGGCCCTGACCGAGCTCGACCTCGCCCCGGGCAGTGGCGCCACGGTGACGCCGCGCAGCATCGTGGAGCGGGTCTACGCCGACGTGGACCCGGTGCTGTGGGGGGCGGCGGAGCTCTCGGTGCGCGCCCAGCTCGCCCACCTGGCCTCGCGCTGACTCTCCGTGAGGACGGGGGCAGCGTCCCCGGGCTCTGCGCGGTTTGCCATGATCGACCGGTGAGCTCCCGGATCACCGACCCCCTCCTCCTCTCCCGCGTCGTCTCGGCGGAGGAGGCGGTGGCGCACATCCGCCCGGGCGACAACGTCGGGATGAGCGGGTTCACCGGCGCCGGCTACCCCAAGGCGGTCCCCGCCGCGCTGGCCGCCCGGATGCAGGCGGCCCACGCCCGGGGCGAGGAGTTCCAGGTCGGCCTCTGGACCGGTGCCTCCACCGCGCCGGACGCCGACGGGGTGCTCGCCGAGGCGCGCGGCATCTCGCAGCGGCTGCCCTACAACTCCGACCCGACGCTGCGGGCGCTGATCAACGCCGGCGAGGTCGACTACGTCGACGCGCACCTGAGCCACTCGGCGCCGCACATGTGGTTCGGCTTCTACGGCCACCTGCACGTCGCCGTCGTCGAGGTGACCGCGGTGCTGCCCGACGGGATGCTGGTGCCGAGCAGCTCGATCGGCAACAACAAGACCTGGCTGGACCGCGCCGACAAGGTGATCCTCGAGGTCAACCACTGGCAGCCCCGGGAGTTCGAGGGGTTCCACGACGTCTACTACAAGACGGCGCTGCCCCCGCACCGGCTGCCGATCCCGCTCGACGACCCCACCGACCGGATCGGCGAGCCCTACCTGCGGGTCGACCCGGCCAAGGTCGTCGCGGTGGTGGAGACCAGGTCGCCCGACCGCAACAGCGACTTCACCGCCCCCGACGCCGTCTCCGAGGCGATCGCCGGCCACGTGCTCGACTTCCTGCGTCACGAGGTCGCCGCCGGCCGGATGCCGCCGGAGCTGCTGCCCCTGCAGTCGGGCGTCGGCAACGTCGCCAACGCCGTGCTGGCTGGCCTCGGCGGCAGCGAGTTCACCGACCTGGTCGCCTACACCGAGGTGATCCAGGACGGCATGCTCGACCTGCTCGACAACGGCACGCTGCGCTTCGCCTCGGCCACCTCGTTCGGCCTCTCCAACGCCGGGGTCCAGCGGTTCATGGACGGGATCGACCACTACAAGGGCCGCATCCTGCTGCGCAGCGAGGAGATCTCCAACCATCCCGAGCTGGTGCGTCGGCTCGGCGTGATCGCGATGAACGGGATGATCGAGGCCGACATCTACGGCCACGTGAACTCCACCCACGTGATGGGCTCCGCGGTGATGAACGGGATCGGCGGCAGCGGCGACTTCGCCCGCAACGCCTACCTCAACTTCTTCGTCTCACCGTCGACCGCCAAGGGCGGGGCGATCTCCTCGATCGTGCCGATGGCCAGCCACGTCGACCACACCGAGCACGACGTGCACGTGATCGTCACCGAGCAGGGGCTCGCCGACCTGCGTGGCCTCTCCCCGCACGACCGGGCGCGGAGGATGATCGCGAACTGCGCCCACCCGACGTACCGCGACCGGCTGACCGACTACATGGACCGGGCGATCGCCGCGCGGCCCACCGCCCGGCACACCCCGCACCTGCTCTCCGAGGCGCTGAGCTGGCACCAGCGCTACCTCGACACCGGGAGCATGTGAGCTAGCGGGTACGGCGGCGGAGCAGCAGGAACGCCGCGGCGCCGGCCGCGACCAGCAGCAGGCCCCACGCCCACGGCTGCCACCAGCCCGAGGCCCCCGGCCACTCGGGCCGCTCGGTGGCGAGCGTCGGCTCGTCCAGGACTCCTCAGGGGCGGACGGCGCCGACATCATCACCAGCTGCGCGTCGTCCGGTGCCACCGTGTCCCCGGCCCACCCGCCGGACGTCATCGGGGGTGGTGGCCGGAGCGACCGCTGGTGATGACGTCCGGCGAGACCGCGCGAGACGGCGGGGTGGAACGGCGCGGCGGGAGCAGCGCGAGGGGTCAGCGGGCGCGGCGGCCCAGGCGGTCGATGTCCATGATCACCACGGAGCGGGGCTCGAGGCGGATCCAGCCGCGGGAGGCGAAGTCGGCGAGCGCCTTGTTGACCGTCTCGCGGGAGGCGCCGACCAGCTGGGCGAGCTCCTCCTGGGTGAGGTCGTGGTGCACGTGGACGCCGTCGTCGGCGGTGCGGCCGAAGCGGTCGGCGAGGTCGAGCAGCGCCTTGGCGACCCGGCCGGGCACGTCGGAGAAGACCAGGTCGGAGACCACGTCGTTGGACTTGCGCAGCCGCCCGGCGAGCTGGGAGAGGAGGCTGCGGGCCACCATCGGACGGCCGTCGAGCCACTTGAGCAGGTCGTCGTGGGAGAGGGAGGCGAACCCGGCGTCGGTGACCGCGGTGACGGTGGCCGAGCGCGGGCCCGGGTCGAAGAGGGAGAGCTCGCCGAACATCTGCCCGGGGCCCATCACGGCGAGCAGGTTCTCGCGGCCGTCGGCGGCCGAGCGGCCGAGCTTCACCTTGCCCTCGACCACGATGTAGAGCCGGTCGCCGGAGTCGCCCTCGTGGAAGAGGACCTCGCCGCGGCGCAGCCTGGTCTCGGCCATCGAGTTGCGCAGGGCGCTCGCCGCCTCGTCGTCGAGGCTGCTGAAGAGCGGTGCCTGACGCAGCACATCGTTGTCCACGAGAAATCCTCCGGATGGTTTGCGGCCCGCCCTGCAGCAGTGCGCTGGACAGGTGTCTACGGCGATCCTAGCCGTGGTAGGGGTCACAGTGGGAGAACCGGGTCGACCAAGACCCCGGCACGCTCCCGCCCGGTCGTCGCCGGAAGCGGGGCTGTCGGCGGCTCCCCGTACCCTGGGCGCGTGCCCGTCGCCCCACCCGACCGTCCTGACACCGCCTTGGTCCGCCGTGCCCGCAAGGTCCACCGGGTGCTCGCCGAGACCTATCCCGACGCCCACTGCGAGCTCGACTTCGACGACGCCTTCCAGCTGCTGGTGGTGACGGTGCTGAGCGCCCAGACCACCGATCGTCGCGTCAACGCGGTGCGCCCCACCCTCTTCGCGGCCTACCCCGACCCCAAGGCGATGGCCGCCGCCCCGCGGGAGGACCTGGAGCGGATCGTCGGGCCGCTGGGCTTCTTCCGGGCCAAGACCGAGGCGCTGCTCAAGCTCAGCGCGGCGATCGTCGAGCGGTACGACGGAGAGGTGCCGGGCCGCCTCGACGACCTGGTCACCCTGCCCGGCGTCGGTCGCAAGACCGCCTTCGTGGTGCTCGGCAACGCCTTCGGCGTCCCCGGCATCACCGTCGACACCCACTTCGGACGCCTTGCCCGGCGCTTCGGGTGGACCACCGAGACCGACCCGGTCAAGGTCGAGCACGCGGTTGCGGCGCTCTTCCCCAAGAAGGACTGGACGATGCTCTCCCACCGGGTGATCTGGCACGGTCGCCGGCGCTGCCACGCCAAGAAGCCGGCGTGCGGTGCCTGCCCGGTGGCCAAGCTCTGCCCGTCGTACGGCGAGGGCCCGACCGACCCGATCGTGGCGGCCGCCCTGGTCAAGACGCAGGGCCCGGCATGAGCCGCGCGCTGCGTCGCGGGCGCGCGCTCCCCGCCCTGCTGCTCACCCTCGGGCTGCTCGCCGGCTGCAGCGGCGACGACGCGGAGCAGGCCGCGGGCCAGCAGGCCAACGCGCTGCCCGCCCCGCTGCCCGCCGTCGAGCTGGCCGCCTTCGACGGCGGGGAGCCGCTCGAGCTGGCGACCCTGGAGGGCCCGGCCGTGGTCAACCTCTGGGCCTCGTGGTGCGGCCCGTGCCGGGAGGAGATGCCGATCCTGCAGGAGTTCTCCGAGAAGTACGCCGGCCGGGTGGACGTGGTCGGCGTCGACTTCCAGGACCCGCAGGCACAGAAGGCGCGTGACCTCGTCGAGGAGACCGGGGTGACCTACCCGCTGTACACCGACCTCGACGGCGACCTCGACCGCGCGGCGCCCTTCCCGCACCTGCGCGGCCTCCCCTTCCTCGCCTTCGTCGACGCCGAGGGGCAGGTCGTGGCGCAGCAGTTCGTCGAGATCAGGGATCTCGAGCACCTCGAGGAGCTCGTCGAGACCCACCTGGGGGTGGCGTGACCGAGACCCCCGACCCCGGTCGCTTCCCCGAGTGGCTGCGCCCCGTCGTCGAGCGCTGCCACGAGGTGACCGCCGACCACCTGACCCGGTTCGTCGTGCCGCCCGGCGGCGACCCCCGTCGTGGTGCGGTGCTGATGGTCTTCGCCGAGTCGGCCGACGGCGAACCCGAGGTGCTGCTCACCGAGCGGGCCCACCACATGCGCAGCCAGCCCGGCCAGGTCTCCTTCCCCGGTGGGCACATCGACCCGGGGGAGACGGTGGTGGAGGCGGCGCTGCGCGAGGCCTGGGAGGAGATCGGGCTCGCGCCCGCGGAGGTGGAGGTCTTCGGCGAGCTGCCGGAGCTGTGGCTGCCGCCGGCCAACTTCGCCGTCACCCCGGTGCTGGGCTACTGGCGCGACCGCGGCGAGGTGAGCGTGGTGAGCCCCGACGAGGTGCACGCCATCCACCACGAGCGGATCTCCGAGCTGCTCGACCCGGCCCACCGGATCAGCGTCCGCCACCCGTCGGGCTGGGTCGGCCCCGGCTTCCTCATCGGCGACGACAAGGAGCTCATCCTGTGGGGGTTCACCGCCGGGATCATCTCCCGGCTCTTCGAGTTCCTCGGGTGGGGCACGGAGTGGGACAGGTCCCAGATGCGCGAACTTCCGGCACGCATGCTGCAAGGTGAGCAGGCGCGGGCCGACCTCGCGCCCAACACCAACCTGCGGGAGTAGTCGCGTGAACGTCCTGGACTGGGTGCTCGTGGTCATCGCCGCCACCTACGCCCTCTCCGGCTACTGGCAGGGCTTCATCACCGGAGCCAGCGCCACGGCCGGCCTCCTGGTCGGCGGGCTGATCGGGGTCTGGCTGGCCCCGCTGGCGCTGGGGGACGCCGCCCCCTCGCTGTGGGTCTCGCTGGGCGCGCTCTTCATCGTGATCGTCAGTGCCTCCCTCGGGCAGGCGCTCATGCAGTACGTCGGCGCCCGGATCCGCGACGTCCTCACCTGGCAGCCCGTCCGCGCGCTGGACGCGGTGGGTGGCGCGGCGCTGAGCGCCGCGGCCGTGCTGATCGTGGCCTGGGCGCTGGGCGTCGCCATCTCCGGCTCGAGGATCGGCGGGGTCACCCCGCTGGTGCGCGGCTCCACGGTGCTGGCCAAGGTCGATACGGTCCTGCCCGACGGCGCCGACCGGCTGCTCCAGGCCTTCAACAACGTGGTCGGCACGACGTTCTTCCCGCGCTACCTCGAGCCGTTCGCCCCGGAGCGGATCGTCGACGTCGAGGCCGGCGACCTGCGGATGCTGGAGGACCCGGACGTGGTCGCCGCCGCCCCCGCGGTGCTCAAGGTCTATGGCAGCAACGCCTGCGGGCGCGGCATCGAGGGGACCGGCTTCCACTACGCGCCGGGCCGGCTGATGACCAACGCCCACGTGGTCGCCGCCGTCGACGAGCCCGAGGTGGTGCTGCCGGGCGGTCCGGTGCCGGCGGAGGTCGTTCACTACGACCCGGACCTCGACGTCGCGGTGCTGGCCTTCGCCGCCGACGGGCTACCCACCCTGGGCTTCAGCACCGAGATCGCGGCCAAGGCGCCGGTCGCCGTCCTCGGCTACCCGCAGGACGGGCCGTACGACGTCCAGACGGGACGGGTCCGCGCCGAGCAGCGGCTCCGTTCGCCCGACATCTACGGCGAGGGGGCGGTGATCCGGCAGGTGCTGTCGCTGCGGGCCCTGGTGCGTCCCGGCAACTCCGGAGGCCCGGTCGTGGACTCCGACGGCCGGGTCGTCGCGGTGGTCTTCGCCGCCTCGGTCTCCGACGAGGAGACCGGCTACGCGCTCACCTCGGCGCAGGTCGCGGAGAGCGCGACCCTGGGGGTGCGCAGCAGCGACGCCGTGGAGACCGGCGACTGCGCGGGGTGAGCCCGGCGCCGTCGCGGTCCGTCGCGGTCAGCCGCGCTTGAGGATGTCCTTGGTCGCCTGAGCCTGGTGGATGGCCCGCTCCGGTGCCCGCACCGAGCGCACCTTGCGGTAGCCCACGAACGCGAGCAGACCCGCGACGAGCAGGTAGAGCACGGTCACGATCAGGAAGGCCCAGTGCAGGGCCAGACCGCTGCCGCCCCAGTGGATGAAGTAGACCAGCGTCCACGAGAGCATGATGACCGCCAGCAGACCGATGAAGGCGGCGCCGGCGAAGAGCCCGAGCCCGGTGCCGCCCGCCTTGAAGCTGACCTTCAGCTCGGACTTGGCGAGCTGGATCTCCTTGTTGATGAGCGTGGAGATGTCCCGGCTCGCGTCGCTGATCAGTCGGCCGATGGTGGGATCGGTGTCGTTGACCGGTTCGGTTGCCATGGCGCGACACTACACAACCCGTGCGGCGGGCCACAGACCCGTTGCTAGGGTGGGCGACGGAGTGCCGGGAAGTCTGGTCGGCCCGTCGCGAGACCGAGCGGCGGCTTGCTGATTCAACGACCCTGGAAGGCCCTTCGTGAGCTCGAAGAACCCGTCTGACGACCGCCGCCGCCTCGCCGACGATGACGTCTGGCAGTCAGGCCCCGTCTACTCCCAGAGCGACCGGACGCTGGCCCGGCTGGTCGCCCGCCCCCTGCGGGAGTTCCTCCGCGTCGAGGCGGCGGGCTCGATCCTGCTGCTGATCGCCACGGTGGCGGCCCTGGTGTGGGCCAACTCGCCGGCGGCGTCGTCGTACGACGCGTTCTGGCACACCACGATCAGCCTGGACCTGGGGGTCGTCGAGCTCTCCGAGAGCCTCCAGCACTGGGTCAACGACGCCCTGATGGTGATCTTCTTCTTCGTCGTCGGGCTGGAGATCAAGTACGAGCTGGTCAACGGGGACCTGCGCGACCCCAAGACCGCCGCGCTGCCGATCGTGGCGGCGTTCGGCGGCATGCTCGTCCCGGCGCTGATCTACGTCGCGGTGGTCGGGGGCGGTGACGGCTCCTCCGGCTGGGGGATCCCGATGGCCACCGACATCGCCTTCGCGGTCGGGGTGCTCGGGGTGCTGGGGCGCCGCATCCCCTCGGCGGCCCGCCTCTTCCTGCTGACGCTGGCCATCGTCGACGACATCGGCGCGATCATCGTGATCGCCGTCTTCTACACCGCCGACCTGGCGCTGGAGTGGCTGGCGCTCGCCGGCGTCCTCCTGCTGCTGATGGTCCTGATGCGGGTCCTGAAGATCTGGGCCATCTGGGCCTACGCCGTGGTCGGGGTGCTGCTCTGGTTCGCGATGCTCGAGTCGGGCGTCCACGCCACCCTGGCCGGCGTCGCCATCGGCCTGATCACGCCGGCCGTCGCGCTGCTCAAGGAGGACGTCTCCCGCACCTATGCCCAGCAGGCCCTGGCCGACCACCGGCTCGACTCCGAGGAGCTGGTTCACCTGCGCTTCCTGCTCGACGAGTCGGTCCCGGTCGTCGAGCGCCTGCAGACGACGCTCCACCCGCTCTCGGCCTACTTCGTGCTGCCGGTCTTCGCCCTCGCCAACGCCGGGGTCAACCTCGGCGGCGGCGTGCTGGGGGAGGCGGTCGAGTCGAGCGTCGCCCAGGGCATCGCCGCCGGCCTGGTGCTCGGCAAGCCGCTGGGCATCGTCCTCTTCAGCTTCGTCGCGGTGAAGATCGGCCTGGGCCGGCTCCCGGACCGCACCACCTGGCCGATGGTGGCCGGGCTGGGCCTCGTGGCGGGGATCGGGTTCACCGTCAGTCTCTTCATCGCCGGCCTCTCCTTCCCCGGCGCCCAGCTCCTCACCGAGGAGGCCAAGGTCGGCATCCTGGGCGCCTCGGTGCTGGCCGCGGTCATCGGGGTGATCGTGCTGCTGACCGTCTCGCCCAAGGAGGCGGAGCCCGAGCTGGAACCGGAGGACGACGGCCCGGCTCCCGCCCTGTCGCCCACCGGCTCCGACTGAGGGCGGGAGCCGCCGCCTACTCCTCGGTGGCGGCGGCGCCCGACTCCTTCTGCTTGATCAGGTCCATCACGGTGGAGTCGGCGAGCGTGGTGACGTCGCCGACCTCCCGGTTCTCCGCGACGTCCTTGAGCAGCCGGCGCATGATCTTGCCCGAGCGGGTCTTCGGCAGCTCCGGCACGATCATGATCTGCCGCGGCTTGGCGATCGCGCCGATCTCCTTGGCCACGTGGTTGCGCAGCTCCTGGACGATGTCGGCGCCGCCGTCGCCCGCCGCGTCGCGCAGGATCACGAAGGCGCAGACCGCCTGGCCGGTGGTGTCGTCGGCGGCACCGACCACCGCCGCCTCCGCGACCTTGGGGTGGGAGACCAGGGCCGACTCGATCTCGGTGGTGGAGAGGCGGTGGCCCGACACGTTCATCACGTCGTCGACCCGGCCGAGCAGCCAGATGTCGCCGTCCTCGTCCCGCTTGGCGCCGTCGCCGGCGAAGTAGAGGCCCGGCCAGCGCGACCAGTAGGTGTCCTTGAACCGCTGGTCATCGCCCCAGATGGTGCGCAGCATCGCCGGCCACGGCTCCTTGAGCACCAGGTAGCCGCCCGAGCCGTTGGGCACCGACCGCGCCTCGTCGTCGACCACGTCGGCGACGATCCCCGGCAGCGGCGTCATCGCCGAGCCGGGCTTGCCGGCGGTGACGCCGGGCAGCGGGGAGATGAGGATCTGGCCGGTCTCGGTCTGCCACCAGGTGTCCACGATGGGTGCCTGGTCGGCCCCGATGTGCTTGCGGTACCACATGTAGGCCTCGGGGTTGATCGACTCACCGACCGACCCGAGGAGCCGGATCGAGGAGAGGTCGAACTTCGCCGGGATGTCGTCGCCCTGCTTCATGAACGTCCGGATCGCGGTGGGGGCGGTGTAGAAGATGGTGACGCCGTACTTCTCCACGATCTCCCACCAGCGGCCCTTGTGCGGGGAGTCGGGGGTGCCCTCGTACATCACCTGGGTGGCGCCGTTGGCGAGCGGCCCGTAGACGAGGTAGGAGTGGCCCGTCACCCAGCCCACGTCGGCGGTGCACCAGTAGACGTCGGTCTCCGGCTTGAGGTCGAAGACCGCCTGGTGGGTCCACGAGGTGCCGACGAGGTAGCCGCCGGTGGTGTGCAGGATCCCCTTGGGCTTGCCGGTGGTGCCGGAGGTGTACATGACGTAGAGCGGGTGCTCGGAGTCGTGCAGCTCGGCGGTGTGCTCGGGGGAGGCGGCGTCCACCACGTCGTGCCACCAGACGTCGCGCTCGTCGTCCCACGCGACGTCCTGTCCGGTACGCCGGACCACCAGGACCTTCTCCACGCTCTGCCCGTTCTCGGCAGCCTTGACGCAGGCCTCGTCGACGGCCGGCTTGAGGGCGGAGGCGCTGCCGCGCCGGTAGCCGCCGTCGGCGGTGATGATCACCTTCGCGTCGCAGTCGGTGACGCGCGAGGCCAGGGCGTCGGCGGAGAAGCCGCCGAAGACCACCGTGTGCGGGGCGCCGAGGCGGGCGCAGGCCAGCATCGCGACCACGGTCTCGGGGATCATCGGCATGTAGATCGCGACCCGGTCGCCCTTGCGCACCCCGAGCTCGGTGAGCGCGTTGGCGGCACGGCAGACCTCGTCCTTGAGCTGGGCGTAGGTGAGGTCGCGGTGGTCGTCGGCGGGCTCGCCCACCCAGTGCAGGGCGACCTTGTCCCCGCGACCGGCGTCGACGTGCCGGTCGACGCAGTTGACCGCGGCGTTGATCGTCGCCCCGGTGAACCACTTGGCGAAGGGGGGATTGCTCCAGTCGAGCACCTGGTCCCAGCCCCGGCCCCAGTCGAGTCGCCCCGCCGCGGCGGCCCAGAAGCCCTCCCGGTCCTCGGCGGCGCGCTCGTAGGCCGCGGCGGTCACGTTGGCGTGGGCGGCCAGCTCCGCGGGCGGCTCGAAGCGGCGGTTCTCGTGCAGCAGGTTCGACAGGGTCTCGTCAGCCATGGGGAGTGGGCTCCTGGGTCGCGTGGCGGATCGGTGTGATCGGGGTCTCGCTGGAGATGGAATCTACCCACGCGGCCCCCGGGACGTCATGGGGGAGGTGCGCCGGGGCGCCCCCCTCCCATGACGTCCGCGGGAACTGCGTGGAGGTGGTCGCTCAGTGCACCACCGCCCGCTCCGCCCCGGCGCCGGTCAGCGCCCGCACCTCCAGCTCGGTGTAGCGCTCGGCCGCGTCCGGCTCCTTGGAGGTGATCGACCCGACGAAGCCGAGCAGGAAGCCCAGCGGGATCGAGACGATGCCCGGGTTCTGCAGCGGGAACCAGGCGAAGTCGGCGTTCGGGAAGAGCGCCGTCTCGCTGCCCGAGAAGACCGGCGAGAAGATCACCAGGCCGACGGCCGAGACGAGACCGCCGTAGATGCTCCACACGGCCCCGCGGGTGTTGAAGCCGCGCCAGAACATGTTGTAGAGGATCGCCGGCAGGTTGGCGGAGGCGGCCACCGCGAAGGCCAGTGCCACCAGGAACGCGATGTTGAGCGACTGCGCCGGGATGGCCAGCAGGATCGCCACCAGGCCGATCACCCCCGCCGCGATGCGCGACACCTTCATCTCCTCGGCCTCCGTGGCCTGCCCCTTCTTGAAGACCGGGTTCCACACGTCGTGGGCCACCGACATCGAGGAGGTCAGGGTCAGCCCGGCCACCACGGCCAGGATGGTCGCGAAGGCGACCGCCGCGATCAGGGCGAGCAGGATGGCCCCGCCCACGGTCCCGACCCCGCCGCCGACCACCTCGGCGAGCCGCGGCGCGGCGAGGTTGCCCGCCGCGTCGAAGTCGTCGGGGTCGATCAGGGCCGCGGCGCCGAAGCCGAGGACCAGGGTGAAGAGGTAGAAGGTGCCGATCAGCGCGATCGCCCACAGCACCGACTTGCGGGCATCCCGCGAGGTCGGCGTGGTGTAGAAGCGGATCAGGATGTGCGGCAGGCCTGCGGTGCCCAGGACCAGGGCGAGACCGAGCGAGAGGAAGTCGATCTTGCTGGTCGGGTCCGCCCCGTAGCGCAGTCCCGGCTCCAGGAACGCCTGGCCGGCACCGTTGTTGCTGGCGGCGGCACCGAGCAGCTCGGAGAGGTTGAAGTCGAACTTCATCAGCACCAGGACCACGATCAGCGCCGAGCCGGTCATCAGCAGGACGGCCTTGACGATCTGCACCCAGGTGGTGCCCTTCATCCCGCCGACGGTGACGTAGAAGATCATCAGGGCGCCGACCACGAAGATGGTGAAGTTCTTCACCCAGCCGCCCTCCACGCCGAGCAGCAGGGCGACCAGCGCGCCCGCGCCGACCATCTGGGCGAGCAGGTAGAAGATCGAGACGGCCACCGTGCTCACCGCGGCGGCGGTGCGCACCGGGCGCTGCCGCATCCGGTAGGCCAGCTGGTCGGCCATCGTGTAGCGGCCGGAGTTGCGCAGCACCTCGGCGACCAGCAGCAGGGCCACCAGCCAGGCCACCAGGAAGCCGATGGAGTAGAGGAAGCCGTCGTATCCGTAGAGCGCGATGGCCCCGGAGATGCCGAGGAAGGAGGCGGCCGACATGTAGTCGCCGCCGATCGCCAGGCCGTTCTGGAAGCCGGAGAAGCCACGTCCCCCGGCGTAGTAGTCGGCCGCGCCCGAGGTCTGGCGGCTCGCCCAGAAGGTGATGGCCACGGTGAGCGCGACGACCGCGAGGAAGAGCCCCGCGGTGAGGATCTGGTTGCCGTCCATCAGGCGTCCCCTCCCTGGCCGAGACCGTCGTGACCGGGACCGTCGTACCCCGGACGCGGGCTGCCGGTGATGCCCCGGCCCGCCCGGTCGGCGTCGAACGCCTCGTTGAGCTGGCGGGCCAGCGGGTCGAGGTGCTTGTTGGAGTACTGGCTGTAGAGGTAGGCGATGCCGAAGGTGGTGACGAACTGCAGCAGCCCGAAGACCAGCGCCACGTTGATGTTGCCGAAGAGCACGTGGTTCATGAAGCCGGGTGCGAACATCGACATCACCACGTAGAGCGCGTACCACCCCATGAAGACGGCGGTCGCCGGGATGATGAACCTGCGGTAGAGGTGGCGCAGCCGCGCGAACTCGGGTTGCTCGGACAGATGGTCGTAGATCGGGTCGTGGCGCGCGGCCTGGTCGTGAGGACTCACGGGACTCCCTCCGTAGGAGACCGCCGGGCGGCGATCCCTCCCACCGTGGCGCAGGTCACACTTGTCCCGCGAGAGGGGCACCGCAGGACGTCGCCCAACGGGAGGCAGCCGTCGCCGAACGGTCGGTGCGGCGCGACGAACGGTCAGCCGCGGTCCAGGGGGAGGCTCTCGGGCGTGTGGAGCCGCACCATGAAGCGTCGCGCGTCGACCCGCGAGCGCCGCCGGGTGGCGAGGCTGCCCAGGACCATGGTGGCGAAGGCGGCCGGCACGCTCCACGCCGCCGGCTGGCCGAGCAGCACGGTGCGCCACCCCTCGGTCGCGGTGGTCAGCAGGGTCCAGCCGACGGCGAACCCCGAGCCGAGGCCCCCGACGAGGAGACCGGCCACCGCGCCGGGCGCGGTCAGGCCCCGCCACCAGATGCCCAGCACCAGCAACGGGCAGAAGGTCGAGGCCGCGACCGCGAAGGCGAGTCCGACCACCCGGGCCACCCCGACGTCCATCGAGGCCAGCGCCAGCACCCCGGGGACGACGACCGCGAGCACCGCGCCGACCCGGAAGGCGGCCACCCCGGAGAGCCGCCGCTCCCCGAACCGCCGGCCGGTGACGTCCTGGCCCAGCACGCCCGCCACCGCGATGGTGAGCCCGGAGGCGGTGGAGAGGAACGCCGCGAAGGCGCCTGCGGTGAGCAGCCCGGTGAGCACGTCGCCGCCGACGCCCGGCAGCATCAGCCGCGGCAGCTCGAGCACCAGGGTGTCGGTGGCGCCGGAGTCGGCCAGCTCCGCGGCGTACACCCGGCCGAGCGCGCCGTAGATCGGCGGCAGCAGGTAGAAGAGGCCCAGCAGCCCGAGGACCACCAGCGTCGTGCGGCGGGCCGCCCGCCCGTCAGGGTTGGTGTAGAAGCGGACCACCACGTGCGGCAGCCCCATGGTGCCCAGGAAGGTGGCGACGATCAGCGAGTAGGTGACGTAGAGCCCCTGCGCCCCGCCGTCGCCCAAGGGGATCGACCAGACCCCCGGGCCGCCGGGAGGACCGGCGTCGGCCGGGTTGGCGGCGCCGTCCCCGATCCAGACCACCAGCAGGACCGCCGCCGGCACCAGCAGCGCGGTCAGCTTGAACCAGTACTGGAACGCCTGGACGAAGGTGATCGAGCGCATCCCGCCGGAGGTGACGTTGGCGAGCACCACCAGGCTCACCACCAGGGTGCCCACCCACGGAGGCGCCCCCACCGCCTGGCGCAGCACCAGGCCGGCCCCTTGGAACTGCGGCAGCAGGTAGAGCCAGCCGATCGCGACCACCAGCACCGAGCAGACCGCCCGGGCGCTGCGCGAGCGCAGGCGCGCCTCCGCGAAGTCGGGGAGCGTGTAGGCGCCGGAGCGGCGCAGCGGGGCGGCCACCAGCACCAGCAGGACCAGGTAGCCGGCGGTCCAGCCGACGGGATACCAGAGCATGTCGGCGCCGAAGGTGAGGACCAGCCCGGCGACACCCAGGAAGGAGGCGGCGGAGAGGTACTCCCCACCGATCGCGGAGGCGTTGAGCCCGGGGCGCACGGTGCGTGAGGCGACCATGAAGTCGCTGGTGGTCCGGGAGAAGCGCAACCCCCAGGTGCCGATCGCCAAGGTGGTCGCGGCGACCAGCACCACCCCGACGAGCGCGGCCCAGGAGTCGATCACCCGCCCGTCACGGCCCGTCCACCCGCCCCTCCTCCTCGTCGGGCATGGCCGCGGCGACCAGCTCGGCGAAGGCGCGCTCGTTGGCCTCTGCCCGGCGTACGTGCCACCAGCCCAGGAGCAGCAGCCACGGGTAGACCAGCACGCCCAGCAGGAGCCACGGGACGGGCGTCCCGAGCACCCGCACCTGCGCGAGGTGGGGGAGGAGGTGGAAGACGAGGGGCAGGGAGCCGACGCTCACCGCCAGCACGGTGAGGGTGACCAGTGCGAGCCGGCGCTGCTCGCCGACCAGGCTGCCCATCAGGATCGCCCCGATCCGGGTGCCGGCGTCGATGTCGTCGGTGCCGGGCCGGCGGGTGGTGCCGTGGTGACGGGGAGGGCCGGTGACCCGGACCCGCTCGACGGGCTGGTTCACGACCCGGCCCGTCGCACCAGCCGGTCCCGCAGCTGCCGGGTGTGCCGGCGGCTGACGGCCAGCTCGTGGGCTCCGACCACCACCGAGCAGCGGCCCCCGTCGGTCCGCAGCTCGTCGATGTGGGCCAGCGAGACCAGCAGGGAGCGGTGGATGCGGACGAAGCCGGCCTCGGACCACTCTGTCTCCAGCGCGGAGAGCGGGGTGCGCACGAGGTGGGAGTCGCTGGCGGTGTGCAGCCGCGCGTAGTCGCCCTGGGCCTCCACGTGGGTGATCTCGCTGCGCGCCACGAAGCGCGTCACCCCGCCGCGCTCCACCGCGATCTGCTCGTCCCCGCCGTGGCCCGACGCCGGGGCGCCGGCGGTGGCCGTCCGGTGCTCCACCACCCGGCGCAGCGCCTCGGCCAGGCGCTCCTCGCGCACCGGCTTCAGCACGTAGTCGACCGCCCGCAGCTCGAAGGCGTCGACGGCGTGCTGGTCGTGGGCGGTGACGAAGACGACCGGTGGCGGCACCCTGAACCGGGCGAGCACCTGCGCCATCTCCAGCCCGGTGAGGCCGGGCATCGAGATGTCGAGGAGGACCACGTCGGTCTCCCACCCGCGCAGCAGCCGCAGGGCCTCGGTGGCCGAGTCGCAGGAGCGCACCTCCGCGACCCGGGGGTCTCGGGCCAGCAGCCAGGCGAGCTCGTCCAGGGTGGGACGCTCGTCGTCGACGACCAGCACCCGCAGCCCCGGGTCGGGCGGCCGGTTCACGGGTGCACCCCGGGCGCGAACTTCGGCACCCGCACGATGACTTTGGTGCCGGCGCCGGGCGCGGTCTCGACCACCAGGCCGTACTCCTCGCCGAAGGCGTTCCGCAGCCGCGCGTCCACGTTGCCGAGGCCGACCGAGTCGGTGGTCTCGTCGCCGGCCAGCGCCCGGCGCACCCGCTCGGGATCCTCGCCCACGCCGTTGTCCTCGACCTCGATCAGGCACTCGTGGTCGAGGTCGCGCGCCACGATGCGCAACCGGCCCACCCCGTCGAGGGCGCCGAGCCCGTGCCGGACCGCGTTCTCGGCCAGCGGCTGGATGCACAGGAACGGGACCGTCACCGGGAGCACCTCGGGTGCCACCTGGAGGGTCACCTGCAGCCGGTCGCCGAACCGGGCCTGCTCCAGGATCAGGTAGCGCTCGATGGAGCGCAGCTCCTCCGCCAGCGTGGTGAACTCGCCGTGGGAGCGGAACGAGTAGCGGGTGAAGTCGGCGAACTCCAGCAGCAGCTCGCGCGCCCGGTCGGGGTCGGTGCGCACGAAGCTGGCGATCGCCCCCAGCGAGTTGTAGATGAAGTGAGGGCTGATCTGGGCCCGGAGCGCGCGCACCTCCGCCGCCATCGCGCGGGTGCGCTGGGCGTCGAGCTCGGCGAGCTCCAGCTGTCCGCTGACCCACTGGGCGACCTCGTGGGTGGCCAGCACCAGCCCGGCCGCCGGCTGCGGTGCGAAGGCCATCAGGATCCCGACCAGCCGGTCCTCCACGACCAGGGGCGTGGCGATGGCGTGCCGCACCGGGCAGGTCGGGTCGTCGCACGGCAGGTCCGAGGCGTCGGCGGTGCGGGTGTCGCCGTGCTCGAGCGCGGGCCCGATGAGCTGAGCCACCTGGCCGGCGTGGTGGACACCGTCCCCGTCCCAGGCGAGCAGGCCGACGGTGTCGGTGAGCGCCACGGCCGGGGAGCCCAGCAGGGCCCGCAGGTGGCGCACGGCCAGCGCCGCGCTCGCCTCCGTCAGTCCCTCGCGCAGGGCGGGGGAGGCGAGCGCGGCGGTGTGCAGGGTGTGGAAGGTGGCGCGGTCGGCCTCGGTGCTCAGCGGCGTACGACGCAGGAACCGGGGCCAGGCGCTCATGTGACGCAGGTTACTTGTTCAGCGCCTCTCGCAGCTCTTCCGCTTCTCGGCCTGGCACAGGTCGCGCCCCTCGCCCCCGTTGGCCCGGTCCTTGCCGGGGCCGCCGTAGAGCTTGTCGCGGCCCTCGCCGCCCGTCAGCCGGTCGCGACCCGGGCCGCCGAGCAGCTTGGAGCGCTGGCGGCAGGAGAAGGCGTCGCTCTCCAGCCGCTTGAGCACGTCGGCGCCGCCCAGGCCGTAGGCGCGGACGGTGCAGCCGCCGACGCTGAGTCGGTTGCCCTGGCCGTCGCCCTTCGCGGTCGCGTTCCTGGCCCAGACGGTGGCGTCGGTGAAGCCGGTGACGCTGGCCGCCACGGCGCCGCGCTTCTTCCCGCCGCGCCACAGGCGGGCCGCGCTGAGATCCACGGTCAGCCGCTCACCGGGGGAGGAGACCGCGATCTCGTCGCGCCCGTCGCCGCCGTCGTAGGTGCTGCCCGCGGGGGCCTGCGGGGCGACCGTCAGGTGGTCGTTGCCCGCGCCCATGGTGACGGTCGTCGCGCCCACCGGGCCACCCGTCGGGTCGGCGTAGGCCAGCCGCTCGTTGCTGGGGCTGCCGCGGAAGATGAAGCGGCCCGCGGTGGGGATCACGTCGAACTGCTCGAAGGCCACCCAGGTGTGCTGGCGCTCCCTGTTCCGGTTGGCGATCCCCTTGTTGTTGTCGATGTACCACGCCGCCTTGCCGGAGAAGTCGAGGTCGAGGGTGTCGCTGTTGCTGCCGCCCGAGATCGAGCCGCCCTGCCCCCTCGTCACCCCGCGCAGCACCAGACGGTCGTTGCCCTCGCCGAGGTCGACGGTGTCGGCATTGGGCTCGCCGGGCGCCCCCGACGACACGACGTCGTCGCCGCCGCCGGTCAGGATCGTGTCGGCGTCCACGTCGGGGACCAGCCCCTCGCCGTGCGTGCCGACGGTGTCGGGGCCCTCGCCGCCGTAGAACTGGTCGGCTCCGGCTCCCAGCCAGACGCTGGCGGCCACGCCTCCCGCGCTGATGGTGTCGACCACGTCGGCGCCGGTGGCGGTGTCGACGTACGGCGTGCCGCCGGTGACGCAGACGATGTCGTCGCCGCCCAGGGTGCTCACCGCCGTGGCGCCGTTGGTGACCACCACGTCGTTGCCCGGGGTGCCGGTCAGCGGGACGCCCGGCGTGCCCAGGATCGTCGTCACCGCTCCGCGGCAGGTCTCGGCCGAGTAGGCGGGCGAGCCGGTGGCGACCGCGACGCCGCCCGCGGCCAGGCAGGCCGTGGTCAGGCCCGCGAGCAGGCGGTGGCTGGGCTTCTGGCGTGCGTGCATGTGGTCTCCCCCTGGGTGCCCGAGTCGGTCTGCGGCGAGCATGCCCCGGCTGGGGAGGGGGGAAACCTCTTCTCAGCGGAAGTCGATGAGGAGCATGTCGGTGTCGGTGCCGTCGGAGCGGAAGATCTCCAGGCTGCGGGCCCGGCGCACGTCGTCCGGATCGCTCGCCTCCTCGGGGGCGGCGCTGCCCGGCTCGCCGGCGCCCTCCCCGGTGGTCCCGCCTGCCGGCGACCCGGCGGCGGAGTGCGCCACGACCTCGGAGCCGTCATCGAAGAGGCCGGGCTGGTGCACCACCTGGGTGCGCAGGCAGCGGACCAGGTAGGGCAGCTGCATGCCGTCCATGCCGCGTCCGTACTCGGCGTAGAGGTCGAGGACGTCGTCGACGCGCTCCTCCTGCCGCTCCGGGGGGAGGGAGGCGACGTGGGGGCGGGAGAGGACGAGGTCGCGCACCGACTCGGCGTTGACGTCCTGCCAGGACTTGAAGGTCCTCTCCTCGACGAAGCTGAAGAGCGGGGAACGGACGAGCACCTCCTGCAAGGGCTCGCGCTCCTCCGGCGGACCGTCCAGCAGCCGGCCGAGGCGACGGACCCACGGGATCCGGGAGTCCGGCTCGTTCCACACCACGGCCAGGTGGCCACCGGGGCGCAGCGTCCGGGCGATCGTCTCGAGCGCCGTCCGGGTGTCGAAGAGGTGGAAGGAGGCGGCGCAGACGACCACGTCGACCGAGCGGTCCGGGACGCACGACTCCTCGGCCCGGGCGGTGCTCACCCGGACACCGGGGAGGTTCTCCACCAGCGTCTCGAGCATCGCCGGCTCGGCGTCGGTGGCGTGCACGTCGTGGCCGGCGGCCACCAGGTGGCGGGTCAGCTGACCGGTGCCGGCGCCGAGCTCGAGCACGCTCCTGGCCTGACCGGCGACCAGCCAGTCGGCCGCCTCCCGGGGGTATCCGGGGCACCCCCGGTCGTAGAGTCGCGCCGCCGCTCGGGCAGAACGGTCTCGGTCCGGGGGTTGCTCGCTGGTCATTGTCCCCAGGCTACTAGCGTGGCCCGCGTGAGCAGGGACCCCTTGGCGTGGTTGGCGGCGCTCGAGGGCGTCTCCTCAGCACTCGCAGCCACCCGTGACGGCATCGACGTGATGCTCCGCGACCGTGGGCTGCGGCGGACCTCCCCGGAGATGACGGGGGAGTCGCTGATGCGCGGCGCCCACGCGTCGGCGGTGCTGGAGGGCTCCGCCTCGGAGCTCTCCGAGCTCGCGGAGGGTGGCGGCGACCAGGTCGCCCAGGACGCGCTGCGTCTCTCCGCGGTCCTGCTCTCGAGCGCGCCACTGCTCAAGACCGCGCCGCTGCAGGCGCTGGCCCGGCTGCACGCGGTGGCCGCGGCCACCTCGCTGCCCGAGGACCAGCTCGGTCGTCCGCGGGACGCGGCGTCGGCCGAGCGGCTGCGTGGCGTCGCCGAGCTGCTGCTCTCCCGCACCGAGGCGCCCGCGCTGCTGGTGGCGGCCGTCGCGCACGCCGAGATCGCGACCGGGGCGCCGTTCGGCTCCCACAACGGCATCGTGGCCCGCGCGGTGGAGCGCCTGGTGCTCGTCTCCCGCGGCGTGGACGCCAAGTCGCTGGTGGTGCCCGAGGCTGGGCACCTGGCGCTGAGGCCCCAGTACGAGTCGAACCTGCGCGGCTACCGGGACGGCGGCGAGCGTGGGGCGCACGCCTGGGCGCTCTACGCGGCCGAGGCGTTCGCGGCCGGTGCGGAGGCGAGCCCGCTGCGGCGGGCGAGCGGCTGACGGAGCGAGCGGGGCGGCAACGGGTGTCGGCGCCCGGGCGTGCGAGCGGCACCCGGGCCGCGTGGGACTGGGTGCCGCCGCTGACACGTGATCCTGGCTACCAAGCGTGCATCGGTATGTGGTCCGCGGGCGTGCCGCTGACCATCGCCCTTTCGAAGGGATGATCGCCGCGTGGGTACCCGGTTCACGTGCTGCTCTGTGGAGTTCTGACTCCTTTCTACGCCGGTCCCGACACAGGTGCAAGGGATGGCGGTCACCGCGCGTGGCGAACGTCCGGAGTCCGATCGGCGGGCTCGGCCGGGGTCAGGCGGAGCCGTGGCGGCGCCGGGCGCTGGCCCAGACGAGCCCGCCCACAGCCACCGCACCGCCCACCGCGAGGGCGGCCAGCGTCTGGCGGCCGGGCAGCGGCACCCGGGAGCCGAGGCGCACCGGGCGGGTGAAGGTCAGCACCGGCCAGCCGCGCTCCGCCGCGACCCGGCGCAGCTCCTTGTCGGGGTTGACCGCGAAGGGGTGGCCCACCGCCTCGAGCATCGGGACGTCGGTGACCGAGTCGCTGTAGCCGTAGCTCTTCGAGAGGTCGTAGCCGCAGGTCTCGGCGAGCGCCTCGACCGCCCGCGCCTTCTCCTCGGCGTAGGCGTAGTACTCGATCTCGCCCGAGTACTTGCCGTCGATGATCTCCAGGCGGGTCGCCACCACCCGGTCGGCGCCCAGCATCTCCGCGATCGGCCCGACCACCTCGGTGCCGCTCGCCGAGACCACCACGACGTCGCGGCCGGCGAGGCGGTGCTCCTGGATCAGGTCGACGGCCTCGTCGTAGACGATCGGGTCGACGACGTGGTGCAGGGTCTCCGCGACGATCTCGCGGACCGTCGCCACGTCCCATCCGGCCACCAGCTGGGACATGAAGTGGCGCAGCCGCTCCATCTGGTCGTGGTCGGCGCCGCCGACGAGGTAGACGAACTGGGCGTACGCCGAGCGCAGCATGGCCCGCCGGGTGATCAGCCCGCCGGCCTGGAACGGCCGGCTGAAGGCGAGGGTGCTCGACTTGGCGATGATCGTCTTGTCGAGGTCGAAGAAGGCCGCAGCCGGGGCAGGCATGCCACACATGCTAGGTCGCGCCTCATGGGCGGGTCCGGCGATCGCCGCAGATGACGGGCCAGAGACCCGGCACGGTGAGCGCCTGGATCCCCTCACGCGGGGAACCGGGCAGGCCCCTCGTCCTCCACAGCCCGCGCCGCGCGGCCGCCGGGGCGCGCTCCTCCACAGGCTCCCCGTTCGGCCCGGCGCCCGGCCTGGCGGGCGGACAGGGTGGCCTCATGAGCGAGTCGAGCACGGAGCAGCGGGCGCGGTTGCTGGTGGTCAGCCGGGACCCACGGCTGGTCGACGAGATCCACCGGCTGGCGGCCGGGGTGGGAGTGATGCCCCACGTGGTGGACGGCAGCGCGGAGGCGTTGGCGCGCTGGCAGGAGGCGGCGGTGGTGATCGTCGGGGTGGACCTCGCCGGGCGACTCGCCCTGCTCAGACCGCCGCGCCGCAGTGGGGTCCATCTGGTGGGGTGCGGCGAGCGGGAGGAGGCCGACTTCCGCCGGGCGGTCGAGCTGGGGGCCGAGGCGGTGCTCGAGCTGGAGCTGGCCACGGGCTGGCTGGCCGGCCTGATGACCGACCTGGTGGCCGCCCCGCGGCACGGCCACGTCCTGGCCGTGCAGGCCGGCTCCGGAGGTGCGGGGGCGACCACGCTGGCCTGCGCCCTGGCGCAGGTGGCCTCGCGGTCGGGCCCGGTCCTGGTGGTCGACACCGACCCCGGGGGGCCTGGCGTCGACCGGGTGCTCGGCTTCGACGGCGAGCCCGGGCTGGGCTGGGAGGCCCTGGTGGGCGCCACCGGGCGGCTCAGTGGGGTCTCCCTGCGCGACGCGGTGCCGCGCCGCGGCACTCTGGGCGTGCTCACCTGGGGGAGTGGTGCACCCGAGCCGCCGGCCCCCGAGGTGGTGCGCGCGAGCGTCGAGGCAGCACGCCGGGTCCACGACCTGGTCGTCGTCGACCTGCCCCGGCAGCGGGGCGACCTGGTGGAGGAGGTCGTCACCCGCTCCGACCGGCTCCTGGTGGTGCTCCGCCCCACCCTCACCAGTGTCGCGGCCGCCTCGCGCGCCCTGGAGACGCGGGCAGGCAGGGCGTCCCTGGTGCTGCGGGGCCGGGGGCTCTCCCCCGGGGCGGTGGAGCGGGCGGTCGGTGCTCCGGTGCTGCTGGCGATGGCGGAGCAGCGGGGCCTGGAGGAGTCGGTGGAGCTGGGGCTGGGGCCGGCTCGCGCCCGCCGGGGGCCACTGGCGCGAGCCGCCGAGGAGCTTCTCGCCGCCCTGGGGCAGCCGTGGGCGGCATGAGCCTGCCCGGGCCCGCGACCGTCGAGGCGGTCCGCGAGCAGCTGGCCCGCGAGCACGGCGAGGTGACGCCGCACCGGGTCGCCGACGTGCTCCGACGCCAGGGCAGGCCGGTCGGCGACGACGCCGTGCGGGCGATCCACGAGCTGCTGCGGCGTACCGCCTTCGGGGTCGGGGTGCTGGAGCCGCTGGTGCGCGACGAGACGGTCACCGACGTGCTGGTCAACGGGCCCGGGCCGGTCTGGGTCGACCGGGGCCGCGGGCTGCAGCGCACCGCTGTCGAGCTCGCCGACGAGGAGGAGGTGCGCCGGCTGGCCCAGCGGCTGGCCGGCCTGGGCGGGAGGCGGCTCGACGACGCCACCCCCTGGTGCGACGTCAGGCTTCCCGACGGCACCCGCTTCCACGCCGTGCTGGCCCCGGTGGCCAGGCCGGGCACCCTGATCTCCCTGCGGGTGCCGAGGGCGCGCGCCTTCACCCTCGACGACCTGGTCGCGGTCGGGACCCTGACCGCACCCGGGGCCCGACTGCTGCGGGACGTGGTCGGCGGTCGCCTCGCCTTCCTGATCAGCGGCGGCACCGGGTCGGGCAAGACCACGCTGCTGGCCACCATGCTCAGCCTGGTGCCGCCCGACGAGCGGATCGTGCTGGTCGAGGACTCCTCCGAGCTGCGTCCCGACCATCCCCACGTGGTCGCCCTGGAGGCCAGGCCCGCCAACGTGGAGGGGCAGGGTGCCCTCGACCTGCGGCACCTGGTCCGGCAGGCCCTGCGGATGCGCCCGGACCGGCTGGTGGTCGGGGAGGTCCGCGGGGCCGAGGTGGTCGACCTCCTGGCCGCCATGAACACCGGCCACGAAGGGGGCGCGGGCACCCTCCACGCCAACGCCGCCACCCAGGTCACCGCGCGGATCGAGGCCCTGGCCGCCACCGCCGGACTGGGGCGGGCCGCCGCCGCGAGCCAGCTGGGTGCCGCGGTCGACCTGGTGCTGCACGTGGTCCGGGGGCCCGACGGAGTGCGTCGTCTCGAGGAGGTGGCGGTGCCCGCCCGGGTCGACGACCGCGTCGAGATGGTCCCGGCGCTCACCTTCGCGCGCGACGGGACCCTGCGCGAGGGGCCGGCCGCCGACGACCTGGCCCGACGGCTGTGACCGGGTGGCCGGCGGCTGCCCTGCTGGGCGTCTCGCTGCTCCTCGCCTGGCGCCGGCCTCCCGCCGCGCCGGCGCCTCCCTCCCGGTCCTTCGAGATCACCGAGGAGGCCGGGGCACGGGCCTCTCCTCCGGGCCGGATCGGCGTCACCGCGACGACGCGGGTGCTGCTCCTCTGCCTGGCCGCCGCTCTCCTCGCCGGCGCCCTCACGGTGACCCTGGGAGCCCGCGCCGCGGTGCAGGCCTGCGTCGCCGCCGTAGCGGCCGCCACGGTGCTGTCTCTGCTAGCCCGCGGTCGCCGCCGGCGGTCCGCGCTGCTCCTGGCCGACCAGGTCCTCGAGGCCTGCGGAGTGCTGGCCGACGAGCTGCGCGCCGGACGCAGCCCCGAGCGCGCCCTCGAGCTGGCCGCGCGGGACTGTCCCGAGCTGGCTCCGGCCGTGCGGGCCGCCCGCCTCGGGGCGGACGTCCCGGGTGCCATGCGCCGTGGCCGGCACCCCGACCTGCGGCTGCTGGCGGGGGCCTGGCACGTCTCGCACCGCAGCGGCGACGGTCTGGCGACGGCGCTGGGGCGGGTCGCCGACGGCCTCAGGTCCGCCCGCGCGACCCGGCGGGTGGTGGCCTCCGAGCTCGCCTCGGCGAGGTCCACGGCGCGGCTGCTGGTGGCCCTGCCGGGGCTCGCCCTGGTGGGCGGCGCGGGGAGTGGCGGGCGGCCGTGGGAGTTCCTGCTCGGCACCTGGGCAGGCACCGGTTGCCTGGTCGGCGGGCTCGGGCTCGGCCTGGGCGGTCTCTGGTGGATCGAGGCGATCGCCTCCGACGTGGAGCACGAGCTGTGAGCCTCTCCCTCGACCCGGCCCTGGCCGCCGCCGTCCTGCTGGGGGTGGCGCTCCTGCTGGCCCCTCGGCCCCGCGTGGCCCCGCTGTCCGCCGGTCCCGCGCCCACCCCGACCGCCACCGGTCGTCAGCCACGACCATGGGGAAGACAGGCAGCGCTCTGCGCGCTGGCCGGTGCGGGCGCCTTCCTCTTCGTCGGGGGTCCTGCGGGCGCGGTGGCGGGCCTGCTGGCGAGCGGCCTGTGCTGGCACACCCTGGGCAGGGTCGAGCCGCCCGCGGTCCGCCGGGCCAGAGCCCGGGCGGCGCGCGACCTGCCGCACCTGGTCGGGCTGATGGCGGCCGGGCTGCGGGCCGGGGCGCCACCCGGGCACGCGTTGGCGGCGGCCTGCGCGGCGCTGCCGGGTGACGCGGCCGAGGCGTTCGCCCCCGTCCGCGGCCGCCTCGCGCTCGGGGTCGACCCGGCCGCGGTGTGGACCGAGCTCGCCGAGACCGGGGCGACGGAGCGGGGTCCGGTCGGTGGCCCCGGGGTGGCCGTGCTCGGACGCACCCTGGCCCGGGCGCACCACACCGGCGCCTCGGTGCGCGAGACCGTGGAGGCACTCGCCGACCAGCTGGCCGGGGAGTCGCGCGCCGGCACCGAGGACCGGGCGCGGGCCGTGGGCGTCCGGGCCGCCCTGCCCCTCGGACTCTGCCTCCTGCCCGCCTTCCTGCTGCTCGGGATCGTCCCGGTGGTCGCTGGTCTCGCCGCACAACTCGGGGCCGGCTGAGCAGCCGACCCTTGACAGGACCGGTGGCTGCCGCCAGCGTGTGAGGCCTCGCCAGCACGGTCGGGCGTGCGGGGGTGGCGAGAACCCAGCAGGGAGGGCCGGGTTGCGTACGACGTACTTGGGGGCTGCACACGTGCGCCCCGGGAGGGTGACGGCCTGGGTGCCGACGGGGCGCTGCCTCGCGGCCCTGCGCGGCAGCGCGCCGGATCCCCGGCCGCTCACCGTCGACCAGCACCACCACCTGCTGGCGGCGCTCGGGCAACCGGGCGCCGACACGGCGGAGGCGCCGTGGATCGGTTTCTCCTGTCGCTTGGAGAGCGCGGACCCGGAGCCGATCGCCGCCGCCCTGGGCAGCTTCTTCGACCGGCACGAGAGCCTGCGCTGCGACTACGAGCGCCACGGCGAGGGCTTCACCCGCCGCGTGCTGCGAGCCGGCGAGGTCGAGTTCGAGCCGTTGTCGTTCGGGATCGCCACCGACCAGGAGACGGCCCACGCCTGCGTGGCCGAGCATCTCTCCGCCAGCGCCCAGCCCCACGTGTGGCCGCGCGCCGGCTTCGTGACGATCGAGGACGAGGACCACGTGACCCTCTTCGCCGCCTTCGACCACGTCACCTTCGACCTGGCCTCGATGCATGCGGCCGTCGACGAGCTCCCGGTGCTGCACCGCGCCTACCTCCGCGGTGACGGGCCCGACCCTTGCCTGGCCGCACCGGCCAGCCACCTCGACCACGCGGCGGCCGAACGCGGGCGGCTGGCCGGTCTGAGCCCCGAAGACCCCCGGCTGGGTCCGTGGCGCGCGTTGCTCGGGGACGGGCAGATCCCGGGACTGCCGCCGTCCTCGGGGATCGGGCGCTCCGACCGCCATGCCCACGAGCTGGTCTCGATGCCCCTGGCCACCAGGAGCGAGACCGAGGAGCTGGAGGAGCTGCTCGCCGGGTGGGACGCCTCGCTGGAGAGTGCGGTCCTGGCGTTGGTGGCCCGGGCCGTCGCGGCACAGGAGGGAGTGGCGCCCCACGAGGTCTCCGCGCTGCTCGCCGTGCCCGGCCGGACTCCGGAGCAGCGGGGCGCCATCGGGTGGTTCGCCCAGACGGTCCCGCTGCGCCTCGAGGTCGATCCGGCGGCCGCCCTGGCCGACGTCGCCTCCCAGGTGGAGAGCACGCGGCGGGAGTCCGTCGCCGAGCCGCTGCCCGCCCCCGTGGTCGGTGAGGTGCTCGGCGTCCCGGTCCACCCCAGCCTGGTGATCGCCTTCGTGGACCACCGCAGCGGTCCGGGGGTGGAGGCGTGGAAGGTCAACCGGGCTCACGGCTTCCTCGGCCACGTCCCGGCGGGCGACCAGCTCCACCTCTGGATCACCTGCCTGCCCGAGGGCACCTTCCTCGAGGCCCGCCACCCGGCCACCCCCGAGTGCGGTGCCTGGGTCGCCACCCTGGCGGTGACGATCCGCCGGGCGGTGCTGGCCGAGCTGGACCCGCGACCGATCCTTCGCCCCGGCGTCCGTGCCGCGGTGATGTGAGCCAGGAGACCAGATGGATGTCGAGCCCTCGACCTCGGACCTCGGCGACTTCCTCGTCCGTGCGCCGGACGAGCCGTTCGTGATGCTCAACCTGCTGCAGTACGCCGACGAAGGACGGGGGCTCTACCACGAGTACCTGCGGCTGGCGGCTCCCCACGTGGAGGCGGTCGGCGCGCGCGTCCTCTACCTCGGCAGCGGTGCGGACGTGCTCGTCGGCGAGGAGCGCTGGGACGGCATCATGCTCGTCTGGTACCCGTCCCCGAAGGCCTTCCTGACGATGGTCGACCGACCGGGATACGCCGAGGTGGCCGAGCTGAGGCGCCGCGCCCTGGTGGCTGCCGTCCTCCAACCCTCGCGCCCGGTCGTGCTCTGAGCCTCCGGCCGGCCGCCGACCGCTGCTCCTCCACAGCGGCGCCCGGGAGGGCCCTCTCCACAGGGACGCACCGGCTTCCTCGTGCTCGTCGGCCCGCCCCGCGAGGCTCGTCCCGACGGTCGCGACGGGCGGCCGCGAGAGGGAGGAGCCCACCATGGAGTCAGAGGTCCTGGAGACCGAACAAGCGGCCGAACAAGCGGCCGAGCAGGCGGGGGAGCAGCCGGACGAGGCGTCAACGCGCGACGAGCGGGGGATCACCACCGCGGAGTACGCCGTGGGCACGGCGGCGGGCGCCGGTCTGGCGGGGCTCCTCTACAAGCTGCTGACCGGCGGGTTCGGCGACAACCTGCTCAAGACCCTCTTCGACCACGTGCTCGAGCTGCTGGGCATCGGGTGAGGGGGGCGGCTCGCCGTCCCGACGCGCGGGCGTGCCAGCGTGGTGCGGTCACCGCCGAGCTGGCCCTGGGCATCCCCGTGCTGATGGCGCTGGTCCTGGTGCTGGTCTGGATGGTGGCGCTCGGGGCCGCGCAGGTGCGCGTGGTCGACGCCGCCCGGGAGACGGCGCGCGCTCTGGCGCGCGGCGAGGCCCAGCCGGACGCGATCGCGCTGGGACGGCGAGTCGCACCGCCGGGTGCCCGGATCGAGATCCGGCACGAGGACGAGGTGGTGGTGGTCAGTGTCCGGGCCGCCACCGCCGACCCGTCCGGCCTGCTGGGCTCGCTCCGGGCTCCCGAGGTGGCGGCCGAGGCCGTTGCGGCCTGGGAGGAGCCGCCGTGAGCGGCGTGCGGCACCGCGACGAGCGGGGCGCCGCCACCGTCCTGGTGGTGGCGATGAGCGGCCTGCTGATGCTGGTCGCCTTCGCCGTGGCCGGTGTCTCGGGGCTGGTCCATGCGCACCGAGCGGCGCAGTCGGCCGCCGACCTGGCGGCCCTGGCCGGCGCGGAGGAGGCGCTGCGGGGCGGCGACGCCTGCGGAAGGGCCGCCACCCTGGCCCAGGCCAACCGCGCCACGCTGGTCGACTGCCGGGCGACCGCCGCGTGGGTGCAGGTCGAGGTGGAGGTGGCACCGCCCGCGGTGCTCGGGCTGGCCGACCGCCTGTCGGCCCGGGCACGGGCGGGGCCGGTCGACCTCGAGGAGTGACCGAGGCAGGCGGGTGGGAGCTAGGCCGGGGGGTGCCCGGACTCCGGCCCTGGCTCACCGCGGTCGCCGCGGTCCCGGTGGCTCTCGGCGTCGGCACGGTCGAGCTTGGCGTTGAGCTTCTGCAGCTCCCGGCGCTCGCGGCGCGAGGCGATGCTGCGCTTGGTCCCCCACTTGAGGATGCTGATGCCCCAGAGCACGCAGGCCCCGGCCGCGACACCCACCAGGAAGATCGCGAGCGCGGAGAGATCCATGCCGAGGAGCTCGGCGCGACCCTCGCTGACGAAGAGGGCGGCGAGGATCGCGATCCCGCCGACGATGATGAGGACGAGCCCGAGAGCGACCATGCAGGCACGCTACCCGGCGCCCTGCTCCAGCAGAAGGTCGAGAAGCCGCGCCGCGCCGGGCTTGTCGAGCGGGTTGTTCTGGTTGCCGCACTTGGGCGACTGGATGCAGGAGGGGCAGCCCTCGTCGCACTCGCACGCCGCGATCGTGTCGCGGGTGGCCGTGAGCCACTGCCGGGCCGACCGGAAGCCCCGCTCGGCGAACCCGGCTCCGCCCGGATGACCGTCGTGGACGAAGACGGTGAGCACCCCGGTGTCGGGGTGCCGGGCGGTGGAGACGCCGCCGATGTCCCATCGGTCGCAGGTCGCGAAGAGCGGGAGCAGGCCGATCGAGCAGTGCTCGGCCGCGTGGGCGCTGCCGGGCAGGTCGGCGGCGTCGAGACCGGCGCCGGCGAGGACGTGGTCGGGGACCTGCCACCACACGGCGGTGGTCCTCAGGTCGCGCGCAGGCAGGTCGAGCGGTTCCTCGGCCATCACCTCACCGCCGGGCTGGCGGCGCTTGAGGAAGGAGACCACCTGGTGGGTGACCTCGACCTCCCCGAGGGAGAGCCGGCAGTCCCCCCAGCGCTCGTGCTCGCGCTCGGCGACGATGGTGATCTCGGTGGTCTCCCGCGCCGAGGTCGACCAGCCGACGTCGGCACGCTCCATGGTGGCGACCCTCTCCTCGAGGTCGAGCTCGCGGACCAGCCACGACTCGCCGCGGTGCAGGTAGACCGCACCGGGGTGGGCGGTGCCGTGGGCGCTCGAGGCGTCGACCGTGCCGACCACCCGGCCGCTGGACCCCTCGATGAGCTGGAACGCCGCCCCGCCGGTGCTGCGGATGTCGGTCAGGTCGCTGGGCCGGGTCCGGTCGGTCCAGTACCAGCCGCGCGCCCGGCGACGCAGCAGCCCGGCCTCGGTGAGCCCGTCCACCGCCTGCCGTGCGGAGGGGCCGAAGAGTGGAAGGTCGGCCTCGGTGAGCGGTGCCTCGTGGGCGGCCGCGCACAGGTGGGGGGCCAGGACGTAGTGGTTGTCGGGGTCGAAGACGGTCGCCTCGACCGGGGCGCCGAGGAGGCTCTCGGGGTGGGCGACCAGGTAGGTGTCGAGCGGGTCGTCGCGGGCCACCAGGACGGCGAGCGCGTCCTGGCCCTCCCGCCCCGCCCGGCCGATCTGCTGCCACATCGCGGCCCGGGTGCCGGGGAAGCCCGCCAGCAGCACGGCGTCCAGCCCGCTGATGTCGATCCCGAGCTCGAGGGCGTTGGTCGCGGCCAGGCCAGTGAGCCGGCCGGCCCGCAACGACGCCTCGAGGGCCCGCCGCTCCTCGGGGAGGTAGCCGCCCCGGTAGGCGGCGACCCGCCCGGCGAGCTCCGGGTCCACCTCGGCGAGCAGCTCGGCGGCGCGCACCGCCACCTGCTCCACGCCGCGGCGCGACCGGACGAAGGCCAGCGTGGAGACCCCTTCGACGACCAGGTCGGCGAGGAGGTCGGCGGTCTCGGAGGAGGCGGCCCGCCGGACCGGCGCGCCGTTCTCGCCGGCGAAGGAGGTCAGCGGCGGCTCCCAGAGCCCGACGCAGAGCTCGCCGCGCGGTGAGTGGTCGGCGGTCAGCGCGACCACGTCGAGGCCGGTGAGGCGGCGCGCGGCCTCCTCGGGCTCGGCCACGGTCGCGGAGAGCAGCACGAACGTCGGGGAGGCGCCGTACATCGCGCAGACCCGGCGCAGCCGGCGGAGCACCTGGGCGACGTGGGCCCCGAAGACGCCCCGGTAGTGGTGGCACTCGTCGACGACCACGACCTGGAGACCGCCCAGGAACCGCGCCCACCGACTGTGCCCCGGCAGCAGCGAGCGGTGGAGCATGTCCGGGTTGGTGAGCAGGTACTCGGCGTGGTCGCGCGCCCAGTCGCGCTGCTCGCGGCTGCTGTCGCCGTCGTGGGTGGTGGCCCGGACTCCGGTGCGGAGCTCCTGCAGGCCGGCCAGCTGGTCGTGGGCCAGGGCCTTGGTGGGGGCGAGGTAGAGGACGCCGCCGCCACGCTCGTCGCGCGGGCCACGCCGTTCGAGGAGGGTGGTGAGCGCGGGGAGCTGGTAGGCCAGCGACTTCCCCGACGCCGTGCCGGTGGCCAGGACCACGTGCTGGCCGGCGCGGACCGCGTCGGCGGCGACCACCTGGTGGCGCCACGGGGTGGCGATGCCCCGCCGCTCGAAGGCCTCGCGCACCACCGGGTGGGACCACTGCGGCCACGGCTCGTGGACGGCCGCGCGGGCGGGCAGCACCTGGACGTGACGCAGCCGATCCTCCCGCCCCGGGGTGTGGCCCAGGCGCGAGAGGAGCTCGCCCATCCGGGGCGAGGTGGTGGTCGACGTGGTGAGAGGCACGTCCACAAGTCTGACAAGGAGGACCGACAGTTGCCGAAAGCGTGGTTTGATATCTTCCGCAGACAGCACAGGTGCGTTCCCGCTCTGTGCCAGATCCCCCGCGGAAAGGCCGAGGAACACGACGTGGACCTGACTCTTGTGACACGCGACGTCGACGGCAAGACCGTTGTCGCTGTCGGGGGCGAGATCGACGTCTACACCGCTCCCAAGCTGCGCGACAAGATCACCGAGCTCGTCGGCGCCGGTGTCTACGACCTGGTGATCGACCTGGCCGACGTGGAGTTCCTCGACTCGACCGGCCTCGGCGTCCTCGTCGGAGGCCTCAAGAAGGTGCGGGCCCACGACGGCTCGCTCGCCCTCGTCTGCAACCAGGATCGCCTCCTGAAGATCTTCCGCATCACCGGCCTGGCGAAGGTCTTCGCGATCCACGAGGACCAGTCCAGCGCCCTCGCCGGCTGACCAGCCGCTCTCGCTCGTTCCAGGGGCCCGTACGCCATCGGCGTACGGGCCCCTGCTGCGTCGGCGCGCGGTCAAATTGCGTCCTGCCATGTGGTTCGCGGAGATCGAGGGTGGCGTGATGGCGGTCACATCTGCGTAGACTCCGGCTCGGTTGGACTCATCCGCACTCCAGGAGGCCGCTACATGCTCGGAATCCTTCCCGCCGTCGTGGAGCCGGAGCTCTCGGGGGGCAACCTCACCCTGGTCGTCGTCGTCCTCGTGATCGCGCTCGGCGCGCTCGCGATGGCAGCGGTCTTCCGCTCCCAGGTGATGGCCGCACCCGATGGCACCGGCAACATGAAGACCATCGCCCAGGCCGTGCAGGAGGGCGCCAACGCCTACCTCGCACGGCAGTTCCGCACCCTCGCCGTCTTCGCGGCCATCGCCTTCTTCGTGCTGCTGGCGCTGCCGGCCGACGACATGGCGGTCCGGATCGGGCGCTCGATCTTCTTCCTGCTGGGAGCAGGCTTCTCCGCCGCGATCGGCTACCTGGGCATGTCCCTGGCGGTCCGCGCCAACGTCCGGGTGGCCGCCGCCGCCGAGAACGAGGGCCGGGAGCCCGCGATGCGGATCGGCTTCCGCACCGGTGCCTTCGTGGGCATGGCCACGGTGGGCCTCGGCCTCCTGGGCGCGAGCGCCGTGGTGCTGATCTTCCGCGACGAGGCCCCCCACGTGCTGGAGGGCTTCGGCTTCGGGGCCGCCCTGCTCGCGATGTTCATGCGCGTCGGCGGCGGCATCTTCACCAAGGCCGCCGACGTCGGGGCCGACCTGGTCGGCAAGGTCGAGCAGGGGATCCCCGAGGACGACCCGCGCAACGCCGCCACCATCGCCGACAACGTGGGCGACAACGTGGGCGACTGCGCCGGCATGGCGGCCGACCTCTTCGAGTCGTACGCCGTGACGCTGGTCGCCGCGCTGATCCTCGGGTCCCAGGCCTTCGGCGACAAGGGCCTGGTCTACCCGCTGCTCATCCCGGCCATCGGCGTCCTGACCGCCGTCCTGGGGGTCTTCATCACCAGGCCGCGCGCGCAGGAGAACGGGCTGACCACGATCAACCGGGCCTTCTACGTCTCCTCCGCGGTCGGCGCCGTCGCCTCGGTGATCCTCTCCTACCTCTACCTGCCCGGGAGCTTCGCGGAGTTCGGTCCCGGCTACGCGCTGTTCGAGGGCGACCCGCGGCTCATCGCCTCGGCCGCCGTCGTCATCGGCATCGTGATGTCGGCCGGCATCCTGGCCCTCACCGGCTACTACACCGGCACCGAGCACCGCCCGGTCAAGGACGTCGGCAAGACCTCGCTCACCGGTGCCGCGACCGTGATCCTCTCCGGTCTCTCGGTGGGCTTCGAGTCGGCGGTCTACACCACGCTGGTCATCAGCGGCGCCGTCTTCGGTGCCTACCTGCTGGGCGGCACCGCGCTGACCGTCTCGCTCTTCGCCGTCGCCCTGGCCGGGTGCGGTCTGCTCACCACGGTCGGGGTGATCGTGGCGATGGACACCTTCGGCCCCGTCTCCGACAACGCCCAGGGCATCGCGGAGATGTCGGGCGACGTCAGCGAGGAGGGCGCCCAGATCCTCACCGAGCTCGACGCCGTCGGCAACACCACCAAGGCCATCACCAAGGGGATCGCGATCGCCACGGCGGTGCTCGCGGCCACGGCACTCTTCGGCTCCTACGCGACCTCGGTCTTCGAGGCGCTGGCCGACTCCGGCTCCGACGAGGTGCTGCGGTTCGAGGTCTTCAACCCGGCGGTCCTGGTGGGCGTGCTCCTGGGTGCGGCCGTGGTCTTCCTCTTCTCCGGCCTGGCCATCAGCGCCGTCGGCCGGGCCGCCGGCGCGGTGGTCTTCGAGGTGCGCCGCCAGTTCCGCGACATCCCCGGGATCATGGAGGGGACGACCCGGCCCGAGTACGGCAAGGTCGTCGACATCGTCACCAGGGACTCGCTGCGTGAGCTCGTCGCGCCGGGCCTGCTGGCGGTCCTGGCACCGGTGGCGGTCGGCTTCGGCCTCGGGGTCACCGCCCTGGCCGGCTTCCTGGCCGGTGCCATCGGTGCGGGGACCCTGATGGCGGTCTTCCTGGCCAACGCGGGCGGCGCCTGGGACAACGCCAAGAAGCTGGTCGAGGACGGCCACCACGGCGGCAAGGGCTCCGACGCGCACGCCGCGACGGTGATCGGCGACACCGTCGGCGACCCCTTCAAGGACACCGCTGGCCCGGCGATCAACCCGCTGATCAAGGTGATGAACCTGGTCTCGCTGCTGATCGCCAGCGCGGTGGTGTCGCTCAGCGTGGGCGACGACCAGAACGACGTGCTGCGGATCGCGATCGCCGTGGTCGCCGTGGCGATCATCGTCGGCGCGGTCTGGGTCTCCAAGCAGCGCCAGGTGGCGATCAGTGACGACGGGGACGACTCGGGGTCCTCCTCGTTGGCCCCCCACAAGCGCACCCAACCCAACATCGGCCCGAGCGTGTGATCATCAATCGGAGCGATGTCACCCGGCGCGCGGCTCCCCTATAGTCGCCGCAGTTCACGTCACCCGCAGTCGGGCGCGCAGCGTTGCGCCCTCATCGAAGGGCAGTCCTCGCATGCGTCGTCTCACCCCGCTCGTCCTCGCCGCTCTCGTCCCGTTGCTGCTCACCGCGTGTGGCGGCGACGGTGAGGAGGGCGACGAGTCGGCGTACGTCGACGCCCTCGCCACCGAGATGGCCGGGAACTCCTCGCCGATGGACGGCGAGGAGGCACGCTGCTTCAGCGAGGGGTTCATCGACGTCGTCGGGCTCGACCGGGTGAAGCAGGCGGGCAGCCCGAGCGAGTTCGCGGCGGAGTCCGAGAACCTCGAGTTCAAGTCCGTCGAGATCACCGAGGGCGAGGCCGAGGAGATCTACGACAACTTCGAGGGCTGTGGCGTGGACCTGCGCGACACCTTCCTGACCCAGATGGACGCCGACACCACGGTGCCGGAGGAGTCCAAGCAGTGCGTCAAGGACGCCCTCAGCGAGGACGTGCTCCGCGGCTTCTTCGTGACCTCCATGTCCGAGGGCCAGGATGCCGCGACGGCGAACGGCGACATGCTCAACGCGCTGATGGCGTGCGTCTCCACCGGCACCGAGAGCCCCGCCGCCGGCTGACCACCTCCCACCGCAAGGAGATCCCCGGCAGCCGGGGGGCGGGGTGAGCCCCTGCCGCGGACACCAGCCTCGTCCCGGGGCTCTGCGAGGATGACCGCCATGTCCGACCCGCTCACCGTCCTCGCCCGGGAGCTCCGCTCCCGGGTCCTCGCCGCCGACTTCACCTACGACGCGGTCGCCGAGCTCCTCGGTCCGCAGGCGCTGGCCGCCCTGGGCCGCAACGAGACCACGCCGGGGGTCCGGGCCACCGGGGGCGGCTCGCCCCTGGAGACGCTGACCCGGCTCTTCCTGCTGCAGGTCCCGGTCAGCGTCGAGCAGGCCGAGCGGGCGCTGCCGGGGCTGCTGGACCGGCTCTCCGCCCAGGGACTGGTGGAGCAGTCGGTGGGCGAGGTGGCGGCCCGCCTCGACGTGCGCCCCTACGCCACCGACGACCCCGACCTGCCCGACCTGTGGGTGGTCAGCGACCTCACCCCCGGCCTGGACGGCAGC
Source organism: Nocardioides sp. Z22_16 (assembly GCF_058134365.1). Classification (NCBI taxonomy): domain Bacteria; kingdom Bacillati; phylum Actinomycetota; class Actinomycetes; order Propionibacteriales; family Nocardioidaceae; genus Nocardioides; species Nocardioides sp. Z22_16. Next base: position 666,287 of record NZ_JBYTTI010000003.1, read on the forward strand.
CAGACCCGGGTGGGTGCCGACCACGTGCTGGGCATCAGCCCGGCCTCGACCTCGCTGGCGCAGATGACCTTGCGGGAGCCCGTCGGTCGCTCGCTCGACCTCGGCACCGGCTGCGGCGTGCAGGCCCTCCACCTCGCCGCGCACAGCGAGCGGGTGGTGGCCACCGACGTCAACGCGCGTGCCCTGTGGATGACGCGGTTCAACATGGCGCTCAACGACGTGGACGGCGTCGACGTGCGCGACGGCTCCTTCTTCGATCCGGTCGCGGGTGAGACCTTCGACCTGATCGCCACCAACCCGCCGTTCGTGATCTCGCCGGCGACGGGCGAGCGGCTGGTCTACCGCGACTCCGGCCTGCCCGGCGACCGGGTGGTCGAGCACATCGTCCGGAACGCCCCGAGCCTGCTCAACGACGGCGGCTGGTGCCAGGTGCTCGCCAACTGGGTGATCGCGCGGGACCGCCCGTGGTCGGAGCGCCTCGAGGAGTGGGTCCCCGAGGGCACCGACGCCCTGATCGTGCAGCGGGAGGTGCTGGACCCGGCGGCCTACGTCGAGCTGTGGTTGAAGGACGCCGGCCACCACGGGGGTCCCGACTACGTGCGCCGCTACGACACCTGGCTCAGCTGGTTCGACGAGCAGCAGGTCGAGGGCGTGGGCTTCGGCTGGATCAACCTGCGCCAGGGCGGCCCGACCGGTGGTGCGGCACGTGAGCTGGTGGAGTGGCCCTACGAGGTGGAACAGCCCATCGCGCCCGCCACCGCCCGCTGGGCGCGCGCCCGCGACCTGCTCCACCGCACCCCGGACCTGAGCGGACTGCGCCTGGTCGCCCCGGCCGACGTGGTGCAGGAGACGCACGGACAGCCGGGTGCCGAGGACCCCGAGACGATCGTGCTGCGCCAGCAGCGGGGGCTGCGTCGCGCCCGCCGGGTCGACACCGTGGAGGCCGCCCTGGTCGGTGCCTGCGACGGCGAGCTCGAGGTCGGGCAGATCCTCGACGCCGTCGCCGCGCTGCTGGGGTCGGAGCCCGGGGAGGTGCGGACGACCCACCTCCCCGCCGTCGCCGAGCTGGTCGCCGAGGGCTTCCTGGAGGAGGCCCGCTGAGGACGGGTCCCGCGCGGCCACCCTCCCCGATGGCTGCGCGGGACCCAGCTGTGGGGTCGCTCCCGGGTCAGGAGAGCTTCACCGGCCTCGAGACCGAGCCGACGGTCAGCGGGTTGCCGGCGAAGAGCGCCTGCAGCCTGGTCCGGCCCGTGAGCCTCTTGAGCTTCGCGGCCTTGATCGTGAGGACGATCCTCCGGGTCCCGGCCTTGAGCGTGGTCCTCGCGAGGACCTTCTTCCCGGCCTTCACCTGGACCGCGCCGGCCGTCGACCCGCCCCCGGTCACCTTGACGGTGACGACGACGGCGAGCTTCTTCCGGGTCGACTTCTTCTGGTTGACCTTGAGCCGCACCTGGGACGACGCGAGGGCCGGCGCGGACGGCACCGGCGCCGCCGGGACCGCGGGGACCGTGGCGGTGGGCGTAGGCGTAGGCGTAGGCGTGGGCCGCGGCGTGGGCACGGGCACGGGCGTGGGCATGGGCGTGGGCATCGGAGTCGCCGTGGGCACCCCGGCCACCAGCCGACCCAGGGCGACCGGCTCCTGGCCCACCGCGAGGCTGTGGGGCCCCTGGTCGGTCTCGGGAAGCTCGCTGCCACCGCCGAGGAAGAGCGTGGCCCGACCGGCCTCCGCGAACTCGAGGGTCACCGTGGTCGCCCGGGGCACCCGGATCCGGAAGGAGCCGTCGGCGCCGGTGGTCGCCGTCGCGCCGGTAGGGGAGTAGAAGGCGCCGTCCCACGCGTGGAGGACGACCGTGACGCCGGCGCGGGCGGTCCCGTCGGCGGCCAGCAGGGTGCCGGTGGCCGTCAGTGGAGCGAGCAGGTCGTGGTTCCTCGTGATCTCGGCGAGGGGGGACGCGACGGTGAAGACGCCGGGGGAGTCGGGGGAGGTCGGCGCCGCGCCGCCGAGCCAGCCGGAGTCCGCCTGGTCGGCGACCTCCCAGGTGCTGAAGCGGAGTGCGTGCGGCCCGGGTGCGCTGAGCTCCACGGCGTAGCGCCCGCCGTTGCGGGAGCGGTCGGTGCCGACCAGCACGAACTCCTTGAGGGCCGGGTCCCAGCGGTGGAGCTCGACGTCGACCCGGTCCAGCGGCACGGGGGCGCCGGTGGGGCTGGGGGCGCGGACCACGCCGCGCACGTGGGGAGCGGAGCGGAGCTCCAGCGTGGGCGCGGTCACGGAGGGGCCGGAGGCGAGCGGGAGGCTGTCGAGCGGGTCCCGGGTGCCGCCGAGGTAGGCGCTGCGGTGGCCCGCCGCCGAGGCCCCGATCGTGTAGGTGAGGCCGGCGCCGACCTTCACGCCCTCGAACCGGTAGCCCCCCAGCGCGTCCGTGGTCGCCTGGGCAACGACCTCGTAGCCGTCGTAGGGCGCGGCGGCGCCGAAGAGGCGCACCAGCTCGACCTCGGCGTCGGCGAGGGCGGGCCCGTCCTCGGTGTGCACCTTCCCGGTGACGGTGCCGGTGCCGTACCGCACCAGGGTCACCGTCGGCACGGTGACCACCTGGTCGACCCCCACGGTGAAGGTCGTGGCGAGGGTCTGGGTCGCGAAGCTCTCGCTCTCCTCGCCGAAGATGAGGGTGTAGGGACCACCCGCGGTGACCTCGACCTCCCACCTGCCGTCGGGCTCGGTGTCGAAGCGGTAGTCGCCCTGGGCGGAGCGGGCGACACCGTCGACCGAGCCGGTCTCGCCGCCTGCGGCGGTCACCTGCCCGGTGAGGGTGCCCCACTCGGGGTCCGCCGCGGCCTGGGCGACCTGCGGGACGAAGAGTGCGGCGAGGAGGGCGAGGACGACCCCGAGGAGGGCGCTCCTGCCGGAAGGACCGGACTGCGGTGACACGTGGCTCACCGGCGCACCCTAGGCAGAACAGCGGCTCGTTGGGGGCAGATGAGCGCCGATTACCCCCAAATCGGGGACGCCGGGGCGGTGTCGCGGAGCTCTCGTTGGGGACGGCGTGGGGGTCGTTGACGACGTGTCGCGCTACCGTGTCGGCCGTGAGCCCCACGTGAGCCCCACGTGCGGCCCCTCGAGCAAGGAAACAGAGAAGTGGCGCACAAGCTGGTCATCGTGGAGTCCCCCACCAAGGCCCAGAAGATCGGTGGGTACCTGGGCAAGGGTTATGTGGTCGAGTCGTCCATCGGCCACATCCGCGACCTGCCCCAGAGCGCCGCCGACACCCCGGCGAAGATCAAGGACAAGCCGTGGGGTCGGCTCGGCGTCGACGTGGAGCACGGCTTCGAGCCCTACTACGTCGTCCCCCGGGACAAGAAGAGCCACATCACCAAGCTCAAGAAGCTGCTCAAGGACGCCGACGAGCTCTTCCTCGCCACCGATGAGGACCGCGAGGGCGAGGCGATCGCCTGGCACCTCCTCGACGAGCTGAAGCCGAAGGGCATCCCGGTGCGCCGGATGGTCTTCCACGAGATCACCAAGCCCGCGATCCTGGCGGCCGCCGAGAACCCGCGCGAGATCGACATGGACCTCGTCGAGGCCCAGGAGGCCCGCCGGATCCTCGACCGCCTCTACGGCTACGAGGTCTCCCCGGTGCTGTGGAAGAAGGTCATGTCCGGCCTCTCCGCCGGCCGGGTGCAGTCGGTGGCCACCCGCCTGGTGGTCGACAAGGAGCGCGAGCGGATGAAGTTCCGCGTCGCCTCCTACTGGGACCTCGAGGGCACCTTCGACGGCGGCGCGAACGCCGACCCGCGGATGTTCCCGGCCAAGCTCCACTCGGTCGACGGCAAGCGGGTGGCCCGGGGCTCCGACTTCACCCAGTCCGGGGAGCTCAAGTCGCCCGACGCCGTCACCCACCTGGACCGCAAGGCGGCGGAGGGTCTCGTCGAGGCGCTCTACGACACCTCCTACGAGGTCCGCTCGGTCGAGTCCAAGCCCTACAAGCGCTCGCCGTACGCCCCCTTCCGCACCACCACGATGCAGCAGGAGGCCGGGCGCAAGCTCGGGATGAGCGCCTCGGTGGCCATGTCGGTCGCCCAGCGTCTCTACGAGAACGGCTTCATCACCTACATGCGTACCGACTCCACCACGCTCTCCAGCGCGGCGGTCGGGGCGGCGCGCGACCAGGTCCGCGAGCTGTACGGCGCGGAGTACCTGCCGGACTCCCCGCGCACCTACGCCTCCAAGGTCAAGAACGCCCAGGAGGCGCACGAGGCGATCCGCCCGGCCGGCGACAGCTTCCGCACCCCCGCCCAGACGGGCCTCAAGGGTGACCAGTTCCGGCTCTACGAGCTGATCTGGATGCGCACCGTCGCCTCGCAGATGAAGGACGCGGTCGGGCAGTCGGTCTCGGTCCGCCTCGGCGGCACCGCCTCGGACGGCCGCGACGTGGTCTTCGGCGCCTCCGGCCGGGTGATCACCTTCCACGGCTTCCTCAAGGCCTACGTCGAGGGCCTGGACGACAGCTCCAAGCAGCGCGACGACCAGGAGACCCGCCTCCCTGAGCTGGTGCAGGGCGCCGCGGTGAGCGCCGCGTCGGTCTCCGCCGCCGGGCACGAGACGAAGCCGCCGGCCCGCTACACCGAGGCCACCCTGATCAAGGAGCTGGAGGACCGAGAGATCGGCCGCCCCTCCACCTACGCCTCGATCCTGGGGACCATCCAGAACCGCGGCTACGTCTACAAGAAGGGCACCGCGCTGGTGCCCGCCTGGATCGCCTTCTCGGTGGTCCGGCTGATGGAGGAGCACTTCCCCCGCCACATCTCCTACGAGTTCACCGCCGACATGGAGGACGCCCTCGACGAGATCGCGGCCGGGCGCCGCGACCGGGTCACCGAGCTCGGCGAGTTCTACTACGGCTCCGACAAGGTCGCCGGTCTCCACCCGCTGGTCACCGGGCTCGGTGACATCGACGCCCGGGAGCTGGCGACGTTCCCGGTGGGCGGGGAGGAGTCGGGCATCCACCTGCGGGTGGGTCGCTACGGGCCCTACATCGAGGAGGTCCCCGGCCCCGACGACGACGGCACCACCCCGGCCAAGCGGGCCAACGTGCCCGACGACCTGCCGCCCGACGAGCTCACCCTGGCCAAGGCCAAGGAGCTGCTCGCCAACCCCGCCGGCGAGGAGGTCGAGCTCGGTGTGCACCCCGAGACCGGCCTCAAGGTGGTGGCGAAGAACGGCCGCTACGGCCCCTACGTCACCGAGCTCCTCCCGGAGGACGCTCCCAAGAGCGCGAAGCCGCGGACCGGCTCGCTCTTCAAGTCGATGAACCTCGACACCGTCACGCTCGACCAGGCCGTCCAGCTGCTCTCGCTGCCGCGGGTGGTGGGGGTCGACGCCGACGGCGTGGAGATCACCGCCCAGAACGGCCGCTACGGGCCCTACCTGAAGAAGGGCACCGACTCGAGGACCATCGACTCGGAGGAGAAGCTGCTCACCATCACCCTGGACGAGGCGCTGGCGATCTACGCCCAGCCCAAGGCCCGGGGCCGGGGCGCCGCGACCGCGCCGCTCAAGGAGCTGGGCAACGACCCCGTCTCGGGCCAGCCGATCGTGGTCAAGGCCGGCCGGTTCGGTGAGTACGTGACCGACGGCGAGTACAACGCCACCCTGCGCAAGGACGACACGGTCGAGGAGATCACCCTCGAGCGGGCCGCCGAGCTGCTGGAGGAGCGGCGCGCCAAGGGCCCGGCCAAGAAGGGCGCGAAGAAGGGCGCCAAGAAGGCCGCGAAGAAGGCGCCGGCCAAGAAGGCCGCCGCCAAGAAGACGGCGGCGAAGAAGGCCACCGCCAAGAAGGCGACCGCGAAGAAGTCCTGACCCGGCGGCGCCCGCTCAGCGGGTGACGATCCGGCGCCACGGCCCTCGTGGGACGTGGCGCGCCTCGACGAAGCGCCAGTCGACGCGGTCCCGGTCGCCGTTGAGCGAGCGGAAGCCGAGGCAGCCGTTGAGGGCGGGGGAGACGTCCATGCCGGCGTTGTTGTAGCGCTTCGAGGCCGGGCGGGCGTCGTCGTGCCCGAAGACGTAGCGCGCGTCGTGGTACTTCCCCGGGCCGGCGTCCTGGATCTGCCCGTAGCAGGTGCGGCCGCGCGAGGTGATCTGCACCCAGCGGTTCTTCATCAGGCTGACCTGGTCGTCGTCGACGAGCGCGGCGTAGCGCGGTCGGCTCGCCCAGGGGATGACCTCCCCGCGACGCCGGTGACCGATCGGGTCGTTGAGGTCGTCGTAGGGCAGGTCGAGGTAGAAGGGGTTCTGCCTCGGGGTCATGTGCCGCGGGAACCAGCCGTCGCGCCAGAAGCGTCGCTCCGTGGTGCAGACCCCGTCGCGGATCCGCCCGTCGCAGCCGCCGTAGCTCTCGTACCAGTCGTCGTCGTAGGTGGAGATCATCTGGCTGCCGTCCTCGGCGTCCGGGTCGAAGACCTCCCCGACCCAGAACGTCGTCGCGACGATCCCCGTGTGCCACGGGTACCCGCCGTCCGGGGCCGGGGCCGGGGCCGGGGCCGGGGCGTGCGGCGGCCCGGCACCCGGCGCCGCGCCGGTGAGCACGAGCGCCGCGAGGAGCGCCGCGAGCATCGCGACCCGCCTGCTCACCTGCGCACCTGGACCTTCTCGACCGTGCGGGCCCGCAGGGAGGAGCCCGTGTCGTGCGGAGTGAGGACGACGAGCAGCCGGGCCGTGCTCCCGCTCCGGCGCACGAGCCGGGCCCTGACCTTGCCCAGGGAGACCTTGGTGCGCCCGGTCGCGGCGACCCGGACGGTGCGGTGGACCTTCCTGCCGCCGAGCACCAGGGTGACCCGGGCCGTGCCGGCGGTCGAGGCGCGCAGCCAGGCGACCCCCTTGCGGCCGACGCGGAGCCGCGCGCGGACGACGCGGACCCGGGCCTGCTGCTTGCCGGCCAACCCCGGGCCCTGCGCCGCGGGGCCCGGCGTGGCCGGCGGAGTGATCGGCTGCGGGGCGGCGTCCGCGGGTGTCGGCTCCTGGCTGGGCGGGTCCTGGCCGGGCGGGTCCTGGAGCACCGGGGTGCCGGTCTCGACGACCCGCTTGCGGCCGTCGTCGGTCTTGTGGATCGTGAACTCGTCGATCACCGCGCCGACGTCCAGCCTCCGGGCCGGCTGGAGGTAGGCCCCGGCGGTCGTCTCGGCGAGGTAGGACCGGTAGACGAGCGCGTCCTTTGAGACCGAGACGACCTGGTAGGTCGTGATCCTCGCCCCACGCACCACCTGGGTGGCGCCGTTGTTGGTCCAGACGTTCCCCGCGTCGGTCTCCAGGTTGTAGTGCCGAGCCCCGGAGTTGCTGACCACGTAGACCGGGCCGTCGGTGACTCCCGGCTCGGCGGTGCGGTCCTCGTTGTTGTAGCCGCGGGCATAGCTGTGGTCGTGGCCCATCTGGACCAGGTCGACGTCGTGCCGCTGGAGCACCGGCACCCAGAGCCGGCGCAGCAGCGGCTCGTCGCGACCGGCGCTGGCCGAGTAGACCGGCTGGTGGAAGGTGACCACGTGCCACTTCGACTCGCTCGTCGTCAGCACGTGGTCGAGCCAGGCGGCCTGGTACTCGGTCCAGAGCTCGGCGACCCGCGCCGACGGGCAGGCGTCTCCGGTGCAGGCCGGCACCGACGGCGGGGTGAGGAAGACGGGGTCGCGGGTGGCGTTGACGGTGACGAACCGGACGCCCTGGTAGTCGACGAAGTAGACGGTCTCGCGCGCGAGGCTCGACCAGTGCGCGAAGTAGGCGCGGTGCTGACGGGCGACGTCGCTGTCGCCGGCCGCGCGGAGCGCGAGGTCGCCGATGGTGCCGGTGCCGGGGTGGTTGGCCGGGTACTCGAAGTGGGCCTTCCACGACTGGAGCAGCTTGTCGCCGGCGTACTCGTGGTTGCCCGGCGCGGCGAAGAGGTTGGTGGTCGCGGCGGAGTGGCGCATCCCGCGGAACCAGGCCTCCCACTGGGCGTCGGAGGCGGCGCTGTCGGTCAGGTCGCCGGCGTGCACGGAGCCGATCGCCTCGGGCGCGGTCCGCTCCGCCATGGCGACCACCCGGGGCCACGTGGTGTCCAGGCCGAGCTGGGCGTCCCCGTAGTAGAGGTAGTCGAAGTCGGTCTCCGTGGGGTCCGCGGTCGTGAAGGTCGCCCACTCCGTCCAGCCGGCGGCGTCGTTGCCCACCCGGTAGCGGTACTCGGTGCCGGGGAGCAGCCCCGTCACGGTGGCCGAGAAGTGCGGCCGGGTCTGGTTGAGCGCCCTGCCCTGCGAGGTGCCGGCGAGCGTGCGGACCGCGCCGCCGGAGGTGGGCGCGAGCTGGATCCGGCCGTCGGTCTCCCCGGGCTCGGTGGCGAGCCAGGTGATGCTCTGCGAGCTCTCCGGCTCCTCGGTGGGGGTGAGTGCCACCCGGGTGGGGCCCGGGCCGTCGGGCACGATGACCGGGGTGGCGGGGAGGGCGAGGCTGTCCAGGGACCACCAGATGTCCGAGCTCTCGGCGCGACCCTGGTGGACGGCGACCGCCAGCGTGTTGGTCCCCAGCTGTAGCGCGGAGACGGGGATGGTGAAGTCGAGGTCGCCACCGACCCCCTCGTCGTAGGAGAGGTTGGGCGTCGTCGGCTCGACGAGGTGGCGCACCACCTCGGCACCGTTGAGGAAGACGAGCGCGGCGTCGTCGACGTAGGCGTCGCCCACCAGCTCCCCGCCGGCGGCGAGGTGCTCGGCGGTCACCTCGAAGGTGGTGCGGAAGAAGTACGTCCGCACGTTCTGAGCCAACCCGTCGGGGCGGGCCGGCAGGTGTGTCCGGGCGACCATGCCGGGGGCGTAGGTCGGTGACTCGCCGGTGCCGCTGGACCGCTTGCCGCCGAAGCCGCCCCGGCCCGAGCGCCAGGCGCTGTCGTCGAAGCCCGCCCTGGTCCACGCCCGCGGGTCGGTGGGGGTGCCCGGGTCGGTGTCGTCGGCCAGGTAGCGCCAGGTGGTCTCGGCGTCGACCAGCGGCGCGGGCACGGCCGCGGCCTGCTGGGCGGTCTGCCCGGCAGACTGCCCGGCGTCCTGCAGGGCCACCGCCGGGACGGCGAGCGCGGCTGCCGTGAGCAGGGTGGCCAGGCCGGCCACCGGCCCGCGCCAGCCGCCTCGGCGCCTCGTCGACGTCGCTGTCATCTCGTCCCCCGGTTCTCGTGGCGCGGACCCGTCGCGGTCACGTGCCCGGCCCAGTCAAGCGCAGCCGGCCGACACCCGCACGGCCGTCTCCCCCCACGAACGCGCGAGACCCCCTTGATCCGCTGCCGGATCAGGCGCACGCTGGGGGAAGGAGGAACGCCCATGAGCATGTCGCAGACACCTGAGAGCTTCCCGATCCTGTCCCGCGGACGGCACCGAACGCCGAGGTCGGGCGCGTGCTTCATGGAGATGGCGTCCTACCTCGCCGGTGAGCGGTGGAGCGACCATCCCACGTGCACCGATCCGCTGCTGGCCGAGCTCGCCCGCCTGGTCAACGACAACACCACCGACTCGGAGCGGTCCGCGCTCGCGGTGATGGTGCCGTCGGTGGTGGGCCTGCGGGGCGGCGGACTCCGGGCGGAGGTGGAGATCGCCGCCGCGGTCGCGATCTACGCCCTGCCCCACTCCTCGCAGTCGGTGCAGCGGGCGCTCGCCGCGGGGCTGCTCTCGGTGCAGCGGGTGCTGGAGACGATCGGCGATCCCGCCCCGGGTCGTGGCATCAGCCGCGACGAGATCGACCTGGTGCTGCGCGGGGTGCCCGGTGAGGCAGGCTGGGCCAGGCGCTTCAGCCAGGGCCGGCCCGTCTCGGAGAAGGTGTTCCACAAGCGGGTCGCGCCCACCCTGGTGCGCGCGGCGGTGCGCGGCGTCCGGGGCGAGCACCCCGACAGCGACCCGCGCCTGCGCGGGCTCCTGGAGACCGCCATCGCCGCGGCCCGCCGGACCGTGCCGCCGGAGCGCGAGCCGGTCGCGGACGAGCACGACCTGGCCGCGGCAGCCGCTCAGCTCCGCGCGGCGCCCAGGAAGCCGTAGCCCCAGGGGCGGGCGGCCGCGGGGCCCGCGACCAGGTAGCGCTGGTCCAGCCGGACGAGCTCGAGGCCGGCGGCCGCGAGCAGCGCCGGCACGTCGTGGGTGAGGCGGCAGCCGCCGCAGAGCCTGCCCTGCACGCCGTCGAGCCGCCGCTGCCACTGCGCCACCCCCTCGTCGGGGGAGAGCCCGTGCTCGAGGAAGGCGACCGTGCCGCCCGGTCGCAGCACCCGACGCACCTCCGCCAGGGCCGCGCCCGGCTCGGGGATGGTGCAGAGCGCGAAGGTCACCACCGCGGCGTCGTACGAGCCGTCGGGGGCGTCGAGGTGCTGCCCGTCCAGGCCGATCCGCTCCACCGGGACGGCGGCGGCCGCCCGCCGGGCCGACGAGCGCGACCACCCCAGGTCCGAGGGCTCCACGGCGTCGACCGAGGTCACCGCGGCCGGCAGGTGCGGCAGGTTGAGGCCGGAGCCGAACCCGATCTCCAGGACCCGCCCGGTCAGCGGCGCGCACACCTGCGCCCGCAGCTCGCCGATCTCCGGCGCCGCCAAGGTGGCGTCCGTCAGCCGCGGCACCACGTGGTCGGTCCACCAGCCCATCGCCCCAGGCTAGTCTCGGCGGACCCCGGCCAGAAGGGGTGACAACTTTCTTCGGTGGCCGCGTCTCCCTCCTTGTCATCGAGATCCTCGCGAGAAGCACCTCGTCCGCAAGGAGCACCCATGCGCCTCCCCTCCAGGGCCGTGCCCGGTCTGGCCCTCCTGCTCTCCGCCACCACGCCGGGCGACGACGTGATCGTCGGGACCGACGGGCTGGACCGGATCGACGGCGCCCGGTGGGCGAGCCTGCGCGCCGTCGAGGAGTTCACGGTCAACGGCAACGACGCCCCCGGCAAGGTCATCTTCCGCGGGGGGCGCGCGGCCGAGCTCTTCGGGGTGAAGAACGTGGACGGGTTCCGGGTGCGCGCCTTCGGCGGGGGCGGGGACGACGTCCTGATGGGCGGGGACCGCTGCCTCGCGGGGGAGCGGCTGCGGTCGTGCGAGCGCCGCCGCTGACTGTCTGCCGCCCCCCGTAGGGTGGGGCACGTGAGTGCGCCCGTCCCGCCCGTCTGTGCCGGCACCGGTCTCTTCGTCTGCTTCGAGGGCGGCGAGGGCGCCGGCAAGTCGACCCAGTCGCGGGCGCTCAAGGAGTGGCTCGAGGGTCAGGGCCACACCGTCGTCCTCACCTTCGAGCCCGGCGACACCGCGGTCGGGCAGCGGCTGCGGCGGATCGTCCTCGACCCGGCCACCGGGGAGCTCTCGGACCGCACCGAGGCACTGCTGTACGCCGCCGACAAGGCCGAGCACGTCGACACCGTCGTCCTCCCCGCCCTCGCGCGGGGCGAGGTCGTGATCACCGACCGCTACGTCGACTCCGCGCTCGCCTACCAAGGCGCCGGGCGGGCGCTGAGCGCCGCCGAGGTGGCGCCGGTGATGCGCTGGGCCACCGGCGGGCTGCGCCCGCACCTGACCGTGGTCCTCGACCTCGAGCCCGCGGCGGGCCTGGAGCGCTTCACCGAGCGCGACCGGATCGAGGGGGAGTCACTGGAGTTCCACCAGCGGGTGCGCGAGGCGTTCCTCGCGATGGCGGCCGAGGATCCCGCCCGCTACCTCGTCCTGGACGCGCGCGCCCCGGTCGAGGAGATCGCCGCCGCCGTCCGGAGCAGGCTCGCACCGCTGCTGGCCCCGGTCACGGCGCCCGACCCGGCGGTGGCCGAGTGACCGCCACCCGGCTGCCCGCCGCAGGCGTCTGGGACACCCTCGTCGGGCAGCGCCACGTCATCGGCACCCTGAGCCGCGCCGCCCGCGGCGACGGGATGACCCACGCCTGGCTCTTCACCGGCCCGCCCGGCTCGGGCCGCTCCAACGCGGCGATGGCCTTCGCGGCGGCCCTGCAGTGCGAGCGGGCCGGCTGCGGCGACTGCCACGCCTGTCGCACGGTGCTGGGGAAGACCCACGCCGACGTCACCCTGGTCCGCACCGAGAAGCTCTCCATCGGGGTCGACGAGGTGCGCGACCTGGTCCGCAAGTCGGCGCTCGCCCCCAACGGCAGCCGGTGGCAGGTGATGATCGTCGAGGACGCCGACCGGCTCACCGACCAGGCGTGCAACGCGCTGCTCAAGGCGATCGAGGAGCCGACGGCGCGCACCGTGTGGCTGCTCTGCGCCCCCTCGGCCGAGGACGTGCTGGTGACCATCAGGTCCCGCTGCCGCCTGGTCACGCTCACCACCCCGGTGGCCGCCGACGTGGCCGACTTCCTGGTCCGCACCGAGGGTGTCGGTGAGCCGCTGGCCGCGCACGCCGCCCGCGCCAGCCAGGGTCACATCGGCCGGGCTCGGGCACTGGCCCGCGACGAGGAGACCCGCAACCGCCGCGCGGAGGTGGTGCGGCTCCCGGCCCGCCTGACCTCCCTGGGCTCGTGCATGAACGCCGCCTCCAACCTGCTGGAGGTGGCCAAGGCGGAGGCGGAGTCCCAGACCGCCGCGCTGGACGCGCGCGAGAAGGCCGAGCTGGACCGCTCCTACGGCGTGGAGGGCCGCGGCAAGCGCCCGCGGGAGTACGCCCCCGCCCTGCGCGACCTGGAGAAGGGGCAGAAGACCCGCGCCAAGCGTCGGCTCCTCGACGTGGTCGACCGCGGGCTGATGGACCTGGTCTCGGTCTACCGGGACGCGATCGCGCTCAAGCTGGGCGCCCCGGGCAGCCTGGTCAACGAGGAGATCCGGGCCGACGTCGCCACCCTGGCGCGCAAGTCGACCCCGGAGGACAACCTGCGCCGGATCGAGGCGATCTTCGTCGCCCGCGAGCAGATGCTGGAGTTCAACGTGCCGCCCGTGATGGCGCTCGAGTCGATGATGGTCGCGCTGCGGCTGGAAGGTGGGGCCGGTCGGTGAAGCGTGTGGTGGCGGCGCTGTTGGCGCTCGTGCTGGTGCTCGGAGCGGTCGCGGTCGGAGCCGCGCTGCTCCTGGACGACGACGGGGGGTCCGGGCGCGACGACACCCAGACGACCCGGGTCCCCGAGCGTCCCCTCAAGACCGGAGGCGCGCCGTCGGAGGACGCCACGAAGGCGCCCGAGGAGGACCTCCAGCCCTTCTACTCCCAGCAGGTCGACTGGTCCGGCTGCGGGCAGGGCTACGAGTGCGGCTGGCTCAAGGTGCCGCAGGACTACGACGAGCCCGACGGCAAGCAGCTCGACCTCGCGCTGCTCAAGGTGCTCGCCGACGCGCCCGACCGGCGGGTCGGGTCGCTGGTGGTCAACCCCGGTGGACCGGGCGCCCCCGGCACCCAGTACGCCGCCCAGGCCTCGCTGGTCTTCCGGGCGCCGCTGCTGGACCACTTCGACATCGTCGGCTTCGACCCCCGCGGGACGGGCCGCAGCAACCCGGTGGACTGCCTGACCGACGCCGAGCTCGACGACTACCTGGCCGCCGACCCCGACCCGGACACCCCCGCCGAGTCGGCGGAGCTGATGGAGTGGACCGAGCGGTTCGGCCGCGGCTGCGCCGAGAAGAGCGGCGACCTGGCCAACCACGTCTCCACCGTGGAGGCGGCCAAGGACATGGACGTCCTCCGGGCCACCCTGGGGGAGGAGAGGCTCGACTACTTCGGCGCCTCCTACGGCACCAAGCTGGGAGCCACCTACGCCGAGCTCTTCCCCGACCGGGTGGGCCACTTCGTGCTCGACGGCGCCGTCGACATCTCCCTGGACAGCCGGGAGTCGAGCCTGGGCCAGGCCCGGGGCTTCGAGACCGCGCTCAGGGCCTACGTGCAGGACTGCGTCGACAGCGGGGACTGCTTCCTGGGCGACACGGTGCAGGAGGGGCTGGCCGCGATCAAGAGGCTCCTCGAGGAGGTGGACGAGAAGCCGCTGCCCGCCGGTGACCGCGAGCTGCGGGTCGGCAACGCCTTCTACGGCATCGTCGCCCCGCTCTACAACCGCGACTACTGGGTGCTCCTGACCCGGGCGCTGCAGCAGGCGATGAACGGCGACGGCACCCAACTGCTGGAGCTGGCCGACCTCTACGCCTCCCGCGGGCCGGACGGCTACCTGGACAACTCCTCGGAGGCGATCTACGCGATCAACTGCCTCGACGACCCGTCCTCGGTCCCGGTCTCGAAGATCCCCGAGGAGTACGCCGCCTTCGAGGAGGCGTCGCCCACCTTCGGCCGGGTCTTCGCCTGGGGCCTGGTCGGGTGCGTCGGGTTCGAGGGCGAGCCCGCGGAGGAGCTCGAGGTCGACGGCTCGGGCGCTCCGCCGATCCTGGTCACCGGCACCACCCGCGACCCGGCCACGCCGTACGAGTGGGCCGAGGCGCTCGCCGACCAGCTGGAGTCGGGGATCCTGCTGACCCGCGACGGCGACGGCCACACCGCCTACAACGCGGGCAACTCCTGCGTCGACGAGACGATCGAGTCCTACCTGATCGACGGCGTGGTCCCCGACGGCGACGTCGCCTGCTGAGCCGCCCTGACGCGGCTCAGCCGGCCGGGTCCGTGGGGAACCCGGCCGGCTGAGCGAGGTGGTGAGCGACGTGCGTGACGTCAGCTCACCAGCGCACCGATGTCGGAGAACGACGCGGCGTCGCCCTTCAGCGGGATGCTGGAACGGCCGTCGATCCCGACCGGGATGTCGCCCGCGACGGTGATCCGGCGCACCTCGCGAGGCTGGGTGTCGAAGTCGGCCACCGCGTAGTGCTGGGTGGCGCGGTTGTCCCACATCGCCACGTCACCGGGCTGCCAGCTCCACCGGATGGTGTTCTCGAGCTTGGTGACGCGGTCCTGGAGCAGGTTGAAGAGGATCGCGGACTCCTTCTGGTTGAGGCCGACGAACTTCTTCACGAAGTGGCCCAGCAGCAGGGTGCGCTCGCCGGTCTCGGGGTGGACCCGCACCACCGGGTGCTCGGTCTCGAAGGTGGTCGAGGCGAACTGGCTGCGGGTGAAGGACTTGTGCGACTCCTCGACCGACTCGGGGGACTCCGCGGAGTGGGCGTAGTCGTAGTCGTTGCTGTGCAGGGCCCACAGGTTGTCGACCAGGGCGCGCAGCGAGGCCGGCAGCGACTCGTAGGCCACGGCCGTGTTGGCCCACACCGTGTTGCCGCCGTACTCCGGGATGGTGACGCCGCGCAGGATGCTGATCGCCGGGATGCGGTCGACGAAGGTCACGTCGGTGTGCCAGCTGTTGGCGGCCATGCCCTTGTTGGCGGTGAGGGTGAAGATCCGCGCGCTGCCGGTGTTGACCGTCGGGTGCGCGGTGGTCAGGCTGCCGAGCTGCTCGGCGAAGGCGATGTGCCCCTCGTCGTCGAGGTGGTCCTGACCGCGGAAGAAGACGACCTTGTGGGTGAGGAGGGCGGCACGGATCTGGCGGATCGTGTCGTCGCCGAGGTCGGCGCCGAGCCGGACGCCGTCGATGCGGGCACCGATGTTGCCGCCGAGCTGCTGGACCGCGAGGGCGGTCTCGTGGCGTCGGTCGAGGCTGATGGTCATGGGAAGTCCTCCGTGCGTGGGTCGACCGGCGTCGGGTGACGGCCGGGAAGACCCCCACGATCCGGTGCGGGGAAGCCGCTCTCAACGGTTCGCGACACCGTGGCCCTAACTGCGTGTCGGGGTTGAGACGACGGCCGATCGAGGCCACTGTCTGTCATTCTCAATCAACTTACTCGACTTTGATCCCGGGCTCCTTCGCCCGCTCCAGGAGTGCAGATGTCCCCACAGTCCCCGACCATCGTGGTCACCCGCGGCCGCTTCGGCTCGGCCGCGGGCCGCGTGCTCGAGCAGGTCAGGGGCCGGGGCCGTGCGACGCGCGAGGAGCTGGCCGGCCCGACGGGCCTGAGTGGCCGCACCGTGGCCCGCACGGTCAGCGCCCTGGTCGAGGGTGGCCTGCTCCGCGAGCGACCCGACAAGGTGCAGGCCGGGTCGATCGGGCGGCCGAGCACCCCGGTGGAGATCGACCGCGCGGTCTACGTGGCCGTCGGCGTGCACGTCGGCGCCCGGCTCCTCACCGTGGCCCTGGGGGACCCGTCCGGGCAGGTGGTGGTGAGTCGCACGAAGGAGAAGCTGCCCACCGACCCGCTCGATCTCGACTGGATCGGGCACGAGCTGGTCGAGATGCTCCGGGCCCACCCGGGCCGCCGCCCACTGGTCGCGGGAGTGGTGGCCCCCTGGCAGGCGGTGGGCCTGGGCGAGCGGGCGACCGGGGCGGCGCTGGGCGAGGCGCTGGGCCTGCAGGTGACCACCAGCGAGCACATCGCCGCCGTGGCCGCCGCGGAGTTCATCCACCGCCGCCACGGCACCCAAGGGATCACCACCTACTTCTACGCCCGCAACACCACCGGCGTCGCCGTGGCCCTGGACAAGGGCGGCCAGACCGAGGTCTCGCGCGCCGCGCGCCTGACCCACTTCCCGACCAGCTCCGGCGCACCCTGCTCGTGCGGACGGACCGGCTGCCTGGAGGCCAGCGTCAGCGACCACGTGCTCGCCGTGGCCGCCCACCGGGACGGGCTGGTCGACGAGCCGCTGATCGCGCGGGTCTACGCGGCCGCCGACGGGGTCCCCGCCGTCCGCGCGCTGCTCTCCGCCCGGGCCAGGCTCCTGGGCGAGACCGCGGCCCTGGTCCGCGACATGGTCGACCCGGACCGGATGATCCTCGTCGGCCAGGCGTTCACCGACTTCCCCGGCGTCCTCGACGAGGTGGTGGCCGCCTTCGACGCGACGACCACCCTGCCGCCGCTCGATCTCTCCTTCACCCGCTTCGGCGCCGGCATCCAGGCCCTCGCCGCCTGCACGATCGCGCTCGCGCCGGTCTACGACGACCCGTTCGCGGTGCTGCCCGCCGGACCCAGGACCAAGACCCGCCCGACGTCCGCCTGAGCGCCTGGCCGCTCGCTCCGCTCCATCCCGCGCACCACCCCCGCTCCCTGACCCGAAAGGCAACGCCCGTGTCCGCAACGCGTCCTCGCTCCTTCTTCCCCAGACTGGCCTCCGCTGCCGCCGCGTCGGTGCTCCTGCTCGCCGGCTGCTCCTCGGCCGTCGGGGAGAAGTCCCCCTCGGGCTCCTCCGGCGACCCGGTGGCCGGCGGCACCCTGCGGGTCGCCGCGGCCACCGACCACGTCCCCGCCTCCGTCTTCGGCCAGTCCAGCGACGTCGGCAACACCCTGATCGGCCTGACCTACGACTCGCTGGTCGAGTACCCGCACGACAGCCTCGACGCCCAGCCGTCGCTGGCCACCTCCTGGGAGGTGGCCGAGGACGGCCGGTCGATCACGCTGCAGCTGCGCGACGACGTGACCTTCCACGACGGCCGGCCCTTCACCTCCGAGGACGTGCGGTTCAGCATCGAGACCTTCGCCGACCCGGCCTGGGCGGTCCAGGTCCAGCGGACCGCCGCCGCGGTGACCGGCTTCGACACCTCCGACCCGCACGCCATCACGTTGGAGTTCGCCCACCCGCTGAGCAACATCCTGGACCTGCTCGACATCGTCCCGATCGTCGACGCCGAGACCTTCGACGGTCTCAAGGAGGCCCAGGTCTACAACGGCACCGGCCCCTTCGAGTTCACCGGCTGGACCCCCGGGTCGACGATGACCTTCGAGCGCAACGAGGAGTACTGGAAGGGCGCCCCCAAGCTCGACGCCGTCGACGTCTCGGTCGTCCCCGACGCCCAGGCCAGGGTCGCCGGCCTCCGCTCCGGCCAGTACGACCTGGCGACCGGCGTCACCCCGCGCGACGTGGAGACACTCAGCAAGGACCCGAAGTTCCAGATCAACAGGTTCGAGGGCGCCACCAACCAGCAGTACATCGGGTTCCAGCTCAAGAACAAGGACCTCCAGGACGTCAGGCTGCGCCGGGCCGTGGCCTACGCGGTGGACCGCGAGCGCATCGTCCAGGACGTCTACCGCGGCGCCGCGGTCCCCCAGGGGCTCCCGTGGTCGCCGGCCTCCCCGGCGTACGACGAAGAGGCGGGCCTGCACTACGCCCGCGACCTGGACCAGGCGAAGGCGCTGGTCGCCGAGATCGGCGAGGTGCCCACCCTGCCCCTGCAGTTCGCCGCCGGCGACCCGACCGCCGAGGCGATCGCCCAGATCGTGCAGGCCGACCTCGGCGAGGCCGGCATCGAGGTCGAGCTGAAGCCCACCGAGTTCGCCTCGATGTACAAGCAGCTCGTCGGCGCCCAGTTCGAGGGCATGTGGATCTTCAGCCACACCTACGCCCAGTACACGCCGGCCACGCTGACGGTCAGCGCGTTCCCCTTCAACGCCGCCCACAACGCCTCCAACTTCGAGGACGCGCGGTACCGCGCCGACTCCGACGCCTCCTGGAAGGTCGCCGACCCGACCTCGGCCGAGGCCGGGGAGCTCTTCGAGAAGGTCAACGACCACATCGTGGAGAACGTCTGGCTCACCGACCTGGTCACCTACTACCCCCAGCTGGTCTCCACCAGCGCGGTGCACGGCATCGACTACAGCAAGCGCACCGAGCTCCTCCTCGACGAGGCGTGGAAGGAGCAGTGATGCTGCGCTACGTCCTGGGGAGGCTCCCCTCCGCGCTCGGCCTGCTCGCCGCGGCCTCGCTGCTGATCTTCTGGCTGATGCGGCTGGTGCCCGGCGACCCCGTCGACACGCTGGCCGGGCCCGACGCCTCGCCCGAGGCCCGGGCGGCGATCCGCGCCGACCTCGGGCTGGACCAGTCGTTCCTCACCCAGTACCTCTCCTGGATCTCCGACGTGCTCACCTTCGACCTCGGCCGTTCCTTCGTGGTCGGCGGGCAGGTCAGCGACCTGCTCGCCGACGGGGCCACCAACACGGTGGTCCTCACCCTGACCGCCCTCGCCCTGGCGGTCGGCGCGGCCACGGCGACCGCGGTGGTCGCGGTGGTCGCGGAGCGCCGGTGGCTCGACGCCACCCTGGCCGGGATCAACACCGTGGCGCTGGCGATGCCGACCTTCGCCACCGGGCTGCTGCTGGTGCTGGTCTTCGCGGTCCTGGTGCCGGTGCTGCCCTCGGGCGGCACCCCGCCGGACGGCTTCATCGCCCGGCCCGACATCGCCGTGCAGTACCTGCTGCTGCCCGCGACCTGCCTCGCCGTCCCGGTCTGGGCCGGGCTGACGAGGTTCCTCACCGAGGCGCTGCGCTCCCAGCTGCGTCAGCCCTACGTCACCACCGCGCGCGCGGTGGGCATCGGGCACTCCAGGATCGTGCTCACCCAGGCCCTGCCCAACGCGCTGCCTTCGGCCGTCACGGTGCTGGGCATCCAGTTCGGCACCCTGCTGGGCGGGGCGGTGCTGGTGGAGGCGATCTTCACCTGGCCAGGCCTCGGCCGGCTGGTCGAGGAGGCGATCTCCGGGCGCGACTACCCGGTGGTGCAGGTCCTGCTGCTGCTCTCGGTGACGATCTTCGTGGTGACCCAGCTGGTCACCGACATCGTCCACGCGTGGCTCGACCCGCGGATCCGGATCGGCGGCACGGCATGAGGGCCGCGCTGCGGACCCCCAAGGGGATCGCCGGGCTGGTGCTGGTGGGCTCGATCGTGCTGCTCGGGCTGCTGGGTCCGCTGCTGGCGCCGTACTCCCCGACCCAGCAGGTGCCGGGCGCCAACCTGGTGGGCCCCTCGGCGGCGCACTGGCTGGGCACCGACGACGTCAACCGCGACGTCCTCTCCCGCACGCTGGCCGGCATCCGGGTCGACCTGCTGGTGGTCTTCGTCGCCGTCCCCGCCGGCGCCACCCTCGGCATGCTCCTGGGCCTGGTCACCAGCTGGTGGAGGGTCACCGACGTGCTCACCCAGCGCCTCTTCGACCTGGTGCTGGCCTTCCCGACGCTGATCCTGGCGATCGCGCTGGCCGCGGTCATCGGGCCCGGGGTGGCGACCATCGCGGTGGTGATCGTGGCCATCGAGGTGCCGGTCTTCGGCCGGCTGGTGCGGACCTCCCTGCGCACCGTCAGGGAGATGCCGTACGTCGAGGCGGCGCAGGTGGTCGGCGCCCGGCCGTGGTGGCTGCTGCGCCGTCACGTGCTGCCCAACTCGCTGGAGCCGCTCACGGTCCAGCTCGCGCTCTCGATGTCGGTGGCGGTCTTCATCGAGGGAGCGATGAGCTTCCTCGGCATCGGCGTCAAGGCCCCGCACCCCTCGCTGGGGTCGCTGATCAAGGACGGCACGCGACTGATGTACGACGCCCCGTTCCTCTCCCTCGGCCCCCTCCTCGTGGTCGTGCTCCTCGTCCTCGGGCTGCTCCTGGTGGCCCAGTCACTCTCGGAGGCCCACCGTGCCTGAGACGCTGCTCACCGTCGAGCACCTCGCCATCTCCTTCGCCCACCCGCGGCCGGCCGTCAACGACGTCTCGCTGCACGTCGACCCGGGCGAGGTGCTCGCCCTGGTCGGGGAGTCCGGCTCCGGCAAGTCGATGACCGCCCGGGCGGTGCTCGGTCTGCTGCCGCCGGGGGCCCGCGCCACCGGGTCGATCCGGTTCCGCGGCGAGGAGCTCCTCGGGCTCGACGAGGCCGGGCTCTCCAGCTTCCGCGGGAAGCGGATCGCGATGGTCTTCCAGGAGCCGCAGACCGCCCTCAACCCGGTGCGCACCGTGGGCTGGCAGCTCCGCGAGGCGTTGCGGGCACACGGGCGCCTGTCGCGGGTCCAAGCCCGGAGCCGGGCCGTGGAGCTGCTCACCCAGGTCGAGATCCCCGACCCCGAGGAGCGGCTCGGCTACTACCCCCACCAGCTCTCCGGGGGGCAGAAGCAGCGGGTGGTGCTGGCCCTCGCCCTGGCCAACGAGCCGGAGCTGCTGCTCGCCGACGAGCCCACCACCGCGCTGGACGTGACCGTCCAGGCGGAGATCCTGGCGCTGCTGCGCCGCATCCGCGACCGGACGGGGACCAGCATCCTGCTGATCACCCACAACATGGGGGTGGTCGCGGAGATCGCGGACCGGGTCGTGGTGCTGCGTCAGGGCGACGTGGTGGAGGAGGGGAGCACCCGTCGGGTCTTCGCCTCCCCGGAGCACCCCTACACCCGCCAGCTGCTCGCCGCGGTGCTCCGGCTCCCCGACGCGGGCGACGTGGTCCACTCCGTCCCGGACCCGGGGCCGGCGACCGGCCTCCCGGCCCTGCGGTTCGAGCACGTGCACGTGCGCTACGGCTCGTCGCGACGGGGCCGCGCCTTCCCGGCGGTCAACGGCGTCAGCCTCGAGCTGCCGCCCGGCCGGGTGCTGGGGCTGGTGGGCGAGTCCGGCTCGGGCAAGACCACCCTGGGCCGGCTGGCCGCGGGCCTGGTCCCGCTCGCCGAGGGCCGCGTCGAGGTGGCCGGGGAGGACCTCTTCGCCCTCGGCGCGCGCCGCCGGCGCGAGCTCCGGCGCGACCTTGCCTTCGTGCACCAGGACCCCGAGGCCTCCCTCGACCCGAGGATGTCGGTGGGCGCCAGCGTCCGGGAGCCGCTCGACATCCATGGCGTCGGCACCCCGCAGGAGCGCCGTCGACGGGTGGCGGAGCTGCTCGAGGCGGTCCGGCTCACCCCGGATCTCGCCGACCGCCGGCCGCGGGCGCTCTCGGGCGGCCAGCGGCAGCGGGTGGCCCTGGCCCGGGCCCTGGTGCTCCGCCCGAGGCTGCTGATCGCCGACGAGCCGACCAGTGCGCTGGACGTCTCGGTCCAGGCCGACGTGCTGGAGCTCTTCCGCGCGCTGCAGCAGCAGCTGGGCTTCGCCTGTGTCTTCATCAGCCACGACCTGGCCGTGGT
Organism: Nocardioides sp. Z22_16; assembly: GCF_058134365.1. Lineage (NCBI taxonomy): Bacteria > Bacillati > Actinomycetota > Actinomycetes > Propionibacteriales > Nocardioidaceae > Nocardioides > Nocardioides sp. Z22_16. Next base: position 688,063 of record NZ_JBYTTI010000003.1, read on the forward strand.
CAACAAGGTCGCCGACGACGTCGCGGTGCTCCGCCGGGGCGAGGTCGTGGAGTCCGGGCCGGTCGCCGAGGTCTTCGCCCGGCCGCAGCACGACTACACCCGCCGGCTGCTGGCGGCCGTGCCGGTGCCGGACCCGGCGGCCCGGGCCGACGGCTGGCAGGCCGTCCCGACGGTCGAGGTCGCGTCGTGACCTGCTGCTCGGGCGGGGTCGGGGGCGCGCCCCCCGCGGGGGTGGCGGGCGCGTACCGGCCCTCGCCGACGGAGGCCGTCCGCAGGGGGCAGGTCCGGATCGCCGGCGGCACCTTCGCGATGGGCGACGCGTCCGGCGAGGGCGACCCGGCCGACGGCGAACGCCCGGTCCACCAGGTCCGGGTGGCGCCGTACTGGATCGACGAGACGGCCGTGACCAACGCGGCCTTCGCCCGGTTCGTCCGGGAGACGGGCCACGTCACCGAGGCCGAGGAGCTCGGCGTCTCGGCGGTCTTCCACCTCGCCGTCGACGCGCACCCGCGCGACGTGCTCCACCCGGTGGTGGGGCTGCCCTGGTGGTGGGCGGTGCGCGGCGCCGACTGGCGTCATCCCGCCGGGCGCGGCTCCTCGGCCGCCGACCTGCCCCACCACCCCGTCGTGCACGTGACGTGGCGCGACGCCGACGCCTACTGCCGGTGGGCCGGCACGCGGCTGCCGACGGAGGCGGAGTGGGAGCACGCGGCCCGCGGCGGCCTCGACGGCGCCCGCTATCCCTGGGGCGACGAGCTGCTCGACCGCGGGGCCTGGCGGCTCAACATCTGGCAGGGCGACTTCCCGCTGCACAACACGGCCGAGGACGGTCACCTCACCACCGCGCCGGTGCGCTCCTTCCGGCCCAACGGCCACGGGCTGTGGAACACCGTGGGCAACGTCTGGGAGTGGTGCGCCGACTGGTTCTCGCCCACCGAGTACGCCGAGCGCGTCCTGGCCGGTCCGGAGCCCGTCGGCGACCCGCGGGGCCCCGGCCGCGGGACCCAGCGGGTGATGCGCGGCGGCTCCTACCTCTGCCACGACTCCTACTGCCGCCGCTACCGGGTGGCGGCCCGCTCCAGCAGCACCCCCGACTCGGCCTCGGCCAACGTCGGCTTCCGCTGCGCCAACGACGACCAGCCCGACCGCCGCGACGACTGAGAGAAGACCGAGATGACCCGCTCGCACCTGCCCTTCCACCAGCCCCGCCCGCCCTTCGAGGCGGCCGATGCGCTCGCCGACCAGGCCGAGCAGCTGCCCGCCCAGCCCCGGCTCGAGGCGCCCGAGGGCGCCCCGAACGTGCTGGTGGTCCTCCTCGACGACATGGGCTTCGGCGCCTCCTCGGCGTTCGGCGGCCCGTGCGCGATGCCGGCGGCCGACCAGCTCGCCGCGGAGGGGCTGCGCTACTCACGGTTCCACACCACCGCGCTCTGCTCGCCGACCCGGGCCGCCCTGATGACCGGCCGCAACCACCACGCGGTCGGGATGGGCACCGTGGTCGAGATCAGCAACGGCACCCCCGGCTACGACGCCACCCGACCGCTGAGCGCCGGCACCCTGGCCCAGGCGCTGAGCGGCAACGGCTACGCCACCGGCGCCTTCGGCAAGTGGCACCAGACCCCGACCTGGGAGCAGACCCCGGCCGGGCCGTTCGACCGGTGGCCGACGCGGGAGGGCTTCGACCGGTTCTACGGGTTCCTCGGCGGCGAGGCCAGCCAGTTCGAGCCGACCCTGGTGGAGGGGACGACGTTCGTCGAGGCGCCGCGGACCGCCGCGGAGGGCTACCACCTGTCGGAGGACCTGGTGGACCAGGCGATCGGCTGGATCGACGACGTCCGGGCTCACGGCGGGGGCAGGCCGTGGTTCACCTACCTGGCCTTCGGCGCCACCCACTCGCCGTTCCACCTGCCCGAGGAGTGGCGGGGCCGCAACCGCGGCGACTTCTCCCACGGCTGGGACCGGCAGCGGGAGCTGACCCTGGCGCGGCAGAAGGAGCTCGGGGTGGTGCCGCCGGACGCCGAGCTCGCGCCCTGGACGCCGGGCGTGCCGCACTGGGACGAGCTCGACGCGACCCAGCGGCTGGTCGCGGAGCGGCTGATGGAGACCTACGCGGCGTTCGCCGAGCACACCGACGTCCAGGTGGGGCGGCTGCTCGACCACCTGCGTGCGGCCGGCGAGCTGGAGAACACGGTGGTCCTCTACATCCTCGGCGACAACGGGGCGTCGGCCGAGGGTGGGCTGGAGGGGACCCTCAACGAGACGATGCGCTTCAACGGGATCGAGGACTCCGCCGAGCGGATCGCCGAGCAGCTCGACCTGGTCGGCGGGCCGGAGTCGTTCGTCCACTACCCGGCCGGGTGGGCGGTGGCGATGGACACGCCGTACCAGTGGACCAAGCAGGTGGCCTCCCACTACGGAGGGACCCGCAACGGGCTGATCGTGCACTGGCCGCAGGGGATCGCCGACCGCGGCGGGGTCCGGGACCAGTGGCACCACGTGATCGACGTCTTCCCGACGATCCTCGAGCTGGCCGGAGTGCCCCACCCCGAGACCGTCGACGGGGTGCGGCAGGACCCGGTCGACGGGGTCTCCTTCGTCTACTCGCTCAACGACGCGGCCGCGCAGGAGCGGCACGTCACGCAGTACTTCGAGATGTTCGGCAACCGCGGGATCTACCACGAGGGGTGGAGCGCGGTGACCAAGCACCGGACGCCGTGGGCGCTGGCCGAGTCCCCGGTGCCGCTGGCCGAGGACCGGTGGGAGCTCTACGACACCACCACCGACTGGACCCAGGCCCGCGACCTGGCCGCCGAGCACCCCGAGCGGCTCGCGCAGCTGCAGGAGCTCTTCCTCGCCGAGGCGCGGCGCAACAACGTGCTGCCGATCGACGACAAGTCGCTGCGCCGGCTCGACAGCGACGGGGAGGCCGTGACGGTCGGCCACCGCCCGCCGCCGCCGCGCCGGCTGACGTTGCGGGCGGGCGCGGGCAACCTCCGCGAGGACGCCGTCCCGCCGCTGAAGAACGGCTCGTGGTCGATCACGGCCCGGTTCGCCGACGAGACCGGGAAGGCGGAGGGGGTGCTGGTCGCGCAGGGCAGCCGGTTCGCCGGGTGGTCCTTCTACGTCCGCGACGGCTTCCTCACCTTCACCTACGCCTGGCTGGGCGCCGAGGAGACGGTCATCCGCTCCCAGGGCCCGGTCTGCGAGGGTGCGCACACCGCGCAGGTGCGCTTCGCCTATGACGGCGGCGGTCCCGGCCGGGGCGGCGACCTGGTGCTGGTGCTCGACGGCCAGGAGGTGGGCTCGGGCCGGATCGAGCGGACGATCTCGTCCTTCTTCTCGATGGACCAGACCCTCAACGTCGGCGTCGACCGCGGGACCCCGGTGACCGACGACTACGGTCCGGGCCGCGGGTTCCCCTACGGCGGCACGATCCGCGACGTGACCCTGGTGGCGGACGACGACCACCAGCCGCTGAGCGGGTCCGAGGAGCTGAGGGCGACGCTGGTCGTGCACTGAATCCCGGGCGCCCCCGGTCCCGATGACTGCCCGGTGGGCGGTTTTCGCCGCCGGGCGCCGGTATCCGTATACTTCCCCGGGTTGCCCGGCCACGCCCTCGTGGACAGCCGGGCGGCACGCCGCCTTAGCTCAGTCGGTAGAGCGAATCACTCGTAATGATTAGGTCATCGGTTCGATTCCGATAGGCGGCTCAGACCGGAACCGCAGGTCGGGGGAGCAGTCCCCGGTACCTGCGGTTCCTGCTTCCTCATGGCACTCTCACGCCGGAGCCGGCCGGCAGCGCACGCGATCGCCCCCGAGAAAAGTGGGTACAACCGCCCCGATCGATCTCGGAACTCCGACCGACCTTGGAACAGAGGCCCATGAAGAAGCTCGCCGTCCTCCTCGCCGCCCCGCTCGTCCTCGCCACGATCTCCCTCGGCCCAGGTGCCCACGCCGCGACCGGCAGCATCAAGGACAAGTCCGGCGACGCTCCCGCCAAGCTCGACCTGACCCGGCTCAAGGTCTCCCACACCTCCACGGAGCTGGTGATCACCGCCAAGGTCCGCGGGCTCCGCACGCGGGACACCCAGTTCTACGGCTACTACGTCTACGGCGCGACGACGTCGGCCACCGGCACCAGCCACCGCTCCCGGAAGGGCGCGGTCGAGGAGGAGTGGTTCCTCCGCCGCAGCGACGGCATGCTGATCCCGACCGAGTGCGCGGCGACGACGACGTGGAACATCAAGCGCAGCACCATCCGCACGACGATCCCGCGCTCCTGCGTCCCCGAGGCGGGAACCCTGCGGGTGAAGGCCTCCACCGGGCCGGGCACGAGGAACGGCGGCGTCTCCGACGTCACCAGGAAGGTCAAGGTCGCCCAGGACTGACGGGGCGCCCAGGACTGACCGGGCGCGCCCAGGTCACGGCGTGCCCCTTCTGAGAATGGCCATCGGTGGCGGGATTCTGCGCATACCGTGGCAGCACGTCATCACGGGGGATGGCTCCCGGGGCAAGGAGACACGATGCGCAGCAGACCACCGATCTGGCCGTGGGCGGTTCCGGTCCTGACCCTGGGCCTGTTCGCACCGCTGGCTCCCTTCGTCATCGCCCTCAAGGTCCAGACGGTGCGCGCGTGGGCGTGGTTCGGAGCCTTCGCCGGTGCGCTGGTGCTGGGCATGGTGGCCCTCGGGTCGCAGCCCGAGGGGGCCGACAACGTCTGGACGAGTCTTGGCCTGGGCATCGTGCTGCTCAACCTGATGGCTGCGTTGACCTACTCGGGGGTCGCCGGCAGGGGCGTGCTGTGGGGCGGCCCGGTGCAGCTGCCTCCGCCGCCGTACCTGCCGCATCCTTCGCCCGACGCCAACGCCGCTGCGGTGGCGGCGGTCCAGGCCGCACGACGGAAGCGCAGCGACGCGCGAGCGCTCGCCCAGCGGGACCCGCAGATGGCGAGGGACCTGCGGATCGGACGGCCGGATCTGTCGCGGAACTTCGATGACGGTGGACTGGTCGACCTCAACAGCGCGCCCGTCTCGGTGATCGTCGAGTGCCTCGACCTGAGCGAGGCGCAGGCCACCCACCTCGTGGACGTCCGTCAGCAGCTGGGCAGGTTCCAGCGTGAGGACGACCTGGTGAATCTCGCCGGCCTCGACGTCGTGCAGTACGACGGCCTCCGCGAGCGAGTCGTCCTGCTGTGACCGCCGTCAGGCACCCGGTCGGCCGAGGCCGCCACCGAATGCCCGTGGCCACACCGTTGACGACGCTGCTCGGCACCTGACAGGGTTCACCAGTCGCCGCTTCTCGAGGAGCCCCTGTGCGCAGCCCGTCCCGTCACCTCCCGCGCCGACGTTGGCGCGTCGCGGTCGCCGCGCCCCTGACGGCCGGTGTCCTCCTCGCCGCCAGCCTGGCCCCCCCGGCGTCCGCCGCCCCCGTGGGCCCGCGCCAGCCGCTGGAGCCGTACGCGGGCAAGGCCGGCGCCAGGACGGTGGGGGTCATCGGCGACTCGATCACCTACAACGCCTACGGCGCCCTCCACCAGTACCTGGACCCGAGCTACCAGGTCGCCGTCCACGGCTGGCCCGGTGCCGCCCTCGCGGATCAGCAGGCGACGGCCGACGAGCTCGCCCTGCGCAGCCCCAGCATCGTGGTGATCCACCTGGGCACCAACAACGCGAACACCCCCGAGGACCTGCCGTCGACCCCTCTGGCGCAGGCGCGTGCCGACCTCGACAACCTGATGGCGACGTTTCCGCAGGCCTCGTGCTTCGTGCTGACCACGGTCAACGCCAACACGCTGCTCGGCAAGATCAACACCTGGGCGGACGAGTTCAACTTCTGGGTGCTCTTCGACCTGCTCAACAAGAACCCCAAGGTGCGGCTCGCCCACTGGAACAACGCGGTGAAGGACTACCACGCCGCCGGTGCGCCGTACGGCGGCATCACCACCGACACGGTGCACGTCAACTGGCTCGGCGCGGACCTGCTGGCCAAGAAGACCCTCGAGGCCGTCAACACCTGCCCGGCCTGATCCGAGCCGGCGCTGACTACCGGTGGGTCAGTCGCAGTTGTCGCAGGTGCCCATCGAGGCGAGCACGTGGTGGCACTTCGGGCAGACCGGCAGGACGCGCTCGGCCAGCGCGTTCTTGCGCTCCCGGGTCCGGCTGGCGGCGAGGCGGGGGGTCAGCTGAGCCCGGCCGCCGTCGGCCGGCAGGCCGGTGGCCTCGTGGCGCTGGTAGCAGGCGAGCCGCTCCCGAGAGGCGTGGCTGTCGGCGTCGGCGGGTGCCTCGCCGCTCTGCGCCAGCACGATCTGGGCGTAGGCGGGGACGACGCCACCCTGGGCGTTGACCACCAGCGAGGGGAGGAGGGGCTCGTCCCGAGCCACGCACTCCTCGGCCACCAGGGCCAGCACGTCGCCGATCCAGTAGTGCGCCGCCTGGGTGGTGGTGACGCCCGAGCGTGCCTGGACGGCAGCGGCCAGGTCCTTCGACGTCACCACCGCGTTGTACTTGCCGGCCACCTCGAGCAGCACCTCGCGGGCTGACTCCGCCCAGATCGGCTTCGGCTCCGCGACGTCCTCCATCACGGTCTCGGTCGTCGTCTCCGCGTCGAGCTGGCTGTCGTGGTCGAAGGTGCTGCGGTCGGTCATAAGGCCTTGCTCTCTGGGTCTTCGGTCTGCTGGCTTGGAGGCGGTGGAGCAGGGGCCACCGCCCCGACGGTACCGGCCCGTAGCGCTGAACGCGCCTTCAGGGACGTTCAGGCGGCGTTCAGCGCACATGCCGCAGAGTCGAGCCACATCGATCCGTGACCCGAGAGGCCCCTCCCATGAAGATCTCCAAGCTCCGCACCAAGCGCGTCCTGATCCCCTCCATCGCCGTGGTCGCCGTCCTCGGCGTCGGCGGCGTGGCGCTGGCCAGCACCGCCGGGGCGGACGAGCTCCAGGGCGGCGACCGCGACCGCGCCTCCTCCGCCGCACTGGAGGCGGCGGGCGGCGGCACCGTCACCGACGCCGAGTCCAGCGACGACCCGGGCGAGGCCTACGAGGTCGAGGTCCGGCTCGAGGACGGCACCGAGGTCGACGTCACGCTCGACGAGGACCTGGCCGTCGTCAGCAAGACGACCGACGACACCGACGACGACACCGACGACGAAACCGACGACGACACCGACGGGTCAGACGACCGCGCCCTCAGCGACACCGAGCGCGGCTCCGCCGAGCGGGCGGCGCTGGACGCGGTCGGCGGCGGCACCGTCACCGACGTCGAGGCCAGCGACGACCGCGGGGTCGCCTTCGAGGTGGAGGTCGTCGAGGACGACGGGACCGAGTGGGACGTCGACCTCGACGACTCCTTCGCGGTGGTGAGCAAGACCGTCGACCGCTGACCCCCGGCTGACCCGGCCTGACCCGGCCAGATCCGGAGCAGGAATGTCGGTGGTCGCTGGTTGGCTGGTGGTCATGGAGCTGGGGGGCGTGGTGCTGGAGGAGCTGTCCGCAGGGCAGCTCCTCCAGCACGCCGAGCGGGTGGCGCAGGTGCGTCGCGAGTGCGAGGTCCAGGAGCTCCGGATCGCGGTGCAGCACGCGGTGCTCAACAATCCCGAGACGCTCGACCCGGAGCTGGCGCGGTTGCCCGGGCGCGAGAAGGCCCGGCGGTACGGCGGCCTGGGCACGCCGCAGGTCGCGGAGTTCTGCTGCGCCACCCTGGCTGCCCGGTTGGGGATCTCCCCGTGGGCGGGAGCCGCGCTGATCGCCGACGCGTTGGACCTCACGATCCGCCTGCCCCGGCTGTGGCGCAGGGTCCAGGCCCTCGAGGTGCGCGCCTCCTACGCCCGGCACGTGGCCCGGCGGACCCGGCAGCTGGACCGGGACCAGGCCTTCTACGTCGACTCCCGGGTCGCCGAGGCGGCCGACGGGCGGATCCCCTGGTCCCGGTTCGAGGCGGTGGTGGAGGGCGCGGTGGCAGCCGCGGACCCGGACGCGGCGGCCGAGCGGGAGCGCGCCGCGGCGGAGCACCAGTTCGCCCGGCCGACGCGTTCCACGGACTCCGGGATGCGCGGGTTCTACGTCCGCGGCCCGTTCCACGTCATCACCCTGCTGGACGCACGAGTGGCGTGGCTGGCCGACATGCTCGCGGCCCTGGGCGACACCGACCCGGTCGACCACCGGCGCGTCAAGGCGATCGCGGTGCGGGCCAACCCGCACCTGGCCGTCGAGCTGATCGCCGCCTTCCAGGCATGGAAGGACCGCCCCGCCGACCCGCCCGAGGCGACGCCGGAGCCCGACCCGGAGGAGCCAGCGCCACAGCCCGCGCCACGGCCCGCGGTGGCGTGCTCCGGTGCCAGGCCCGTCCTCGACTGGGATCGGGTGCTGCCTCGCGTCACCGTCACCGTCCACACCTACGCCCCCGCCTGCTCCTGCGACGAGCAGGCGACCGGGATCGTCCGGCTCCCCGACCACGGCCCGGTCACCGCCGGGTGGGTGCGTCGCTGGCTGGGGGAGGCCCGGTTCACCCTCTCCCCGGTCCTCGACGTCGCCGGGCAGGCCCCGGTCGACTCCTACGAGATCCCGGATCGGCACCGCCGCGCGGTGGAGGTGATGACGCCGGCCGACGTCTTCCCCTTCGCCTCCTCGATCCGCCCCGACTCGCACCAGATCGACCACACCGCGCCCTACGACCACGGAGAGTGCCGCGACCACGGACCGCGCGACGGCAGACCCCCGCCAGGCCAGTCCCGGATCGGCAACTACGGGCCCCTGAGCCCGTTCACCCACCGGGTCAAGACCCACGGCGGGTGGAGTCTCCGGCAGCCTTTCCCCGGGATCTACCTCTGGCGCGACCCGCACGGTGCCCACTACCTGGTCGACCACACCGGCACCCGTCGCCTCGGCGACCGCATCCCGCGGGAGCCAGAGCCTCGACCAGCCACCCAACCGGCCACCCGACCAGACACGCGCCTGCGGGTCGACTACTTCCGTGGCACCCCGGCGGAGGAGGAGCTGGTGCGGGCCGTGGCCCGCGACGTCGCCTGACCAGTCCGACCCGACTTGCCTGAACGGCCGGGCCGGCGCGGCCTCAGCGCTCCGACCGACCTGGCGCGTACCGCCCCCCACCACAGCCCCGCGCCGTACGCCGCGTCGTCCAGCCGGCGTCCGACGACCAGCGCCGGCAGGTCGAGCTCGGCGTCCAGGTGCTCCGAGAGCGCCACGACGGTGTCGACCACCACGGCGGTCGCGGCGGCTCGGCGTACCGGGGGCAGCACGCAGGCGGCCACCGCAGCGGCGGGCCACCAGTGCCGCAGCAGCAGGGAGGACTCCTGCCGCACCGACCAGCCGAGCCCGCGGAGCGCCAGGACCCCCGCGACCGAGACGCGGGCGCCGCGCGGCACGTCGGCGGGCAGCGCCCGGCCCACGGTGACCGCGGCATGGGCCAGGGCCGCACCGGCGACCGGGAGCGACCACCGCCGCCGCAGCAGGAGAGCCGCGCCGGCGACCGCGAGGGTGGGGGAGAGGACGGCGGGCGCGACGTGGGCGCCGTGCCGTTGGGCCAGCAGCGCGCCGCCCGAGCCGTAGAGCACCTTGCGACCCAGCCAGCCCCTCACGGTCGGTCGCACGTCGTGGCGCACGGTGACCGCCGGCTCGTAGCGGACCCGGTGGCCGGCGTCGACGAGGCGCCACACGAGGTCGACGTCCTCGCCCACCCGCAGGTCGGTGTCGAAGCCGCTCCCCAGCCGCGCGGTGCGACCGACCAGGCAGGCGCTGGGCAGCCACGCCACCCCGGCGCCGGGACGCACCGAGTAGGGCTTGCGGCCCAGGCTGAGCGAGGAGGCCGCGGCGTCGTACCGCTCGAACCAGCGCGGTCGGGAGCGCCGGACGTGGCCGACGACCCGAGGGCCGACCAGGGAGACCGACGGGTCGTCGAGGTGCCGGGTGAGCGCCAGCAGCGCCGCCGCGGGGGCCTCCACGTCGGAGTCGACCAGGGCGACCACCGGGGTGGTGACCCGGGCCAGGCCGGCGTTGCGGGCGCCCGCGGGGCCGAGGTTGGTCGTCAGGGCCACGACCGTGGCGCCGTGCCGGGCGGCGACGGCCGCCACCGCGGCCGGATCGTGCGACGCGTCGTCCACCACCACGACCGGCAGCGGGTGGAGGGCCGCCAGGCAGCGGTCGAGCTGCTCCGGGCGGTCGCGCACGGGCACCACCACCGTGAGCTCGGCCGGTTCCCGCGGCGGCGTCGTCCCCAGCACCGGTTGGGCCAGGTTGGTGGCCACCAGCCGCTCGGCGACGTGGGCGGTGGCCGCGTCGGAGACCACCAGCCGTCGCCGGTCCAGGTGGGCGCGCGCGGCCCCGGAGAGGCGCATCGCGGTGAGGGGGGAGCCGCCGACCAGGAAGCGTCCGCCGTCGAGGAGCCGGACCGCCGGCTCGAGCTCGACGGTGAAGCCGTCGGGCAGCCGGGTCTGCGAGAGGGGTGCGGCGCTCACGCCCCGAAGCCGCCGTCCGCGTGCAGGACGGTGCCGTTGACGACGCCTCCGGCCGGGGAGGCGCAGAAGGCGATCGCCGCGGCGATCTCGTCGGGGGCCAGGACGCGGCGGTTGAGCTGGTGGGCGGCGAGCTCCGTCACCGGGACGTCGTAGAGGGTGGCGGTGGCGCGGAGCATGGCGGTGTCGGTGGAGCCGGGCGAGACGGCGCTCGCGGTGACCCCGGTGCCGACCAGGTCGGCCGCGAGCCCCTTCACCAGGCCCACCACGGCGTGCTTGGTGGCGTTGTAGGCAGCGAGGTGGAAGAGGCCGTGGGTGCCGGCGGCGGAGGCGACGGCGACGAAGCGGCAGGTGCCGGGGTCGGGGCCGGCCAGCATGGCCGGCACGGCGGCCGCCGCCGTGTTCCACACGCCCTTGGTCACCACGGCCCAGAGGTCGTCGAGGACCGTCTCGGGGGTCTCCCACAGCGGCTGGCCGCCCAGGATGATCCCCGCGGCCGCGACGGCGACGTCGAGGTGGCCCCACGCCTGCACCGCCTCGTCGACCGCGACGGTGAGGGCGGCCCGGTCGCGGACGTCGACGACCCGGCAGAGCACCCGGTCGCCGTGGCGCTCGGCGAGTCCCTCGAGGTCGTCCCGGGTGGCGAGCGGCGGCCCCTCGCAGGAGTCCACCGCCATCACCCGGTAGCCGTCGGCCACCAGTCGCGCCACGGTGGCGGCGCCGATGCCGCGCGCCGCCCCGGTGACCAGGGCCGTCCGGCTCACGACGGGGCCGGGACCGCGGGGGCGAGCCGGGAGACGATGCCGGAGACCATCGTCTCCAGCACCGCCGCGCCCTCGGCCGCCGAGGCGCCGGCGGGGTCGCCGAGCACCCCGTTGGCCGAGACGGCGGCGATGCCGCCGGCCATCAGCGCGGGCAGGATCTCGGCGAGCGGACGGCAGTCGCCGGCCTCGGCGAGCTCGAGCCGCACCGCCTCGGGAGCGAGGTGGAGCAGCAGCGAGGTCTCGGTGCGACCGGCGTGCAGGTCGACCTCCTCGGTCGCGCAGGCGACCCAGCCCACGTCGTGGCCCTCGGCGACGAGCTGGTCGACGGCCGACCGCAGCGCGGTGAGGTTGCCGCCGTGCGCGTTGACCAGGACGACGCGGGAGGCCCAGGTGCGCACCGAGCGGACCAGCTCCACCACCACGAACCGCAGCGCCTCGGTGCCGATCGACACCGTGCCGGGGAAGGACTGGTGCTCCCCGCTGGAGCCGTAGCTCAGCGGCGGCGCCACCCAGACGCCTGCCGCACGGCCGCCGAGGCGCTCGGCGGCCGCGTCGGCGACGGCGGTGGCGATCAGGGTGTCGGTCTCCAGCGGCAGGTGCGGTCCGTGCTGCTCGATCGAGCCCACCGGCACCAGGACCAGGCCTGCTCCGGCGCTCTCGGCGGAGGTCGCCTGCGCCAGCACGCTCAGCTCCGGGTGGGGCTGGCCGCGTGCAGGCCGGCGGAGCGGGGCTCCCCGAGGGCGCGGTGGAAGCCGTCGGGGACCAGCAGGTGCTCGGGGGTCAGCTCGTCGATCGAGGAGACGCCCAGGCCCAGCAGCGCGGAGTCGATGCCGGAGCGCAGCACGTCGAGGACGTTCCCGACACCCTGCTCGCCGTTGGCGGCGAGGCCCCACAGGTAGGCGCGGCCGATCATCACCGCGCGGGCGCCGAGGGCGACCGCCTTGACCACGTCGGAGCCGCGCCGGATGCCGCCGTCCATCACGACGTCGAGGTCGCTGCCGACGGCGTCGCTGATCGGCTTGACCATCCGGATCGCCGCCGGGGTGCCGTCGAGGTTGTTGCCGCCGTGGTTGGAGACCGAGATCGCGGCGACGCCGATGTCGCGGGCCCGCAGGGCGTCGTCGATCCGGCAGACGCCCTTGAGCATGAACGGGCGGCCGCCGCTGATCTGCGACCACTGCTCCCGCATCCAGGCCACGTCCTCCCACGAGGGGGGCGGGGTGGTCATCCACTCGTAGTAGGCGCCGAAGAAGGTCGGCGCCTCGCCGCCGGGCGGGGCCAGGTTGGGCGCGGTCAGGTCGGGGATCTGCCCGGTGCGGCCGAACTGCCACAGCCACCGCGGCTTCGTCGCGACCTGCGGTGCCATCCGCACCATCGTCTTGAGGTCGACCTTCTCCGGGATCTCCGGGCTGCCCCAGTCGCGGCCCATGGAGAACGACCAGTCGAGGGTGGCGATCAGGCCCACCGCGCCGGCGGCGTGGGCGCGCTGCATCCGCTGCACCACCACGTCGCGGTCGCCGGTCCAGTACATCTGGAAGAAGGTGGTCGCGCCGGTGGCGGTCACCTCCTCGACCGACTTGGAGGCGAAGTTGGACAGACCCATCACGGTGCCGCGGGAGGCCGCCGCGCGCGCGACGGCCACCTCGCCGTCGGGGTGGACGGCCTGGACGCCCGTGGGGCTGATCAGCACCGGGAGGGAGATCTCCTGGCCCATCACCGAGGTGGCCATCTCGCGCAGGGCCTGGTGGCCCGCCACGTGCGGGGCGACTCCCAGCTCGGCGAAGGCGGCCTGGTTGTCGCCCACCGTCTGACCCCGCTCGGAGCCGGCGACCAGGGCGCCGTAGACCGGCGCCGGCAGCCGCTTGCGGGCGCGCTCCTGGGCGACCGCGACGGACTCGAACCAGGGGTTCTGCTTCCAGGGGTTCTGCAGCCACTCGGGCTTCTTGACAGCCATGTTGGGGAGGTCCTCGTCAGTTGGTGGGGGCGGCGAAGCCGGCCAGCGGGTTCTCGGCGCACGCCGAGACCGGGGGAGCGCTGGGTCCGGCCAGGGACGGTGCGCCGGCGCCGGGACGGCGGCTGAGGGTGAGCATCACCGGCTGGTTGCGGGTGGGGTTGGCCTTGGAGTGGTCCTGGCTGGCGGCGGGGACGACCCGGCCGCCGGACTCCGCCAGCTGCTGCAGGGCGGTCTCTCCGTAGCCCTGCACGCACTCCGGGTCGGGCCCGTCGAGCGGCAGGCCGGTGAAGAACTTGGCGGCCATGCAGCCGCCCCGGCAGGTGTCGTAGAAGGTGCACTTCGCACAGGCGCCGCCGGTCTGCGGGGCGCGCAGCTCGGTGAAGAGCTCGGAGTTCTGCCAGACCTCCTTGAAGCCGCCCTCGCCCAGCAGGTTGCCCGCCAGGAAGTTGTCGTGGATGGCGAACGGGCAGGCGTAGACGTCGCCGATCGGGTCGATCAGGCAGACCACGCGCCCGGCACCGCAGAGGTTGAGCCCGGGGAGCGCCTCGCCGAAGGCGGCGAGGTGGAAGAACGAGTCGCCGGTCAGCACGCCCTCGCCGTGGGCCATCAGCCAGTCGTAGAGCTCGCGCTGCTGCTCCGGGAGCGGGTGCAGCTCGTCCCACACGTCGGCGCCGCGGCCGCTGGGGCGCAGCCGGGTCAGTCGCAGCGTGGCGCCGAAGCGGTCGGCCAGCGCCTTGAACTCGTCGAGCTGGCCGATGTTCTGCCGGGTGCAGACGACACTGATCTTGGCATCGGAGAACCCCGCGTCCTGGAGGTTCTGCAGTGCGGTGAGGGCGGTGTCGTAGGAGCCGGGGCCGCGGACGTAGTCGTTGACCTCGGCGGTCGCGCCGTCCAGGGAGATCTGCACGTCGACGTAGCCGTTGCAGGCCGGCGAGGCGAGGAACGCCGCGCGCTCGGGGGTGAGCCGGACGCCGTTGGTGGAGAACTTCACCCCCACCTGGTGGTCGACGGCGTACTGGAGCAGGTGCCAGAAGTCGGGGCGGATCGTGGGCTCGCCGCCGCCGATGTTGACGTAGAAGACCTGCATCCGCTGGAGCTCGTCGATCACCGCCTCGCACTGCTCGGTGGTGAGCTCGCGGGGGTCCCGCCGGCCGCTGCTGGACAGGCAGTGGGCGCACTCCAGGTTGCAGGCGTAGGTGAGCTCCCAGGTCAGGCAGATCGGGGCGTCGAGACCGAGCTCGAACTGCTCGACCAACGTGCCGGTGAGGGGGCGTTCGGGTGCGATGGTCACGCAGCCACTCCTTCGCGGGGACGGATCATGTCGGTGCGGGCCAGGCCGGCGAGCGCGTCGGCGTACGCCGCGTGCTGGGCCGCGGGGACGCCGGCGGCGACCAGCGCCGAGCGGACGTCGGGCTGTTCGCCGAGTGCCCGGACCACTGCCACCAGCTCGGGCCGCTTGAGGAACGTGAGCTTGCGGTTGCCGAAGTGGTAGGCCAGCGCACCGAAGGGCTCGGGTCGCAGCGCCACCGCAGGTGACAGGGTCCAGGCCTCGTCGAGCATCAGTACACGCCGCACATGCCGTCGATGGAGACCTCTTCGATGAGGCTCTCGGCGGTGAGGGTGTCGTCGGACGGGGTGGCGGTGGTGTTGTCGGGGTTCATCGGCGGGTCCTTCCGAGCGGGAATGTGACGTGCGCCCCACAATAAGTGCACTCGTGGTCAAAAGGGAAGGGCCTACATTTCACCCGTGTCCAGACGAGCGACGGTCGGCAGACCGGAGGTGACGAGCCACGCCGCCATCGAGCAGGCGGCGTTCGCGCTCTTCCGCGAGCGCGGCTTCGAGGCCACCACGCTGGAGGCGATCGCGGGGGCGGTGGGCGTCGGTCGGCGCACCCTGTTCAACTACTTCCCCTCCAAGAACGACATCCCCTGGGGGCAGTTCGACCGGACCCTGGAGGGCTTCCGCCGGCTCCTGGCGGAGACTCCCGAGGGGCTCCCGGTCCACGAGGCCGTCGGCCGGGCGATCGTGGAGTTCAACCGGTTCCCCGACGACGCCACGCCCCCGCACATCGAGCGGATGCGGCTGATCCTGGAGACGCCCGCGCTCCAGGCGCACTCCGCCCTGCGGTACGCCGAGTGGCGCCGGGTGATCGCCGAGTTCGCCGCCGAGCGGCTCGGGGTGCCGGCCGAGGCGCTGGAGCCCCGGCTGCTGGGCCACGTCGGCCTGGCGCTGGCCCTGACGGCCTACGAGCTCTGGCTCGACGACCCCGCCCGGGAGGTCACCGACCTGCTGGAGCAGGGCATGACCGCGCTCGCGGACCACTTCTGCGCCTGATCTCTGCTCCCACCCGGCGCCCGCCGACGATCGGCCCGAAGTGGGACCGCAGAACCCTTGCCTTTCGGTGTCCCGTGTGTGCAAAATCATAAGCATCAATCGAATCAATCGTGCGATTGACCTCGGGACATCGGGAGCAGAGATGAAGATCCAGGGCGCACTGCTGTGGGAGCCGGGCACGAAGTCGGGGTGGACGGTCGAGGAGATCGAGCTGGACCCGCCCAAGCGCGGCGAGGCGACGGTCAAGCTCGCGGCCTCCGGCATCTGCCACAGCGACGACCACCTGGACACCGGGGACATCCCGCTCGACTGGGCCCCGGTCCTCGGCGGCCACGAGGGCGCCGGCGTGGTGACCGAGCTGGGCGAGGGCGTGGAGGGCATCGAGGTCGGCGACCACGTCGTCCTCTCCTTCCTGCCCAGCTGTGGCAAGTGCCCGATGTGCATCAGCGGCCGGGCCAACATGTGCGACCTGGGCGCTGGCGTCCTGGCCGGCACCTCGCCCGACGGGACCCACCGGATCCACGCCCGCGGCAAGGGCATCGGGGCGATGTCCTACCTGGGCACCTTCGCCCCCTACGTGACGGTGCCGACCAACGCGCTGGTCAAGATCGACAAGGAGATCCCGCTCAAGTCCGCCGCGCTGATCGGCTGCGGCGTGCCCACCGGCTGGGGCTCCTCGGTCCGCGCGGCCGACATGCAGCTCGGCGACACGGTGGTCGTGATCGGCACCGGCGGCGTCGGCATGAACGCCGTGCAGGGCGCCCGGCAGAAGGGGGCGAGGAACCTGATCGCGGTCGAGCCCGTCGAGTTCAAGCGCGACCTCGCCAAGCAGCTCGGGGCCACGCACAGCGCCGCCGACTTCGCCGAGGCGGCCGAGCTGGTCTCCGGCATGACCAACGGCCAGGGCGCCGACGTCGTGATCATCACCGTCGGGGTGCTGACCCCCGAGATCCTCCAGCCCGCCCAGGAGATGACCAGGCGCGGCGGCACGATCGTGGTCACCTCGGCGGCCCCGGTCACCCAGCGCGACATCCAGCTCGACCTCTACACCTTCGCCATGTCGGGCAAGCGGATCCAGGGCACGCTCTACGGCACCACCAACGCGCAGATCGACATCCCGCTGATCGCGGACCTCTACCGCCGCGGTGAGCACAAGCTCGACGAGCTGATCACCAAGGAGTACAAGCTCGAGGAGATCAACACCGCCTTCCAGGACATGCGCGAGGGCCGCAACGTCCGCGGCGTCATCGTCTACGACGACTGAGCGGGGAGGGGGGCGACGCATGACGACAGCCACCCACACGCGGCCCCAGACACCAGAGACCCAGACACCGGAAACAGAGGAAGTCCCATGAGCGACGGCAACATCAGGAGCTTCGACAAGCTCTTCATCGGCGGCACGTGGGTCGAGCCCAGCACCGACCGCAAGATCGAGGTCGTCTCGCCGATCACCGAAGAGGTGATCGCGACCGTCCCCGAGGCCAGCGAGGCCGACATGGACAAGGCGATCGCCGCGGCCCGCCGGGCGTTCGACGAGGGCCCCTGGCCCCGGATGACACCCGCCGAGCGGGCCGAGGTCCTGGCGCGCGTCGGCAAGGAGGTGGAGAGCCGCCTGCCGGAGATGATCGAGGCGTTCACCGCCGAGATCGGCGCTCCCGCCGCGATCAGCGAGGCCTTCCACGGCAACGCGATCAAGATGTGGGGCGACGCCGCCACGCTCCACGAGCGCTTCGAGTTCGAGGAGGAGCGCACCTGGGCCGACGGCCACGGCAAGCTGGTGCGCGAGCCGGTCGGCGTCGTCGCGGTCATCATCCCGTGGAACGGGCCGGTCGCCACCGCCTCGCTCAAGATCGGCCCCGCGCTCGCGGCCGGCTGCACCGTGGTGCTCAAGCCGGCCCCCGAGGGTCCGGTCAGCACCATGATCCTGGCCGAGGCGCTCGAGGCGGCGGGCCTGCCGGAGGGCGTCATCAGCCTGCTCCCCGGCGGCCGCGAGGTCGGGGAGTACCTGGTCAAGCAGAAGGACGTGGACAAGATCTCGTTCACCGGCAGCACCGCCGCCGGCCGCCGGATCATGAGCCTCGCCGGAGACCGGATCGCCCGGGTCACCCTGGAGCTCGGCGGCAAGTCGGCCGGCATCATCGCCGACGACATCCCGCTCGACCAGGTCCTCCCGACGCTGGCCTTCGCCGGCATCGGCTCCTCGGGCCAGGTCTGCGCCGCCATCACCCGGATCGTGGTGCCCCGGCACCGTCAGGACGAGGTCGTCGAGGCGCTCAAGGGCATCTTCGAGAGCGTCAAGGTGGGCGACCCCCGCGAGGCCGACACCGTGATCGGCCCGCTGGCCGCTGAGCGCCAGCGTGAGCGGGTCGAGGGCTACATCAAGATCGGCGTCGAGGAGGGCGCCCGCCTGGTCACCGGGGGCGAGCGGCCGAAGGAGCTCGACCGCGGGTGGTACGTGCCGCCGACGATCTTCGCCGACGTGCGCAACGACATGCGGATCGCGCAGGAGGAGATCTTCGGGCCGGTGGTCTGCGTGATCCCCTTCGACACCGTCGAGGAGGCGATCCAGATCGCCAACGACTCCGACTACGGCCTCTCCGGCGCCGTCTACGCCTCCGACGTGGAGCTCGCCGAGAGCATCGCCCGGCGGGTGCGCACCGGCCAGATCTCGGTCAACACCTGGGGGATGTGCGTCGTGCAGCCCTTCGGCGGCTACAAGCAGTCCGGCCTCGGGCGCGAGGGCAACGTCGAGGGCCTGAGCGCCTTCCTCGAGACCAAGCTCATCCAGTACGCCTGAGAGTCGCGTCGAGCTGGGGCTCAGGGCCGTCGTGACGCCCTGAGCCCCAGCACCACGCCCCAGCCGACCACTCCCAGCAGGACGCAGAGCCCGCCCGCCGAGGCGAGCAGCACGGCGAGGGCGGTCCCCCAGGGGCTGCCCTGGTACTGCGCCGCCGTGCCCTCCAGGACGAGCTCGCGCTGCCGCGCCGCACTGATCGCCAGGACGAAGGCCGCGACCACCTGCACGAAGAGCCCGCCGGCGATCGCCAGGTTGAGGGCGCGCCGCGCGCGCTCGGCCTCCGTGGGCTCCTCCTCCGGGCCCGCGACCGGGCCGCCGGCCCGCTCCACGGCGTCCAGGATCTGCGGACCGTGGGCGCGGGCGACCAAGCCCAACCGGGTCATCGTCGGTGACTGGGCGGAGCGGAGGCCGAGGGTGTCCGCCTCCGCCACCACCCGCCGCAGCTCCGGCCAGCGGAAGACCCGCTCGGTCTCCAGGCCGTAGACGCAGAGCGCCCCCTCCCGCACCACCAGGACGCTCGCCTCCCCGTCGTGGGTCACCGGCCAGGTGTCGGTGGTCTGCCCCGACGCCGCCACGCGCCTGCGCAGCTCCTCGCTGACCTCGAGCTCATCGATCTCCATGGGCAGAGGATGGCACGCCGCCGGCCGCGTCATACGTGACCTGCGTCTCACCGGCGTGCCACACTGACCGGGTGATCGCCCTGCACACCGCCGTCGCGATCGTCCTGGCGATCGGCCTGATCATCCGCTTCAAGGTCGACCCGGTGATCTCCCTGATCATCGCCTCGCTCTACCTGGGCCTCGCCTCCGGCGTGGGGGTCACCGGGACGATCGAGGCGATCACCCTCGGGTTCGGCGAGATCATGGCGGAGGTCGGCCTGCTCATCGGGTTCGGCGTGCTGATCGGCGCCCTGCTCCAGGTCAACGGCACCTTCCAGCGACTGGTCGACGTGCTGGTCCGCGTCGTGGGCGCCACCCGGCTGCCCTACACCCTCTCCACCCTGCTCTCCACGGTGCTGCCGTCGATCTACGTCGACGTGCAGGTGGTGCTGGCCGCGCCCGTCGCCCGCTCGGCCGCGCCGCGGCTGGGCCGGATCGGGCTGCCGCTGCTCGCCTCGGCGCTGGGCGTCGGCATCTTCGCCGGCTACGTCTTCGTGATCCCCGGCCTGGCGGCGATCTCCATCGCCGGCCTCCTCGACATCTCGCTCGGCACCTGGCTCCTCTTCGGCATCGTGATCGGTCCGCTGACGGCGATCCTCACCTCGCTGGTGATGCGCGTGGTGCTGAGCCGCGGCTTCTGGAAGCCCGACACCGACGAGGAGCTGCACCAGGCCCTGGCCGACCGGGAGGCCGCCGCCGAGGCGGCCGCCGGGGAGGACGGCGCCGAGGGCGACGGGGACACCGGACGGCTGCCGCTCCTGGTGCTGCTGCTGCCGATCCTGGTCCCGCTGGCGATGATCGCCTTCGGGGCCTTCGCCGACCTGCTCGACTTCTCCACCCCGTTCATCGAGTTCCTCGGCAACGCCAACTTCGCGCTCTTCATCGGACTGGTCGGCGCCTACGCACTCTCCCGCGGCACGGCGGGGCTCGACAGCACCCGCGAGGCCCTGGACGACGGCTTCCACACCACCGGCGAGATCCTGCTGGTCACCGGGGTCGGCGGCTCGCTCGGCGCGGTGATCGGGGCGACGGACCTCGACGAGGTGCTCGGGGGGTTCTTCACCGCCGACAGCGGTGCCCCGGTGATCCTGAGCGTCCTGCTGGCCTGGTTCGTCGCGGCGCTGCTCCACCTGGCCATCGGATCGGTCTCGGTGGCGGCGATCGCCGCGGCCGGGATCCTCGGTCCCATCGTCGGCTCGCTCGACGTCGCCCCGGTGGCGATCGGACTCGCCATCGCCTCGGGCGCGATGTTCGCGCTCCAGGTCAACAGCAACTTCTTCTGGATGTTCAAGGCACTGCTGGGGCTCTCCACCAAGGGCGCCCTCAAGACGCTGACCCTGGCCACCTCGGTGGGGTCGGTCGTCTCCCTGCCGATGGTGGTGCTGGTCTCCCTCTTCGCCTGAGCGGCGGTGCCCGGCGGCGCCGGGTCAGGGCTGGAGTGACCAGTCCCCGCAGCCGGAGGTCTCGAAGGAGCGCCCGTCGTCCAGGGTCACGGTGGCCTCGTCGCCGCCGGTGACCGACTCCTCGGTGAGCGTCTCGCCACCGACCTCGGCCGACCGCACGGTCCAGGTGCAGCTGTCGCTGCCGCCCGACGAGCGGTACGTCCCGGGGAGGAGGTCGGAGCCCACCTGGAAGGTGCCGTCGCCGACGACGCTGTCGGCGAGCTGGGACTGCTCGGCCAGCGCCTGCTCGGCGGTCGCGACCGCCTGCTCGCGCTGCTGGAGGCCCTTGACCCGCCGGGTGAGCGCCTTCTCCTTCTGGCGGAGCTTGCGCTGGGCCTTCGCGAGCTCCTGCTGCTCCTCCTCGAGCGTCTGCTCGCGGGTGCTCAGGTCGTCGTCGCGGGAGCTCAGCTCGGCCGCGCGGACCTGCTGGTCGGACTCCCCGTCGCCGAAGAGGTCGGTGGTGCCGGCGGCGAAGCCCGCGGCCCCGGCCGCCAGGGCCACGACGAGGGCGACGGCCCAGAGCCGGCCGGAGCCCCCGTGCGAAGCGTCCTCGGCGTCACCGGGCCCGGCGCCCGGCGCGTCGACCGGCGCGTCGCCGGTCGTCGGTGCGTCCTGCTCCGCCTCGTAGGTCGGCAGCGGCTTCGGGGCGACCTCGAAGCGCCCGTTGGCGACGTCTCTCCAGGTGGGCGGCGGTGTGTCGGTCATGGCAGTGGTCGCGTCCTTGGTCGTGTGGTGCGTCGAGGCTCCCCATGGGCCCGGGCACGACAGTGAATCGCGGGCGAGGTGCCCCGCGGGCCAGAATCGGCAAAGTGGACGCGGCCCGCACTCAGTCGTCGCGCAGGCGCCCGTAGGCGTGCTGCAGGAAGTCCGAGACCGAGACCACCACCATCACCCCGGCCCAGGCACGGCTCGCCCGCGGCGCGAAGGTCAGGCCGGCGACGTACGCCGTGCTCACCCAGACGCCGAGGCAGAACGGGCAGGTGAGCAGCTCGCCGACGGTGTGGCGGACCGGCCCCTCGTCGGTGGGGTGCTCGAGGTGCTCGCCGGAGCCGGCCGGCCCCTCGAAGCGGACGAACGGCGCCCGCAGCGGGCTGGCCACCGACGACCGGGAGAGGATGCGGGTGAACTTGTGGGTGGCCACGCCGCCGAGCACCAGGTCCTGGACGCCGTAGCTCTCCGGCACCTCCCCCGGACGCGCCCGCGCGACCGCCGCCGTGAGAGCGACGAGTGCCGAGTAGGAGAGCATGCTGGCGGCGAAGCCCGCCAGGTTGACCTCTTGGTCGGGGTCGTAGGAGCGGGGTGTCGACATCAGCCCGGTCAGGGCGGAGGGGACGAGCTTCATGGTGCTCCTCGGGACGCGGTGAGATCAGGAGACCTGCGTACCCAGCCACCGGGCGCTTCACCCGCCGCCGGGGCTCGTCAGTCGGGGAGCACCTCGCCCAGCACCCGCAGCGTGTTGCCGCCCATGATCGCGGCGACGTCGGCCTCGCTGTGACCGCGGGCCAGCAGCTCCTGGGTGATCACCGCGATCTCGCTGACGTCCCAGGCGACCGTGGTGGCGCCGTCGTAGTCGCTGCCCAGGGCGGCGGTCGCGAGGCCGCCGACCTCGATCACGTGCTCGAGGGCGTCGACCACCGCCGTCGGCGTGGGGTCGCAGATCGCGGCGTCCCAGTAGCCGATGCCGACGACCCCGCCGGTGGCGGCGACCGCCTCGATCTGCTCGTCGCTGAGGTTGCGGTTGACCCCGCAGGTCGCCTGGACGCCGCCGTGGCTGGAGACCAGCGGCCGGGTCGCCGTCTCGAGGATCTCCTCGACCGCGGCCGGGCTGGCGTGGGCGATGTCGACGACGATGCCGAGCCGCTCCATCTCGGCCAGCATCTCGCGGCCCAGGTCGGTGAGGCCGCCCTTCTCCTCCCCGTGCATCGACCCCGAGGTCTCGTTGTCGAAGAAGTGGGTGAAGCCGGCCATCCGGACGCCGGCGTCGAAGAGCCGCTGGAGGTTGGTCGGATCACCCTCGAGGTTGTGCAGTCCCTCGACCGAGAAGAGGGCGCCGATGACCTGCTCGCCGCGCTCCCGGGCCGCGAGGAGCTCCTCGAGGTCGCCCTTGGTGCGGACGGTGCGGAGCCTGCCCTGCGACTCCTCGGCGGCCCGGTCCAGCTTGTCGGCGTGGTAGAGCGAGCGCTCGAGCAGCGAGGTCCAGGTCCGCGGCGGCTGCGCCTGGGCCAGCGTCAGCAGGGTGATGTTGTCGGTCTCGTCGGAGTTGGAGTCGTAGTTCTGCTTCTTCGGCGACTTCGAGACCGACGAGAAGACCTGGAGCGCGACGTTGCCCTCCTCCAGGCGGGGCAGGTCCATGTGGCCGCGGTCGCCGCGCTCGAGCAGGTCGCGGTCCCACATCAGGGTGTCGGAGTGCATGTCCACGATGGTCAGCCGGTCGTGCACCGCGCGGGCCTGCTCGGTGACCGCCGGCAGGTCGGCGTCGGCGAGCTGGTTGAGGGAGTTCTCGACGATCCGCGGGGCGAGGGTGAAGAACCCGACCGCCGCCAGGACCAGCACCACGACGAGCGCCAGCGCGGTGCGGCGCACCCAGCGCCGGGGGCGGCGCCCGGTCATGCCCCGGGGCTCACGCGGGGTGCCGTCCGCTCGGCCACCGGGGCCCGGTCGACCACTCCCGCGCGCAGGAACCGGCCGGTCCGCTCGCGGTCCACCAGCCCCGTGGGCACGCCGTGGCGGAAGACCGCCCGGCCGCCGACCATCACCAGCGGCACGGTCGCGTCGTTGCGGTTGACCATCCGCGGCAGGCCGTCGTACTGGGCGCAGGGCTCCTCGGCGTACTCCTCCAGCGAGTCGTCGAGCCGGCTCGGGTCCACCACCATCAGGTCCGCCCGGTCGCCCACCCGCAGGTGGCCGGCGTCCAGGCCGTACCAGTCGGCGAGCTCGCCGGTCATCCGGTGCACCGCGCGCTCCGGGGTGAGGAACGGCTCGCCGGCCCGCTCGGCGTCCTGCACGTGCTTGAGCAGGCGCAGGCCGAAGTTGTAGAAGGCCATGTTGCGCAGGTGCGCCCCGGCGTCGGAGAACCCCATCTGCACGCCCTTCTCGGCGGCGATCTTGCGCAGCACCCCGGGTCGGTGACCCGAGATGGTGGTCCGCCAGCGCAGGGCCGTGCCGTGCTCGACCACCAGGTCGAGGAAGGCGTCGACCGGGTGCAGGCCGCCGCGGTCGACCCCGACCTGGCCGAACGACCTGCCGACCACCGACGGGTCCGGGCAGGCGACGATCTCGGCGTCGAAGAAGTCGCGGTGCCACACCCGCGGGGTGTACCTGGTCTCGTAGTCGCGGCGGAACGCCGCGCGGTACTCCGGGTCGCGCATCAGCTCGTCGCGGGCGATCCTCTCGCTCAGGTGGAGGGCGGCCGCCCCGGCGCCGAACTCCTCGAAGATGACCAGGTCGATGCCGTCGGCGTAGACCTCGAACGGCACCGGCAGGTGCTGCCACCGGAAGTCGCCCCCGAGCCGGTTGACGACCGCCGCGAGCCCGCGCATCAGGTGGATGACGAAGGGGATCGCCTTGAGGTCGGCGGCCGAGAGCAGGCTGGTGCGCAGCGGGCGCCGCTCTCGGCCGGGCACCGGCAGGCCGATCGAGTGGAGGGCCTGGAGCAGGATGGTGTGCGGGTGCGAGGCGTCCGGGCCGGCCTGCAGCACCCGGTCGCGGCGGCGCAGGATCGAGCGGAGCCGCCGCATCTCGCGGCCCTTCGCGTAGGTGGACGGCAGGGTGCGCGAGCGGCACAGGTCGCCGTCCAGCTTGTCGAAGAGCAGCTGCTGGGCCGACATCCCGACGAAGCCGGCGTCGAGGGCCGACTCGAGCAGCTGCTCCATCCGCCGCTGCTCGGCCGGCGTGGGCCGCTCGCTGTCGCGGGTGGCGCGGTCCAGCCCCATCGTGGCGGTCCGCAGGTCGGAGTGGCCGAGGAACGCCGCCAGGTTGGGACCGAGCGCCAGCCGCTCCAGCGCGTCGACGTAGGAGTCGGCGTCGTGCCAGGTCTTGGCACCCCGGAGGTGGTCGATGACGTGCTGGCGGGGGATCGCCTCCACCCGCCCGAAGAGGTCGCCGGCGTCGACGCTGTCGACGTGGACGGTCGACAGCGAGCAGGAGCCCAGCAGCACGGTGGTCACGCCGTGCCGCAGCGACTCGCGCAGCGAGGGCCCCCGCAGCACCTCCACGTCGTAGTGGGTGTGGATGTCGATCATCCCCGGCAGCAGCCACCGCCCGGCCGCCTCCACCACGTCGGGGCAGCCGGTGGTGTCGAGGGGGTCGGCCGAGACCGCCGCGACGAGGCCGTCACGGACTCCGACGTCACGCGTCGCCGACGGCCCGCCCGTCCCGTCGAACCACCGCGCCCCGCGGATCACCGTGTCGAACGGCGCGCCCCCGCCCAGGCTCTCGGGGGCGGAAGGTGTGGCGTGGGTCACGTCGGAGGGCATGGGTCATGGAAGCGCCGCGCGGGCCCGGGTGTCAACGCCACGCACCTCACCGGGCTCACCTCACCGGGCGGCCACCACCAGGACGGCGTCGACCAGGGCGATCGCCACCGCCGCCCGGAAGGGCGTCCGGCCACGGGCGACCACGGCGACCGCCCCCAGCGTGAGGACCAGCACCAGCGCCCCCAGCACCAGCGGTCGTGGGGCGGTGGCGGCGCCGAGCGCCACGACCACCGAGCCCGCGACCAGCACCGCCGCGGCGGTCACGGTCGAGCCGCGGGCGCCGAGCCGGTGCGGGAGGCCCCGGACGCCGGTGGCGGCGTCGTCGGCCAGGTCGGGGAGGGTGTTGACCAGGTGAGCGCCCACCCCCAGCATCGCCGCGGCGACGGGCACCCACCACGGGGGCAGCTCCGGGTCCGGGCCGGCGAGCGCCACGAAGACGGTGAGGCCGCCGAAGGCGGCGGCGTAGGGGAGCCACGAGAGGACGGTCGACTTGAGGCCGAGGTTGTAGGCCCACGCCGCGGCCACGCACCCCAGGTGGACGGCTCCGGCCGTCCAGCCGCAGGCGAGCGAGAGCGCCACCGTGGCCAGCACCGCCGCGGCGCAGGCCGCCCGGGTGAGGCGCGGGTCCAGCTCGCCGGTCGCCAGCGGCTTGTCCCGGCGGCCGACGGCCAGGTCGCGACGGAGGTCGACGAGGTCGTTGGACCACCCCACGCTCAGCTGGCCGGCGAGCACGGCGGCGCCGACCAGGGCGGTCCGGCCCGGCCCGAGGCCACCGGCGACGGCCAGCGCCACCGCGAGGACGGTGACCGCCAGGGACGGCCCCGGGTGGGTGGCGCGGACCAGGGCGACGACGCTCACACCGGCCTCGCGAGCTGGTCGACCGCAGCGGAGAAGACGGCCGGGAGGCGGCCGGCCGCGGGCACCACGACCCGGCGCGCCACGCGGCTCCGGGTGCCGGTGAGCAGGCCCAGGGTGAGCAGGTCGTGGCGGCGGCCCAGCCGGCGCGCACTGACCTCGTAGGCGCCCGGGTCGTCGGCCACCACCGCCCGGACCGCCGCCTCCGCCTGGGCGGCGCCCAGCGCGATCCCCTCCCCGGTGAGCGCGTCGACGTAGCCGGCCGCGTCGCCCACCAGGAGGACCCGCCCCCGGGACCGGCCCCGCACCCGCTGCCGCAGCGGCCCGGCGCCCCGCACCGGGCCGCCCTCCTGGCCCGCCACCCGGGCGACGAGGGCCCCGAACGGGGCGAGGAGCTCCTCGAACGGGCGGCGCTGCGCGCTCAGCACCGCGATGCCGATCTCGTCCGGGCCGACCGGCGTCACGTACGCCTCGGCGAGGTCCGACCAGTGCACCTCGACGAAGGTGGTCCACGGCGGGACCCGGAAGTGCCGGCGCAGCCCGTAGCGACGCCGACCGGGGGCGCGACCCTCCAGGCCGACCAGGCGGCGCAGCGGGGAGTGCAGGCCGTCGGCGGCCACCAGGAAGCGTGCCGGGGTCCCGTCGACCAGCAGGTGGTCCCCGGCGTCGACGACCTCGCGCACGGCCGCGCCCTGCACCTCCACCCCCACGTCGGCGACCCGCTCGCCCAGGGCGGCGTGCAGCCGGGTGCGGCGCACCCCCAGGCCCGGGCCGTGGCGGAACGGTGCCTCGGCGGAGTGGCCGTGCCCGTCGAGGTAGCGGATCCCGGTCAGCGGGACTCCCTCCAGCCGCACCCCGAGGTCGCGGAGCCGGGCCACCGCCCCCGGCATCAGCCCCTCGCCGCACGCCTTGTCGACGACCCCGGGCCGCGGCTCGTGGACCACCACGTCGAGCCCGGCGCGGGCGGCGTACAGCGCGGTGGCCAGGCCGACCGGCCCGCCGCCGGCGACGACCAGGTCACGCATCCGCGGGGTCCGTGGCGGCTCCGGTGGCGGGCAGCGTGGCCAGCGCCTCCTCCTCCACCCGGATCCGCACCCGGAGCAGGACGGCGTTGGCGACCGTGAAGACCAGCGCGGTCACCCAGCAGCCGTGCACCAGGGGCAGCGCCACCCCCTCGACGACGACGGCGACGTAGTTGGGGTGGGCGAGCCAGCGGTACGGGCCCGAGGTCACCGGGGGGAGACCGGGCACCACGATGACCCGGGTGTTCCACCGGCGCCCCAGGGTGGCGATGCACCACCAGCGCAGCCCCTGGGCCGCGACGACCAGCGCCAGCATCGACCAGGCCAGGGCGGGGGGCACGTCGGGGCGGCGCGCGAACGCCTCCACCAGCATCGCCACCAGGAAGCCGGTGTGCAGCAGCACCATCACCGGGAAGTGGCCCCGGCCGCTCTCGACCCCGCCGCGGGCGAAGCTCCAGGCGGCGTTGCGCCGGGTCACCACCATCTCGGCGAGCCGCTCCAGGGCCACCAGCAGCACCACGACCACGAAGGCCGTCAGCGTCGTCATGGGCGCTGCTCCTCGTGGCGGCGGGGGCCCCCCGGCGCGCGCAGCAGCACCAGCTCGGAGCAGAAGCCCGGTCCCATGGCCATCAGCATGCCGAAGGAGCCCGGCTCGGGGGGCCGCTCGCGCAGGGTGTCGGCGAAGACGTGGAGCACCGAGGCGGAGGAGAGGTTCCCGATGCGGCGCAGCGAGTCGGTGGTCAGCGCGAGGGCGTGGTCGGTGAGCTCGAGGGTGTCGCGCAGCGCCTCGATCACCTTGGGGCCACCGGGGTGGCAGACCCAGAAGCCGACGTCGTCGCGGGTCAGGCCGTGACAGGCGAGGAAGCCGTCGACGTCGTCGCGGACGTAGCGCCCCACGATCGCGGGCACCTGTGCGTCCAGCACGATCCGCAGGCCGGTGCTGCCGACGTCGAAGCCCATCGTGCGCTCGGAGCCGGGGTAGAGCCGGCTCCGGCTGTCGACCACCTGGAGGGCTCCGGTCCGGGACGCCCCGGCGCCCACCAGCGCGGCGGCGCCGTCGCCGAAGAGGCCGCTGGCGACCAGGTTGGCCACCGAGACGTCGTCACGCTGCACGGTCAGCGAGCAGAGCTCCACCGCGACCAGCGCCGCCACGTCGTCGGGGTGGCCGACCAGGTAGTCGTGGAGCCGGGCGGTCCCGGCCGCCCCGGCGACGCAGCCGAGCCCGACCAGCGGCAGGCGCTTCACGTCGGGGCGCAGCCCCACCACGGCCGCGATCCGGGCCTCCAGCGACGGGATGGCCAACCCCGTGACGGTCGCCGAGACGATCAGGTCCACGTCGCTCGGCACCAGGCCGGCGGTGTCGAGCGCCTCCTGCAGGGCCTGCGAGCCCAGGGCGACGGCGTGCTCGAGGAAGAGGTCGTTGGCCTGGTCGAACGAGGAGAGCTCCGCATACTGCTCCAGCGGCAGCACGAGATGGCGCTGCTCGACGCCTGCGTGCGCGTGCAGGGTCCGCATCTTGCGCTCGTCCAGCGCGCCGCGCGCCACCACCCCGGCCATCGCGTCGGTGATCTCGCTCTGGCGGTGACGGTGCGGGGGCAGGGCCCCCGCGACTGAGAGAATCTCCATGGGCCCCGGACGTACCCGGTTGCCGTCCCGGTCAGTCGGAGCCCGCGGGGGCGGTGGCTTAGGCTCAGCGGGGACCAGCACCTGTTCGGGAGGTCGCATGGAGGAGAACCGGCAGTCGGGGCCGGTCGCGGGGCAGCAGAGCTTCCGCTCGTGGGCGGGGTTCTCCTGCGCCGAGGACAGGGAGCGCTACCGCTCCCTCTTCACCTACACCCCGCACGCCGCGTTCGCCCTCGACCTCGAGGGGCGCTACCAGGCGGTGAACCCGGTCAGCTGCGAGCTGACCGGCTACACCGAGGACGAGTTCCTCTCGATGGGGTTCGACCGGGTCATCGCACCCGACGACGCCGCACGCGTGGTGGAGGCGTTCCACCGCGTCGTGGACCGTCATCCCACCACGGTGGCGTGCGGGGTGCTGCGCAAGGACGGCACCACGGTCGAGGTGGAGATCACCGGGGCGCCGGTGATCGTCGACGACGAGGTGGTCGGCGTCCACGGGATCGCCGAGGACGTGACCGAGCGCAACCAGGCGCTGCGGGAGCTGGAGGGCGCCCGGAAGGTGGCCCAGGAGGCGAACGTCGCCAAGTCGCTCTTCCTGGCCAACGTGAGCCATGAGCTGCGCACCCCCCTGGCCGTCACCGTCGCCGCGCTGGAGATGCTCGAGGACGTCGAGATGGCCGCCCCGGGACCGGCCCTCCTCGGCACCGCCCGGCGGTCGGGGGAGCGGCTGATGCGGCTGGTCGACGACCTGCTCGACTTCATCAGCCTCGCCACCGGCAGCGCCCGGCTGCACAGCCGGCTCTTCGACCCGGCGGAGACGGTCCACGACGCCGCGGCCCGGGTCCTGGCCGCAGCCCAGGACCGGGGCGTGCAGCTCTCGGTCGACGTCGCCGAGGACGTGCCCGCCGCCCTGCTGGGCGACGCCGACCGGCTGACCCAGGCGCTCGACATCCTGCTCGACAACGCGGTCAAGTTCACCGACCTGGGCTCGGTCCGGTTGGCGGTCGCCCTCGGGGAGCGCCCGGGGCACCGGCCCCGGCTCACCGTCTCGGTGACCGACACCGGCATCGGGATCGCCGGCGAGCGGCAGGACACCCTCTTCGACCCCTTCGTGCAGGCCGACGGGTCGATGACCCGGCGCCACGGCGGGACGGGCCTGGGGCTGGCCATCTTCCGCGAGCTGGTGGCGCTGATGGAGGGCAGCTACCGGCTCACCAGCGCGCCGGGGGAGGGCACGACCGTCACCATGAGCGTCCCGGTCGGGCTGCCCGGCGATCCGCTGGGGTAGCCCCTCCGGGGGTCAGCGGCCGGAGCCCCGCAGCCGCCGGATCCCGTCGCGGGCGACGGTCACCAGCGCCCACCCGAGGTAGAGCGCGACGAGAGCGGCGCCGATGACGCCGCCCACCACGAGGCCGTCCATGTCGGCCGCCAGGTAGCCGATCCACGCCCCCAGCAGCACCGGCAGCGACGCCAGCACGACACCTCGGGCGTCGTCCCAGAGGTCCTGGGCGCCCTGCCGCAGGAAGCCGGGGTGCTCAGGCTCGGTCGCGCGACCGTCGTCCGGGATGCTCACGCAGGTGAGGCTAGTGGACGGCCGGGAGGTGCACCACGAGCCGTGCCCCTCCGCCGGGGGACTCCTGGACGCCGACCCGCCCGCCGTGCGCCTCGCCGATCGACCGCACGATGGCCAGGCCCAGCCCGCTGCCGCCGGCGTCGCGGGCCCGGGCCTCGTCGAGGCGGACGAACCGCTCGAAGACGTGGTCGCGCTCGCTCTCCGGGATGCCGGGACCGTCGTCCTCGACCACCAGCACGACCTCGCGGCCGGTGGACCGCAGCGCGACGGTGACCGTGCTCCGGGCGTGCCGGACGGCGTTGTCGAGCAGGTTGCGCACCACCTGCCCGAGCCCGATCGGGTCGCCGAGCACCCGCGCCGCCCCGACCCCCGAGGCGTCGACCCGCAGGTCGCCGCGGCGTGACCGGCGGACCTCGGTCAGGACGACGTCGTCGAGGTCGACCTCCTGCCTGGTCCGGGCCGCCCCCGCGTCCGCACGGGTGAGCAGCAGCAGCTGCTCGACCAGGCGCTGCATGCGGAGAGACTCCTCCAGCACCGCCTCGACCAGCTCCCCCTCCGCGAGGGCTCCGGGGTGCGCCGCCGCCACCTCCGCCGTCTGGCGGATGCCGGCGAGCGGCGAGCGCAGCTCGTGGGAGGCGTCGGCGACGAACTGCCGCTGCCGGTCGTGGGAGGTCTGCAGGCGGGTGAGCATCTGGTTCATCGTGACGGCCAGCCGGTTCACCTCGTCGCGCGAGCGGGGCTCCGGCACCCGGCGTGCCAGCCGGTCCCCGGTGATCTGCTCGACCTCGCGGCGGATCCGCTCCACCGGGGCCAGGGCCCGCCCCACCACCACCCAGGTCACCCCCGAGACCAGGAGCAGCACCAGGGGGAGCCCGACGGCCAGGGGCGGCACGAGAGCGGCGGTGGAGTCGTCGACCTCCGCCCGCGAGACGGCCGCGATCGCCGTCCCCTCCTCTTCCTCCGCGCCGGGGAGGTCAACCTCCTCGGTGACGACCAGGTGGTCGTGCTCGGCGCCCGGCACCCGGACCCGTTCCCGGTCCTCGACGGGGAGGACGGGCAGGCCGGGGTGCGAGGAGCGCAGCACCCGGCCCTCCCCGTCGACCACCTGCCAGAGCGGGATCTCGTCGTCCAGCGCGTCGTCCAGCGCGTCGTCGGGCTCGTCGTCGGGGTCGTCCGGGTCTTCCGGGTCCTGCCGCCCGCCCTCCCGGGGGAGCCCGGCCGACTCGACCTGCTCGGCGAGGGCGCTGGCCCGTTGCTCCGCGGTGCTCCGCACGCCGTCGAGCAGCGACCCACGCACCATGGAGACCAGGACGCCCGCGCCCAGCAGCAGCGCGAGCGCCACCACGACCGTCGCGGCCGCCGTGGTGCGCAGCCGCACCGAGGCGCGCGCGGCCCGGCGCGACTCAGCCACCGTCGCTCGAGAGGCGGTAGCCCGCGCCGCGCAGCGTCCCGATCGCCTCGCGGCCGAACGGGCGGTCGATCTTGTTGCGCAGGTGACGCACGTAGACCTCGACGATGTTGGGGTCGCCCTCGAAGTCGACGTCCCACACCGACTCCAGGATCCGGGTCTTCGAGAGCACGTCGCCCTTGTGCCGCACCAGCAGCTCGAGCACGGAGAACTCACGCGAGGTCAGGTCGAGCTCACAGTCGCCGCGCCACGCGCGCCGGGCCGCCGGGTCGACCCGGAGGTCGCCCGCCTGGAGCTCGGTGGGCCGCTCCCGCGCGCCCCGGCGGACGACGGCGCGCAGGCGCGCCACCAGCACGGGGAAGGAGAAGGGCTTGGTCAGGTAGTCGTCGGCGCCGGTGTCGAGCCCCTCGACCTGGTCCCACTCGCCGTCCTTGGCGGTCAGCATCAGGACCGGCGTCCAGTTGCCCTCCGCCCGGAGGCTCTCGCAGACCCGGTAGCCGTTGATCCCGGGGAGCATCAGGTCGAGCAGGATCGCGTCGTAGTCGTGCTCGCGGGCCAGCCAGAGCCCGTCGGTGCCGTCCGCCGCCAGGTCGACCGCGAAGCCCTCCGCCTGGAGGCCCACCTGGAGCGAGCGCGCCAGCCGCCTCTCGTCCTCGACGACGAGCACCCGCATCCCCGCCTCCCGCCTCTCGTCCGGACCGATGTCGTCCGCCATTGTGCGGGAGGCGGGCTGAACGCCGGCTGAAGGCGCTGACGACCGAAGCGCGGAGAAGTGCCGTGGGGCCGGGCCGCGGAGCGGTAACCTGCCCGCGGGGCACGGTCTGCGCAGGGGGGATCCGATGGTCAGGGGACGAACAACGACGGGGTGGCGCGCGGGTCTGTCCGCGGCGCTGCTGATGGCGGGACTGAGCGGTGTCTCCGCACCGGCCGCGGCCGCCGAGTCCCTGCTGCCCCGGGGGGCGGTGGAGGTCACCTCGCCCGGGCACCACCAGGTACGGGTGGCCGGCACCGCCTACGACCCGGACCCGGGCACCGCCCCCACCAAGGTCCACGTGTACATCCACTACCTGGACGCCAAGGGCGACGTCACCAGCTCGACGGGCCCGCACGTCACCTACGCCGACGCCCAGCAGCGGGTGGACCTCACGCTGACCACGTCGCGAGGCGGGGACGTCCACATCGACGTCTGGGCCATCGACCAGCCGCCCGGCGGAGGACCTGTGCTCGGCGCGGACGGGAAGCCCCTCGACCCCGTTCCGGCCTCGTTCATGTACACCACCCGGGACAAGCAGCCGCTCAACGTCTTCATCGACGCCGTCCCGCCGGTCACCACCATCACCTCCGGACCCGCCGCCCAGCTCGAGGTCGAGCCGGGGGCGACTCGCTCGGTCTCGATCACCTTCACCGCCAACGAGGCGGGCTCGACCTTCACCTGCGACCTCGACGGCAGCGGCTGGGTCGCCTGCGCGAGCCCCGCCGCGGTGCAGGTGGGGGTCGGTGACCACGTCTTCAGCGTGCGGGCCAAGGACCCCGCGGGTCTCCAGGGGGCGCCGGTGTCGCACCGGTTCAGCCTGGTGCCCGCGGTCGCGCCACCGCCCGCCGACCCGGTGGTCGTGCCGCCGGCCGGGTCGATCTCGGTCAAGGCGACGGCGGTGAAGAAGAAGTCCCGGCTGCGGGTCCGCGTCACCCCGGGCAGTGCCGAGCTCGACTACGCCTTCGTGGTGCAGCGCAAGGTCGGCAAGAAGTGGAAGCGGGTCAAGAGCTCCGTCACCCGCCGAGCGAAGGAGCAGCGGGTGGTCGACCTGCGCAAGGGGCGCTACCGGGTGGTGGTCCCGGCCCAGCACGGGATGGCCGCAGCGCGCAGCAAGGTCGTCCGCCTGCGCCGCTGAGGGCGAGGTGCGGGTCGCCGGTGCCCGGTCAGTCCGCCGGGACCAGGAAGTAGGTGCCCAGCAGGTAGAGGACGATCAGCGTCGCGAAGAGGGCCACGGTCACCAGCAGCGGCTTCCACGGTCCCTTGCGGGGGCCGTTGAGCGGCTGGTCCGTGGTCGGCCTGCTCCGCTCCTCGTGCTCGTCGTCCATGTTGCCCCTTCCGACCTGCTCGGCGCGGGCTCTCCGCGCCGGGCCAGCACGTACCCGGTCCGGAGCGACTCCATCCCGCTTCGGCGGCAACGGGCATGCTGGGGGCATGCGATTCACCGAGCACGAGCTCACGACGGCACTGACCACGGCCGCCAAGGCGGTGGTGGCGGCCCAGCGCAAGGACGTGCGGAAGGGCCGCACCACGGCCGACGAGGCGTGGGAGTCGATGGACCGCTACGCGCGCTACCAGGTCCTCGAGGGGCTCGGCAGCCAGTTGCTGCCGGTCCTGGCCGCGCTCCCCGACGTCGAGGTGGCTCCCGGCGAGCGGCC
The DNA here is from genome assembly GCF_058134365.1 of Nocardioides sp. Z22_16. Classification (NCBI taxonomy): domain Bacteria; kingdom Bacillati; phylum Actinomycetota; class Actinomycetes; order Propionibacteriales; family Nocardioidaceae; genus Nocardioides; species Nocardioides sp. Z22_16. The sequence goes on from NZ_JBYTTI010000003.1 coordinate 721,842, forward strand.
CACCTTCACCGACGCCCAGGTGCTGGCGGCCGTGGCGGAGCAGCTCGGCGACGAGGGCGGCAGACTGCGCCGCAAGGTGGTGGTGGCGGGACGGGCGGCGCTGGTCAAGCAGGCGCTCGCCGGGCTCCCGCCCCGTCAGGTCATCCCCGAGTGACGCGGACCGCGACCAGGGCGACGTCGTCCTCGGCGTGCTGGGGGAGCAGCCTGGCGAGGAGACCGTCGAGGAGCGTGGCGAGGTCCGGTGAGGTGGTGACCAGCTCGGCGACGACCACGCGCAGCTCCTCGATGCCCTCGTCGAGGTCCTGTCCGCGGCGCTCCACCAGCCCGTCGGTGTAGAGCAGCAGCAGGGAGCCTGGAGGCAGCAGGAAGACGTGGTCGTCCCGCTCGAAGTCGGCGTCCAGCCCCAGCAGCAGGTCGGGCAGGGAGGAGTCGAGGACCTCGACCAGGTAGCTGCCGTCGTCGGTGGGCAGCAGCACCAGTGCCGGGGGGTGGCCCGCGTTGGACCAGTGCATCGGCAGGGCGCCGTCGGGGTCGGGAGCCCCGAGGCTGGCGACGATCGAGGTGGCGGTGCTTTCCACCCGGAGGGCGTCCATCGCCCGGTCCACGCTCCGCAGGACCTCCGCGGGACTGCCCTTGCTGGTCACGGCGATGCCGCGCAGCAGACCACGGACCTGCCCCATCGCTCCCGCGGCCTCCACGTCGTGGCCGACGACGTCGCCGATCACCACCATGAGGTCGTCGTCGGGGCGCATGAACGCGTCGTACCAGTCGCCACCGACCTGCGCGGCCTCGGCGGCCGGCGCGTAGCGCACCGCCACCTCCACCCGGTCCGAGCGCGGGGGGTCGGTCAGCAGGCTGCGCTGCAGCCCCTCGGCCATGTCGCGCTGGGCCGAGTAGGCGCGCGCGTTGTCCAGGGCCAGTGCGGCCCGGCCGGCGACGTCGTCGAGCATCTCCAGCGCCTCCGGCGTGAACGGCTCGCGCGTGGCGCTGCGCCCCACCGTGAGCAGCCCGATCACCCGGCCGCGGCGGATCATCGGCACGAAGGCGGCCTGCTCCGGGTCGAGCCGGCGGTAGTGCTCGACCGCCGAGCCGGGAGTCATCCTGGCGGTGACGGTGTCCCGCGCCCGATCGGCGACCAGGGTGGTCCGGCTCTTCAGTGCACGGGCCTGGAAGGAGTCCTCGCGCAGTGCCGGGATCCGCTCCCGCGCGTAGTGGCCGAGGGTCTCGCGGTGGGCCGGGTCCTGGTGCCACCAGCCGAGGTCGCGCAGGTTGCGCCGCCAGTCCTGACCCTCGAGCGGCTCCGGCCCGTCGGCGACGGTGACGATGCACCAGTCGCCCTTCTCGGGGACCAGGACCTTGGCGAGGTCGGCCACCCCCCGCTCGGTGTCGAGGGTGCGGGTCAGCGCGGAGGTGACCTCGGCGAGGAGCCGGGACCGGGTGGCGCTGCGGGCCAGCTCCTCCTGGACCTCGCGCCGCTGGGTGATGTCGAGGAAGTAGACCGACAGGCCGTCCGGTGAGGGCCAGACCCGCACCTCGTACCAGGCGTCCAGGGGCGGGGGGTAGTACGCCTCGAACTCCACCGGCCGACCGCTCGCGGCGGCACCGCGGTAGTGGGCCTCGAACTCGCTCCCGACGGCGTCGGGGAAGAGCTCCCAGATCACGCCGCCGGACAGGCGCGAGGTGACGGCGCCCAGCATCCGCTCCGCCTCGGGGTTGACGAAGGTGAAGCGCCACTCGGTGTCGACGTGGAAGAAGGCGGCCGGCATCGCCTCGAGGATGCGGGCCACCCGGGCGTCGCCCTCCTTGACCAGGGTCGAGTCGAACGCCGCGCCGACGAGCCGCGCCGCGGCGCCGTCCTCGCCGACCAGGGCGTTGCCGCGCGAGGTCACCCACCGCACCGTGCCGTCGTCCTGGACGATCCGGTAGTCGGCGGCGAACTGCCCGCAGGTCGCGATCGCCTCGGTGAGCAGCTTGCCGACCCGCTTGCGGTCCTCCGGGTGGACCCGTTCCTGGAAGGCCTCGATCGTGCCGCCGAAGGAGCCCTGGTCGGTGCCGAAGAGGTCGAGGAGCCGGTCGTCCCAGCGGAGCCGGCCCGAGCGCAGGTCCCAGTCCCAGGCTCCGACTCCGGCGGCGTCCACGGCCAGCTGCCAGAGCAGCCGGTCGTCCTGGTGGCTGGTGGCCAGGGCGGCCATCCGCAGCTCGGCCGTGACCGTCTCGGCGAGCAGCTCGAGCAGGGCCAGGTCCTGGGGTCGCCAGTCGCGTGGCGCCTGCTCCAGGACGCAGAGCGCGCCGACGGTGTGGCCGTCGGCCATCAGCGGCACGCCCAGGTAGGCGCCGACCTCGCCCGAGACGACCGCCCGGAGGTCGTTGACCCGGTCGTCGTGCGGCGCGTCGGCGACGACGAGGGGACCGCCGGTGCGCAGGGTCACGGCACAGAGGGCGTCCTCGGCCGGCCACCTCGTCAGCTCGCGGCGCGCGGGGCGACCCAGCCCTGCCATCACCGAGGTCAGGTCGGGCAGCAGGGTCATCCGCGCGTGGGAGGCACCCAGGAGCCCGGCGGCGAGCTCGACCAGACGCTCGACCCGCTCGGTGCCGACGAGGTCGACAGGGTGCGCGGAACGCTCGGCAGTCGTCGAGGACTGCCGGGGCGTCGTCTCTGGGGTCACACATTCCTCCGGGGGGCTCGGCACAGTCTCACACGCCGGACCCGGAAATGTTCCGTGATGGCACCACCGGTCCAGCCGCCCCACCCCGAACCCCGCGTCTCTGCCCGAACGGCCACGCGGAAGGCCACCTGCTCGGTACCCTTCGCCCGTGCCGCCACCCCCTCATCGCGCCCGCGAGACGGTGCGTGCCGTCGCCGGGAGGCAGCACCTGCTGCTGGTGGACGGATCTCGCGCCGAGGCCTTCGCCCTCGACGACCTCCCGGGTCCCCGTTGCACCGAGGACGCGGTGGAGCAGGCTCTCTCAGAGCACCCGGACGTGGACCTGGTGGTGGTCGGATCGGCCGCGGCCAGGCCGGCGTCGCTGGTCCGGCTCGTGGCGCGGCTGGCGCCCCGCGTCCCGATCGTGCTGATCGTCTCCCCGAGCCGGGAGATCCAGGTGCGCTACGAGCTCTCCTGCCTGGCCGCGCCACCGCGCGAGGCGACGGTGGTGACCGGGGTCGACGGGCTCCGGCGGGCGGTCACCGCCGGGCTGGCGCGGGTGCGGGAGCGTCGCGCCCCGGGCCCGCTGGTGGCGACCCTCGGGCACGCCCCGGCCCCCCGGGACGGCGGGGCCGGCGGGACCGGCGGGGTCTCGGACGGCCCGGGCGCGGGGATGCCGGCCATCGACCTCGGCTCCCTGCTCGACCAGGCGCCGGTCGGGGTCGTCCTCTGCGAGCCGGACGGTCGGCTGCGCGGCTGGAACCGACGTGCCTCGGTGCTGCTCGACCTGCACCGGCACGGCTCGACGCCTGGCCTCGGGGACGTGCTGAACGACGCGGCCCCGTTGCTGCAGGCGGTCACGGACCGCGACGGCGAGGAGGATCCGCTCGAGCTCGGCCTGGTGGCCACGACCCCGGGCGGGCGTCACCTGGAGGTGACCGCGGTGGCGACCGAGGCGGTGGCCGGCCGGGTCGACGTCCTGCTCCTGCTGGTCGACGTCACCGACCAGCGGCGCGCCGAGCGCGAGCGCGAGCGGCTCAGCCGCCAGGTCGACCTGCTGGGCCGCACCTCCGAGGCGCTGGTGAGCAGCCTGGACATCGACGAGGCGCTGGAGCAGCTGGCCTCCGTCCTGGTCCCGGAGTTCGCCGACTGGGTGAGCATCCAGCTCGCCGACGAGCTCGGCGACCTGAGCCTGGTCACCGTCCGGCACCGCGACCCCGCGCTGGAGGCCACGGTCGCGGAGGTCGAGCGGCTCCAGGCGCGCCACGCCTCGGACGAGGCGCCGAGCCGGCGCGTGGTCCAGGGGGACGGCCCTCTCCTGATCAACCACATCGACGACGAGGAGCTCGCGCGCTCGGTGCGAGACGAGACGCTCCGCGCGCACTTCCGCACCCTGGGGGTCTCCAGCGTGATCGCGGTGCCGCTGCCGGGTCGCGACGGGATCCTCGGGTCGATGGTGCTGGTCCGCGACGAGTCGCGGCAGGTCTTCCGTCGCTCCCACCTCTCGGTCGCCGTGGAGGCGGGGCGCCGCGCCGGCATCGCCCTGGACAACGCCCGCCTCTACGCCCGTCAGCACGAGCTCGCCGGGGAGCTCCAGCGCAGCCTGCTGACCGCGCCGCCGCAGGTGGCCCACGGCCGGATCGCGGTGCGCTACGTCGCGGCCGCCCACGAGGCCCAGGTCGGCGGCGACTGGTACGACGCCTTCGCCCAGCCGGACGGCGCCACCGTCCTGGTGGTCGGCGACGTCATCGGCCACGACCGCCGCGCCGCGGCCGGGATGAGCCAGATCCGCGGGGTGCTCCGCGGGATCGGCTACACCACCGGGGAGGACCCCGCGGCGCTGCTGGCCCGCGCCGACCGGGCGATGGCCGGTCTGGCGATCCAGGCGATGGCCACGGCGGTGGTGGTGAGGCTGGAGCCCCTGGCGCCGTCCGCGCCCGACCGGCCGGCCGAGCTGGAGCTCTCCTGGTCGAGCGCCGGTCACCCTCCGGCCCTGGTGCTGACCCCCGACGGGGAGGTGCGGGTGCTCGACCCCGGCGACGCCCCCGCGGGCCCGGACCTGCTGCTGGGTCTGGATCCCGAGACGCCGCGGACCGCCTCGAGGATCTCGGTGCCCGACGGCTCGACCCTGCTGCTCTACTCCGACGGACTGGTCGAGCGCCGCGGCGAGGACCTGGACGACGGCATCTCGCGGCTCGTCGACGCGCTCTCGTACGGCCGAGAGTCGGAGTCCCTGGAGGAGCTCTGCGACCGGGTGCTCGAGCAGCTGCTCCCGGTGGAGCCAGAGGACGACGTGGCGCTGGTGGCCATGCGCCTCGGCGGGTCCGGTGCGGAGTCGGCCACGTGACGTCGCGGGGCCGCAGGTGAAGTCTGCGTGACATCGTGGCGCGAACCCTCGTCGCGCCCGTCCCGCCCGCCTAGCCTTGCTGGCAGGAGGGGGGAACGATGCCTGGTACGACACTGCACGTCATCTCCTCGGTCGCGCGGGGCGATCCCGGTCCCGCCGTGCTCGAGGTCGACGGGCTGCTCGACGCGGTCGGTGCCTACGACCTGCGGCGCCACGTCGAGGAGGCGCTGGGCGGCGGGATCCGCGAGCTGGGGCTCGACCTGACCCACGTGGTCGGCGTCGACGCCGACGGGCTCGACGTCCTGGAGTGGTGCGTGCGGCGACTGGCCGAGGCCCACGTGAGCCTGAGGCTGGGCTCCTGCAGCCGGCCGGTGCGGGTCGCGCTCCGCGACCGCGGCGCCCCGTGGCACCAGGCGGGCTGAGCGGGACGGTCCGGGCCGGCGGCAACGACGGGTGTGGGGGCGCGGTGCGGTGGGTACCCCCCGGTTGGAACGTTCAACACCCCCCTCGGCGCCCGGCTGGACAGCGCCGCTCGGGGCACCTCGACATCAGGAGCGCACGTGCAGGTCTGGCCCGGATCCGCCTACCCCTTGGGAGCGACCTACGACGGGAGCGGCACCAACTTCGCCCTCTTCAGCGAGGTCGCCGAGCGCGTGGAGCTCTGCCTCTTCGACGTCGACGAGGACGGCACCCGGACCGAGACCAGGCTCGAGGTCACCGAGGTCGACGCCCACGTCTGGCACTGCTACCTGCCCCTGGTCCAGCCCGGTCAGCGCTACGGCTACCGGGTGCACGGGCCCTACGACCCGGCCAACGGCGTGCGCTGCAACCCCAGCAAGCTGCTGCTCGACCCCTACGCGAAGGCCACCGACGGGGAGATCGAGTGGAACCAGGCCCTCTTCGGCTACGACTTCGGCGCCGAGGAGAGCCGCAACGACGACGACTCCGCGCCCTACATGACCCTCGGCGTCGTCATCAACCCGTTCTTCGACTGGGAGGGCGACCGCCACCTGCGGGTCCCCTACAACGAGTCGGTGATCTACGAGGCGCACGTCAAGGGGCTCACCCAGCTCCACCCCGAGGTGCCGGAGGAGCAGCGCGGCACCTACGCCGGGCTGGCGCACCCGGCGGTCACCGACCACCTGACCAAGCTCGGGGTCACCGCCATCGAGCTGATGCCGGTCCACCAGTTCGTCCAGGACTCCACCCTGCTGGAGAAGGGCCTGCGCAACTACTGGGGCTACAACACCCTCGGCTTCTTCGCACCGCACGCCGAGTACGCCGCCAACCGTGAGGCCGGCCACCAGGTCCAGGAGTTCAAGACGATGGTCAAGGCGATGCACGCCGCAGGCATCGAGGTCATCCTCGACGTGGTCTACAACCACACCGCCGAGGGCAACCACCTCGGGCCGACGCTGAGCCTCAAGGGGATCGACAACAAGGCCTACTACCGCACCGTCGACGACGACCAGCGCTACTACATGGACTACACCGGGACGGGGAACTCCCTCAACGCAGGCAACCCCCACTCCCTCCAGCTGATCATGGACTCGCTGCGCTACTGGGTGACCGAGATGCACGTCGACGGCTTCCGCTTCGACCTGGCCTCGGCGCTGGCGCGGGAGTTCTACGACGTCGACCGGCTCGCGACCTTCTTCGAGCTGGTCCAGCAGGACCCCGTGGTCAGCCAGGTCAAGCTGATCGCCGAGCCCTGGGACGTCGGCCCCGGCGGCTACCAGGTCGGCAACTTCCCGCCCCAGTGGACGGAGTGGAACGGCAAGTACCGCGACACGGTGCGCGACTTCTGGCGCGGCGAGCCGGCGCTGGGCGAGTTCGCCTCCCGGCTCGCGGGTTCCTCCGACCTCTACGAGCACTCCGGCCGGCGTCCCTTCGCCAGCATCAACTTCGTCACCGCCCACGACGGGTTCACCCTGCGCGACCTGGTCTCCTACCAGGAGAAGCACAACGAGGCCAACGGCGAGGAGAACAACGACGGCGAGGGCCACAACCGCTCGCAGAACTTCGGCGTCGAGGGGCCGACCGACGACATCGAGGTGCTGGCGATGCGGGCTCGCAGCCAGCGCAACTTCCTGGCCACCCTGCTGCTCAGCCAGGGCGTGCCGATGATCCTGCACGGCGACGAGATCGGCCGCACCCAGTGCGGCAACAACAACACCTACGCCCAGGACTCCGAGCTCTCCTGGGTCCACTGGGACCGCGCCGACTGGCCGCTCGCCGAGTTCACGGCGGCGGTGGCCCGGCTGCGCCGTGAGCACCCGACGTTCCGTCGCCGTCGCTTCTTCACCGGCGGCACGGTCCGCACCGGTGACGGCGAGCGGCTCAACGACATCGTGTGGCTGCACCCCGACGGGGAGCCGATGCACGACGGGCAGTGGACCGAGGAGGGCGCCCAGGTGATCGGCATGTACCTCAACGGCCACGGCATCCCCGGCCTCGACGCCCACGGCAACCAGGTGGTCGACGACCACTTCCTCCTCTACTTCAACGCCGGCGAGGGGGCGGTCGACCTGGTGCTGCCCGCCGAGGAGTACGCCGAGGCGTGGGAGGCGGTCGTCGACACCGCGGCCGCCGAGCTCGCCGAGCCCCCGCTGCCCGCGCGCTCGGCGCTGACCTTGGAGGGCCGCAGCGTGCTGGTGCTGCGCCAGTACGAGACCCCCGAGCCGGAGCCGGAGACCTCGGTCGCCGCCTCGCTGATGGCGATGGCGGAGCAGTGAGCGCCGCGGTCCCGGGGCGCCGGCTCCCGCGCAGCACCTACCGGCTCCAGATCACCGAGGAGCTCGACCTCCTCGAGGCGGCGCGCACCCTGCGCTACCTGCACGAGCTGGGCGTCGACTGGGTCTACCTCTCGCCGCTGCTCGCCTCGGAGTCCGGGAGCTCCCACGGCTACGACGTGGCCGACCACCGGGCCATCGACCCCTCGCGCGGGCGGGCCTCGGGGCTGGCCGCGCTGGCCGCGGAGGCGCAGCGGCTGGGGATGGGGGTGCTCGTCGACATCGTGCCCAACCACGTCGGCATCGCCAACCCGTGGCAGAACGAGTGGTGGTGGCACGTGCTCACCCACGGCGCGGAGTCGCCGTACGCCGGGGCGTTCGACATCGACTGGGACGCCGGCGGCGGCCGGCTGCTGATCCCGGTCGTCGGCGACGACGACCTCGTCGAGGTCGACGGGGTGACCCGGATCAAGAACCTGACCGTGCTGGCCGGGGAGCTGCACTACCACGGCCACCGGTTCCCGCTCGCCCCCGAGAGCGTGCACGCGCTGGGCCCGGACGAGGCCGACGCCGACGAGGTGCACGCCCGGCAGCACTATGAGCTCGTCAGCTGGCGCCGGGCCGACACCGACCTCAACTACCGCCGCTTCTTCGCCGTCAACACCCTGGCCGCGCTGCGGGTGGAGGAGCCGGAGTGGTTCGAGAGGTCGCACGCCGAGATCCGCCGCTGGTTCGACGAGGGGCTCGTGCAGGGACTGCGTGTCGACCACCCGGACGGCCTGCGCGAGCCGGCCCGCTACCTGGAGGACCTGGCCGCGCTGACCGGCGACGGCTACGTGCTCGTCGAGAAGATCCTGCACCCCGGCGAGGAGCTCCCCGGCTCGTGGCGCACCGACGGCACCACCGGCTACGACGTGCTGGCGCTGGTCGACCGGGTCTTCGTCGACCCCGCGGGCGAGGAGCCGCTGGACGCCCTGGAGACCCGGCTGCGCGGCAGCCGGGTCGACTGGCGCGCGATGGTCCACGACTCCAAGCGCGCGGTCGCCGACTCGATCCTCAACTCCGAGGTGCGTCGCATCTCCCGCGAGGTGGCCCACGTGCTCGCCGCCCAGGAGCAGCCGGTCCCCGGGCTCGACGTGCTGGTCGACGGGGTCGCGGAGCTCCTGGCCTGCTTCCCGGTCTACCGCTCCTACCTGCCGGAGGGCCACGAGCACCTCGAGCAGGCTCTCGCCGAGGCCCGTCGCCACCGCCCGGACCTGCTGCCGGTGCTGGAGGTCCTCGGCCCGGTGCTGGCCGACGGTGCCGCCGACCCTGCTCTGCGGTTCCAGCAGACCAGCGGCATGGTGATGGCCAAGGGGGTCGAGGACACCGCGTTCTACCGGTGGTCGCGGCTGACCTCGCTCAACGAGGTCGGCGCCGACCCGGCGGTCTTCGCCGTCGCCCCGGACGACCTGCACGAGGCGATGGCCCGGCGGCAGGCCGGCTGGCCGCACGCGATGACCGCGGCCTCCACCCACGACACCAAGCGCGGTGAGGACACCCGCGCCCGGATCACCGTGCTCGCCGAGATCCCGGAGCAGTGGGCGGCGGCCCTCGACCGGTTGCTGGAGCTGGTGCCGGTGCCCGACGCCGGGTTCGCCAACCTGCTCTGGCAGGCGATCGTGGGCGCCTGGCCCTCCTCGCTGGAGGAGCCGGTGCAGTCCTACCGCGAGCGTCTGCACGGCTACGCCGAGAAGGCGATGCGCGAGGCGGCGCAGGGGACCACCTGGACCGCACCGGACGAGGAGTTCGAGGCGGCGATCCACCGGTGCGTCGACGCCGTCTTCGACCGCCCGGAGGTCTACGCGGTGGTCGCCGAGCTGGTCGAGGCCCTGGCGGCCCCCGGCTGGGTCAACTCCCTGGGCGCCAAGCTGGTCGGGCTCACCCTGCCCGGCGTCCCCGACGTCTACCAGGGCAGCGAGCTGTGGGAGCAGAGCCTGGTCGACCCCGACAACCGGCGTCCCGTCGACTTCTCGCGCCGCACCGCGCTGCTGGAGAAGCTCCGGCTGGGCGAGCGGCCCCACGTGCACGCCCACGCCGACGACGACGGTGCCGCCAAGCTGCTGGTGACCCACGTGGCCCTGACGGCCCGGCGCGACCACCCGGAGTGGTTCGACGGCTACCGCCCGCTCGCCGCCCACGGACCGGCGGCCGACCACGTGCTGGCGTTCTCCCGGGGTGTGGACGGGCCCGGTGCGATCACCGTGGCGACCCGGCTGCCCGTCGGGCTGGTGCGCGCCGGCGGCTGGGGGGAGACCGCGCTGGCGCTGCCACCCGGCCAGTACGTCGACCTGCTCACCGACCGCCGGGTCCGCCCGGACAGCGACGGGCTGGTGGAGCTCGCCCACCTGCTGGCCGACTACCCGGTGGCGCTGCTGGTGCCCGACGAGTCCCGGGGCCGCGGCCGCTTCGACGTCTGGGCGCCGCACGCGGAGTCCCTCCAGCTCGTCGTCGGGCCCGAGGGCTCACGGCGCGTGGTGGAGATGGAGCGCGCCGAGCCCGGCGGCGACCACGACGGCTGGTGGCACCCGGTCGGACCGGAGCCGCTCGGCGAGGTCGACTACGGCTACCGGATCGACGGCAGCGACCACGTCGTCTTCGACCCGCGCGCCCGGCGCCTCCCCGACGGGGTGCACGGCCTGGCGCGCACCGACGACCCGGCGGCCCACGAGTGGCACGACGAGCAGTGGACCGGACGCAGCCTCGGCGGGTCGGTGATCTACGAGCTCCACCTCGGCACCTTCACCCCCGAGGGCACCCTGGACGCGGCGATCACCCGGCTCGACCACCTCAAGGAGATCGGGGTCGACCTGGTCGAGCTGCTGCCCGTCAACGGCTTCAACGGCACCCACAACTGGGGCTACGACGGGGTGGCCTGGTTCACCGTGCACGAGGCCTACGGCGGCCCCGCGGCCTACCGGCGCTTCGTCGACGCCTGCCACGCCGCGGGCCTGGGCGTGATCCAGGACGTCGTCTACAACCACCTCGGCCCGTCGGGCAACTACCTGCCGCTCTTCGGTCCCTACCTCGCCACCGAGGGGCGCAGCACCTGGGGCGACCACCTCAACCTCGACGGCGAGGGCAGCGGCGAGGTACGGGCGCTGATCCTCGACAACGTGCGGATGTGGCTGGAGGAGTTCCACGTCGACGGGCTGCGGCTCGACGCCGTGCACGCCCTGCCCGACTCGTCTCCGACCCACCTGCTGGAGGAGATGGCGGTGCTGGCCGCGCGGCTCTCCGCCCAGCAGCGGCGCCCGCTCACCCTGATCGCGGAGTCGGACCTCAACGACCCCCGGCTGATCACCCCGCGCGAGGGCGGCGGCTACGGCCTGGACGCGCAGTGGAGCGACGACTTCCACCACGCCGTGCACGTGGCGCTGACCGGGGAGACGAGCGGCTACTACGCCGACTTCGCCCCGCTGGCGGCGCTGGCCAAGGTCTGCGAGCGCGGCTTCCTCCACGACGGCACCTGGTCGTCGTTCCGGGGCCGCGAGCACGGCAGCCCGGTCGACGTCGAGCGCATGCCCGGCTGGCGCCTGGTGGTCTGCAACCAGAACCACGACCAGGTGGGCAACCGGGCGGCCGGCGACCGGCTCACCGCCCATCTCGACGACGACCAGCTCGCCGTCGCGGCGCTGCTCACCCTCACCGGCCCGTTCACCCCGATGCTCTTCCAGGGGGAGGAGTGGGCGGCCTCCACGCCGTTCGCCTTCTTCACCTCCCACCCCGAGCAGGAGCTCGGGCGGGCCGTCTCCGAGGGCCGGGTCAAGGAGTTCGAGCGGATGGACTGGGACGTCTCGACCGTCCCGGACCCCCAGGACCCGCAGACCTTCCTCGCCTCCAAGCTGGACTGGTCGGAGGCCGAGGGCGGACGGCACGCCGTGCTGCTGGAGGTCTACCGGTCGCTGGCCGCGCTGCGCCGCGAGCTGCCTGACCTGACCGACCCCGACATGCGCCGCACCTCGTGCGAGTACGACGAGGACGCGCGGTGGTTCGTGATGTCGCGCGGCGAGGTGGCGGTGGCCGTCAACTTCTCCGACGAGCCCGTCACCATCGACCTCGGGGGCGACCACGTGGTGCGCTGGGCCACGCCCGCCGGGGCGAGGGTCGTGCCGGGCGGCGTGGAGCTGCCCGCCCACGCCGGGGCGGTGCTGCTGCCGCTGGACTAGGGACTGGACTGCTGCGCCTCCGGGAGGAACGGCGGGTCCAGCTCGTCGCCCATCACCTGTCCGGTGACCCGCTCAATCCCGCCGTCGGCGGTGAACCGGACCAGCTGCCAGCGGCCGCCCTGGTAGGCCGCCGCGAGCAGGGTCGCGTCGTCCTCCCACTCGGCGAACGCGACCCGTCCCATCTGCGCGGTGGTCGCCACCCGCTCCCAGCGCACGTCGCCGGTCCCCAGGTCGTAGACCGCGATCGTGCCGCTCGCGCTGTCGCCTTCGGCGCCCCAGGCGAGGAGGGAGGTGCCGTCGCGCGAGAAGGAGTCGAAGTAGTGCGTGCACGTGCTGACCTGGACCCGGGTCTCGAGCTCGTCGGGACCGTCGCCGCGGACCTCGGAGCAGGGAACCCCGTCCTTGCCCACCCCGAAGGACTGCGCCGTGTAGCTGACTCCGGTCAGGTCCTGCTGGTTTCCGAGCCGGATCGAGTCGGCGTGGCCGGGGTAGGCGACGACCTCCTCCTCCATGGCGAAGTCGGCCATGGTCATCGTGAAGAGGGCGAGGCCGCCCGCGCCGTCGCCCGCCTGCGCGTGGACGACGCACCCGAAGTCCTCGCCGGGCTGCGTCGGTCGGAAGCACTCCGTGCCGTTGACGTCGGTGACCGTGTGTCCCGCGTCCTCCGGCCCAGGGAGGTCCCCGAGGACCCGCGGTTCGGACGCCTCGGCGCCCAGCACCAGCACCTCGCCGTCGGCGTTCGCCCACGCCACCTGGACGTGCGACTCGTCGACCGCGAAGCCGCTCGTGCTCGGGAACGTCGCCTGGGTGGTGCCACCCGTGTCGGTGACCTCGACGTACCAGTTCCCGTCCTCGTCGGCGGTCAGCACGACGTACCGCCCGTCGGCCAGGTCGGTGTAGCGCATGGGCCGGTGCTCCAGCTCGAGCACGGTCTCGTTGCCGCTGGGCTCCACCACCACGGGCTCGTCCCCGCTGAGGTCGAGGTAGCCGATCGACGGGTCCGGCCCGACGGGCAGGTCCCGGAAGTCCAGGGACCCGTCGCCGGGCAACGCGTGCTCCGGCGTCGGGGCCGGGGACGAGGTGGGCGGCGCGGTGGTCGGCGCCTCGGAGGTGCGGTCGAAGGTCGGGGCCAGCGCGAGTGCCCCGGGGATGGCGACCGCGGCGACCGCGGCGGCCACCGCCGCCCCCACCCCGCGCCGTCGCCGCTCGATCCGGCGGGCTCGGAGCCTGACGCCCGCGAGGTCGAGGGAGGAGTCGCCGACCCCGTCCTCGGCCCGCCGCGTCAGGGAGGCCTGGAGCTCCTCCTCGAAGGTCCTCATCGCCCCTCCTCCTGGTCTCCGAGAGTCGTCGGATGCTCCGCGGCCCGTTCTCGCAGGGTGGCGAGCGCGCGGCTCGCCTGGGACTTGACGGTCCCGGCGCTGATCCCCAGCGTGGCGGCGATCTCCGCCTCCGAGAGGTCCTCGTAGTAGCGGAGCACGATCACCGCGCGCTGCCTCGGCGGCAGGGACTCCACGACGTGCCACAGGGCGGTGCCCTGCTGGTCGTCGTACTCGTCGAGCACCGCCGTCTCCGGCACCACGTCGGAGCTGCGCTCGAGCCGCTTCCACGCCCGGCGCCACAGCGAGTTGTGCTCGTTGACCACGATCCGGCGCACGTAGCCGTCGAGGGACTCCCGGTCGCGCACCTTGTCCCAGGAGAGGTAGAGCTTGGCGAAGGCACTCTGCGCCAGGTCCTCGGCGCTCGCGAGGTCGCCGGTCAGCAGGTAGGCGGTGCGCAGCAGGGAGGGCTGGCGGGCCCTCATGTAGGCCGAGAAGTCGACGTCCCGCGTCGACCCCCGCTCTCCTGTGCTCAGGCCCACCGAGCCCCCCGATGCCGTCATGGTGCCGTCCACACTCCCCTCCTCATCCTTGCCTAGAGGACGCAGAAGGGCCCTGCGCGGTTGCACCGTCGTCGCCTCCGTGGTGCTCGCCGGCCTCGCCTTCCTCCTCCTCCCGCGCCGGCTGACGCGCGGGTCAGAAGGCGAGGAACCACCAGCCGGCGAGCACGAAGACGAGGAATCCGACCGTGACCATGGTGGTCTCGTCGAAGCCCAGGCCGGCCAGCGCCACGGCGAGGCCGGCCGCCCCGACCACCCCCATGGTCCGGTCCGCGGACCACCGGCGGCGGGGGTCGGCCGGGTCCGGCAGCTCGGGTGTCACACGCGTCAGCGTAGGGGTGTTCCGGGTACACAGGGTCCATGCCGCAACACATGGACCTCCGCAACTACATCGACAGCCTCCGCGAGGGCGGCTACACCGTCCGCGACGACCAGGGCGAGGACCCGATGCTCATCGGGCCCGACGGCGAGGCGGTCGACACCTGGCGGGAGAACTACCCCTACGACGAGCTGATGACCCGGGAGGACTACGAGGTCGAGAAGTACCTGCTCCAGATCGAGCTGCTCAAGCTGCAGTACTGGGTGCAGGACACCGGGCGCCGGCTCGTCGTCGTCTTCGAGGGCCGCGACGCGGCGGGCAAGGGCGGCACCATCAAGCGGTTCACCGAGCACCTCAACCCCCGCGCCGCCCGGGTGGTCGCGCTCAACCGGCCGACCACCACCGAGCAGGGTCAGTGGTACTTCCAGCGCTACGTCACCCACCTGCCCACCGCCGGCGAGATCGTGCTCCTCGACCGCTCCTGGTACAACCGCGCCGGGGTCGAGCGGGTGATGGGCTTCTGCTCCGACGAGGAGTACGCCGTCTTCATGCGGCAGGCGCCGCTCTTCGAGGAGATGCTCAACGAGTCCGGGATCCTGGTCACCAAGCTCTGGTTCTCCGTCACCCAGCAGGAGCAGCGGACCCGGTTCGCCATCCGTCAGCTCGACCCGGTGCGCCGTTGGAAGCTCTCCCCGATGGATCTGGAGAGCCTCGACAAGTGGGAGGACTACACCGCGGCCAAGGAGGAGATGTTCCGCAGCACCGACACCGACCAGGTGCCGTGGCACACGATCAAGAGCAACGACAAGAAGCGGGGCCGGATCGCCGCGATGCGGCTCTTCCTCAGCCTTTTCGACTACGAGGGCAAGGACGAGCAGATCGTCCTGGCCCCCGACCCCCGGCTGGTCAGACGCGGCCGGGACGCGGTGGGCGACTGAACCAGCCGAAGCCCAGCACCGCCCAGACCAGGAGCATCCCGACGACGCCCGCAGGAGTGGTCTGCCCGGTCTCCGCCCACATGCCGAGCACGAAGGCGGTGAAGGCGGCCGCGACCACGCAGGCCACGTTGAGGGCGAGGGTCTCGAGTCGCTCGTCGGTCACCTCTCCAGGGTGCAGGACGACCCCTGACCGCGTCGCGGGTTCCGCGGAATCCGTGGCCTCGTATTCAGGCCAGGAGCGTAATGTGCGCTCATGAGAACCCGCACGACCTCCGCGCGAGTGGTCGCCGCCCTGGTCGCCGCCCTCGTCGTGGGGACCACCGCGGCCTCGGCCCCCGGCGCCGGCTCCCGCCCCGCCGGTGCCGGCTCCGGCAGCGCCGCGGGCACCCTCCTCGCCGAGGCTCGTGCGGCGGACTCGCACTGCGTCACCGTGGTGCGCAACGGCAGGACGCTCCTCGAGCGGGACCTCGCGCCGAAGGTGTCGACCGGCCCGGCCTGGTCGATCACCAAGTCGGTGACCGCGCTTCTGGTCGGCATCGCCCAGGACAAGGGGATGCTGCGGCTCGACGACAGGGTCTCCAGGTACGTCCCGGCCTGGCGGGGCACGCCGTCGCGCACGGTCACCATCCGGCACCTGCTCGCCAACACCTCGGGCCGGGAGTGGGCGTTCGAGACCGACTACCAGGAGATGATCGCCGCCCGGAACAAGACGCGCTTCTCGACCCGGCTCTCCCAGCAGCAGCCGCCGGGGACCGCCTGGTTCTACAACAACTCCGCCATCCAGGTGCTCGAGGAGGTGCTCCGCAAGGCCACGAAGAGGCCCGTGCACCGGTTCGCCGACCAGGTGCTGCTGGGGCCGCTGCGGATGCGCGACAGCTCCCTGCTGCGCGACCCCTCCGGCAACACGATGCTCTTCGCCGGGCTGATCACCACCTGCCCCGACCTGGCCCGGCTGGGCGTCATGCTCGCCGACGGCGGCAAGCACCGTGGCCGCAGGATCGTCTCGGCCCGCTTCCTGCGGGAGGCCACCCGCCGCCCGAGCTCGGAGCTGAACGCCGGCTACGGGCTGCTCTTCTGGATCAACGAGCCGGGCCCGCTGTTGCCGGCGATCCCGCTGACGGAGGGCTCGGAGGTGCCCCAGGGTCCGCTGGCGCCCGCGGCCGAGGACGACGCCTTCTGGGCGATCGGTCTGGGCCAGCAGATCCTGCACGTCTCACCGTCGAGCAAGGTGGTGGCGGTCCGGATGGGGACCGCGCCCCCCGCGGAGGCGCCGCTCACCGTGGCACGCTTCACCGAGCTGGCCCTCGCGGTGGCCCGGAACCGCTGACGCACAGGACACTCCCAGCACCGACGAGAAGGAGCTCCGATGAGCGACGAGGACCCGTTCTCCACGATCGTGTCGTCCCTGGACACCCCGCTGATCGTGGTGACCAGCGGGAACGAGACCGACGGGGTGCCCGAGCGGGGCGGCTGCCTGGTCGGCTTCCACGCCCAGTCCAGCATCGAGCCCCAGCGCTACTGCGTGTGGCTCTCCAAGGCCAACCACACCGCTCGCGTCGCCCAGCGCTCGACCCACCTGGCGGTCCACTTCCTGACCGCCGGCGACCTCGACCTGGCGGAGCGGTTCGGGACGCGCACCGGTGACCGGGAGGACAAGTTCGAGGGACTGCGGACCGAGGTGGGCCCCGGAGGGGTGCCGGTGCTGCTCGACTGCCCGCACCGCCTCGTGGTCCGGCGCACCAGTCTGCTCGACGAGGGGGGCGACCACCTGTGCCTGGTCACTGAGCCGGTCTCGGTCAGGGCCGGCGGCCCGTTCACCCCGCTGCGCCTCTCCGACGTCTCCCACCTCACGCCGGGCCACGAGGCGGGGGAGCGGCACGCCCCGCCGACCGAGCGCGCGGCGCGTTGAGTGTTTCCGGTGCCTCAAATTGGGTAGAACCTCCTCTGCCGGCCGCGGTTCCTCCGAGGCCGGCGTTCGTACGTCCCAGACACGACTTTCCCGAGGAGTCTCATCCATGCGCACACTCGCCCGCTTCGCCACCGCGTCGGTCTCGGCACTGGCCCTGGCGATCCCTGCCACGGCGGCGGTCGGCACCGCCCAGGCGGCACCGAGCGACTCGGCCGCCAGTGACGTGCTGGCCCGCAAGGCGCCCGGCAAGCTCAAGCTGAAGAAGGCCGCCGCCGGCACCCACTACGGGCTCGCGGGCAACAAGATCACCGCCCAGGTGCGCGGCAAGGGCAAGGTGACCTTCACCGTCAACGGCACCAAGGTCAAGAAGAAGATCAAGAAGGGGAAGGCCAGCTTCCGGCTGCCCTCCGAGCTCGCGCCCGGCACCTACAAGGTCAAGGCGAAGTACAAGAAGGCCAAGAGCACGATCAAGACCGTGGTGTGGGACTCCGCGCTGAACGTCAACGAGGCCGTCTTCACCGTCTCGGCCTCGACCCCGAGCTACGAGCTCCCGGAGCTCTTCGGTCAGGTGAAGTACAAGGGCGCGGTGCCGGACAAGGGCTATGTCGACATCTACCTCGACGGCAAGAACAAGGGCGGGGTGGACTCGCCGAACTTCTGCTGCATGGCGGGCGTCAACGCCGACGGCACGTTCAACTTCCGTACGGGATTCCTGAGCAAGGTGGTGGAGAACGGCCCGGGCGCCTACCAGTACCGCGCCTTCTACACCCCGACGTCGTCGTTCGACGAGTACATCTACTCGGCGTGGATCACCGTCACCGTCACCCCGTGACCTGACGCCTCCGGCGCAGCGAGGCCGTCGTCCCTCGGGGGGCGGTGGCCTCGTGGTGTCCCTGGCCGAGCCGGGTGCCACGGGCGCGTCCCGCTGTTACCGTCGATGAGTGGTGCAGGTGCTCATCATCGAGGACGACGACCGGATCCGCCCGCAGCTGATGCGTTCGCTCGGTGAGCACGGCTGCGCCGTCTCCTCCAGCGACTCCGGCATGGCAGGGCTGGGTCTGGCCATGGCGCACCGGCCCGACGTGGTCGTGCTCGACCTGGACCTGCCCGACGTGGACGGGCGCCAGGTGCTCGTCATGCTGCGCGCCGTCAGCGACGTGCCGGTGATCGTCGCCACCGCCCGGGAGGACGAGGCCTCGGTGGTGGGCTGTCTCGACGCCGGTGCGGACGACTACGTGGTCACCCCGTGCCCGCCCGCCGAGCTCGCGGCCCGGATCCGGGCGGTGCTGCGACGGGCCCGGCCCGACGCCTCCGGGCCGGTCCGCCTGCTCCACGTGGGCGGCCTGGACATCGACGTCCCCGGACGCCGCGCCAGTCTCGACGGCACGGTCGTGGAGCTGACCCCACGGGAGTTCGACCTGCTCAAGCACCTGGTCGAGCATGCGGGCGAGGTGGTCACCAAGGGGAGCCTGCTCAACGACGTCTGGCACCAGGCGTGGGGCGGGTCGGAGAAGACCGTCGACGTCCACATCTCCTGGCTGCGGCGCAAGCTGGGCGAGAGCGCCCAGCACCCGCGCTACCTGCACACGGTGCGGGGCGTCGGGGTCCGGCTCGACGCTCCGGAGGAGTGAGCCCGCTCAGCTTCGCACCAGGACGGCGCCGCCACCGACCATGGCGAGCAGCCCCAGCGCCAGCACCAGGGGGGTGCCGTCGCCGTCGGTCGGGCGCGGCGTGGCCGCCGTGCGACGGGGGCGCTGTTCCCCGGGGACACCGCCCGGCGGGACCGGGAGGCTCGTGCGGGGGGTGGGCCGCTGCGTGCGGGGCGTGTCGGTGGAGCCGGGGAGCCGGACGCGCAGCGCGGTCCGGGACTGGACGCGCGGGCCCTCCGGCACGCGGGCGACGACCCGGGCACGGACCGCGACGTGGCCGCGTGCGCGGTCGGCCCGGGTGAGGGTGTAGGTGGCCGTGGCCCGGACCCGCTGGCCCGGGGCGAGGGCGCCACGTCGGGAGGGCCACGCGCGGTACCGGGTGGACGAGCCGTGCTGCCCGGCGAGGATCCGGACCCCGGAGAGGTGGACGTCGCCGGTGTTGCGCGCCACGAAGGAGAGGCGGAGCAGGTCGCCGCGCCGCTGGGCGTGCAGCCGCACCGAGACCCCGGGCGTGGCGACGGGGCCGGGCACGACGCCGGGGGTGCCGGCCGGGGGCTCCGGCGTCGGAGCCGGGACGGGCACCGGCCCGGACGACGACGTGGGCGTCGGGCTCGCCGCGGGCGCGGGACGGGAGGTGACCGTGTCGGTGACCGTCACCGTCGTGCCGGTGGCCCCGATGACCACGGTCCACGGGGCGTCGGTGGTGACCTCCACGGCCCCGGCCGTCCCGGGCGCCGCGGCCGAGGAGATGACGAGGCAGGTCGCCCCGACCGGGACGTCGCGGTAGGTGAACGTCTGGGTGGTGGTGGCTCCGGCCGGGACGTCGAACGTCGTGGTGGACCCGGCGTCGCAGTCGACGGTGAGCCGGGTCGCCCCCTGCTCCCCGACGGCGTCGCCGGTGAAGGCCTGGTGCACGGTCAGGTCCGCGGCGGAGTGGAAGGCCGCGGACGCCGTGGCCGTGACGTCGAGCTCGGTGGTGGCGGCCAGCACCAGCGGGGCCGCCGGGACCCCGGACGCCGCGGGCAGGTAGACGGAGCCGGCCGGCACGGTGGCCTGGGCGCGGGCGGCCAGCACCGCCTCGCCCGGGGTCGCCGAGTCCTGTGCCAGCCAGATCGGGGTGCCGGGCGCGGCGGTGTGCGGGCTCGACAGGGGGAGCGTGGCGTCGGCGTCGGCGTACAGCGTGTGGGCCGCGGGCGCGGTGAGGGTCACCGGTCCGCGGTCGGACGTCGCGGTGAAGGGGCCGACCGGGGTGCCGGTGGGGGCGGTGGCCTCGCCGGGGGTGAGGGAGACCGTGCCGGGGCTCGACTCCGGCAGGGAGCCGGCGAGCTGGGCGTCGGCGAGCCGGGCGTCGGCGAGCTGGGCGTCGGCGACGACCGCAGCGGCGGCGGCACGCACCCCGGCCATCTCGGGGGTGCGGTCGACCACGAAGCCGTCCGTGAAGTACCAGATGGCCGCCTGGACCGCCGCGGCCCGCTCCTCGGCGCTGCCCAGCCCGCCGGGACTGCCCGGCACCGTGGGGTGGTGGTGGTCGAGGATGAAGGCGACGTGGCCGAGGTTCGGCACGCCGGAGGCGGTCCAGCCGCCGGCCCGGTAGCCGGCGTCGGGGGTGAGGTCCGCTCCGGCCGCCAGCGAGTACATCTCCCCGGTGAGGCTGGGGTCGGAGGGGGAGGTGGTCCTCACCACGCCCGCCGCGGCGCTCAGGGGGGCGTGGCCGGGCGGGTCCGAGGCGGGGTAAGGCACGCTCGGGTCGGGCGGGACCGGCGCCGCGGGCAGGGAGCCGCTGATCGTGCGGGCGCCCGCCCTCGGGGTGATCGCGAGGTCGGTGCGGGCGAGCGGGTCCGAGGCGGACGCCGCGGGCGCCCCGGGGCCGGCACCGCCGGCCGGGAGCGTCGCGGCGAAGAGCGTCGCGGAGACCGCCAGCCCGACCAGCGCGACACCGGCCCGGAGTCGCGGTGCCCCGCGGCGGGTGCGTGCGGCGCGCACGGCTGCCTCGCTTGTCGGTTCCACCGCACGAGGATGGCGCAGGCGCGGGGCGCCCGAGCCCGAATACGGGAAATGACCCTCGCCCGGGCGGGGTGAGGGGGAGCGGTCAGCGCACCCGCACCCGGGCACCGCACGACTGTGAGCCGTCGGTGCGCCTGGCGGTGAACCGGACGGTGTCCCGGCCGGCTCGGCCGCGCAGGAAGCGCTCCACGTCCAGCTCGCCCTCGCGGTCCGCGGCGACGGTGACGCGGGCGACCCTGCGACCGTTGTGCCGCAGCACGATGCGCCAGCGGGTCCCCGCCCCGACCCTGTCGAGCTCCACCGTGACGTCGTAGCCGCGACCCTCGCGGTCGACGGAGAAGTCGTAGGTGCCGCTACCGCACGCGCCCCGGCGCTCGACGTCCGCGTGCGCGGCCGCGGGGATGCCGACCGCGGCGAGGGGCACGGCGAGCAAGGTGGCCGCAGCCGTCGTGCGGGCGATTCGTGTCGTGATGCTCATGCTTTCCTCCTGAAGATCAGCCGTTGATCGAGGCGACGCAGGGCTCCCCGTCCGAGGGGGTGGCGGTCACGACGAAGTCCTCGGCCTGGTCCTCCCGGGCGAGCGCCTCGACCTCCAGCTCCGCGCCGTCGTCGCTGGCCCGCTCGCCCTGGATGAGCGGTTGCCCGTCCTGCTCGATGACGACGTCCCAGGTCTCGCCGGGGGTGTCGGTCTGCAGCTCGAAGGTCACCTGGAGGCCTTGGTCCTCCTCCTCGAGCGTCAGCTCGTAGGCCTGCCCGTCGCACTCGCCCGTGGTCGTGGTCGTGTCGTTGTCGTCGCCCCAGATCAGCCAGGCTCCGACCGCGGCTGCGACGATCACCACGAGGAGCACCACGACCAGCACCGCGTTCTTCATGTCCGCTCCCGACTCCGTCCGAGGTCCGTCTACCGGACACCTTCGCCCGCCGCACGCTAAGGGCGAAGCAGCGGCGGGCTAAGGGGAGGCAAGGGCGCCCGACGCGGGGTCAGGCCTCGCGGACGACCTCGTCGAGCTCGAGGCGCGGAAGACGGTCGAACCACGCGCCCTCGGCCGGCTTGCCGAGGTTGACCACCATCAGGGAGCGCAGCCCCGTGCCGGCGAAGAGGTCCTGGTCGAGCGCGTCGGCGTCGAACCCGGTCATCGGCCCGGCGGCGAGCCCCGCGGCGCGGACCCCGAGGATGAAGTAGCCGGCCTGGAGGGTGGCGTTGAAGCGTGCCGTCTGCTCGCGCGCAGCGTCGTCGGTGAAGAGGTCCCGGGCGCCGGGGAAGTGCGGGAAGGTGCGCGGCAGGTGCTCGTGGAAGTCGGTGTCGGCGGCCAGGACCGCGACCAGCGGGGCGTTGGCGGTCTTGTCGCGGTTGCCGTCGGACATGTGCTTGAGCAGGCGCTCGCGCGCCTCGCCGGCCCGGACCAGCACGACGCGCAGCGGCTGGACGTTCATCGCGGTGGGCGCGTGCTTCACCAGCTCGTAGATCGCGGCCACCTGCTCGTCGGTGACCGGCTCGTCGGTGAAGGCGTTGGCCGTGCGGGCCTCGGTGAACAGGAGAGCCTGGGCGTCGGGGTCGAGGGTGAGGAGGTTGCTCATGGACGCGCCAACACGGTTGACACCTCAACTATTCCGGGGCTTGGTGGCCCGCACGATCGCCCCGTGCATCCCCGGGGCGGCCTCGTGGGTGAACTCGACCTCGGCGTCCACGAACCCCGCGGCGGCGAGGCCGTCCAGGTACTCCGCCCGGGAGAGCGCGCCGGCGATGCAGCCGGCCCAGGTGCCCCGCTCCGCGCGCTCGGCCGCGGTGAGGTGGTCCTCGGCGACCACGTCGGAGATCCCGATCCGGCCGCCCGGGACGAGCACCCGGTGCATCTCGGAGAGCACCTTCGGCTTGTCGGCGGAGAGGTTGATGACGCAGTTGGAGATCACCACGTCGACCGACGCGTCGGGCAGGGGGACGTCCTCGATGGTCCCCTTGAGGAACTCCACCTGGGTGATCCCGGCGCTCGCGGCGTTGGCGCGGGCCAGCTCCAGCATCTCGTCGGTCATGTCCACGCCGTAGGCGAATCCCGTCTCGCCCACCCGGCGGGCGGAGAGGAGCACGTCGATGCCGCCGCCCGAGCCGAGGTCGAGGACCCGCTCGCCCGGCTGGAGCGCGGCCACGGCGGTCGGGTTGCCGCACCCGAGGCTCGCGGCCAGCGCCTCTGCCGGCAGCTCCGCGTGGTCGTCGGTGTCGTAGAGCCCGGCGCCGAAGGACGTGTCCACCGCGGTCTCGGCTCCGCTGCAGCACGAGGCGTCGCTCTGGTCGGCCAGCTGGAGCTCCTCGTTGAGCCGGAGGTTGTCGGTCCCGGCGCGGACCGAGGTGGCGGCGGCCGCGTAGCGGGACCTGACGTGCTCGCGGAGGTCGTCGCGGTCGGTCGTGGTGTCGTGGGCAGTCATGGTGCGCTCCTGGTGTCGTTCCCTGGTGGTGCGATGCATCGAGCATTATCAATGCATCGAGGAATGTCAATACGTCTGGCAGACTGTGACCATGCCCGCGCCCGTCGCCCCGCCACACCCCGCCGTCCCCACCGCCGACCCCACCGCCGACCTGGCAGCCGCGTGCTGCTCGCCCGTCACGGGCGGGGTGCTCGAGGTCGACGAGGCGCAGCGCCTGGCGCGGATCTTCAAGGCCCTCGGCGACCCGACCCGGGTCCGGCTGCTCTCCCTCATCGCCGCCCGGCCCGAGCGCGAAGCCTGCGTCTGCGACCTGGTCGACCCGGTGGGGCTCTCCCAGCCGACCGTCTCCCACCACATGAAGCAGCTGGTCGACGCGGGGCTGGTGACCCGCGAGCAACGCGGTCGCTGGGCCTACTACCGCGTGGTGGAGCAGGCCCTGGCCTCCTTGAGCGACGTGCTGCGGCCGTAGCCCCCGGTCGGCGCCTACCCGGTGCCGAGCCGGTGGGCCGCCAGCCAGCCGTCCACCACCTCGTAGGCCCGGCGCCGCGGCTCGGGCAGGGAGAGGAAGACGTCGTGGCGCGCGTCGTGGATCGGCACGATCGTCGTCTCGCCGCCCAGGCAGCCGGCCCACCTGGCGATCTGCCGCACGTCGAGCACCATGTCCGCGCGGTCGCACTCCGGGCTCCACTCGCGGGCGAAGAGCGACTTGTCCGAGCGGAGCACCAGCGACGGGACGCCGACGTCGAGCCCTCGGTGCAGCTGGGCGTGGCCGCGGCGGACGGCGGCCAGCCAGCCGACGGTCACCGGGTCGCCCAGGATCGGCTTCAGCTCCACGTCGTACTCCCACTCGCCGTGACCGCCTCCGGAGACGTGCAGGGAGGCGCCGTACGCCGAGGTGACCCCCAGCTTGAGCTCCCTCGTCGGCTGCGCCTTGGCGAGCCCGCGCACCACCCCGGTGACCGGCCCGCGCAGCACCGCGTTGGCCAGGGGGTGGAGCCGCCCTGGAGGTCGAACCAGGGACTGTTGAGCACCAGGCCGCCGACCGGGGGCACCCGGCCCGCGCGACGACGCCGGTCCAGCCACAGCGGCGTGATCAGCCCGCCGGTGGAGTGGGCGACCACCACCACCGGCACGTCACCGGTCTCGGCGTTGACCCGCTCCAGGGACAGGTCGAGCTCCCGGTCGTAGTAGGCGAGGTCCCGGGCGAAGTGCGGCGTCTGGTCCGGCTTGCGGGCGCGGCCGGACTTGCGCAGGTCCAGTCCGTAGAAGGCCAGGCCGCGGGCGGCGGCGAAGTCGGCCAGCTCGGTCTGGAAGAAGTAGTCGGAGAAGCCGTGCACGTAGAGGACGGCGCCGCCGACCTGCTCGTCCTCGCGGACGGTGCGGCGCACCAGCACCGCCTCGATCGCCCCCTGGCCGTCCGGGTCGTCGCCGAGGTCGAACCTCAGCTGCTGGTATCCCGGACCCAGCAGGTCGGGCTGCCAGTCCGGGCTGCCGACCCGCGAGGGCGTGCTCGTCGTCGTCCCCTGGCTCATCGCCGCACCTCCGTGGCTCAGGCTGCTCGCCCGTCGACGGCGTCGCCGGGCGTCCGTGACATGCTAGGCGCGTCGCAGGGGGCGACGGGCGGGGGAGACGCGGAATGACGACCTTCTTGGTGATCGGAGTCGTGGGCCTCGCCCTCCTCGCGATCTCGCTGGTCGTCGGTGACCTCTTCGACGGCGCCCTCGACGCGCTCGCCGGGGACGCCTTCTCCAGCGCGGTGATCGGGGCGTTCGTGTCGGCCTTCGGTTTCGGCGCCGCCGCCGTCCAGCCCGCGCTCGGCAGCGTGGTGGCTCTCCCCGTCGGAGCGGTCACCGGGGTCGCGTTCGGCTGGTTCGCCTGGTGGCTCACCCGGCTGCTGGGCGAGGGCAGCAGTGACGCCACCCCCTCCATCGACGACACGCTCGGCCGGGACGGCAGGGTCGTCACCTCGGTGCCGGGCGACGGCTTCGGGGTGGTCGACATCCTGGTCGGCGGCCACGTGCTGCGCCTCAACGCGCGCGCCGAGCAGCCGATCGAGCCGGGCACCCCGGTCCACGTCACCGGCGTCCTGTCGCCCACCGCGGTGACGGTCGCGCCGGTGTGGCCCGAGCTTCCCTGACCGCACTCCACCCGCACTCCCGAGGAGAACCCCATGGAACCGTCCACCCCCGTCGTCGCGATCGGGGGCCTCGTCCTCCTGGTGGTGCTCCTGGTGCTGCTGATCACCAGCCGCTACAAGGTGGCCGGCCCCAACCAGGCGTTCATCGTCACCGGCCGCAAGGGCAAGGCGGTGCTCAACCCGGAGACGGGCGCGCTCAGCACCGACCTGTCGGGCCAGAAGGTGATCCTGGGCGGCGGCGTCTTCGTCATCCCCTTCGTCCAGCGGCTCGGCACCCTCGACCTCTCCTCGCGGCGCATCTCGGTGCAGATCCGCGGCGCGGTCTCGGGGCAGGGCATCAAGCTCAACGTCGAGGGCGTGGCCATCGTCAAGGTGGGCGGCAACGCCGACCAGATCCGGCTCGCGGCGCAGCGGTTCCTCAGCCAGCAGCAGGAGGTGGAGGCGTTCACCCAGGAGGTGCTCGCGGGTGCGCTGCGCTCCATCGTCGGCGGTCTCACCGTCGAGCAGATCATCCGCGACCGGGCGGCCTTCGCCCAGCGGGTCGCCGACGAGTCGGAGAACTCGCTGACCGGCCAGGGCCTGATCCTCGACACCTTCCAGATCCAGGACGTCACCGACGACGGCACCTACCTCGCCGACCTCGGGCGTCCCGAGGCGGCGAGGATCCAGCAGGCCGCCTCGATCGCGGAGGCCAACGCCCGTCAGGCGGCCGAGCAGGCCCGGATCGCCGCCGAGCAGGAGATCGCGGTCTCCACCCGGACCCTGGCGCTCAAGCAGGCCGAGATCAAAGCCGAGACGGACGCCGCGGCCGCCACCGCGGCCGCCTCCGGCCCGCTGGCCCAGGCCGACCGAGACCAGGCCATCCTGCTCGAGCAGGAGAAGGTCGCCGTCCGGCAGGCGGCGCTGACCGAGCGCAACCTGGAGACCGAGGTGCGCAAGCCCGCCGACGCCGCCCGCTACAAGGTCGAGCAGGAGGCCGAGGCGCAGCGCAACGCCGAGATCGCCGCCGCCGAGGCGCGCAAGGCCGCCACCATCGCGTCGGCCCAGGCCGAGGCGGAGAAGGCCCGGCTCAACGGTGAGGCGGAGAAGTCCCGTCGTACGGCGCTGGCCGAGGCCGAGGCGATCGAGGGCGCCCGGCGCGGTGAGGCCGAGAAGGCCCGCCGTGTCGCGGAGGCCGACGCCACCCGCGCCGAGGGTGAGGCCACCGCGGCCGCGACCCTGGCCGTCGGGCAGGCCGAGGCGGAGGCGATGGACAAGCGGGCCGAGGCCTTCGCGCACTACAACGACGCGGCGGTGCTGCAGATGCTGATCGAGGTGCTCCCGCAGATCGCCCGCGAGGTCGCCGCCCCGATGTCCAACATCGACCAGCTGACCGTGATCTCCACCGACGGCGCCGGTGCCCTGCCCCGTCAGGTCAACGACAACGTCGTGCAGACCCTCAACATGCTCAAGACCTCCACCGGACTCGACCTGGAGTCGCTGATCAAGAGCTCCATCGGCAAGGCGGCGCAGGGCTCCGGCCTCGAGGTGGAGCCGGTCGACGGCCGTGGCTGAGCCGGCCGACCGCCCCGTCGTCCCTCAGCGGGCGACGGGGTCGAACTCGATCAGCAGCTCGGGGATGCCGCGGGAGTAGAGGCCCTCCTCCCGCGGCTCGAACCCCTCGGCGAACCGCAGGTTCTCCAGGCGGTCGAGCACCAGGTTGAGCGCGATGCGCATCTCGGTCTGGGCGAGCAGCGAGCCCACGCAGAAGTGGCGGCCGAGGATGAACTGCACGTGGTTGGCGGCGCCGCTGAACGCCTTGGCCACGTCCAGGTCCTCGCGGAAGATGTCGAACCGGTCGGGGTCGGCGAACTGCCGGTCGTCGCGGTTGGCGGAGGCGAGCATCATGATGCAGGTCGAGCCCGCCGGGATGGTCGTCCCGTGCAGCTCCACGTCCTCCTCGGTCTGGCGCATGATCATGTGCACCGGGCCCGAGTGGCGCAGGGTCTCGGCGATCGCGTTGTCGACCAGGGAGCGGTCCAGGCGCACCGCCTCGAGCTGGTCGGGGTGCTGGATCAGGTTGCGGACCATGCTGGCCACCGCCTTGTCGGTGGTCTCGCCGCCGGCCACCAGGAGGAGGCTCACGAACGCCTTGATCTCCTCGTCCGACATCTGGTGGCCCTCCACCTCGGCCCGGCAGAGCCGGGAGAGCAGGTCCTCGCCGTCGCCGGTGCGCCGCTCCTGGATGATCGGCAGCATGTAGTCGCGCAGCTCGTGCCGGGTCGCCTCCGCCGCGGCCGCGATCTCCGGGTCGCCCGCGAGGTTGTTGAGACTCGCCATGATCGACTCGTACCACCGGTGGAACCGGGCGTGGTCGCTCTTCGGCAGACCGAGCATGTCGACCATGACGTTGATCGGGAACCAGGTGGAGAAGTCGGCGACGAAGTCCGTCCGGCCGCTGCCCGCGACGCTGTCCATCAGCTCGCTGCCGGCCCGCTGCACCACTTCCTCCATCAGCCCCGCGGCGTTCTCGGTGATCACCGGCATGAACCTCTCCAGGCCCTTGCCCCGGAAGAACGGGTTGAGCAGCGCCCGGTGCCGGGAGTGCTCGGTGCCCTCCATCTGGAGGATGGTGCGGCCGTGCAGGGGCTCGAGCTGCCACTCGTAGTTGCGGCTGGAGAACGACGGGCTCCGGAAGGCGCCGGCGACGTCCGCGAACCGGCTCAGCAGGTAGCTCTGGGTGGCCTCGTGGTGGAGCACGGGGTACCGGTCGCGGAGCACCCGCTGGAAGGGGTAGGGGTCGGCCAGGTACTGCGGGGACAGGATGTCGGGCGCCTCGGCGGTCGCGCCGGTCGCCTCGGTCGTGAACGTCATGGTGGCCTCCGAGAGTGGGTCCGAGTACTGAACCCTGCGGACCATACGTATCTGTGACCTGGGTCACAATGCCCTGACGGGTCGGGTGTTCGCACTCCGACCTTGACGGAGGCGGATGTGGCGGGGATCATATTAATCCCAATCATGCGCATGGAATGGAGTCTCCTCATGGCAGGACGCCTGGCAGGAAAGGTCGCCTTCATCACGGGTGCCGCACGTGGTCAGGGCCGCAATCACGCGATCCGGATGGCCGAGCAGGGGGCCGACATCATCGCGGTCGACATCTGCGCCCAGATCGACACGGTGACGCCCTTCTACCCGCTCGCCACCGAGGACGAGCTGCAGGAGACGGTGAAGGCCGTCGAGGCCACGGGCCAGCGCATCGTGGCCCGCAAGGCCGACGTTCGGGACCTCGACGGTCTCCAGCAGGCCTTCGACGAGGGTGTCGACGAGCTCGGCCGCATCGACATCGTGCTGGCCAACGCCGGGATCGCGACGTACGGGAAGTCGTGGGAGCTCACCTCGGAGATGTGGCGCGACATGATCGACGTCAACCTCACCGGCGTCTTCCACACCGCGAAGGTCGCCGTGCCCCGGCTCATCGAGCAGGGCGAGGGCGGCTCCATGGTCTTCACCAGCTCGATCGGCGGCCTCAAGGGGATCCAGCACGTCGCGCACTACGTGAGCGCCAAGCACGGCATCGTCGGCCTGATGCGCACGATGTCCAACGAGCTGGCGCCCTACAACATCCGGGTCAACACCGTGCACCCGACCAACGTCGCGACGATGATGATCCAGAACCCCGGGACCTACTCGATGTTCGTGCCCGACGACCCCGAGCCCACCGAGGAGAAGGCGATCCCCGGCATGGTGGGGCTCAACTCGCTGGACGTGCCCTGGATCGAGTCCGACGACGTCAGCAACGCCCTCATCTACCTCACCAGCGACGAGGGTCGCTACGTGACCGGCGTCACCCTGCCCGTGGACGCGGGCGCCTTCACCAAGTAGGACGCGACCTCCCCGGCGCAGCCGGACCGACGACCGGTCAACGACAGGTCAACAAGTCGCTCCGGCATCAGTGCAGTCACAAGTCGATAACACCCTCTCGTCCTTTCGGCGGATCGGTGACATGGTGACCGCGCGGGACGAAATCGTCCTGACCGTGCGCCGGGGACGGCGTTCTAGATGGAGGACTTTTATGCGAAGGACAGCAAGGGTGAGGCTCGCGGCGACTGTCGCGGCACTCGGCATGCTCACCGCCGCCTGCGGTGGATCGGACTCCGACGAAGAGTCGGGCGGCTCGGAAGGCGGCTCGGCCGGCGGCGACCTGCGGATCTACAGCTCCGAGCCCGCGTTCCTGGTGCCCAGCGCCGCGGACGACGAGCCGTCGATCCTCGTCGTGCGTCAGATGTACCGCGGCCTGGTCAAGTACGACCAGGAGGGTGCTCCCCAGCTGGACGTTGCGGAGTCCATCGAGAGCGACGACAACAAGACCTGGACGGTCACGCTGAAGGACGGCTACACCTTCACCAACGGTGAGCCCGTCGACGCGGACTCGTTCCTGCGCTCGTGGAACTACGCCGCGAACATCAACAACACGCAGAACAACTCCTACTTCATGAGCCGCATCGCCGGCTTCGACGAGCTGCAGAAGAAGAACGCTCCCAAGGACGCGACCTTCTCCGGCCTCAAGAAGGTCGACGACCTCACCTTCACGATCGAGCTGACCGAGCCCTTCTCCGGCTTCGAGTCGGTCCTCGGCTACTCCGGGTTCTTCCCGATGGCCCAGGAGTGCGTCGACGACTGGGACGCCTGCAACAAGCAGCCCATCGGCAACGGTCCCTACAAGATCGACGGCGAGTGGGAGAACAACGTCCAGATCAAGCTGACCCGCAACGAGGACTACGCGGGTGAGGACAAGGGCAAGCCCGACACCCTCACCTACCGCATCTTCGACTCGGTCGACGCCGCCTACGCCGCCTTCGAGGGTGGCGAGCTCGACGTGATGTACACGGTGCCGCCGAACAAGATCGCCGAGCTCGAGCAGAACCTCGGTGACCGGCTGCTCAAGGAGCCCAGCTCCAGCTTCACGTACCTCGGCCTGCCGAACTACGACAAGCGGTTCCAGGACCCGAAGCTGCGCCAGGCGCTCTCCATGGCGATCGACCGCCAGGCGATCATCGACGCGATCTTCGACGGCTCGCTCTCCCCGGCGACCGGCTTCGTGGCGCCGAACTTCGACGGCGCCCGCGAGGGCATCTGCGAGTACTGCGAGTACGACGTGGACGCCGCCAAGGCGCTCTACGAGGAGACCGACGGCATCGACGGCCCGGTGGAGCTGTGGGCCAACGGCGGCGCGGGTCACGAGGAGTGGCTGCAGGCCATCGGTGACGGCTGGAAGAGCGCGTTCGGCATCGACTACAAGCTCAAGGTCGACGTGACCGACTTCGGTCAGTACCTCGCGATCGCCGACAACCAGGAGTTCACTGGTCCCTACCGCCTCGGCTGGGGCCCGGACTACCCGGTGATGGAGACCTACCTGGCTCCGCTCTACATGACCGGCGCTCCGAGCAACAACTCCGGCTACGCCAACGAGGAGTTCGACCAGCTCATCGCCGAGGGCGACGGTGC
The DNA here is from genome assembly GCF_058134365.1 of Nocardioides sp. Z22_16. Classification (NCBI taxonomy): domain Bacteria; kingdom Bacillati; phylum Actinomycetota; class Actinomycetes; order Propionibacteriales; family Nocardioidaceae; genus Nocardioides; species Nocardioides sp. Z22_16. The sequence continues at coordinate 752,511 of NZ_JBYTTI010000003.1, forward strand.
CGACTCGCTGGAGGACGCCATCCCGTCCTACCAGCAGGCTGAGGACCTCCTCGTCGAGGACATGCCCGTCATCCCGATGTGGTGGGGCTTGACGACGGTCGTCTGGAGCGAGAACGTGGCTGAGATGGTTCACAACCCGATCACGGACGTGGACTACGGCCAGATCTCGATGAACTAGCAAGTCCGTACCATCACGCCGGCCCCGACGGCGGCGGCGGCTTCCCTCACGGGAGGTCGCCGCCGTCTCGTGGCCGGCCTCCTCAGGAGGACCCCCGCGTGGGACGCTACGTCGTACGGCGCCTGCTCCAGTTCATCCCTACTGTCCTGGGCGCCATCTTTCTTCTGCACTACCTGACCTCGCTGGGCATCCAGCTCACCGGCAACCCGGCGCGCGCCATCTTCGGCGACCGGCGGCCGAGTGAGGCCCAGCTCGAGGCCATGTCGGAGTCCCTGGGGCTCGGCGACGAGTGCCTGACCCGGGTCGGCGACCCGTGCTTCGGGCTCTACCTCGACCGCCTCAGCGGCATCTTCCTCCACTTCGACCTGGGCATGAACTTCACCCGGCGCCCGGTCACCGACATCATCGCCGACGGTCTCTCCTACACCGTGAAGATCGTGATCATCGCGATCCTCTTCGAGATCCTCGTCGGCATCACCGCGGGTGTGCTGGCCGGCCTGCGGTCGGGGAACTTCATCGACTACCTGGTGAAGATCAGCACCGTGCTGGTCATCTCCGTGCCGGTCTTCGTCCTGGGCTTCCTGGTCCGCGACATGTTCCTGGTCAACGTCGGCAACTGGTTCCGCGAGAGCGGCGACTGGCCGGACTGGTTCGCCTATGGAGTGATGAGTCCGGTCTACAAACCGGACTACCCCTGGGCCAGCCTGATCATCCCGGGCCTGGTGCTCGGCTCCATCTCGCTCGCCACCACGGCCCGCCTGACCCGGACCAGCATCCTGGAGAACGTCCGCGCCGACTACGTGCGCACCGCCCGGGCCAAGGGTCTGGCGGAGAGCCGGGTCATCGGGGTCCACACCCTGCGCAACTCCCTCATCCCGGTGATCACTTACCTGGGCATCGACTTCGGCGCCCTGATGGGCGGCGCGGTGGTGACCGAGGGCATCTTCGGGGTCCCCGGGATCGGGCGCGAGATCTTCCGCGCCATCCAGCAGCAGCAGCCCTCGGTCGTCGTGGGCATCGTGACCGCCCTGGTGCTGGTCTTCCTGGTGGTCAACCTCCTGGTGGACATCCTGTACGCCGTTCTCGATCCGAGGATCCGTTATGACTGACCCGTCGTCCATGGCCACCGGTGCCACCGGCACCACGTCTCCCACCGCCGGCGACGGCGCCGAGGGCGCCGTCGAGGCCTCCAGCACCGGCAAGCCCACCAGCCTGTGGGGCGACGCCCGGAAGCGGCTGATCCGCAGCCCGGTCTTCATGCTCTCGCTGGTCTACCTGCTGGTGGTGACCTCGATGGCGGTCTTCCCCAAGCTCTGGACCAGCCAGGACCCGTTCAACTGCTCGATCAGCCTCTCCCGGCAGCCTCCGGTCTCGGGCCACCCCTTCGGCTACAACCTGCTGGGCTGCGACTACTACGCCCACGCGATCTACGGGGCGCGTCCGTCGCTGGCCATCGCGGTGGTGGCGACCGCGGCCGTGGTCCTGATCGGCGGCTCGATCGGCCTGCTCTCCGGCTTCTTCGGCGGGTGGCTGGACGCGATCATGTCCCGGATCACCGACATCTTCCTCTCGCTGCCGTTCCTGCTCGGGGCGCTGGTGGTCCTGGCGATGGTGAGCTCGCGCAACATCTGGACCGTGGCACTGGCCCTGATCGTGCTGGGCTGGACCACGATCGCGCGGATCATGCGAGGCAGCGTGATCGAGGCGAGGAACCTCGACTACGTGCAGGCGGCGCGGGCCCTGGGGGCGACGAACGGGCGGATCATGTTCCGGCACATCCTGCCCAACACGATCGCCCCGGTGCTGGTCTACGCCACGATCATGCTCGGCAGCTTCGTGGCCGCCGAGGCGACGCTCACCTTCCTCGGCGTGGGGCTCCAGCCTCCCGCCGCCTCGTGGGGCGTGATGATCAACATGCACCAGGTCTACTTCGACACCGACCCGTGGCTCCTCCTCTTCCCGGTGGGTCTGCTGGTGGGCACCGTCCTTTCGTTCATCCTCGCGGGCGACGCTCTGCGCGACGCCCTCGACCCGAAGCTCCAGTGAGGGCCGATGTCTGAACCCACAACCGAGGTGCTGAGCCAGGAAGGCTCGGTGGCCCCCACCCCGCGGTCCGGCCGCGAGGCGCCTCCGCTCGAGGTCAAGGACCTGCACGTCGAGTTCCGCACCCGGATGGGCGTGGCCCACGTGGTCAACGGCGTCAGCTTCCGGGTCGACGCCGGCGAGACGCTGGCCATCCTGGGCGAGTCCGGTTCCGGCAAGAGCGTCACCGCCCAAGCGGTGATGGGGATCCTCGAGACCCCGCCGGCCGCGATCACCGGTGGGCAGGTGCTCTACCGGGGCACCGATCTGCTCACGCTGCCCGAGTCCGAGCGCCGGCAGTACCGGGCCCAGAAGATCTCGATGATCTTCCAGGACGCGCTCTCCGCGCTCAACCCGGTCTTCACCGTCGGCTACCAGCTCTCCGAGCTCTTCCGCAAGCACCGGGGCATGTCCCGCAAGGACGCCAAGGCCCGGGCCGTGGAGATGCTCGACCTGGTCAAGATCCCGGCGGCCAAGCAGCGGGTCTCCGACTTCCCCCACCAGTTCTCCGGGGGCATGCGGCAGCGCGTCATGATCGCCATGGCGCTGGCGCTGGACCCGGAGGTGCTGATCGCGGACGAGCCGACCACCGCGCTCGACGTCACCGTGCAGGCCCAGATCATGAAGCTCCTCGCGGAGATCCGCGAGGAGCGCAACATGGCGCTGGTCCTGATCACCCACGACATGGGCGTGGTGGCCGACGTGGCCGACCAGATCGCGGTGATGTACGCCGGCCGGATCATCGAGCACGCGCCCGTCTACGACATCTACGCGCGTCCCTCGCACCCGTACACCAAGGGCCTGCTGGAGTCGATCCCCCGCCTGGACCGCAAGGGACAGGACCTCGCCGTGATCGGCGGGCTCCCGCCCGTGCTCACCAACATCCCGCCGGGCTGCCCGTTCAACCCCCGCTGCCGCTACGCCCGCGACGTCTGTCGGCAGGACCCGCCGCCGCCGGACTACGTGGTCGCGGCCCAGCACACCAGCGCCTGCCACTTCTGGAAGGAGGTCCGTGAAGGTGAGTGAGATCGTCCTCGAGACCCACGACCTCGTCAAGCACTTCCCGCTGACCCAGGGGATCGTCCTGCGCCGTCAGGTCGGCGCCGTCAAGGCCGTCGACGGCGTCAACATCGAGCTGCGCCGCGGCGAGACCCTCGGCATCGTCGGGGAGTCCGGGTGCGGCAAGTCGACCCTGGCCAAGCTGCTCACCGGCCTGGAGACGCCGACGTCGGGGTCGATCGCGGTGCACGGCACCGACCTGTCGACCCTCTCGCCCCAGCAGGTCCGCAAGGCCCGGCGCGACATCCAGCTGGTGATGCAGGACCCCTACACCTCGCTGAACCCGCGCATGACGGTCGGCGACATCATCGGCGAGCCCTTCGAGATCCACTCCGACGTGGTGCCCAAGGGGAGCCGCCGCGGCAAGGTGCAGGAGCTGATCGACCTGGTCGGGCTCAACCCCGACCACATCAACCGCTACCCGCACCAGTTCTCCGGTGGCCAGCGGCAGCGCATCGGGATCGCCCGCGCGCTGGCGCTGCGGCCGTCGATCATCGTCTGCGACGAGCCGGTGAGCGCCCTCGACGTCTCCGTCCAGGCCCAGGTGATGAACCTGCTGGAGCGCCTCCAGGGCGAGCTCGACCTCTCCTACATCTTCATCGCCCACGACCTCTCGGTGGTGCGCCACATCGCCGACCGGGTCGGGGTGATGTACCTGGGCCAGGTGATGGAGATCGGCAGCGACACCGACATCTACGACCACCCGACGCACCCCTACACCCAGGCGCTGCTCTCCGCGGTGCCGGTGCCGGACCCGACCCTGCGCGGGCTCCGCGACGAGATCGTCCTCGAGGGCGACGTGCCCTCGCCGGCCGACCCGCCGTCGGGCTGTCCCTTCCGCACCCGGTGCTGGAAGGCGGAGGACATCTGCGCCGAGGAGCGGCCGGCCCTGATCGACCGGCCGGCGCACCCGCACCCGAGCGCCTGTCACTTCGCCGAGCAGCGCAACGTCGTCCACGCGGCCACGGACGACTGACCGGCGCCCCCGGCAGGCCTCACCGACGGGTCTGCCGGGCGGCGAACTCCCCGGGGGTCATCCCGGTGACCCGCGCGAAGTCCCGGATGAAGTGCGACTGGTCGGCGTAGCCGAGGGTGGCCGCCACCTCCGCCTGGCCGGCCTCGCCGCGGCGCAGCAGCGCGGAGGCCTCCTGGAGCCGGCGGCGCTGGATCAGCCACTTGGGCGAGAGGCCGACCCGGCGCCGCACCAGGCGCTGCAGCGTCCGCTCGGAGAGGCCGAACTCCTCGCAGACCTGGGCCACCCGCAGCACGTCTCGGTGCTCCTCGACGAAGGCGACCACGCGGTTGACCAGCTCGCCCTCGGCGTCGATCGGGCGCAGCGGCGCCAGCAGGTCGGCGTACGCCGCGACCGCCGCCGCGTGCGCCCCGGGATCCTGCGGCTCGGGCGCCATCACCTCACGTATCCGGCAGATGGTCGCCGCCGCGCGGGGGACCGCCTCGGTGAGCCCGGTGTGGCGGCCGGTGTGCTCGGAGGCCGGCGAGCCGGTGAGCAGCAGGCCGGCCGCGGGCGTCAGCATCACGCCGGCCGCCCACCCGTCGCCGCGCAGGGTGGTCCGGCTGAGTCCGGGAGTCACGCCGTAGAACCGGGCGTAGTCGGCCGTGACGACGATCAGGCAGACCGGGTACTGCAGGACCTGCTGCTCAGCCTCCGCGCCAGGCGGCACCGACCAGACCGGGAACCAGAAGCGCCGTACCAGCTCTTCGAGGCCGGCGGGCGGACCCAGGCGGTGGATGGCGTGCGAGCGGTCAGCGGGGTCCCGGAGGTGGGCCCGCTCGATCTCGTCGAGCCTGTCGGGTTTCATCAAGTGCCATCCTGCCGCGCTGACTAGCGTGGCCGCCATGACCGAGACCTCCACGAGTACCGCCGTCGCCTACCAGTCCGCCCTCGCCCCCCTCACCGCGGTGGTCCGCGGCGTCGGGCCTGCTGCCTGGGAGGCGCCCTCGCCGTGCGAGGGCTGGACGGCCCGCGACGTGCTGGCTCACGTCATCGGGACCCAGCGCGACTTCTTCGACGGGGTCGGGCTGGCCCTCGGGCCCGCCCCCGACCTGGCGGACCCCGCCGCGGCCTGGCAGGCGCACGTCGACCAGCTCGCGCCGCTGGTCGCCGACGAGGAGGCGATGGCCCGGGAGTTCTCCGGCCACGACGGGCCCAGCACCGTCGGCGCCACCTTCGCCCGGTTCTACGTCTTCGACATGCTGGTGCACCGCTGGGACCTGGCCGTCGCCACCGGGGCGGAGGGCTGGCTCACCGGCGACGAGCTGGACCGGATCGAGGCGTCCGCGGACAGCTTCGGGGAGGCGCTGCACAGCGAGGGAGTCTGCGGCCCGGCCCTGGAGGCCCCGGTGGAGGCGGACCGTCAGACCCGGGTGCTGGCCCGGCTCGGCCGCGTCGCCGCCTGACCCTCGCCCCGGTCCGGCAGGATTCGGACCATGTCCCGCACGCGTCGCACCGTCCTGCCCCTCCTCTGCTGCCTGCTGGCCTCCGGGTGCGGCCTGTTCGGCGGGGACGAGGAGGCAGGGCCTCAGGCGGCCGCGGAGCAGCTCGCGGCGGCCGCCGGGGAGCTCACGCTCGCCGGTGTGCCGCTCGCCGGTGAGCCGGTCGAGGGTGATCCGCTCGCCGAGCTGGCCGAGCCGCTGGCCGAGCACCCGGTCTCCGTGGAGCTCCTCGAGGTGGAGGAGCCGGCCGACTCCGACGACTCCGACGACGGCTCCGCCCCGGCGCGGGCGGTGGCGCGGCTGGGCTGGTCGTGGGAGGTGGACGGCGACTTCTGGGACTACGAGTCCAGCGCGGAGCTGGTCCGGACCGGCGAGGAGTGGCAGGTGGAGTGGGCGCCCACGGTGCTCCACCCCGAGCTCGTCGCGGGGCACCAGCTGGTGCTCAGCGAGCCGGCGCCGCCCCGCGGCCGGGTGCTGGGCGCCGGCGGCCAGCCCCTCGTCGTCGACCGCCCGGTGCTGCGCTACGGGATCGACAAGGCGAAGGTCTCGCCCCGGGGGGCGCGGGAAGGAGCCCGCCGGGTGGCTGAGCTCTTCGACCTCGACGTCGCCGCCTACGTGGCGAAGGTGAAGGCGTACGGCCCCGAGGCGTTCGTCGAGGCGATCGTGCTGCGCGCCGAGGACGCCGTCGACCAGGTGCCGCCCAGCTATGTCGAGATCCCGGGGGTCGCCGTCCTCGAGGCCATGCTGCCGCTGGCCCCCACCCGGGACTTCGCCGCCGAGCTGCTGGGACGGGTCGGCCCCGCCACCGCCGAGATCATCGAGGGGTCCGACGGGCGGGTCCGTGAGGGCGACGAGGTCGGTCTCTCCGGGCTCCAGGCGCGGTACGACGCCCAGCTGTTCGGGTCGCGCGGGCTCACCGTCACCGCGGTGCCGGCCGAGAGCAGCGGAGGGGAGGCGGTGACGCTGCACCAGCGCGAGCCGCAGCCCGGCGCCGACCTGGAGACCACCTTGGACCCCGCGCTCCAGCAGCGGGCCGAGGCCCTCCTCGAGCCGATCGCGAGGCACGCCGCGGCGGCCGTGGTGATCCGGCCCTCCACCGGGCACCTGCTCGCCGCCGCCACCGGTCCGGGCAGCGACCTCAACGCCGCGACCTACGGCCAGTACGCCCCCGGCTCCACCTTCAAGGTGGCCACCGCCCTGGCCCTGCTGCGCGCCGGGACGAAGCTCGGCGACGTGCTTCCCTGCCCCGCGACCACGGTGGTGGACGGGCGGACCTTCAAGAACTACGACGACTACCCGTCCGCCCACCTGGGGCGCACCACCCTGCGCACCGCCTTCGCCCACAGCTGCAACACCGCGATGATCGACGCCCGCGAGCGGCTCGCCCCCGGGGAGCTGGCCGGCGCGGCCGCCTCCCTGGGGCTCGGCGTCGACCACGACCTGGGCTTCCCCGCCTACTTCGGCCAGGTGCCGGAGCCCGAGGGGGAGACCGAGCGGGCCGCCGCGACGATCGGCCAGGGCCGGGTGCTGGCCAGCCCGATGACCATGGCCTCGGTCGCCGCCTCCGTGGCGGCCGGCCGGACGGTGCTGCCAGTGCTGCTGCCCGGCCAGCCCGCGGCCGAGCCGACCGGGGAGCCGCTCACCCCCGGCGAGGCCCGGCAGCTCGGCGAGCTGATGCGCGCGGTGGTCACCGAGGGTTCGGGACGCGGCCTCGCCGACCTGCCGGGCGCGGTCGGCGCCAAGACGGGCACGGCGGAGTTCGGCTCGCCCGGCCCGGGCGGGGAGCTCGACACCCACGCCTGGATGATCGGCTACCGCGACGACCTGGCGGCGGCCGTCTTCGTGGAGCGCGGGGAGTCGGGCTCGGGCACCGCGGGACCGGTCCTCGAGGAGCTGCTGCGCTGAGGCCGGGGGCCGGCGGCGCCGGCCGTCAGGCGAGCAGCGACCCCATCTTCTTGGCGACCAGGTCGATCGCGCGCTGCGGCGCCACCCGGGAGAGGAGGTCGAGCATCCGGGCGTCCCGACCGATCCGGACCCGGAAGGTGCCCTTCTCGATCGCCTCGACGACCTGGCGGGCGGCGTCGCCCGGCGAGGTCATCTGACCGGCCAGGTCGCTCTCCGAGGCGTCCCGGCCCGGGATCTCGGCCCCGGAGTTCGTCGCGATCTCGGTGCCGACCGCGCCGGGGAAGACCAGGGTGACGGCGACCGAGGTGCCTCGCAGCTCGGCGTACAGGCCTTCGGTGAGCAGCTTGACGGCCGCCTTGCTGGCGCCGTAGAGCGACTGGCCGGGGACCGGCACGAAGGCGCCCATGCTCGAGACGTTGAGGAGGCTGGCCGCCGGGCGGCTCCGCAGGTGGGGCAGGAACGCCTCGCAGACGTTGACCACCCCCCAGAAGTTGACCGCCATCACGTGCTCCATCGCCGCGCGCTCGAGCTTCTCGAACGGGACGAACCGCTGGATCACCCCGGCCACGTTGGCGACCCCGTCGACCTGCCCGTGGGCGGCCCGGACCTCCTCGACCAGCGCCGTCACCGCGGCCCGGTCGGAGACGTCGACGGGGTGGGTGGTCAGGCGCTCGCCCGCGGTGCCGGCGAGGGCGAAGGTGCCGGCTAGGCCCTCGGGCCGCAGGTCGACCGCGGCCACCCGGGCGCCCCGGGTGAGCAGCTCCAGGACGACGTCGCGACCGATGCCGCCACCGCCGCCGGTGACCACGAACACGTTCCCGCTGATCTCCATGTGCCCTCCCATGGTGAGACCTGGTGAGGATTCGCCTCGATCCTAGTCCGGGCACCTACGCTGGCTCCGTGAGCAGTGAAGCAGCAGCTGTGTCCTGGGCCGACTACGACGCCGTCCTCTTCGACCTGGACGGGGTCGTCACCCCGACCGCCGAGGTCCACATGCGGGCCTGGTCGGTGATGTTCAACGACTTCCTTGCCGCGCCCGACGCGCCGGGGGGCGGCGATCGCGCGCCCTACACCGACGCCGACTACTTCGCCCACGTTGACGGCAAGCCTCGCTACGACGGGGTCCGCGACTTCCTGGCCTCCCGCGGGATCGAGCTGCCCGAGGGCACCGACGAGGACCCTGCCGAGGCGGCCACCGTCCGTGGGCTGGGCAACCGGAAGAACGAGGCCTTCAACGAGGTCCTGGAGCGCGACGGGGTGGTGGCCTACCCGGGGTCGGTGCGCCTCCTGGACCACCTGCGCGACCTGGGCGTCCCGCTCGCGGTGGTCTCCTCCTCGCGCAACGCCCCGGCGGTGGTCGCCGCGGCGGGCCTGGAGGACCGCTTTCGCACGGTGGTCTCCGGGGCGGTCGCGACCGAGCAGGGGCTGCCGGGCAAGCCGGCGCCGGACACCTTCGAGTACGCCGCCGAGCTGCTCGGCGCCTCGCCGGAGCGGGCCGTGGTGCTGGAGGACGCGGTCTCGGGCGTGCGCGCCGGGGCCGCGGGCGGCTTCGGCCTGGTGATCGGCGTCGACCGGGGTGCCGGGCGTGACGTGCTGACGGCGGCGGGTGCCGACCTGGTCGTCGCCGACCTCGACGAGCTGGTCCCGGCCGCGGAGACCGGCCGATGAGCCGGGGCCGCCGCGCCCGCGCCCACCGCCCGCTGGACCGGCACCGGTTCCCCGCCGACCCGTGGCGCCTGGTCGAGACCTCCTTCGTGGGGGAGGACCTGGGCACCACCGAGACCCTCTTCGCCGTCGCCAACGGGTACCTCGGCATGCGGGGCAACCCGGAGGAGGGACGCGAGGCGCGCGAGCACGGCACCTACCTCAACGGCTTCCACGAGACCTGGCCGATCCGCCATGCCGAGGCCGCCTTCGGCTTCGCCCGCACCGGGCAGACCATCGTCAACGTGCCGGACGCCAAGCTGGTGAAGCTCTACGTCGACGACGAGCCGCTGATGCTGGGCACCTCCGAGCTGGAGAGCTACGAGCGGGAGCTCGACTTCGCCGCCGGGATCCTGCGGCGCTCGCTGGTGTGGCGCACCCCGTCGGGCAAGCGGGTCCAGGTCGACTCGACCCGGATGGTCTCGATGACCGAGCGGCACCTGGCGGTCATCACCTTCGAGGTCACCATGCTGACCGGCAACGGCGCCCTGGTGATCTCCTCCCAGCTGCTCAACCGGCAGGACGGGCAGGACGAGTACTACCAGGCCCGGGAGGCCGGCGACTCGATGGACCCGCGCAAGGCCTCGGCCTTCGCGGGGCGCGTCCTCCAACCGTGCCACCACGCCGCGCGCGACGGCCGGCTGAGCCTGGGCTACCGGTGCACCCACTCGGGGATGACGATGGCCGTCTCCGCCGAGCACCGGTTCACCTCGGACGACGACTGCGACACGCGCAGCCGCAGCGACGACGACCTTGCCAAGCAGGTCTACCGGGTGGAGGCCACCCAGGGCACCACGACCCGGCTGGAGAAGATCGTCACGTACCACTCCTCCCGCGGGGTGCCGGTGCGCGAGCTCACCGACCGCTGCGAGCGGACGCTCGACCGCGCCGCCCGCCACGACGTCGCCTTCTACCACCAGCAGCAGCGCGAGTGGTTCGACGAGTTCTGGGCCTCCTCCGACGTCGAGGTCGGCGCCACCCCCGAGATCCAGCAGGCGATCCGGTTCAACCTCTTCATGCTGGCCCAGGCCAGCGGCCGCGCCGACGGCCAGGGCATCGCGGCCAAGGGGGTCACCGGCTCGGGCTACGAGGGGCACTACTTCTGGGACACCGAGATCTACGTCCTCCCGTTCCTCGTCTACACCCAGCCGCGGCTGGCCCGCAACGCGCTGCACTTCCGGCGCCGGATGCTGCCCGCCGCCCGCATCCGCGCCGCCGAGATGGCCCAGAGCGGCGCCCTCTTCCCGTGGCGCACGATCAACGGCGAGGAGGCCTCGGCGTACTACGCCGCGGGCAGCGCGCAGATGCACATCAACGGCGACGTCGTGCACGCGGTGATGAAGTACGTCGCCGCGACCGACGACGTCGACTTCCTCCGCCACGACGGGGTCGACCTCCTGGTGGAGACCGCCCGCATGTGGCGCGACCTGGGCTTCTGGCGCGGCAACGGCGGCGAGCCGACGTTCCACATCCACGGGGTCACCGGGCCCGACGAGTACACCACCGTGGTCAACAACAACCTCTTCACCAACGTGATGGCGCGCGCCAACCTCGAGTCCGCCGTCCGGGTGCTCGACCGGCTCCGCGAGGTGGACCCCCGGATGTACGCCCGGGTCGCCTCCCGGCTCCGGCTCGCCCCCGACGAGCCGGTGGAGTGGGCCCGCTGCGCGGAGCGGATGACGGTGCCCTTCGACGCCGGCCTCGGCATCCACCCCCAGGACGACTACTTCCTGGACCGCGAGGTCTGGGACCTCTCCCGGACGCCGGAGGAGCTGCGTCCCCTGATGCTCCACTACCACCCGCTGGTGATCTACCGGTTCCAGGTGCTGAAGCAGGCCGACGTGGTGCTGGCGCTCTTCCTCCAGGGGGACAGGTTCACCGCGGAGGAGAAGAAGGCGGACTTCGAGTACTACGACCCGATCACCACGGGCGACTCGACGCTCTCCGCGGTGGTCCAGTCGATCATCGCCGCGGAGGTCGGCTACCACGAGGCGGCGATGGACTACTTCGTCCAGGCGCTCCACACCGACCTCGGCGACCTGCACGCCAACACCGTGGACGGCATGCACATCGCCTCGGCCGGCGGCGTCTGGGCCGCGCTCGTCCAGGGGTTCGGCGGGATGCGCGACTACCAGCGCCGGCTCACCTTCGACCCCCGGCTCCCGGCCAGCTGGAGCCGGCTCCTCTTCCACCTCACCTGGCGGGGGAACCGGCTGCGGATCGAGCTGTCCCAGGAGCTGATCCGCTTCGAGCTGGTCGACGGGGACGGCCCGGTCGAGCTCGAGGTCCGCGGCGAGGAGTACGTCGTCGCGGCGGGCGCGCCGGTCGAGGTCCAGCTGGAGCACCAGGGGCCGCGGATCGACGGCCTGCTCGGCGACAAGCCGCAGACCGGCGGCGTCCGTGCCGACGGCACCAAGATCACCGCCGGCGTGCCGGACCCGAGCGTGATCAGCGAGCAGCCCGACCCCTACGCCGGCGTGGTCTCGGGTCCCGACCCGGACGCCGACGTGGTGTAGCGCGCCTCCTGGGACGGCCCCGGTGGTGTGACTAGGGTGGGCGGACCCACGATCTCGGGAGGCCGCGATGTCCGCTCGGCGTCTGCTCCACGCCGCCCTGTCAGCGACCGCGGCCGCGCTCGTCCTCGCGCCGGGTACGGCGCACGCGGCGCTGAGCGACGTCGTGAGCGACGTCGTGACCGAGCAGGCGGAGCAGGTGCGCGAGGCCAGGCCGGCCGGCGACTACGACGAGCTCCAGAGCGAGCGCTGCGAGTACGCCGTGGACGACGAGGAGGTCGACGTGACCTGCCGGGGCGCCGGGACGCTGTGGCTGGAGTACGAGGTCGAGGTGCCGAGGCAGGCGATCAACCTGCGCAGCTCGGTGGCGCGGACCTACGACCCGGACAGCACGGGCCGCTACGTGCGGGCTGACGGGGCCCGCACCGGTGCCACCACCTACCTGGTGACCGTCAGCGTGGCGCGGGGGACCGCGGCGACCCTCGGACCGGTGCGGGTGACCTACGACCTGCCCACCGTGGTGGACCACCGCGACTGCGTGACGCCGGGGGAGTGGCAGGCGGTCGACGTCGCCAAGGGCGGCGCCGGGGGCAGCCTGCGCCGGGTCGCCGAGGTCTTCGACCACCCCGGGAGGCGCGAGGAGCGCAGCGCGTGGCGCAGCGGCTACCGCTACCAGGTTCGGGCCTATCCGCGGTGCGACTCCGACCGCGAGGTGCGGATCACCTTCCACGAGTACCGGGACCAGAAGGGCTGGCACTCCTACTGGGGCTGACCCAGGCGGTGGGCGGTGCCAGACCCCGCAGGATGGCCCCGCGGGGTCAGGGGCTCGGTGATGGACTGGATGAGGAAGCAGGTGAGCTGGTCTGCCGACTGCCTCGAGGAGGTACCCATGCTGTTCACCCGCCACTGCACCGCGTGCGACAAGGTCCAGCTGACCTTCCGAGCCTGGGCCACGCGGTGGCCGAGACCCCCGAGGGCCCCGAGATGACCTTCACCTGCTGGTGCGGCGCCGAGCAGAAGCACGTCCTCACCGACGACCTGTCCACGCGGGACGAGGTCCAGCTCATCGCCTGACGTGCCAGAGGCCGTTGCCGTCCGCGGTCGTCGCCCGGGCCAGGTGCGCCCGGATGCCCTGGTGGGGGACCCACGGCTGCGACCGGGTGGGCGGGTAGATCTCGACTCGGTCGAGCACCGTGCTCCAGTCCGGGTCGATCTCGACCCGGGCCGCCACGAGCGCCCCGGCCAGTGACTCCTCCAGGATCCAGAGGTGCTCGAACTCCCGGCGGGTGTCGGACCACAGCGAGGTCCAGCTGCGACGCTGGGCGTAGGGGGAGCCGTGGACCTTGGCCTTCACCTGGTTGAGGGCGAGCTCGAACCGCCGGCTCTGCTGGACGAAGATGCGCGCCAGGTCGTGACCCTGGGTCAGCTTGTGGCGGACCGCGGGCACCAGGACGGCGAGGACGGCCGCGTTGTGCCGCGAGATCGCGGTGAGGAAGACGTCGATCGCCGGGTAGCCGTCCCGGGGATCCGTCGCGCTGTGGGCGACCTCCGCCCGGGCCAGCCGGTCCTCCAGGACGCGGTGGCTCTCACGGAGGTGGGGGAGGAGGGTGTCCATGGGAGGTCTTTTCTGTGACGACGGCCACAGGGGTTTCCTCAAGTGTGCGTTGCGGGTGGGGAGAGGACAAGGCCGGCTGACTGCTCCGGGTGGCCCGCCACCCCACCGCCGCCGCGACGAGCGCCGCCACCGCCAGGAGTGAGAGGGTCGCCGGCACCACCGCGACCCCGAGCGTCGCCGCGAGCTCGCCGCTGCCCTCGTCCCCCCAGACCTGGCCCTCGGCGCTGCCCGAGCCGGAGAGCCGGGTGGCCAGGCCCAGGACCGGCAGCGCCACCGCCAGCAGCGCCAGCCAGCGCAGCAGGTCGCCCGGCACCCGACGCGCCTCGGTGGACGCGCGCACCACCCGGAGGGCGGAGACGGCCAGCACGACGACGGTGAGCGGGATCGCGGCCCACAGCCCCGGCTCGAGCTCGGTCCAGTGGCCGAGCCGCTCCTGGAAGACGCCGATGCCGACGTCGAGCTCGCCCGAGGCGGTGCCGGCGACGGTGCGCCCGGCCGGGCCGAGCGCCCCCAGTGCCACGACCGCATAGCCCCAGCTGGCGACCAGGGCCAGCACCAGCCCCACCCCGCTGGCGGCCTCGAGGTCGCCGGTGGGGGCCTCCTCGCCCCCGGCCAGCATCAGCAGGCCCGCCAGCCCGGCGAGCGGGAGGAGCAGCACGAACGTCACCACGCCCCGCAGCGGCGCCCGCAGCCGGTCGACCCACCGGCTGACGCCGGAGGACCACCCGTCGGGACGGAGCAGGGCGACGGCCGCCAGCACCGCGAAGGTGACGGTGAAGGCGCCCAGCGGGGCCTGCCACGCCACCACCCGCGCCTCGCCGGTGACCTGGTCGGCGTCGCGCGCGGTGATCCAGTCCAGCGCGACCAGGATGCCGCCGGAGTCGGTGCGGGAGAGGAGCGCCAGCACGAGCACCAGGGCCGCGAGCAGACAGGCGGCACGGGCTGCGTCGACCAGCGCGTCGAGACCACCGGCCGCCTGCCGCACGGCACGCCGGAAGGAGAGGGCGGCGGTGGTGAGCGCCAGCAGCGTCAGGGTCAGCGGCACGACGTGGGCACTGCCCTCGGCGGTGCCCCCGACCACCACGAAGCTGCCGCTCATCCGCCCCTCGACCCCGGCCCCGAAGGCCCCGGTGACCAGCGCGCCGGCCGTGGTGAGCAGCTGCTCCGTCGACATCGCCTCGGTGGCGAGCAGCCAGGCCAGCACCAGGGCGGCCGCGAGCGTCGCGGCCATCGTGGTCCCGGCCACCGTCGCGGCGCGGCGCCAGGAGGCGAGCTGGCCGGAGGGCGGTGGAGGCATGCCAGACAGGGTGCCCCACGGCCCTCGCCGGTGTCCCGGGGAAACCAGACCCTGAGACCCCTCGCCCCGTGGCGGGCGAGGCACGTCACCTACATTGGGCACAGTGCAGACCCCCGCCACGACCGCCACCGCCATCTCCCCGGACTCCGGGCAGCACTGGACCGCGGAGGGCGCGTGGCCAGTGGCGCCCGGCGTCTTCCGCATCCCGCTGCCGCTGCCCAGCGACGGCCTGCGCGCGGTCAACGTCTATGCCCTCGAGACGCCGGAGGGGCTGACCCTGGTCGACGGGGGCTGGGCCCTCGAGGCGTCGCGGGAGGTGCTGGACCGGTCGCTGGCCGTCCTCGACCGGACGGTCGCCGACATCGGCTCCTTCCTGGTCACCCACGTGCACCGCGACCACTACACCCAGGCCGTCGCGCTCCGCGCCGAGACGGGGGCGCGGGTCACCCTCGGGCTCGCCGAGAGGCCCGCGCTCGAGGCGATCCGGCAGGGCCTGCACCGCGACCCGCACGTGGCGCTGCTGGGGCGGGCCGGCGCCCACGACCTCGCCCGGCAGTGGGGCGACGTCGACACCGGAGCCACCGAGAACCTCTCCGTGTGGGCGGACCCCGACACCTGGTTGGACCGGGACCTGACGCTGACCGTCGGGGACCGCACGCTCGACGCGGTGCACACCCCCGGCCACACCCAGGGGCACTACGTCTTCGCCGAGCACCGGGCCGGGCTGCTCTTCGCCGGCGACCACGTGCTGCCCACCATCACCCCCTCCATCGGCTTCGAGGCGGTCCTGCCGGAGCAGCCGCTGGGCGACTTCCTCGCCTCCCTGGCCAAGGTGCGGGCGATGCCCGACCTGCGGCTGCTGCCCGCCCACGGCCCGGTGACGGACTCCACCCACGCCCGGGTCGAGGAGCTGCTCGCCCACCACGCGCACCGGCTGGAGCTCTGCCTGGCCGCCTTCGGGGGAAGCGCCCAGCCGTGCGAGCTCACGGCGTACGACGTCGCCCGGCAGCTGCCCTGGACCCGCCACGCCCACGCCTTCGCGACGCTGGACGTCTTCAACGCCTCCCTGGCCACCATGGAGACCCGGGCCCACCTGGAGCTGCTGGTGGCGCGCGGCGAGCTCGCCCGCGGCGAGGTGGACGGCACCGAGGTCTACCGCGGCTGAGCCCCGCTCAGGAAGGCGCACACCTGGGCCGTCGCCCGCCGGGCCTCGGGGACCAGCGGCAGCAGCGGATAGACGTGGAGCAGCCCCGGCTCCTCCACCGCGAGCAGGTCCCACTCGGCCTCCGCGCCCCGTCGCGCCAGCAGCCGGCAGCCGGGCGCCAGGGTGTCGCGGGTGCCGTACAGCAGCAGGGTGGGCGGCAGCTCCGCGAGCGAGCCGAGCGCCGGTGAGACCTCGGGCCGGGTGAGGTCCTCCTCGCCGCCCGCCCACCACCGGGCGTAGGCCGCGACCTTGCCCGCGAAGAGCCACGGGTCCTGCGCGGTGGCCCGGGCGGTCTCCTCCGGCGTGGTGCCGGCCAGGTCCACCCAGGGGGAGACGAGCACCAGCCGCGCGGCCCGTGGACCCCGGGCGTCGCGCATCGCCTGCGCCACCGCCAGCGCGTAGCCGCCGCCCGCGGAGTCCCCGCTCAGCACCAGCTCGCCCCCGCTCGCGGCAGCCTCGTCGGCCCAGCGCGTCACCAGCGCGACGGTCGCCGCGAAGGAGTCACGCCAGGTGTGCCCGGGCGCCAGCGGATAGTCCGGCAGCACCACCCGGGCCCCGGTCGCCGTGGCGACCCGGCAGACCCACCGCAGGTGGAAGGGGTCGAGCGGGTGCGCGTAGCCGCCCCCGTGCAGGTGAAGCACGGTGAGGCGGCCGGCAGCCGGACCGGGCCGGCGGGGCGTCAGCACCCAGCTCGGGTAGCCGGCCGAGTCGTCGCGCGTCACGGCGAACCGCCGCGCGAAACGCGGCACCAGGAAGGTGGGCAGGGCCGGCTCCCGGCCCCGGTAGCGCCGCTCGAGGCCGGCTCGCTCCCGCTCGGGGTCGACCAGCTCGCCGGTGCGGCGCACCCGCGGCAGCGCCCAGGCGACGAACCGGTGCCGGCGGCTGGGGCGCAGCCCGGGGCGGAAGAGCGCGGAGTCCGGGACGGAGGTCACCACCGCACCCTAGGCTCTGGCCACCATGACCGAGCCGTCCCGCACGCCCCCGTCCGCTCCCCGGGCGGTCGGAGCCGACCCGCTGGTGCTCTACCTGGCCGGATGGGGCCGCAGCGGCTCCACCCTGCTGGAGCGGCTGCTGGGGGAGATGGACGGGGTGACCCTCCTGGGGGAGGTGGTCCACCTCTGGGAGCGCGGCGTCCGCCGCGACGAGCTCTGCGCCTGCGGCGCGGCGTTCTCGGCCTGCCCGTTCTGGACCGCGGTGGGACAGCGGGCCTTCGGCGGCTGGGGGCAGGTCGACGTGGACCGGCTCGCCCACCTCAAGGAGGAGGTCGACCGGCAGCGCCGCCTGCCGCGCACCGTGCGCCGCACCCCGCCGCCCGCCACCCGCCGGGCGGTGCTGGAGTACGCCGGGCACTTCCGTGCCGTCTACGCCGCGGCCCGTGAGGTGGGCGGCGCCCGGGTCCTGGTGGACTCCAGCAAGGAGATCCCCACGGCGGTCACCCTCAGTCACCTGCCCGACCTGGACCTGCGCGCCCTGCACGTGGTCCGCGACCCGCGGGGGGTGGCGTACTCCTGGGCCAAGACCGTGGCCCGCCCGGAGGCGGGGGGCGAGCCGATGCCGCGCTTCTCGCCGGCCCGGAGCACGGCCCTGTGGGTCTCGGGCAACCTCACCGTGGCGGGGCTCTCGTGGCGGGGGACCCCGCTGGCCCGGCTGCGCTACGAGGACCTGGTCGCCGACCCGGCGGGGACGGTGGCCGCCGCCTGGCAGGCCCTGGAGCTGCCCGGCAGCCCGGCGCTGCCGATGCTCGGGCCGCACGAGGTCGAGCTCGGGCCCTGCCACTCGGTGGCGGGGAACCCGATGCGCTTCCGGACCGGGCGCACCGAGCTGCGGGCCGACGAGGAGTGGCGCCGCCGGATGCCGGCGCGGGACCGGCGGCTGGTGACCGCCCTGTCGTGGCCCCTGCTGCGACGTCTCGGCTACCGGTAGGGTGGCCGTACCAGACAGGGGAGCACCCGGCGTCGCGACGACGCTCATGTGCTGAGAGTGCGGACGAAGCCGCAGACCCTCCGAACCTGCACCGGTTAGCACCGGCGAAGGGAGTCAGAGAAGTGAAGTCCCATGCCCTCCTCGCGACCGTGGCGGTGCTCAGCGCGGTCACGGCCGGCTGCAGCGCCCTCGGTGACGACCGGGACGACGCGGCCGGGTCGGACGACCGCCGCAAGGTCATCCTGGTCACCCACGACTCCTTCCAGCTCCCCGAGGAGCTGGTCGAGGAGTTCCGCGAGCAGCACGACCTGGAGCTGATCGTCCGGGCCTCCGGCGACGCCGGCGCGCTGAGCGCCAAGCTCGGCCTGACCAAGGAGAACCCCACCGGGGACGCCGCCTTCGGCATCGACAACACCTTCGCCTCGCGGGTGCTAGCGGAGGGCGTCTTCGCCCCCTACGACCCGCCGCTCCCGGTCGGCGCGGAGAAGTACGACCTCCCCGAGGGCGCCGACCGGCTCACCCCCGTCGACGTGGGCCACGTCTGCGTCAACGTCGACGACACGTGGTTCGCCGAGCGCGGCGAGAAGCCGCCGCGGACGCTGCAGGAGCTGGCCCGGCCGGAGTACCGGGACCTGATGGTCGTCCCCGCGGCGTCGACCTCCTCGGTCGGGATGGCGTTCCTGCTCACCACGGTGGCCGCCTTCGGCGACGGGTGGCCCGACTACTGGCAGTCGCTGCTCGACAACGGCGTGAAGATCGTCGACGGGTGGAGCGACGCCTACTACACCGACTTCACCCAGGGCGGGGAGAACGGCAGCCGCCCGATCGTGCTCTCCTACGACTCCTCGCCGGCGTTCACCGTGCCCGAGGGGAAGAAGCGCTCCACGACCAGCGCGCTGCTCGACACCTGCTTCCGCCAGGTCGAGTACGCCGGCGTGCTGGAGGGGGCGGCCAACCCCGAGGGGGCGCAGGCGCTGGTGGAGTTCCTGGTGCAGCGGTCGGTGCAGGAGGCGCTGCCGGAGTCGATGTACGTCTTCCCGGTCGACAGGTCCGTCGAGCTGCCCGCCGCCTGGGCGGCCCACGCGGTCCAGCCCGAGGAGCCCTTCACCGTGGCGCCGGAGGAGATCGCGGCCAACCGGGAGCGCTGGCTCCAGGAGTGGACGGAGCTCACCACCCGGTGACCCGGCGGCTGCTGGCGCTCGCCGGGCTCTCCGCCGGGCCGCTGCTGGTGCTGGGCGTCTTCTTCGTGCTGCCCGTGACCGGCATGGTCGCCCGCGGGTTCTGGGTCGACGGCACCTTCGACCCAGGCGGGGTGCTCGAGGTGCTGCGCCGGCCCCGGGTGCTGCGGGTGCTCGCCTTCACGGTCGGTTCTGCGCTGGCCGGGACGCTCCTCTCGATGGTGCTGGGGCTGCCGGCGGCGTACGCCCTCAACCGGCTCGCGCTGCCGGGCCGCCGGCTGGTCCGCTCCGCCCTGCTGGTGCCGTTCGTGCTGCCCACCGTGGTGGTCGGCGTCGCCTTCCGGGAGCTGCTGGGGGAGTCCGGTCCGCTGGGCTTCCTCGGGCTCGACGGCACCCCGGTCGCCATCGTGCTGGGATTGGCCTTCTTCAACTCCGCGGTGGTGGTGCGTGGGGTCGGGGCCGCCTGGGAGTCGCTCGACCCGCGCCCGGCCGAGGCCGCTGCCGCGCTCGGCGCCACTCCGTGGCAGGTGCTGCGCACGGTGACCCTGCCCGCGCTGCGCCCGGCGATCGTCTCCTCCGCCTCGGTGGTCTTCCTCTTCTGCGCCACCGCCTTCGGCATCGTGCTCACCCTCGGCGGGGTGCGGCACGCCACCGTGGAGACCGAGATCTACCTGCTGACCACCACCCTCTTCGACCTGCGGGCGGCCGCCGCCCTCTCGCTGCTCCAGCTCGCCGTGGTCGCCGGGCTGCTCCTGGTGACCGGTCGCCTCCGCGCGACCACCGCCGCGGTCGACCGCCGGGTCTCCCGCCCCAGGCGCCCGGGCAGGCACGACGTCTGGGCGCTGGGGATGACGGCGCTGCTGCTGGGCTTCGTCGCGGCGCCGCTCCTCACCCTGCTGCTCGGGTCGCTGCGGGTGCGCGGGAGCTGGAGCCTGGACAACTACCGGGCCCTGGACGGGCGGGGCGACGACGCGGCCCTGCTGGTCCCGGTGACCGAGGCGCTGGTCAACTCGCTGCGGATCGCCGTGGACGCCACCTGGATGGCGCTGCTGCTCGGGCTGCTGCTCGCGGTGGTCGTGACGCGGCGCTCCCACAGCCGCACCGAGCGCCGGTTGCGGGCCGGGGTGGACGCCCTCTTCATGCTGCCGCTCGGGGTCTCCGCGGTCACCCTCGGCTTCGGCTTCCTCATCACCCTCGACCGGCCGCCGGTCGACCTGCGCGACTCGGCCCTGCTGGTGCCGATCGCCCAGGCGCTGGTGGCGCTTCCGCTGGTGCTGCGGACCCTGGTCCCGGTCCTGGCGGGGATCGACGACCGGCTGCGCCAGGCGGCCGCCTCGATGGGCGCCGGCCCGTTGCGCACCTGGGTCACCGTCGACCTGCCGGTGGTGTGGAAGCCGCTGCTGGCCGCCGGCGGCTTCGCCTTCTCGGTCTCCCTCGGCGAGTTCGGGGCGACCTCGTTCCTGGCCCGCGACGAGCGCCCCACCGTGCCGGTGGTGATCTTCCGGCTGATCGGGCACCCGGGGGAGATGAACTACGGGATGGCGCTGGCGGCCTCGGTGGTCCTCGCGGCGACCACCGCGCTGGTGGTGCTGGCCGTGGAGCGGCTGCGGGTGCCGAGCGTGGGAACCTTCTGACATGGCTGGTACCGACCCGGCGCTCGAGCTCGACCACGTCGAGGTGCGTTACGACGGCAGCCCCGCCGTCGTCGACGTCACCGTGCAGGTGCCCCCCGGGGAGGTCCTCGCCGTGCTCGGGCCCTCGGGCTGCGGGAAGTCCACGCTGCTGCGCGCGGTGGCGGGCCTGGAGCCCGTCTCGGCCGGGACGATCCGCTTCGCGGGCGAGGACCTGCGCGGGCGACCGACCCATCGCCGCGGCTTCGCGCTGATGTTCCAGGACGGGCAGCTCTTCGGCCACCTCGACGTGGCGCGCAACGTGGGCTACGCGCTGCGGCTGGCCCGGCGTCCGCGGGCCGAGGTGGCCCGCCGGGTGGCCGAGCTCCTCGACCTGGTGGGGCTCGCCGGCTACGGCCCCCGGATGCCGGCGACGCTCTCGGGCGGGGAGCGGCAGCGGGTGGCGCTGGCCCGCGCCCTGGCGGTCCGACCGCGGCTGCTGCTCCTCGACGAGCCGCTCTCGGCCCTGGACGCGGCGCTGCGCGAGTCGCTGGCCCGGGACCTGAGGGAGATCCTCACCAGCTCGCGGACCACCGCGGTGATGGTCACCCACGACCACGAGGAGGCGTTCACGGTCGCGGACCGTCTCGCGGTGATGTCCCGCGGCCGGGTGGTGCAGGACGGACCCATCGCCGAGGTCTGGGCCGCGCCCGCCACCCCGGAGACGGCCGTCTTCCTGGGCTACGCGACGGTGCTCACCGGGCCGGCGGCCCACCGGCTCGCCGAGGCCGCGGGGCTGCCCCGCGAGGGCGCGCTGGCGCTGCGCAGGTCCGCCCTGCGGGTGGACCCCGACGGGCCCCTGGAGGCGACGGTGACCCTGGCGGCGGCGACCCCGGAGCTGCTCCGGCTCCAGGTCGACGTGCCGGGCCTGGGAGGCCTGCACGCGGTGGCCCGCCGCGACCTGGCGGTGACGGTGGGGGAGCGGGTGCGTCTCTCCGTCGACGCGAGCCGGCTCGCGCCGGTGCCGACGCCCGTCCGGGCGGAGTTGCCCGGAACTCTCTAGGATGCGGGGGTGTATCGCCGCGCCCACGTCCTGCTCATCGGCGTCGCGGCCACCATGGGGCTCCTCGCCCTGGTGGCCTCGATCTCGTTAGACCGACCGCTCGTGGACCCCGAGGGGTTCCTGGGCCCGGCCGCCGTCCGGCTCCCGCTGCTGGTCGGGGCAGCCCTGCTGGCCGACATGCTTCCCCGCTTCTTCTGGGAGGGCAAGGGCCGTCCCCGCGCGGGGTGGTCCGCCATGAAGGAGCGCTGGCACAGCCACTGGAACCGCGAGCGGCTCACCCTCGTGGTGCTCGGCATCGTCTGCTTCTACGTCACCTACGTCAGCTACCGGAACCTCAAGTCGTTCCTGCCGTTCATCATGGGCGACAAGAAGTACGACCGCGAGCTCCACGTGCTCGACCGGGCGATGTTCGGCGGCACCGAGCCGGCCGAGGTGCTGCACACGGTCTTCGGCACCAGCTTCAGTGCCTTCTTCCTCTCCACCATCTACCTGTGGTTCCTGCCGCTGGTGCCGATCGGCGTCGCGGTCTTCCTGGTCTGGTCGCGCAACATCACCTTCGGGTACTGGTTCGCCAACTCCCAGGTGCTGATCTGGACGCTGGGGACGGCGTCGTACTACGCCCTGCCCACGCTGGGCCCCGGCTTCCGCTACCCGTGGCTCTACGCCGACCTGCCGGAGACCGGCACCAGCGCGCTGATGGAGGCGCTCTTCTACGCCCGCAAGGGCGTGATCCACGACGGGATCGAGGGGGCGGTCCAGTCCGTGGCCGGCTTCGCCAGCCTGCACACCGGCGTCACCCTGCTGGTCGCGCTGATGATCCAGTACACGATGCGCAGCCGCACCGTGAAGATCGTCTTCTGGATCAACTTCGGGGTCACCGTCATCGCGACCCTCTACTTCGGGTGGCACTACGTGGCCGACGACATCGCCGGAGTCGCGATCGCGCTGGTCTCCTTCTACGTCGGCGGGCTGGCGGCGGGGCAGAAGTTCACCAAGCGTGGCCTCCTGCTCAACTCGTCCTCGACGTCGGCGCGGCTGCCGGTCGACCCGTCCGCTGAGGGCGAACAACGAATTACATCGGTGTAGTACGTCAAGGAGACACGCCGGTGTGTCGCAGAAAACATGGCGTTTTTGTTTCCAATGTGACGAAAGCGCACTAACGTGCCTGCTGTGTCTCGGACGGTGGGGAAGCCGCCCGAGGCGCAGCCGGCTCGGTGACCCACCGGGCAGGCTGAAGGCCAGGCAAGGGGAACCACCGTGCGCAGCCGTCGGCACCACCGCACCCATGCGCTCCACCTGACGCCCGTGCTGGCGTCGCTGCTGGCGCTCGTCCTGATGGGGACCTCCGCCGGGGCCGCCGACGAGCCGGTGCCGTCCGCCGACGAGGTGGCCGCCGCGGAGCAGGCCGCCGCCGAGGCCGCCCGCGGCGTCTCCACGGTCCGCGCGGAGCTGGCCCTGGCCAACCACCGCCTCGACGAGTCGGCGGTCCGGGCCGCCCGGGCGGCCGAGAACGCCAACCGCGCCGGCTGGGAGCTGACGCAGGCCGAGGCCGCCGCCGAGGCGGCCCGCGTCGCCGCCGTGGCCGCGACCGGTGACCTGGCGGAGCAGCAGGAGGCGTACGGCGCGACCCTGGTCCGCTCCTACGAGGCGGCCCCGCAGGTCGCCGGGCTGGCCGCGATGGTCGAGTCCGACGGCATCACGACCTATCTGGAGCGCTCGGTCACCACCGCCAACGCCGTCGAGGCGTTGGAGAGCGGCTACGACCGGTTCCGGGCCTCCGCCACGCTCGCCGAGGTGGCGGTCGACGGTGCCGAGTCGGCCGAGGCCCGCGCCCAGGAGCTGGCCGACGAGGCGCGGCGCAGCCGTGAGGCGGCGGAGTCCGCAGCGGCCGCAGCCTCCGCCGAGGCGGTCGAGCTCGCCGCGCGCAAGAGCGAGCTGGTCGCCGAGCTCGCCACCCTCCAGGGCATCAGCGTGCGACTGGCCGAGCGGCGCCAGACGCGGCTCGAGGAGCGCGCGGCGCAGGCCGCCGCCCGGTCGGCGGAGCAGCGACGCCGCGAGGAGGCGGCCCAGGCGCGCCGTGCCGCGCGCGAGGCCGAGCGCCGGCAGCGGGCCACGCCACAGCCGGCACCGTCCCCCACCCCCACCCCCACTTCCGCCCCCACCCCGGCTCCGACGCCCAGGCCCACCCCGGCTCCGACGCCCCGGCCCACCCCGACCCAGGCGCCCACGCCCACGCGGGTCGCCACCCCGGCGCCCACTCCCGCTCCCACTCCCGCGCCCACCCCCGTCTCCACCCCGGCGCCGGCCCCCACCCTCGCTCCGGCTCCGGCTCCGGCTCCGGCTCCGGCTCCCGCGCCGGCGTCGGGTGCCCGGGCGGCCGTCGCGTTCGCCACCGCCCAGCTCGGCGACCGCTACAGCTGGGGCGCCTCCGGTCCCGATGCCTGGGACTGCTCCGGGCTGACCGCTCAGGCCTGGGCCGCGGGGGGCGTGTCGCTGCCGCACTACTCGGTGGGTCAGTACGCCGCCTCCACGCCGATCGGGGCCGGCCAGCTGGTCCCCGGCGACCTGGTCTTCTGGAGCTCGTCGTCGAGTCCCGGCTCGATCTTCCACGTCGCCCTCTACGTCGGCGACGGGATGATCGTCCACGCCCCCCGCACCGGCCGCCCGGTGGTCAGGGAGTCGATGTACTACTGGCGGGCGCCCACCTTCTACGCCCGCCCGTAGGCGCCGCCTCAGGCCGGGGCGACGCGGGTGGCGAAGCGGGCCGCCAGCTCGCCGGGATCCAGCTCCCCGCCCAGGATCCGCGTGGTGGGCCAGTGCGAGGTGTCGATCCCGGTCAGCCGGGTGAAGAGGGCCAGGTCGTCGGCGTAGAGCTGTGCCAGGGCGGCCAGGTCCTCGGCGGTCGGCGCGGTCCCCGGCACCAGCTCGGCGCCGGCGTAGCGGTTGCGCAGCGGGGGCCGCTCCTCGAAGCGGGGCAGCCCCAGGTGGTCGGTGACCCGGTCGACGACCGAGTCGTAGTCGGCCAGCATCTGGCGGAACTCCAGCAGCAGCCACTGCTCGCGGTCGAAGACCTCGAAGCCGTGCGCGAGCTGCGCGCCGTAGAACCCCCGGGCGATCCCCGACAGGTGCTTGTAGCGCATCGGCCGCACCCCCTCGGGCAGCGTGGTGGGGAAGGAGGTCGGGCGGAACTCGGTGAGGAAGCCCGGCCAGTCCGGCCAGTCCGGGTGCCGGGTGCGCAGCATCGTCCAGTGCGAGAAGAGCCGTTCGAGCGGGTCGCGGAAGATCGCGATCAGCGGCATGTCCGGCTTGTAGGCCGCCATCCGCTCCAGCGCCTGCGGCCACATCAGGTAGACCGGGGTGGAGTCGCCCACCATCCGGTGGATCCTGGCCCGCTTCGGGGCGGTGTAGTCGCGCTCGTAGTCGGGGTGCGCCCAGTCGTACTCCTCGTCGTTGAAGAAGTGCGCCTCCTTGCGCGGCGGACGGCAGACCAGCGGGTGCTGGCTGATCGTCCCCGACAGCGTGGAGGTGCCCGACTTCTGGGCGCCGACGATCGAGAAGTTGTAGCCCAGCCGGCCGAAGGGGGAGTCCTCGGGCTCGGGTCGGGTGGGAGTCACGCGGCTGAGGCTACCGACCGCCCACCGCGTAGGCCGAGTGGACCACCCCGTTCCCGAACCGGCGCACGTCGAGCAGCTGCAGGTCGAGCCGCATGCCCTGGGGCAGGCCGCGGAGCCCGCCGCCCACCAGCACCGGGGCGGCGAAGACGTGCACCTCGTCGACCAGCCCCGCGGCCAGGGCCTGCGCGGCGAGCCCGGGGCCGCCGATCGCGAGGTCCCGCTCGGAGGCGGCCTTGAGCTGCGCCACCTCGGCCGGCATGAAGTCGTCGACGATCCTCGTCCGGGTGCTGCGTGGCTCCGCCAGGGTGCGGGAGTAGACGAGCTTGTCGCAGCCGCGCCACAGTGCGGCGTACTCCCGCTCGACGTCGGAGAGCTCCGGGTCGTCGCCGAGGGTCTCCCAGACCGCGAGCACGTCGTAGGTCCGGCGGCCGAGCAGCATCATGCCGACGCGCGCCTGGAGCGCGTTGAGGGCCAGGTGCACCTCGGGGTCCGGGACCGCGTAGTCCCAGCTCCCCTGCTCGTCCGCCTCGTAGCCGTCCAGCGACGTCACCGCGGTGTAGATCAGGTCGCCCATCTCGATTGCCCCTCCTGCCGGTGGGTACCGTCTGGCACATGTCTGCCGAGCCCCTGAGCCCCGCCGAAGCCACCGCCGCCGAGGAGTCCGTCCAGGACAAGGGATACCGCCAGCCGGCGGTCGATGTCGAGGCCTTGACGAGGCTCCTCGACGGCAGGTATGCCGAGGTCCGCCAGCTGGTGCGCGACAACCTGGTCGAGCACGCGGGGCTGCTCGCCGAGGCCGAGGAGCTGACCGGCGAGGAGTTCCGCGAGCGCGTCAAGGAGGTCGTCGTCGAGCTCGCGGCCACCGGGCAGACCGGGATGGGCCTGCCCGCGGAGTACGGCGGCGGCGGCGACATCGGCGCCTCCATCGCCGCCTTCGAGACCCTCGCCCTCGGTGACCTCTCGGTGCTGGTCAAGGTCGGCGTGCAGTTCGGCCTCTTCGGCGGGGCGATCCTCCAGCTCGGCACCCAGGAGCACCACGACCGGTGGATGGCCGACATCATCAGCGGCCGGCTGATGGGCTCCTTCGCGATGACCGAGACCGGGCACGGCTCCAACGTGCAGGCGCTCGGCACCGTCGCCGTCTACGACCCCGAGACCGCTGAGTTCGTCATCACCACCCCCGACGACGCGTCCCGCAAGGACTACATCGGCAACGCCGCCCGGCACGCCGAGCTCGCGGTGGTCTTCGCCCAGCTCGAGGTGGCCGGCGAGCGGCACGGCGTGCACGCCTTCGTCGTCCCGGTCCGCGTCGACGGCGAGCCGGCCCCCGGCGTCCGGATCGAGGACTGCGGCCCCAAGATGGGCCTCAACGGCGTGGACAACGGCCGGTTCTGGTTCGACGGGGTCCGGGTGCCGCGCGGCAACCTGCTCAACCGGTTCGCCGAGGTGAGTGAGGACGGCGTCTACAGCAGCGAGATCGAGAGTCCGGGGCGCCGGTTCTTCACCATGCTCGGGACCCTGGTCCAGGGACGCGTCTCGGTCGGCGGTGCGGCGATCAACGCCGCCAAGGTGGCGCTGGCCATCGCGATCAAGTACGGCGACAAGCGGCGCCAGTTCGAGGCCGCCGACCCCGACACCGAGCAGCGCCTGCTCGACTACGGGATGCACCAGCGCAGGCTGCTGCCGCTGCTGGCCGAGAACTACGCCATGCACTTCGCCCAGGAGGTGGTCGCCGACCAGCTCCACGACGTCTTCTCCGGCATCGCCGACGACGCCGAGACCCGGCGCCTGCTGGAGTCGCGGGCCGCGGGCACCAAGGCCTACGGCACCTGGCACGCCACCCGCACCATCCAGGAGTGCCGGGAGGCCTGCGGGGGCGCGGGCTACCTGTCGACCAACCGCTTCCACGCGCTGAAGGCCGACACCGACGTCTTCACCACCTTCGAGGGCGACAACCACGTCCTGCTCCAGCTGGTCGCCAAGGGCCTGCTCACCGACTACGCGGGCGAGTTCGAGGAGATGGACCAGTTCGGGATGGTCCGCTTCGTCACCGGCCTCGCGGTCGAGACCGTGCTGGAGAAGACCGCCGTCCACAAGCTGCTCGAGCGGATCAAGGACGTGCTGCCCGGCGGCGACGAGTGGGACCAGGAGGCCGGCCTGCTCGACCCCCACTACCAGGTGGTGATGCTCCGGTTCCGTGAGGAGCACATGCTCGGCGGCGTGGCCCGGCGGCTCAAGGCGGGGGTGGACGCCGGGGGCAACCCCGGCGACGTCTTCTCCGAGGTGCAGGACCACGTCATCGGTGCCGCCCGGGCGCACGTCGAACGGCTGGTGCTGGAGGCGTTCGTGGCGAAGAACGCCGGGCTTCCCGAGGGCGACGAGAAGGTCGCACTCAACCTGCTCTGCGACCTCTACGCGCTCTCGGTGATCGAGGCCGACCGGGCCTGGTTCATGGAGCACGGGCGGCTCTCCATCGCCCGGAGCAAGGCGATCACCCGCGAGGTCAACAGCCTCTGCCGCAAGATCCGCCCCCTCGCGGTCGACCTGGTCGACGCCTTCGGCATCCCGCGGGAGCTGCTGCGCTCGGAGGAGCTGCTGGCGCCCGACGCTGTCGGGGTCGACCGGTGACCTTCGGGGGGCTGCCCGTCCGGTGGGAGCCGGAGGGCCCGAGCCGGGGGCTGGCGCTCGTCCTCCCGGGGCGCGCCTACGCCCCGAGCGCCCCGCTGCTGGAGTTCGCCCGGCAGGGGCTGCTCCAGCACGGCTTCACGGTGCGGCAGGTCTGGTGGGACACCACCGCGATGACCCCGGCCGACCACGACGCCCCCGAGGCCTGGGTGCGTCGTCACGTGGAGGAGACGCTCGCCGAGGAGTCGGCTCACGGGCCGGGGGAGGTGCTCCTGGTCGCCAAGTCGCTCGGCACCCGGGCGGCGTCGTACGCCGCGGAGCGGGGCCTGGACGCCATCTGGCTCACCCCGCTGCTGACGGTCCCGGAGGTCGCGGAGGCGATCGCCGCCAACACCGGGCGGCAGCTGCTGGTCGGAGGGCTGGCCGACGAGGCCTGGGACGCCGACGTGGCGGCCGAGCTGGTGCGGGGCGGGCGCGACGTCCTGGAGATCCCGGACGCGGACCACGCGATGGTCACCGGGGACGCGGTGCGGTCGGCGGAGATCCAGTACGCCGTCGCCGAGGCGACGGAGCTCTTCCTGCGCTCGCTGGGCGACTGACCCGTTGCGCCGGTATTCGAACAGGTGTACGATCGTCGCAAGACGTCAGTCGCTGGCGTTGTGTGATGTCGCAGGACGTAGGTGACGGTTCTGTATCAGGACATCGGTGACACAACCGGGGTGCTTGGTGGTGACACT